>NZ_AOFD01000011.1 GCF_000332815.1 Arthrobacter nitrophenolicus
CGTAGTGGGCCGCGACGCCGGCGTCCGCGCCGGCCGCCTCGACGGCGGCAGGGCGCGACAACAGAGGGCTGGGAATAGTCATACTTGGGGCAACGTCCTTATGTCAGCAGGTATTCCGGTTTCGACAGGCTCAACCACCGGCAAGGGTTCTATCGATATTCCAGTTTCGACAGGCTCAACCACCGGGCAGCAGTCAACGGTATTCCGGGTTTTCAAAATCGAACCGGGTTCCGGCGGACCATTCCTGCGGCAGGTTGCCGTAGGCGGGCAGGCCGCCGGCGTCCTTGAGGATCCGGGCCAGGTGCAGGAGGTTCCAGGTCATGAACGTCGTGTTCCGGTTGGTGAAGTCGCTTTCGGGGCCGCCCGAACCCTCATCCAGGTAGCTGGGGCCCGGCCCCACGGGCCCGATCCAGCCGGCGTCGGCCTGCGGCGGGATGCTGAAGCCGATGTGCTGCATGCTGTAGAGGATGTTCATGGAGCAGTGCTTGATGCCGTCCTCGTTGCCGGTGATCAGGCAGCCGCCCACCTTCGGGTAGAACGCCCACTGGCCCTTGCTGTTGAGTTCGCCGGAATGGGCGTAGAGGCGCTCAATCAGCTTCTTGGTCTGCGAGGAGTTGTCCCCAAGCCAGATGGGGCCGGCCACGATCACGATGTCCGCCGCCTGGACCGCGGGGTAGAGCTCAGGCCACTCGTCGGCCTGCCAGCCGTACTGCCTCATGTCCGGGTAGACGCCGCTGGCAATATCGTGGTCCACCGTGCGGATCACCCGGGTGGTGACACCCTGCTTTTCCATGATCCGCCGGCTGATGGTGATCAGACCGTCAGTGTTGGACGTTTGCGGGGATTTCTTGAGCGTGCCGTTGAAGAAGACGGCCTTCAGGTCGCTGTAGTCCTTCGGGCTTTCAACTGTTCCCACGGCACCGCTCCTTTGGTTATGAAACCCGTTTCAGGAAAGCCGAGGCGTGGGCTTCCAGGCCCTTGCCGCCTTCTCCCCCGGTTGCCACGTCCCAGCGCCACAGCAGGTTGCCGTCCACCAGGCCGAAGATGCGGGTGGCGGCGCTGTAGTCCTTGGAATGGCTGCCCCGCATCACCATGTCGGTGGTCAGCTGGATCTGGGGGCCCTTGATCTGCCCGTAGTACAGCTCCGAAATGCCGCCGGGATGGGAGATGGACACCGAGATGTCGAAGCCGCCCTCACTGTTGCGCAGGGCCTCCACCTCATCGGCGCTCTTCAGGGCGGGCACGATGTCCGCCGGGATCAGGCCCGGACCGCCATCGGCATCCAGCTGCTTGCGCTCCAGCGCCCAGAAGCCGGTCTCGACCGTGAGCGGCCGCAGGCGCGTGCCGTCGTCGTCGGTCAGCCAGCTCTCCGCGCGGTACTGGAGGTACGGCAGGCCGTTGTGGGTGAAGGAAACGTGCTGCAGGAAATGCTCCGAGTCCTCGTCCCCGCTGCCAAGCCGGCCGCGGCCTTCCCACTCACCAATGAGCCAGGAAAGTGGAACGAGTTCAGGGGTCAGATCTGTAGGAATCTCAATGGGCACGGCAATTACCTCGAGATACAGCTAGCTCCGAAAAGTGTGGTCTACTTCTGGCCCTTGAAGAGGCGGTAGACCACAAAACCGGCGAACCAGGCCATGGAAATGCTGGCGATGCCGAGCAGGACAAGGAAGAAGATTTCAAAAGCAAGTACGGACATGATGCCATCCTAACGCGTTAGTAGATGAGTAGTTTGTCTATGAAGTAGGCGAGTGAACCCACCGCGGAGACGGGCGCCAGCCCCATGCTGAGGGCCGCGGGAACGTTCAGGGGCGCGCCGCGAAGGGTGGCCATCCGGCGGAAACTGGCCAGCACGGCACCCACCACGACGCCGAAAATGGCGGCAGGAAGGACCGCTATGTCGGAGAAGACCAGTCCGGCGAGCGGCCCGGCGAGCCCGGCCAGCACCATGCCGAGCGGCGCGACCACACTGTCGGGCCAGCGGATGAGTCCTGTGAGCAACGCCACTGCGGCACTGATGGCCGCCACCAGGAGCATCTCGCGCACGCCGTTGAACCTGGCCCCGGCAACCCATCCCGAGCCGAGGCAGGACAGCAGGACACCCACACAGCAGCCGAGCGTTGATTCAAGCCGCTGCGCCTGCCCGGTTCCCCTGATGAGCTGCACCACGAAGACCGCCATCATTCCCAGGGCGATAAACGCCGGGGTCCAGTCGAGGAAACCGGGCCCGGGTACCGTGGCGGCGGCGATCGCGGCAGCCGCGCCCGGCAGGGCGATGACCGCGGCGAGAGTTTTCTTTGCCGGTATCCGCAGGAAGTGGGGCCAGCCGATGCCCACCGCGGCGGCGATCAGGACGGCCACCACCACCAGGGCTTCCCGGGTGGTGTAGACGCCGGCGATGATCGCCGCGAGGCCCGCGATTCCCACCAGGCCGATGGTCCAGGAGCCGAGGGAACGAACGGGTGCCTGCAGATCCGCCGTCATGCGGGACCCTGCCTCTGCTTAGCGTCTGCACTCACTGCGCTGCAATCCCATCCTGGCGTCGACCGGGGACAAAGCCCCTTCCTGGCAGGGCGTGCCGCCCTGGCTCAATCCTGCCTTATGTGAACGGGTTATGTCGCAAAACGTCCTGTTGCAGCGCGTGGATCTCTGGCTCCGCAGGGGGTGCCGGGTATACTCAAGGTTCAGCTAAGCTCCCAGCCGGGGTGGCTGGCCGGCCCCCTGTGGCGCCGGCCGGAAACCCTTGCGGGAGCCAGTACCGGCCGGTGGAAATCCGGTTCAGTCGCCCAATGATGCGCGGACGGCCCTTGGAGGAACAATGTCGCACATCCTGTTACTGACGAACAGCACCGGCTCTTCAGTCGACATCCTGCCTGCCCTTGAATTGCTGAACCACCGCGTCCACATCCTCCCCGCCGAGCCCACGGCCCTGCTCGAAACAGACCCCTGCGACATTGTCCTGCTGGACGCGCGGAAGGACCTGGTGGGCGCCCGCTCGCTCACCCAGCTCCTTAAAGCCACCGGACTCAGTGCCCCGCTGGTGCTGATCCTCACCGAAGGCGGCATGGCCGCCGTTTCCTCAGCCTGGGCTGTGGACGATATCGTCCTGGACTCGGCAGGGCCGGCCGAAGTGGAAGCGCGCATCAGGCTGTCGGTGGCCCGGGCCGTTCCTGAGCAGGAAGACGCGCCCAGCGAAATCCGCGCCGCCGGCGTGGTCATCGACGAAGCCAGCTACACGGCCCGCGTGAACGGCGCACCGCTGAACCTGACCTTCAAGGAGTTCGAGCTCCTGAAATACCTCGCCCAGCACCCCGGCAGTATTTACCCGCCAGCAGCTCCTCACCGAGGTGTGGGGCTATGACTACTACGGCGGCACCCGCACCGTGGACGTCCATGTCCGGCGGCTGCGCGCCAAGCTGGGCGCCGACCACGAGAACCTGATCAGCACCGTCCGCAATGTGGGGTACCGCCTCACACTGGTGCGGCAGCAGGAAGACGAGCTCACCGAGGCCTGAGTGGCCGGGCGCCAACCCGTATAGCCTTGCTTCATGACTCCTGCGCACCCTGAGAAGTGGCCCGTCCATGTTGTCCGAGGCGGCGTTGACCAGCAGCTCCTGAAAGACTGCCGCGACCTGCTTGCCGCGGCCGAAGAGTCCGACGGCAATCCCTCCATCTCGGAGCAGACCCTGGTGACCCTGCGCGCCGGCGATTCCGCCGCGCACTCGCTGCTTACCCTGGCGCTGTACGCCCCTGACGAGGATTCGGATCCCGCCACGGGGCAGGACCTGGCGGGGTTCGCCGTCGTGGTCGAGGAACCGGACGGCAGCGGCATCCTGGAGATCGCCGTCCACCCCTCCTACCGCAACCAGGGCGTGGCCGACCGCCTGGTGGGTGCCCTGGTGGAAACCCGCGGGCTGGACGGGTTGAAGGCCTGGTCCCACGGCAACCACGAGGCCGCCGCGGATCTTGCGGCCCGGTACGGGTACGCCCCGGTGCGGGAACTGTGGAAGATGCGGATGACGACGGCGGGCGCCGACCTGCCCGACGCCGGCCTCCCGGACGGGGTTACGCTCCGCGCTTTCGTTCCGGGGCAGGATGAGGAGGCGTGGCTGGCGGTCAACAGGGCGGCCTTCGCTGACCATCCCGAGCAGGGCAACCTCACACGGGCGGACCTTGAGGCGCGCATGGCCGAGGACTGGTTCGACCCCGCAGGTTTCCTGCTGGCCGAGGATGCCGGCGGGCGGTTGCTGGGCTTCCACTGGACCAAGGTGCACCCGCAGCACGGACCACACCCTGCCATCGGCGAGGTCTATGTGGTGGGCGTGGCGCCGGAAGCGCAGGGCATGGGGCTCGGCAAGGCACTCACCGTCGCGGGGATCCGGCACCTGCAGGAACAGGGCCTGCACGCGTGATGCTGTACACCGATGCGGAGAACGCCCCCGCCGTTTCCCTGTACCGCCGGCTGGGGTTCACCCGCTGGGACATGGACGTGATGTACGGGCCGGTGGCGGCCGGTTAGTCCAGTCGACTGACATGTCCGCCGGAGTACCCGGAAATCTAGGGTTTCGCGGCAATGAATGCTTGTAAGGTTGAAACAAGACCGCGCGGGCCGGAAGCACCAGCACCAAGCGCCAGGTAAAGGAGATGCCATGAACCCGGAACCTTCCGGAACAGCCACGTCCCAGGATGTTGCGGTTCCTGTACGCGCCCGCTTCGGTTCCTCCGAAGTACCGGCTTCCCGCGCCACCCAGGACCGCATCGACATTCCGGAATTTGCGCCGAACCTGCAGCCCGAAGGCGACATCCGCCCGGACCGCTTCCTGGACCGTGAACTGAGCTGGCTGGCCTTCAACTCCAGGGTCCTGGAACTTGCCGAGGATCCCTCGCTGCACCTGCTGGAACGCGTCAGCTTCCTCTCGATTTTCGCGTCGAACCTGGATGAGTTCTTCATGGTCCGGGTGGCCGGCCTGAAGCGCCGCATCGCCACCGGCCTGGCCGTCCCGTCCCCTGCCGGGCTGAGCCCGGTAGAGGTCCTGGAACGGATCAGCGAGGAAGCGCACCGGCTGCAGCAGCGGCACGCGCAGGTGTACGCGGACCAGATCCGCCCGGCCCTGGCCTATGAGCACATCCACCTGATGCACTGGGACGAACTGGACGACGCCGCCAAGCAGCAGCTGAGCGTGATGTTCGCCGAGAAGGTCTTCCCCATCCTCACCCCCCTGGCGGTTGATCCGGCCCACCCGTTCCCGTACATTTCCGGGCTTTCCCTGAACCTGGCCGTGGTGGTGCGGAACCCGGTCAGCGACAAGGAGCTGTTCGCCCGCGTGAAGGTGCCGGACCAGCTGCCGCGCCTGATCTCCATCGACGGTCCCCGTGCCGGCGCAGTCGCCGGCCGGGTGGCCCGGTTCATCGCCCTGGAAGAAGTCATCGCCGTCCACCTGGACAAGCTCTTCCCCGGCATGGAGGTCCTGGAACACCACACCTTCCGGGTCACCCGCAACGAGGACGTGGAGGTGGAGGAGGACGACGCCGAAAACCTCCTGCAGGCGCTGGAGAAGGAACTGCTGCGCCGCCGCTTCGGCCCTCCCGTGCGGCTGGAAGTCACCAACGACATCAACCCCAACATCCGCGCTCTGCTGATCCGCGAACTGGGGGTGGAGGAATCCGAGGTGTACTCGGTGCCGGCTCCGCTGGACCTCCGTGGCCTGTCCGTCATTGCAGGCATTGACCGCGCCGATCTCCACTACCCCAAGCACGTTCCGCACACGTCCCGGTACCTGAACGAGTCCGAGACCTCAAAAGCGGCGAACGTGTTCGCGGCCATGCGCCGCCGGGACATCCTGCTGCACCACCCGTACGACTCGTTCTCCACCTCCGTCCAGGCGTTCCTGGAGCAGGCGGCTGCGGACCCCAAGGTCCAGGCCATCAAGCAAACCCTCTACCGCACCTCGGGCGACTCCCCCATCGTGGACGCCCTGATCGACGCTGCCGAGGCCGGCAAGCAGGTCCTGGCACTGGTGGAAATCAAGGCCCGCTTCGACGAGCAGGCCAACATCTCATGGGCCCGCAAGCTCGAGCAGGCCGGCGTTCACGTGGTCTACGGCATCGTGGGCCTGAAGACGCACTGCAAGCTGTCCCTGGTGGTACGGCAGGAAGTGGACGGGCTGCGCCGGTACTGCCACATCGGCACCGGCAACTACCACCCGCGGACCGCACGGTACTACGAGGACCTGGGCCTTCTGACCGCCAACGAGCAGGTGGGCGAGGACCTGTCCAAGCTGTTCAACCAGCTCTCCGGCTACGCCCCGAAGTCCACCTTCAAGCGCCTGCTCGTTGCGCCGCGCTCGGTGCGGTCAGGGCTCATCGACCGGATCGAAACCGAGATCCGCAATGCCCGCGCCGGGGTACCCGGCCGGGTCCAGATCAAGGTGAACTCAATGGTGGACGAGGCCATCATCGATTCCCTGTACCGGGCTTCCCAGGCCGGTGTGAAGGTGGACGTGGTGGTCCGCGGCATCTGCTCGCTCCGGCCGGGGGTTCCGGGCCTGAGCGAGAACATCACCGTCCGGTCCATCCTGGGCAGGTTCCTTGAGCACTCCCGGGTGTTCGCGTTTGCCAATGGCGGCGACCCCGTGGTGTACATCGGCTCCGCAGACATGATGCACCGCAACCTGGACCGCCGCGTGGAGGCCCTGGTCCAGCTGGCAAGCGCCGACGACATCAACTACGTCCTGGACCTGCTCAAGCGGTACATGGCACCCGAAACCGCCAGCTGGCACCTGGACAACGAGGGCGACTGGACCCGGCACCACCTGGCTGAGGACGGAAAGCCGCTTGAGGACGTGCAGTCCTGGCTGCTCGCCTCTCGGCCCCGCCAGCGCAGCCTGAGCCGGCGGTAAGGGCAGCCGTTTTGTCGAGCGATGCACTCGTAGCTGACCAGACAGACCATCCGGGGGAACCAGTTGCAGTAACCGCTGCCGGCGCCCTCCCGTGGCGGGTCACCAATGACAGGCTTGAAGTCCTGCTGATCCACCGGCCCCGCTATGACGACTGGTCATGGCCCAAAGGGAAGATCGACGACGGCGAGACCATCCCTGAATGCGCCCTCCGTGAGGTGCGGGAGGAGATCGGGCTGGACGCGCCCCTGGGCCGGCCGCTGCCCGCCATCCACTACCGCGTCGCTTCCGGCCTCAAGGTGGTTTTCTACTGGGCGGTCAAGGCCAACGGGACCAGGCTGGTCCCGGACGGCAAGGAGGTGGACAGCGTCATGTGGTGCGCCCCGGAGAAGGCGGCCAAGCTGCTGTCCAACCCCACCGACGTCGTACCGCTGGAGTACCTGCGCAAAGCCCACGAGGAAGGCGAGCTGAACACCTGGCCGCTCGTGTCCTCAGGCATGCCAAAGCGAAGCCACGCTCGTCCTGGACCAAAGCCGAAGGTGAACGCCCGCTGGCCGCCACCGGCACCCGGCAGGCACAGGCGGTGGGACGGCTGCTGCAGGTATGGCAGCCCCCGCGCGTGGTCACCAGTCCCTGGCTCAGGTGCGTGGCGACTGTTGCACCCTATGCGAAAGTGGCAGGCGCAAAGGTTCGGATGGCGGAAGCCCTCACGGAACACCGCCACCACCGCAGCCCGAAGAAGACCGCGGCCGTCGTCGAGGCCCTCTTCGATAAGCAGCGGCCGGTGGTGGTCTGCACCCACCGCCCCGCGCTGCCGACGGTCTTCGCGCAGCTGGCGAAGCACATGCCCGGCCGGCTGGGCAGCCTGCTGCCCTCGGAGGAGCCATATCTCTCCCCCGGCGAACTGGTGGTCTGCCATGTGGCGCCCGGGGCAAAGAACCGGGTGGTCGCCGTCGAGCAGTTCAAGCCGTTCGACGACTGACCCGGCCGGGATTCAGGAAGCGGACAAGCAACCCCGATAGACTTGGTGCGTGAGCATCCCAACGCCTTATGAAGACCTCCTGCGCGATGTCCTGGCTTCCGGCACGCACAAATCCGACCGGACCGGAACCGGAACCACCAGCGTTTTCGGGCGGCAGCTGCGTTTCGACCTGTCGAAGAGCTTCCCGCTGATCACCACCAAGCGGGTGCACTTCAAGTCCGTCGCCGTGGAGCTGCTGTGGTTCCTGCGCGGTGAAACCAACGTGAAGTGGATGCAGGACCAGGGCGTCACCATCTGGGACGAATGGGCAGACGCAGATGGCGACCTGGGGCCGGTCTACGGTGTCCAGTGGCGCAGCTGGCCCACCCCGGACGGCGGCCACATCGACCAGATCGCCGAGCTCGTGGAGGGCCTGAAGTCCAACCCGGACTCGCGCCGGCACATCGTCTCGGCGTGGAATGTCTCCGAGCTGAGCGACATGGCCCTGCCGCCGTGCCACGCGTTCTTCCAGTTCTACGTAGCCAACGGCAGGTTGTCCTGCCAGTTGTACCAGCGCTCGGCGGACATGTTCCTGGGCGTGCCGTTCAACATCGCCTCCTACGCCCTGCTGACGTGCATGCTTGCCCAGCAGGTGGGGCTTGAGCCCGGCGAGTTCATCTGGACCGGCGGCGACGTGCATATTTACGAGAACCACATGGACCAGGTCCTCAAGCAGCTGGAGCGGGAGCCGTACGAGTACCCGCAGCTGAAGATCAACCGGAAGCCGGCGTCGATCTTCGACTACACGCTGGAGGATTTCGAAGTGGTGGGTTACAAGCACCACCCGACGATTAAGGCACCGATCGCCGTATGAGCACCGAGAACTTCACCGATCCGCAGTCCTTTACGGAGGAGCTGGCCGCCTCGATCACCGGCGTCGGACTGGTCTGGGCGCAGACCCCCGACGGCGTCATCGGCAAGGACGGGGACATGCCCTGGCACCTGCCCGAGGACCTCAAGCATTTCACCCGCCTGACCACCGGGCACCCGGTCATCATGGGGCGCAAGACCTGGCTGTCCTTCCCGGACAAGTACCGTCCCCTGCCCGGGCGGACCAACATCGTCATCACCCGGCAGAAGGACTGGGCAGACACGCCTGAGGCGAAGGGCGCCATTGTGGTTCCTTCGCTGGATGACGCGCTGCTGGAGTCGCAGTTCGTCGACGGCGGCGACACCGTCTGGATCCTGGGCGGCGGCGAGATCTTCCGCCAATCCACGGACCTGGCCAATGTTGCGGTGATCACCACCATCGATGTGAAGGCCGACGGCGACACGTTTGCCCCCGAACTCGGCACCAGTTGGGAGGCCACCGCGTCCGTTCCTCCGGACGGCTGGCTGACCGGTGCCAACGGCACACGCTACCGATTCACCAAATGGTCAAGGACCGAGGGCTAGGAACATGCTGAAGAAACCGGAAACCCTCTTTGTCCTGGGGTACATGCTGCTGCCGCTGCTTGCGCTGCTGTCCGCCATCGTGGGGCTGACCATGATCCTGGGCAGCAACAAGATCGCCGGGGCTATCGTGCTGGTGGTTGTTACGCAGGTCTTCGCGTTCGGCGCCTTCTTTGCGCTGCGGGCCCGGAAGGCAGCCGTGGCCGAGGAGTCCAGGCGGAGCTAGTCGCTGTGGGCAGCTGCATGGGGAGCTCACCCCATCGCGACTTGGCGGGGGCTCGCCTAAGCTGAAGCCTGCAGCCTGACGGACTGCTGGTTTGGACACTATTGGGGGGATACCGGGTGGCAGGAACTTTGTGGGGCGCCGACGTCGAGCAGCTGCGCACCTTGGCGCGGCAGTTCAGCAAGACGGCCGACATGCTGCAGCAGCAGTCGCAGCAGCTGAGCGGCCATATCAACAACAGCCCCGCGTGGAAAGGCCAGGACGCGTCCCGCTTCCGGTCCGACTGGAACGGCAACCACCGTGCGCTGCTGCAGAAGACGGCGGCGCGGCTCCAGCAGGAGTCGAAGCTGCTCCTCACGCACGCGGACGAGCAGGAGAAGGCGTCTGCCACGGGGGGTGCCGGCAATTCCGGGCCCGGCACCGGGACACCGGGCGGAAACGTCCCCGGACGGGACAGCGACAACCCCTGGGGGCCGGACTGGCTGGCAGACCCGGATTCTCCGTTCCGTGACGGCTGGGACATCTACGGCCTCACCAAGGCCTTCCCGAATCTTCGGGCGGGCCTGTTCGACATCGCCGCCATGCTGCACAAGTCCCGCATCTCTGATTTCCTGGATCCGGCAGCCTGGCGGGCCTTCCAGAACTCCAACGAGTTCAGCAAGTTCTTCAACATGTCCAACAGCCTGTTCGAGGGCAAGTTCCACGAGGTCCTCAACCTCGCCGAGGGATCCAACGCCTTCAAGTACCTCGACGGCTTCAGCAAGGGTTTGGGCGTTGTGGGCGTTGGCCTGGACAGCCTGGACGCCTTCAACAACTTCCAGGAGGGCGATTACGGCTCCGCCGCCTACTCCACCACCAAGGCCCTGTTGGGCGCCGGCTCGTTCCTTCCGCCGCCGGCCGGCACTGCGTGCATGGTGGCCAGCGGGGCCCTTGCCCTCTACGACAACGTCCCCGTCATCCATGATTCCGTGAACTACGTCGGGGATAAGATCGCCGATGGGGCCGAGGCCGTTGGCGGCGCTATCAGTGATGGCGTGGACGCCGTCGGCGACTTTTTTGGCTTCTGAGAACTGAGGAGAACAACCAGTGACTGAAACAACCACAGCCAGGTCCTCGAGCGCCGGCCAAGGGTTTCCGGACGCGATCGGTTTTGGCTTCGCCGAGCTCCTGGTGCTCCTGAACCTGCGGCGCGGACCGGCCGCCGAAGCCTCCGCCAGGGCGCTCCGGCTGGAAGGCGAACTCGACGACGCTCCCTGCTCTCGGCGGGAGCATCCTCCCTGGTGGCCCGCGGTGCAGCCACTGTAGGTGCGGACAAGGAGCTTTCCGTGGAGGGTCCGGTGGCAGCCGTTACCCATGCCCTGACGGAGACCGGGAAGCTGGTGCAGATCAACCTCCTTACGGCCGGCTCCGTGGACAACGTCCTGTCCGTCGAGTCACCCGAATACCGGATCCTGCTGCAGCCCCGGGCCTACCTCAGCTGGTTCGCGATGGCGCAGCGGCCGGATACCACGCCGGCAGAAGCCAACTTCTTTATCGTGCGCAAGCATCTTGAAGACAACCCCGACGGCGGAGCCACCGTCCGCCTGCTCGACGGTTCCGACGGCAAGCAACTGCTGGTCAAACGCAGCGGGGAGGGCTGGACGGTGGGCTACGGCCATCTTGATGCCCCTTCCGAACCGATCCGGGAAATCTCGGGCCTCAGCGAGGGCCAGGTGTTGGACCACATCCGATCGATCCGACAGGACTAGCATGCAGAACGGCAATCCGGGCAATACTCCCGGCAGCGCACCCACACCCGACGACCAGGTCCGTACGTTTCACGAGCAGGCCCTGGCACGCGGGGAAAAGCGCGTCCTGCTCCGCACAGTCGAGGGCGCGCTCCACAGCTATCAGAAGGACGAACTCGGTGTGGTCACCGCCAGTTCGCACCCGCAGGTGCGCTCCGCCGGAGGGTTCCTCACGATGGCTGTGTTCTTTGCTGCCTTGGCGGTTTTCTCGATCATGTTGGTGGCCGGGCCCACCAGCAGGGGCCAGGATCCGATGTGGGGAGCCCTGATACTCACTGTCGCCGGGGCCTCCGGCGTCCTCTACGCAGCACGGATGGCGGGCGTCGCCGCCAAGGCCAAACGGCTGAGGGCGGAACGGGGCATCCCGGAACCGACAGCCAGGCAGTTTGACCGGTAAGGGGCACCCCTCCTACTAAAGGGGCCTGCCTTGTTAGCCGCGCGCCGACGTGACGTAACCGACTGCGCCCCGCCGGCTCCGAAGTCTAAACTGGACGAATGACTACAGCAGCTACCCCTTCCGTCGGCCTGGTCGGATGGCGCGGCATGGTCGGTTCCGTCCTCATGCAGCGCATGCAGGACGAGGGCGACTTCGCCAACATCAACCCGGTGTTCTTCTCCACCTCCAACGCGGGAGGTGCCGCCCCGTCGTTCGCTGAGGGCGCCGGCAAGCTCGAGAACGCGTTTGATCTCGACACCCTGGCGAAGCTGCCCATTATTGTCACCGCGCAGGGCGGGGACTACACCAAGCAGGTCCACGGCGAACTGCGCAGCCGCGGCTGGGACGGCCTCTGGATCGACGCCGCCTCCACCCTGCGGATGAACGACGATTCCATCATCGTGCTGGACCCCATCAACCGCGACGTCATCGACAAGGGCCTGGTCAACGGTACCAAGGACTTCATCGGCGGCAACTGCACCGTCTCCTGCATGCTGATGGGCCTCGGTGGCCTGTTCAAGAACGGGCTGGTCGAGTGGGGCACCTCCATGACCTACCAGGCAGCCTCCGGCGGCGGCGCCCGGCACATGCGCGAGCTCCTCAGCCAGTTCGGCACGCTCAACGCCGAGGTCAGCACGGAACTGGACGACCCGGCGTCGGCCATCCTGGACATTGACCGCAAGGTCCTGGCCCACCAGCGCACCGACATCGACGCCACCCAGTTCGGGGTGCCGCTGGCCGGCTCCCTGATCCCTTGGATCGACGCCGACCTGGGCAACGGGCAGTCCAAGGAAGAGTGGAAGGCCGGGGTCGAAACCAACAAGATCCTGGGCACCTCCGAGGAAAATCGCGTCATCATGGACGGCCTGTGCGTCCGGATCGGCGCCATGCGCTCCCACTCGCAGGCCCTGACCCTCAAGCTCCGCGAGGACCTGTCCGTCGCCGAGATCGAGAAGCTCCTGGCCGAGGACAACGAGTGGGCCAAGGTGGTCCCGAACACCAAGGAAGCCTCCATGGCCGAGCTCACCCCCGTGGCAGCTTCCGGCACCCTGGACATCCCGGTGGGCCGCATCCGCAAGATGGAGATGGGACCGCAGTACATCAGCGCCTTCACCGTGGGCGACCAGCTCCTCTGGGGCGCCGCCGAGCCGCTGCGCCGCATGCTTAACATCGCCACGGGCAACCTGTAGACCCTACAGCTGCTTCATAGGCGGCCCTGACGCGCATAACCGTTGCTGCCCAGCACCGGTTATGCGGGCCAGGGCCGCTTTTGCGTTCCGGGATGCCGTCCGAGGAACGCCATCAGCCGCCGGTGGAGCTCGGTCGGACGGTCCAGATGCTTCCAGCGGACCCTGAAGACTCGCCATCCGGTTTCCATCAGGGAAGTTTCCCGCAGGCGCTCCGCGATCAGCACTGCCTCCGTGGGTTTGTAGTCCACGTACTTGGCAGTGCCGTCGAACTCGATGATCACCCGGGCCGCAGTATCGGCGAAGTCAGCGCGGAACAGGCCTTCGGCAGTCTGGATTTCGACCTGCGGTGTAAAAGTGTTCACGCCGAATAAGGAGAGCAGCAGCCTGGTCCGCGTCTCCCCTGCTGACTCCGAACGCCCGTCCAGAACGTTGAGCAGGTCCGATGCCCGCCGGCTCCCACGCTTCACAGGGCTTTCAGCCAACAACTGCCACATGGTGTCCATGGACGCGCCTTTGCGGAGTGCATGGTCGCCGATGACGGCAGCCTTGTCGACGGGCAGGATCCGTGCGCAGTCCAGAACCGTTCTCTCGATTGTGGTGGTTTGGATCTCGCGGCCGTCCGGAGTCCACAAGGACGCCAGGTCATTGTCGGGGAGCGGAAGCCGATGGGTCCGGACGTCCTTGCCCGCACTGGTCCGCGAATTGGAATACTGCGTTGTGACGTGCACCAAGGGTCCGGCATCCCATACATCGCAGCCGTGCAGCATGGCTGCGCTTACATGCGTGTAGCGGGCTGAACCGCCGGTGGATTCATAGTGCGCGATGACAAGGAGCCGGTCTTGATCCCAGGGTTTTAGAGTATTCCAGTAGGTTCGCCGGACATATGCACCGCGGCGAAGCCGGAGAAGTATCCCCTGCTGTACAGCTGCCCCAACCACACGGCTTTCCAGGCCGGCGCCGCCTAATTGCCCAGCAGAAGCCACGGGGTATTGCGGCCAACGTTGCTCCACCAGGTCACGGATTTTGCTGGACTTCATCGTGCCAGCATGCCGAATCCGCGGGCTGGCTGGCAGCCGGCTCCTCCTCTATGTGGACACTGCAGCGGCTTGACCGGCCCTGGCCTGCATAACCGTTGCTGCCCCACACCGGTTATGCAGGCAAGGGCCGCTTTTGGGTTTCGGGCCAGGTCAGGTGGCGAGGAACTCCAGGTACCGCCGGGAGGCCTTATCGAAGGCTGCATGAGCTCCGGGACCGAGCGGGCGGTCATCGTCAAAGAGTTCGGGTACGACGGCGGCGCGCTGGCCTTTGCCCGCAACAGCCCAGGTGCCGATCACCTCGCCCGCCGCAACAACTGTCTTCTTGAAGACCCCGTTGCCGCCGGGAACAACCAGGCTGGCATGCTCTGGCGGAAGAACAAGGCTCCGGTCCGTGTAGCCGAGCAGAAACTCGTCGAAGCCGGGCAGCAGCAGGACGGACCGGCCGCCCGGGACCCTGCCGTCCAGGAGCGCCGCCGTCTCCGGGGACATCCAGTAGCCTGTGCCGTCAACCTCGAGCTCCACCAGCTCGGTCCGGATCTCCGCCAGGGCGGACCGGACCTCGGTCAGGGGAATCTGGGTCCACCAGGCAAAGTCGCGGACGGTGGCGGGGCCATGGCTGCGGAAGTAGCGGAGCAGCCACTCGGCAACCGCCTCCTTACGGTCCAGGCGGCGGGACTCGGGGATCCACTGATCAAACGCCACCAGCAGCTGCTGGTTCCCGGCCAGCGGCCCCTGCACCAGCCAGCCGTGCCGGCACAGCGTCCCGAGGATGTGGACGCCTCGCTGCCCCTGCGTGGGCTGCCCTGCGGCATCGAAAACGCCGAACAGGTCAGTGCGGCTGGCCGGCCCGGCGGATGAAAGATGGTCAAGGGCGAGATCCCGGCACTTTTCCACGTCGGCCCACGTGATGCCCAGTTCCCGGTGCCGGGCGGCGATGCCCTTGGTCAGCCGGTCCGCGGTGAGCTCCAGCATCCAGCCCAGGTCCTCCGGCGCCACCAGGTGCAGCGTTCCCCGCATCGGCCAGGACCGCACTATGGTTCCCGCGTCGAGGGCTGCCCGCACGCTGCTGACGCCGGAACCGGGAAGCCGGACGCCCACCGCCCACAGCGCCGCCTGCAAATCCTGCGCCTGCATGGCCGTCATGCGGCGGACCACGTCCGCCGGTGAATCCGGCCGCTCCCCCACGTCAAGCAGCCCCTGGGACACCAGCCGCAGCCGGCCCAGCACCCTGCGGTCACCACGGTTTCGCACCAGCGCAGCCATGCCCTCATCCTACGGTCGCGGCGGAACCCGCAACACGGCGGCTAGGGTAGGACCATGACTTTGGGGAGTTTGTGGCGGTTGCCTGCGCGTAAAACCAGGAGATGGATGATCGGCGGGACGCTGGGCGTTATGGCAGGAACGGCGCTGGGACTCATTTCCCTCTCCGCGTTCCTCAGCGCGGGCCGGTCAAACCCCCTGTTGCTCCTCCCCTCCCTCGCCCTGAGCCTGGGCGGCGGCTACGCCGTCCTGTTCCCCGCAATCGCTGTCAGCCGCAACGGCGTCCGCATCTGCCGGGACTGGAGGCAGCACCCCAGGGCAGCCCGGCTCCTCTGGATCCTGTCACTCGGGGTGGCGGGCGCCGGACTGGCCACCTGCATCGCGGCAGGGGCGGCAAATCCGCAGGCACCGGGCCTGCTGGTCTGGCTGTTCATGGGCATCTACCTGACCCTCACCGGCTGGGCATCAGCCTCATGGGCGCCGCGGAAGTGCTCCGGCAGGGCGCGCCGGACGCTGGGCGGGCTACAGCTCCAGCCCGATGAGCAGCGGCTCCGGGTGCAGTTCAATGCCGAAGCGGCGTTCGACGCCGGCCCGCACCTCGCGGGCCACGGCCACCACGTCTGCCGCCCGGCTGCGCCGCGGTTGGTGATGGCCAATGTGTGCTTGGTGGACAGCGACGCCCGGCCGCCTGACACACTGTCCTGCTCCAGGCCGAAGCCTTTCCCGAAACCTGCCTGGTCGATGAGCCATGCTGCAGACAGTTTCACCAGCCCGTCGGCACCCGCCGGGTACCGCGGCGCGGACTCCGGCAACGCCTCTGCCACCTCCGCGGGAACAATGGGATTGGTGAAGAAGGAGCCCGTGGAATAGGTGTCCCGGTCGGCGGCGTCCCACACCATGCCTTTGGATGCCCGCAGCCGGAGCACCTCTCGGCGCACATCCGTGGCGTAGGCGCGCTTGCCGGGCTCGACTCCCAGGGCGCGGGCCAGTTCGGCGTAGCGGATGGGTGCGCTCATCCGGCCGATCGGAAGCTGGAATTCGACGGTGAGCACGATGTAGCGGGGCGAACCGTTGACGGTTGTCCGCTTGAGGATGGAGTCCCGGTAGCCGAACTGCAGCTCGGAGTTGGTGAAGGTCCTGACGGCATTCCGTTCGCGGTCCCACGTCCGGACCGCGGCGATGGTCTGGGAGACGTCGGCACCATAGGCACCCACGTTCTGGACGGGAGTGGCCCCTGTGGACCCGGGGATGCCGGAGAGTGCTTCGATGCCGGACCAGGCGTGCCGGACGGCGTGCTCCACCAGCTGGTCCCAGTTGTGGCCTGCCTGCACCACCACGGCCACGCCGCCGCAGGAATCCTCGGCATTCACGGTGAATCCCTCGGAGGCGATCCTGACCACCGTGCCGGGGAACCCGTCGTCGGAGATCAGGAGGTTGGACCCGCCGCTGATGATCAGTACCTGCTCGCCGGCCGCGTCCGCTGTGCGGATGGCGTCGATGATATCGGCCTCGGTCCGCGCCTCGATGAAGGTGCCCGCAGGGCCGCCGACGGCTGAGGTGGTCAAGGAGGAAAGCAGCGTGGAAGTCACCCGTCCACAATACTAGGGAAAGTCAGGCAAGCTTCCTGGCCACCGGCGAGAGCAGGAAGCTCACCGCCAGCATCACCATGACGGCGAGCAGCGAGTGCAGGATGCCCACGTACTCGGCCAGCAGGCCCAGCAGGGGCGGCCCGCAGAGGAAGGCCCCGTACCCGATGGTGGACACCACGGAAACCCTGGCGGCGGCCTTGGCGGGGTCGTCGGCCGCGGCGGACATACCTACCGGGAACCCCAGGGAGGCGCCCAGGCCCCAGACCGCCAGGCCGGCGAACGCCAGCCACGGCGCCGGTGCGAAGACAAACAGCCCCAGTCCGGCAACCGCCATCGCCGCGCACCAGCGCATCACCGGCACCCGGCCGAACCGGTCCAGGACAAGGGTTCCGGCGAACCGGCCAATGGTCATGAAGGTGACAAAAAGCCCGTAGCCGGCAGCACCTGCAGCGTCCGTCTGGCCGTGGCCGTCCGCCAGCGCCAGCGCCACCCAGTCCCCCGCCGCGCCTTCGGCCAGGGCGAGCCCCAGCACCAGCACCCCCAGGAGGAGGGTGCGCCGGTCCCGCCAGGCCTGCGCGATCTTGCGCTTGTTGTCCAGGGGCTCGGAGGCGGACGGCGTCCCCGCGGGGATGACGGGAATGGGACCTGTGCTGGGGTCCTCGAAGTTGTCCGGCGTGTAGGTGCGCTCCCCGGCAACCGGGGTGGTGTCCGCCCGGAACCAGGACGCCGCCGTCGCCACGGAGACGGCCACCACCGCGCCGGCCGCGGCCAGATGCCACGCCACCGGCAGGGACACGGCGGCCGCTGCCGCACCCAGCCCCGCGCCGGCCACGGTCCCCAGACTAAACGCGCCATGAAGCCGCGGCATGATGTGCCGCCCAACAGCCCGTTCAACCGCCGCGCCCTCAACGTTGGAGGCGGTGTTCCAGCTGCCGGTGCCAAGGCCGATGACGGCCAGGCCGAGCGCGGTGGCGACAGGACTGGACAGGACCGAGGTGCCGAAACCGGTCAGCAGCAGGCCTGCGCCCACCATGATGCTGCCGGTCCGGATAGTCCGCTTCGATCCCAGCCGGAGCACGATCAGCCCGGAGGCGGAAACGGAGGCGAAGGAACCAAGGGTCATGCAGAGCAGGAGTACCCCCACGTTGCCCGGGGTGAGGTCCAGCGCATCCCTGATGGCAGGGAGCCGGGACACCCAGGAGGCGAAGGCCAGCCCGCTGGCGGCGTAGGCCACCACCACGGCGTTGCGCCAGCGGGTGACTTCACCGGCGGTGACGGATGCCCCCGTGCCTGCGCTGGGTGTCAACGTGCCCGCTCAGGAAAGCTTGACGACGGCCTGGGCCTTCATCAGGACTTTTTGGCCGGCCGAGACAACAGTGAGGTCGACGCGTGCGGTGCCGGCCTCGGCGTCGAGCTTTCCAATGGTGCCGCTCACCTCGATGGTGGCGCCGGGCTGGTCCGTGCCGGTGGTGTCCGTGACCAGGACCGGCTTGGTGAAGCGGGTCTGGAAGTCGACGACGGCGGCCGGGTCGCCGGCCCAGTCGGTCACCAGCTGGACGGCCGAGCCCATGGTGAACATGCCGTGGGCGATGACGCCGGGCAGTTCCACCCCGGTGGCGAAAGCCTCGTTCCAGTGGATGGGATTGAAGTCGCCGGAGGCGCCGGCGTACTTGACCAGGTCGGTGCGGGTGACCTCGACGGTGCGGCTGCCGATTTCCTGGCCGGCGCTGAGTTCGTGGATGCTGGGGCTCATGGCTACTGTCCCTCTCCGCGGACCAGGATGGATGACGTGGTGGTGGTGACGGGCTCCCGTGAATCGCCGGACCCGAGGGCGAAGATCTCGGAGCGGGTGGTGATCATGGCGCCGCCGCCCATCGCACGCACGCCGTCAACGTGGAGCTCGGCCACCAGCCGGTCGCCGGCGAAGATGGGGCGGTGGTGGGTGAAGCGCTGGTCGGCGTGGACCACGCGGGAGAAGTCGATGCCGGCTTCCGGATCCTCGATGAGCTGGGCGTCGGCGCGCTGGGCGATGATGATCGCGAAGGTGGGCGGGGCCACCAGGTCATTGTGGCCCAGGGCCTTGGCTGCGTCGACGTCGAAGTGCGCAGGATGGGTGGCCTTCACGGCGCGGGCGAACTCGCGGATTTTCTCGCGGCCGACGTCGTACACCTCTGCGGCAGGGTAGCTGCGGCCCTGCAGGTCCGGATTGATAGTCATGGCCTCCAGCCTATCGCCCGCCTGCTGGAGGGCAGAAAAGCGGCTCCGGCCAGGGCGGCAGGGTTACCGGCGCAACCGCTTGCGGATGGCCTGGCCGCGGACCACCATTCCGGCGACGTGCAGGACCAGGCCCAGCCCGATCAGCGGGAGGGAGGCCATGGCCAGCCCCTGGTTGCCGCTGGTGTTGCCCACCAGGTTCAGGATGATGCCGACGGCGATGAGCCCCATCGCGCCGAAGACCAGGACTTTGTAGCGGGTTGGCGCGGTGGCCCAGAATTCGTTCAGCACCCAGCCAGTTTACCGGGCCTCGGTGCTGCGGTTCAGAACAGGGCTTCCTGCAGGGCCGGGACCTCTGACGCGAAGTCGCCCAGGATGACGGTGCGGGCTGCCAGCTGGCCAAGGTTCACCACGAACGCGGCGTCCGCGCCGTCCAGCCGTGCCAGGGCATTGTGCCCGCCCAGACCCGTGACAGTGAAGCCGTGCCCGTCGCTGTCCAGGGGATGCGGGTAGGGGTGGCGGGCGCCCGGGCCGTGCAGGAGGGACGCCTGCCGGGGCCGGATCCAGGGTTCGTCCACCACGGTGAACCCTTCGACGGCGGTATCTGCCAGCAGCGCACGGGCTTCCGCGGCGAGGCGGGCGTTGATGGCATCCAGTTCGGGGGCGGGCAGCGGGCGGAGCAGCGCCTCGGCCTTGGCGGCCGACCTGACCTGCTGGGGCAGCCCGGCTTCGGCCGTGACAAGGTCCTCAAGGATGCGGACCACCCGGCCGTCCCGGGCGCGGGCCACATACCGGGCCGCCGCAGCCCCCTGCTCCGCCAGCCGGTTCCACTTCCGCGGTCCCGAGGCTGTTCCCACCTTGCTGGCCCCGCCCGCGAAGGTGGCCACATACAGCCAGTGTTCCTGCATCAGGTACTCGCGCAGGCCGGGGGTGACGCGGCCGCCGCGGTGGAAGTCGTGGATAAGCCGCGACTCGTCCAGCATGAAGCAGCGCTCGCACTGCTTGCCCCGCACCGCCCGGGCGCCGGCTGCGCACAGGATGTGGTCGCGCCTGGTGGATGAGTGGACGAGAAGGTGCCCCAGGCAGGATTTTGCCGGGTCCGCGACGCGAAAGCCGAGCCTGGCACCCGGGTGGAGGCTGACGTGCCGGAAGTCCCCGGACGGTGCCTGGAGGCGCAGGACCGGCGCGCCGCCGTCGTCCGCTGCCGTGATGGCCGGCGGCCCATCCCAAGAGACCCCGTGGACCAGATAACGGGTATCGGCCAACGGGGTCCCGGAGGAAAGCGGGTGGGGCATCAGAGCGCCGGCTGGACTCCGAAGGCCACTGCGAGCTTCATGATCTTTTCGGCGCGGCCCAGGCGGGGAAGATCGGAGCCGTCGCGGATGACGCGGCCGTTGGCTTCGAAATCGGTCATGAAGTCGGTGGCCCACGCGACGTCGGACGGCGTGGGGCTGATGACCTCGTTGATGACCGGAGTCTGGTCGATGGCCAGGCACAGCTTGCCGGTCATGCCCATCATCACCGTGATGCCGGTCTGCTCGCGCAGGATGGGGTGGTTGGTGCCCACCGTGGGGCCGTCGATGGGGCCCGGGAGGTTGCCCACGCGGCTGGCGACCACGAGCTTGGCCCGGGGGTAGGCCATGGCCTCCGGGGTGGCGGCCATGCCCGTGTCGCGGCGGAAGTCGCCGGAACCGAAGGCCAGGCGGAACGCGCCCTGGGCCTTGGCAATGTTGTTGGCTTCCTCAATGCCGACGGCGGATTCCACGAGCGGGATGACGGGCGTCTTGCCGTCCATTCGGTGGAAGCTCTCGGTGACCTGGTCCGCGGATTCGGTCTTGGCGAGCATGACGCCCAGGAGGCCCGGGGTGCCGCGGAGGCCGGCGAGGTCGTCGGCCCAGAAGGGGCTGGTGGCGTCATTGATGCGGACCCATGCCTTGCCGCCGGCGGTCAGCCAGTCAATGACGTTGCCGCGCGCCTGGTCCTTTTGCGAGGGGTCCACTGCATCTTCAATATCCAGGATGATCGAGTCGGCGCGGGACACGGCCGACTGGTCAAAAAGCTCGGTCTTCATGGCATTGACCAGCAGCCAGGAGCGGGCGATCTCTGCGGGGATATTGCGTTCCGGCCTTACGGTCTCGGTGGCGATGGTAGACGTCATGCTTTCTACAGTATCCGCCCTGCAAGCGGCGCGGCGACGAAAATGGCCAGCTTGTGAGGATCAATACGAACTAAACGGGATGTGACCCGCGGCGGGTGGAAAAGACGCAGCAGCACGTGCCGTTCCGGCGGCCGGGACGGCACGTGCTGCAGTGCGCTTGGCGGTCAGGGAATGTTGCTGCCGCGCGCTGTCACCCAGAGCCTGTACCAGTCGGCACGGGACATCGCGGCGGCAACCTTCGCGGCGTCGGCGCAGGCGCGGATCCGGCCGGTATTCACCGTGCCGATCACCGGCGCGATGCCGGCCGGGTGCTTCATCAGCCAGCCGAGCAGGACGGCCTCCCCGGATGCCCCGTAGTCCCCCGCCAGCTGCGCCACGAGCTCCGCGGTGGAATCATCCGCGGAGGTGGGGCTTTCCAATTCCGCGCCGGTGTAGACGCCCCGGGCCAGGGAGCCGTAGGCCTGCAGGGTGATGGAGTGGCGGGTGCAGTACTCCACGGTGCCGTGCGGAAAGCTATAGTCCAGGTGCTCCGGATGGTTCACCAGTACCTGGCTTTCCAGCCACGCCCGCTTCAGCAGGCTCATTTCCAGCTGGTTGGCCACCACGGGGGTTTCCAGCCGGTCCTGCAGCACCTCGATCTGCGCCCCGGACATGTTGGACACACCCAGCTGCCGGACCTTTCCTTCCGCCATCAGCTGCCCGACGGCGGACGCCACCTCTGCCGGGTCTGCCAGCGGGTCCGGGCGGTGCAGCAGGAGGATGTCCACGTAGTCGGTGCGCAGCCGTTTCAGGCTCCCGTTGACCCGTTCCAGGATGGCGTCCCGACTCAGGTCGTAATGTGTCTGCAGGCCGCGTTCGTTCAGCCTGATCCCGCACTTGGTCTGCAGCCGGATGCGGTCACGCAGCCCCGGCGTGGCGGCCAGGACCTCGCCGAAGACGGCCTCGGACTTGCCGCGGCGGTAGATGTCCGCGTGGTCGAACAGGGTGATGCCGGCGTCCAGGGCAGCCTGGACGGCGGCAGCGGCCTCGTCCACATGGGCGCTGCCATGCGGTTCGTCGGACCAGCTGCCGCCGAGTCCCATGCAGCCGTAGATGAGCTCCTGCATCAGGATTCCTGGCTTCCGCCGGGTGCGGGCATCAGCGCAGCCATGCGGTGGTGTTGGCGGGCAGCTTGCCGTCTTCCAGCGGCGCGCTGGTGAGCAGCACCTTCCCCGCGGGCAGCTCGACGGCGGTGCCGCCGAAGTTGGTCACCGACTGCCACCCGTTGGGGCGGCGGAAGTGCAGGATCTCAGGGTTGCCGGACTCCACCCACTCGAGTTCCTCGTCCGTCTGCAGCTCGTGGCGCAGCTTCAAGGCTGCACGGTACAGCTCCAGGGTGGAGCCTTCGGTCCCGTCCTGGGCTTCCACGGCGTACTTGCTGAACCAGTCCGGCTGCGGCAGGTGCGAGCCGCCCTCGCCGAAGCCGAAGGACGTTCCCTCCACCTTCCACGGCAGGGGCACGCGGCAGCCGTCACGGCCGATCTCCACGCCCTTGTTGCGGAAGAAGGACGGGTCCTGGCGTTCGGATTCGGGGATCTCTGCCACTTCCTGGAGCCCCAGTTCCTCACCCTGGTACAGGTAGGCGGACCCGGGAACTGCGAGCATCAGCAGTGTGGCTGCGCGGGCGCGGCGCTGACCGAGCTCCACATCCAGCTGTTCCTTGGGACCGCCGGCGAGCAGCCAGTCCTTGCCGTCCTGGCCCTTAGTGCCGGCTTTGTCCTTGGACACCTGGGGCAGGCCGTAGCGGGTGGCGTGCCGGACCACGTCGTGGTTGGAGAACACCCAGGTGGAGGAGGCTCCGGTGGCGGCTGCCTCTGCCAGGTTGCGGGTGATGATCTCCTTGTACTCGGCGGCATCGAAATCGGCCTGCAGCAGGTCGAAGTTGAAGGCCTGGCCCAGGCCCTGCGGGCTGGCGTACCGGGCGCGGCGGGTGGCGTGCACCCAAGCTTCGGCGACGGCGGTGCGCGGCGGGTTGTATTCGTTGAACACCTCGCGCCATTCGGCGTAGATCTCATGCACTTCGTCGCGGTCCCAGAAGGGGTGCGTGCCGTCGTCGAACCCGTCCACGCCAGTGTTGGCCGCGCTCAGTTCCAGCTTGGACAGCAGCGGCTCGGTGAGGTCCTTGGTGAGCGCGTGCGCCACGTCCACGCGGAAGCCGTCCACGCCGCGGTCGGACCAGAAGCGCAGGGTCTTGAGGAAGTCCTCGCGGATTTCCCGGTTGGACCAGTTCAGGTCCGGCTGTTCCTTGGCGAAGATGTGCATGTACCACTGGCCGGGGGTGCCGTCCGGCTCGGTGATGCGCTCCCATGCAGGGCCGCCGAACACAGAGTCCCAGTCCGACGGCGGGAACTCGCCGTTGGGGCCCTTGCCGTCACGGAAGATGTACCGGTCCCGGGCGGGTGAACCCTTGGGCGATGCCAGGGCCTCCTTGAACCATTCGTGCCGGTCGGAGGAGTGGTTGGGGACGATGTCCGCAATCAGCTTGATCCCGGCGCCGTGCAGGGCCTTGGCCATCTCGTCAAAGTCCGCCAGCGTGCCCAGCTTGGGGTCGACGTCGCGGTAGTCATCCACGTCGTAGCCGCCGTCGGCGAGTGCCGACGGGTAGAAGGGGCTCAGCCACACGGCGTCGATGCCCAGCGCCTTCAGGTAGGAGACCTTGGCGGTGATGCCCTTCAGGTCACCGATGCCGTCGCCGTTGGAATCGGCGAAGCTGCGCGGATAGATCTGGTAAACCGCTGCCTGGCGCCACCAGTTGGGATCAGCGAGGCGGTCGGAATCGGAGAGGGTTGCCAGCGTGGCGGTGGTGGACAAAGGGATCTTCCTTTTCTGTGCGTTGGGTTTGTTGCTGGTCAAGGTCATGTGGGTCTACTTGGCGGCCCCGCGCATTACTTCGGACAGTACCCACCGTCGCGCCAGGATGTAAACCACCAATTCGGGTGCCAAGGGCCAGAAGGCACCCCTTCAGGGGGCATCTTTATATTGATTCTAAATTTAGTGCCTCAAGTATTATGGAGGGCAGCGCAGAGAGAGGTCAACACCAGTGACGGAATCCCCGCCGGCCACGCCCCAGCTGCTCCGTCGGGTCAGCGCCGGAGCAGTCCTCGAATTCCTGCGCGCGTCCCAGGCAGTGACCGTGACGGAGGTCATGGAGGCCACCGGACTGACGCGGGCCACCGCCATCTCCGTCTGCGAGGATCTGATGGCACGGGGCTGGATCCGCGAGCTGGAGAACCAGCGGGCCTTCGGCGGATACCAGAAGGGCCGCCCCGCCCGACGCTTCGAGCTCAACGAGCGCGCGGGCTATGTGCTGGGCATGGATGTGGGGGTCTCCAAGGCCACGGTGGTGGTCGCGGATCTACGGGGCAGGACGCTGGGCAGGTCAACGCAGGCATTTGCCCGGGCGGACATCCCCGCCGAAGAACGCGTCGCCGTCGTCGACCGGACCGCCCTGCTGGCACTGGCGGGCAGCGGCGCCTCCCCGGATGCAGTCCTTGCCGTCTGCGCCGGCATCGCCGCGCCGGTGGACCGCCACGGGGACGTCCTGGTGAGGCAGCACTTCTGGGAACTGTTCGACGTCGGCCTGAAGACAGCGCTGCTGGAGATGCGGGGCTGGACCGTGCTGCTGGAAAACGACGCCAACCTGGCCGCACTTGGCGACCGCTGGCAGGGAGCGGCAGCCGGAGTGGATGACGTGGTGGTGATCCTGGCCAGCGAGCGCCTGGGTGCGGGCCTCATCGACAACGGGCGGCTGCTGCACGGGCGCGACGGGGGCGCCGGCGAACTTGCCTTCCTGGAGTGGGTGGAAGGCGTGGGCGACACCTACGGCATCGCCTTCCTCGCCCGGAACTGGGCCGCGGAGGCGCTTGCGGGCACAGCGGGGACAACACTGCGGAAGTACGCCGCGGACGGCGTAGAGGCGGAGCACGTATTCGCCGCAGCCGCTGCCGGCGACGCCGTTGCGCGGCAGATCCTCGACCGCGTCGCCGTCCGGATGGCCCGCGTGGTGGGTGCCGTGGCCACGCTGTTGAACCCGGAGTTGGTGGTGATCGGCGGCGCCGTGGCCAATTCGGCGGACATGCTGCTCGGGGCCATCACCGAACGCCTGGCCCAGTTCACCGCCACTCCCCCGCGGGTGGCCGTGTCACCCCTGGGCGACTCCATCGTCACGGCCGGCGCCGTGCGGCGGGCCCTCGACTACGTGGAGCAGAATTCCCTGGATTTGGAGCTCACGGCCGCCGGTTAGGAAGAACCCAGGGCGGCGGCAACCGGAAGCGAGCCGTCGCGGAACTCGATGGTGCGGCCGGCCGTTTCCGGCATTTCAATCACGGCTGCGGCCACGCTGGCCGTGTTGTCACGGGACGTCGCCCCATTCCCGTCCCGGGGCGGATCCACGTCGATACGGCCGGTGCCCGGCTTGTCCGTCAGCGAGCCCGGTCCAAGGATGGTCCACGCCAGCCCCGTGCCCCGGAGGTAGTCGTCAGCTGCCGCCTTGGCTTCCGCGTAGGCGAAGAAGCTGTTGCTTTCGGGCACTCCATGGTCCTTGCCGGCCCCCAGGTAGGACACCATGACGTACCGGTCCACACCGGCCTGGGCCGCGGCATCCATGGAACGGATGGCGGCGTCCCGGTCCACCGCATAGGTGCGCACCGGGTTGCCGCCGCCGGCACCGGCGGACCAGACCACAGCGTCATGGCCCTGCAGCGCCCCGGCGAGTTCCGCCGTCGTCGCATTTTCCACGTCCAGGACCGACGGCGTAGCCCCCGTCTCCGCCACGTCCGCGGCGTGGTCCGGGTTGCGGATGAACGAGGTGACGCTGTGCCCCTCGTCCGTGAGGAGGGCTGACAGGCGGAGGGCCACTTTGCCGTGGCCGCCGATGATTGCGATTCGGGTCATGGACCCATTCTGCCCCTCAGGCCAGGCAGCGGTAGCGCAAATAGACCACGCCGTTGCCGAACCGCCGCTCATCCAGGAGCTCGAGGCTTGTCTCCAGGCCGTCCGGAAAGAAACCGAGGCCGCCGCCCACGGCAATGGGGTTGAGGAAGAGCTGGCACTCGTCCACCAGCCGGCTTCCAGTGCCTGGGCCGCCAGGGTGGGGCCGCCGATGCCAATGTTCCGGTCCGTGTTTGCTTTCAGGATACGGACGGCGTCGGGGCTGAACGCCCGTTCCACCCGGGTCCGGGCCGCGGACACCCCGGCCAGGGAGGTGGAGTAGACAACCTTGTCTGCCCCCTGCCAGATACGGGCGTAATCCTGGATCACCGGCGGGTCGCCGGCGGTGCCCATGGTTTCCCAGACGGACATGACCTCGTAGATCCTGCGGCCGAGGAGGTATGTTCCGACGTCGCGCTCGAGGTCGTTCACGAAGGCGTGGACCTCCTCGTCGGGTGCGCTCCAGTCAAACCTGCCGTTCCGGTCAGCGACGTAGCCGTCCAGGGAGGTGATGCCGGAATAGATCAGCTTGGCCATGGGGTCATTCTGCCCGCGATACCCGGCAGAAGACAGGACTCGGGCGGCCCGGTCACGCTTTGCGGGTCACCAGGTACTGCTGCACCAGGGTCCACAGGTTGGAGACGGTCCAGTAGATGAGGACACCAATGGGGAAGATGATCCCGCCGGCGCCAAAGATGACCGGCAGGATGTAGAGGAGGATTTTTTGCTGGCGGAGGAGTGGGTTCTCCGGGTCCTCGCCGACGAGGCTGCGCGCCATGACGAGCTTCTGCGTGACGAACTGGCAGGCCGTCATGGCCAGGATCATGACGACGGCGAGGATGGCCACGGCGGCCTGGTTGCCGCCGCCGCCGTGCAGCAGGGACGCTGACAACGGTGCGCCGAAGATGCTGGAGGCGTCAAACTGGGCCGCCTGGGCGGAGGTGAGGGTTCCGATGCCCTCGCCCCGTGCCGCAGCGCCGGAAATGCCGGAGAGGACCTGGAACAGGGCGAGGAAGAACGGCGCCTGGATCAGCAGCGGAAGGCATGCAGAGAAGGGGTTGGTGCCGTGCTTCTTGTAGAGGGCCATCTGTTCCTGGGCCATCGCCTGCCGGGACAGCTGGTCCGTTTTACCCTTGTACTTCTCCTGGAGTTCCTTCAGGTCCGGCTGCAGGAGCCGCATGCGGCGCTGGGCCCGGACCTGCGCCAGGAACACCGGGATCAGGGCCGCGCGGATGACCAGTACCAGACCGATGATGGACAGCGTCCACGTCCAGCCGCTCCCGGCCGGCATTCCGATGGCGGTCAGGCCGCCATGGAACGCCAGCATGATGACGGAGACGAGCCACTGGAAGGGCGCCATCACCTCATTGAAGAAGTCCACCACATTCCCCCGTCCGCCGCCTGCTGCACAACTTACGGCGAAACGGGGAAGTTGTCACGGTTGGTCGCGGGGGTCGTGTTCTAGGACGGAAACATCAGGAACGCTATGGGGGTCACAAGGATCAGCGTCAGCGCCACCCGCTGGAACCAGATCACCACCAGCTTCCAGACCGGGACGGGAATATCCGTAGCCATGATGCAGGGGACCAGGGCGGAGAAGAAGATGATTCCGGACACGGACACAACACCCACCACGAACTTGACCACCGGAACCGCTTCCGCTGCAAGGAGTGCGGGAAGGAACATCTCTGCAACACCAACAGCGCTGGCTTTTGCCACCAGCATGGGTTCGGGCAGCTGGAGCGCCCACGTGAAGGGATAAAACAGGAAGCCCAGCCAATCGAAGACAGGAGTGTAGGTCGCAAGGACCAGTCCCAGCAGGCCGATGGAAAGGATTGAAGGGAGTATGGCCATCGCCATTAGCAGGCCGTCCCTGACGTTGGTCCAGACGTTGACCGCGAGCGAGGGTGCTGCTTCCACCGTTTGGCGGGCCTCATGCCAAGCGACCGAGAGGCGGCGCCCGGAAACTTCCTCCTCAGGCTGCGGCACTGCATCAGGGTGGTATTCGTCCGGGATGCTGTTAAGCGGCCAGATCCTGACGGTGATGGCGGTAACCGCAAAGGTGACCAGGAAAGTGATCCAGAAGTAGGCCGTCCACTGGCCCATCAGGTCCAGTGTCTTGGCCACAATCACCATAAACGTTGCTGAAACCGTGGAGAACCCTGTGGCGATGATCGCAGACTCACGGGCCGTGTACTTGCCCTCTTTGTAGACCCGGTTGGTGATCAGGAGTCCGAGCGAATAGCTGCCCACGAAGGATGCAACAGCATCGATGGCGGACCGCCCCGGCGTCCGCCAGATAGGGCGCATGACGCGCTGGACAAGGACACCGATGAACTCCAGCAGGCCATAGCTAACCAGCAATGCAAGGAACACGGCGCCGATCGGGACAAGGAGCCCGACCGGAATCACGAGCTTTTCGAACAGGAAGGGCCCCATGCCGGGTTCGAAAAGCCACGCCGGCCCCACCCGGAAGACCATCATGAAACCCACTACCATCCCCACCACTTTCAGCAGCGAGAAGACCACCTCCACCGGGGACCTCTTCCACGTTCCGGCAATAAACGGATAGCCCGCGCCGGCAACGATGACGGCCAGCGCATAGAAGGGAAGAACCGGGCCGATACTCGCCTGGAGAAAGGAAACGATGTGGTCCAGCATGATCGTGTTTTTTCCGGCAATAGTTACTGGCACGAAAAACATGAACGCACCTATGCCGCTGTATACGAATAGCTTCCAGATATGGCGCGATGCAGTGCGCGGGGCCTGAGAGGTGATGGCCATGGGTCTGTCTCCTGACATTCTTGCCAGCCTGTGCGGGCGGGTCATTTTTCTGACTGGAACCATCGCACCGTGAATCCAGGGCAAGGACAATGGAATAGACGGCAAAGCAGTCTCACATATGAGATTCAGGTCACGGGAGGCGTTTTGAGGGGTGAACAGGACAATACCCTGAGATCGCTCCAGATCCTGAGTTACCTTGCTACGCAGGCAAACCCTGTTCCCGCGGCCAGAATTGCTGAGGCAGTGGGGTCGCCGAGGTCATCCACCTTCCGGCTTCTCCGCGGAATGCAAACGCTCGGCTACGTAGCCCACATTCCTGAAGAGCATGCATATGCCTTGGGCGTCGCTGCCCTGGAAATTGGCCAGGCCTTTGCCATCCAGGCGCCGTTGGCACGTTACGGCCGTCCAGTCGTGGCCCGCCTAGTTGCCAGCGTAGGTGAAACGGCCCACCTGGCTGTCCTCCATGGCAATGAAACGCTCTATATCCACGAAGAGACCGCGCCCCTGCGGGCGCCGTTGGTCACCGCTAAGGACGTCCGCCTGCCAGCGCACTTAACGGCGTCTGGACGAGCAATTCTTGCCGGCATGAATCATGACCAGCTGAGGGCCCTGTTCCCGCCCAATTTTGCTTTCATCCAACGGACCGGGCGGGGCCCGCGGACATACGCCGAACTCACCCAGCAGCTGGCAGCCACACGCAGGCAGGGGTTTGCGCGCGAGTTTGGGGAGGTGACAGAAGGGCTGACGTCAGTCGCCAAAGCTGTCCGCGATAGGAATGGGCGGGTGGTGGCGTCTATTGCCGTGACCCGCCCCTACGACACGCAGTCCGCCCGCGTTCCGGCCGCTACTGCAGGCATTCCGGAAGACGTGATCCTTACAGCCCTGGAGCGCGCAGCTCTGGAGCTCAGCCGCAGGCTGGGGTGGGATCCGGAACGCAGGGCGTGAGGACGTATCCCCGCAGACAACAAAGAGCCCCCGGAATCCCATGGATTCCGGGGGCTTGTCCTGTAGCGGTGGGGAGGCTCGATCTCCCGACCTCACGATTATGAGTCGTGCGCTCTAACCAACTGAGCTACACCGCCACGAATGAGAAAAACCTGTGTCAAGCCGGTCAAAACCGCCTTGACACAGGCCCTCATTCAGAGCCCCCCACCGGAATCGATCCGGTGACCTCGTTCTTACCAAGAACGCGCTCTACCACTGAGCTAGGGGGGCAACGAGTAAATACTCTACCGGAAGATTTTGCTCCCAACAAATCGGCGCGAGGAGGGCTCAGGAAGCCGTGAAACACTTGCAATTCGCCGCCCCTTTACCTCCGGTTCCCGCGCCAATACATGGATCCGCGGGCACCCGCACGACGCAAAACCGGGAGCTTCAGACCCGCTCCGCCACCGCAGCGGCGTGGAAATGTGGCAAGCCCCACACCAGTAGAAGTTTTTGTCCAGATATGGCGGCCTGGACGGCCCGGAAGTCGCCATATGTGGACAAAAATCGGGGGGTTAAATGCCGATGGGCCGGCTCGAAAGCCGGCCCATCGGAGGGATGCGTGTCTACCCGAAGGGTTTACCACTTGCCCTTGCGGTTGAAGTCGCGGTGTCCGCCGTCGGTGCCGTGGCGGGGCTTGCGGGAGCCGTCGCCGTGGCCGCCGAAGCGGGAGTCGCTGGCCTGTCCGCGGTCGCTGAAGCTGCGCTCCGAGCGCTCGCTGTAGGAGCGGCCGCCGCGGTCGGCGGAGCTGCGCTCGCCGTCGTTCTTCCGGAACTCCTTTTTGAACCCGCCGTTGCCCTTGAAGTTGCCGCCACGGTTGCCCTGGTAGCTGGGGCGGTCACCGGAGGGCCGGCGGCCGTTGTCCAGCTCCAGGTGGATCAGCTCGCCGCCGATCCGGGTGCGGGACAGGGCACGCAGCTGCTCGGCGCTCAGGTCCGCGGGCAGCTCCACCAGGGAGTGGTCCGAACGGATGTCGATGCCGCCGATCTGCGAGGAGGAGATGCCGCCCTCGTTGGCGATGGCGCCCACGATGGAGCCGGGCATGACGCGCTGGCGGCGCCCCACCGCGATCCGGTAGGTGGCGTTGCCCTCGGTCAGGGCGCGGGTCGGCCCACGGGAGCCGAAACCGTCCTTGGAGCGCTCGCGCTTCTGGAACTCAGGGGCTGCAGGCAGCTCCTTGACCAGCAGCGGCTGACCGCCCTGGGCCATGACTGCCAGTGCAGCAGCGATCTCGGCCGCCGGGACCTTGTGCTCTTCCTCGTAGGAAGCGATGAGGTCGCGGAACACCGCAACGTCCTCGGACTCCAGGGTCTCGGTGATGCGCTCGGCGAACTTGCCCAGGCGCAGCGAGTTCACGGTCTCGGCGGTGGGCAGGTGCATCTGCTCCACCGGCTGGCGGGTGGCCTTCTCGATGGCGCGCAGCAGGTACTTCTCCCGCGGCGTCATGAAGAGGATCGCGTCGCCGTTGCGGCCTGCACGGCCCGTGCGGCCGATGCGGTGCACGTAGGACTCGGTGTCGTGCGGGATGTCGTAGTTGATGACGTGGCTGATGCGCTCCACGTCCAGGCCACGGGCGGCGACGTCGGTGGCCACCAGGATGTCGATGCGGCCTTCCTTCAGCGCGTCAACAGTGCGCTCGCGCTGCTGCTGCGGGATGTCACCGTTGATGGCGGCAGCTGGAAGCCGCGGGACTTCAGCTTGTCCGCCAGGTCCTCGGTGGCCATCTTGGTGCGCACGAAGGCGATGACGCCGTCGAACTCTTCAACCTCGAGGATGCGGGTCATCGCGTCCAGCTTGTGCGGGCCCATGACCTGCAGGTAGCGCTGGCGGATGTTGGTGCCCGTGGAGGTCTTGGTCTTGACCGAGATCTCGGCGGGGTCGTTCAGGTACTGCTTGGACATGCGGCGGATCTGGCTGGGCATGGTTGCCGAGAACAGGGCCACCTGGCGGTCCGACGGGGTCTGCTGGAAGATCTGCTCCACGTCCTCGGCGAAGCCCATGCGCAGCATCTCGTCAGCCTCGTCCAGCACCAGGTACTGGAGTTCGGAGAGGTCCAGCGAGCCCTTGGAGATGTGGTCGATCACACGGCCGGGGGTTCCGACGACGACCTGGGCACCGCGGCGCAGGCCGGCGAGCTGGGGTCCGTAGGCGGAGCCGCCGTAGACCGGGAGGACGGTGAAATCGTCGATGTGCTTGGCGTAGGAGGTGAAGGCCTCTGCAACCTGGAGCGCCAGCTCACGGGTCGGGGCGAGGACCAGGGCCTGCGTCTTGCGGGACGGGCCGTTCAGGTCGTGGAGTTCGGCCAGGCGGGACAGTGCCGGCACTGCGAATGCTGCAGTCTTGCCGGTACCGGTCTGCGCCAGGCCGACGACGTCGCGGCCTTCGAGCAGCAGCGGGATGGTGGCTGCCTGGATGGGGGACGGCTTTTCGTAGCCGACATCCTGCAGCGCGGCGAGGACGCGGCCGTCGATGCCGAGGTCGGCGAACTTGACGCTGTTGTCCTCGGACTCGGCTTCAGGGCTTGCGGCCGGGGCTTCGGCGGCGGCAGCTGCCTCCGCGTCGATCACGGCGGCGGCAGTTTCAATGGTGTCGTTCTGGTTTTCGGGCATAGGGAAAGATTCCTCATCCATAGGGGGCCAGGCGGCACTACCCAGGGTGAGCGGAGCCGCAGTACATGTGCCGTGGATGCCGGGCAAACATTGACCGGCCGGTCACAGAAGTCCGGCGCTTTCGCAATCCCATGGCAGGACTTCGCGCTGCATCTCTTGGCTGCTATCCCAGCAGTCTGTACAGCGTTTTCTTCAGCCGGCTCTCCCTATGAAACTGCCCGCATCACAGTTGCGGGCCCCAACACTTGCCAGTCCTGCCTCAAAAATTGGGCAGGAATAAGGGATTTCCGGAGTGGGGGATGTTTCAAGTGTACGGCACCGGGGCGGTGTCCCCGAAATCAGGTGCCCGACGGCGGCGGTGAGCTTGGGCACATGCGGCACCTCCGCCGTCGTAATTTCCCGTCAGTCAGCCGCGCAGCTGGCGCTGCAGGGCCTCGAACTTGTTGTTGAATTCGGGCTGCTGCAACCGGATCTCGCCATCGGCATCCGCATCCTTAAGCGCCTCCATCAGCTCAACACTGGGCTCGCTGAACCACTGGCCCACCGTGATGCCGTGCGTTGGAACGTAGGTCCGGTGGATGTGGTCTCCGGCCTGGATGCTGCCCGTCTTGATGACCCTCAGGTACGCCCCCACCCGGCCCTCTTCCGTGAAGCGCTTAACCCACTGGCGCTCCCCCAGCCGCCGCTGGAACGTGGCACACGGTGTCCGCGGCGACGTGACTTCGAGTTCGACGTCGAGCCCGATCTTCCAGCGCTCCCCGATCACGGCGGCCGTGGCATCGATCCCGGCCACGCGGAGGTTTTCGCCGAACGAGCCGGGCGGCAGGTCCTGCTGCAGCTGAGCGGCCCAGTAGTCGGCGTCAGCCTGCGAGTACGCGTAGACGGCCTGGTCCGGGCCGCCATGGTGGACCCGGTTCGCCTGGATGTCGCCCTGCAGGCCCAGCCGGTGCACCTTGACCGGACCCTCCACCGGGCGCTTGTCAATGGCGGTCACTCCCACGCTCGAGGCATCCGGAAGCAATTGGTGAACACGGCAGACAGCCAGCAGGGACGCGGTTTCCATGGCTCCAGTGTAGGGTCACGTTCCGCGCGTGGAAGGGATGGGCAGTTCTCCCCTGCGGCATGCTCGCCGCCCGGGCCGGCAGGGACTACGCTGATTCGAGGATTGCATATTGGGGGTGCAGCGCTGTGCCCAATTCACGTGGATAACTGAGGGGGACGCCGTGGACCCAGACAAGCAGGACCCGAACAGGCCGGATCCGGAGCGCCGGCCCAGCGGCGGCGCCGAGCCAGGCGGGGACAGTCCGAAGCCGCCGCCCTGGCAGGTGCCCAAGCCTGAGCTCCGCCCCGAGCTGCTCAATGAACCCGTCACGCCGGTGGATCCGTTTGCCCGCGACCGGGAAAGGCAGCTGGACGAGGCAGCCGCCCGGAAGAAGCGCTCACAGCGGCGCACCGTCGTCGTCGGACTGGGCGTGACAGCGCTGCTGGCCGGCACCATCACCGCCGTGGTGGCCAGCAACCAGGACGAGCCCGAATACGCCAGGTGTGCTTCAACGACGAAACCGGCGAGCGCGTGGAGGACCGCAACTGCGACAGCTCTGCCGGGCGGGCCGGCGGGGTCTACGCCTGGTACTTCTTTTCCCGCGGAGCCTATGTGCCGCCCTTGGGGCAGAACCGGTCCACCGCCCCCAACTACACCCGGACGGTGCCCAGCGGCGCGAAGGCCTCCACCGGGTACAGCACCCAGGGCGGCACCGTCAGCCGCGGCGGCTTCGGTACCAGCGCCAAGAGCGGAACGAGCGGTGGCGGCGGCAAGGTTTCGGGGGGCTAAGTGAAGCGGCTGTTGAGTGAACCCCGTCCCGGCTGGAAGCAGAAGATCGAGGAACAGGGCCTGGTCTTTTCCACCACCACCATGGATGACGGCCGGACGATCGAATACTGGAACGAGTCCGCCTACTACGAGTTCAGCATGGACGAAGTGGAAACCCTCGAGGAGACCGCAGAGGAAATGCACCGCATGTGCCTGGAGGCGGCCAAGTTCCTTGCCACCGGGGCCATGGGCACCATCGGGATCGGACCGCAGGCGCTGGAACTCGCCGCCGAATCCCTGCAGGCGGGCGACGTGGACGTCTACGGCCGGTTCGACTTCATCTATGACGGGCAGGGCGGCCCGGCCAAGATGCTCGAATACAACGCCGACACCCCAACCGGGCTGATCGAGGCAGCCGTGGCCCAGTGGTTCTGGCTGCAGGACGTCTTCCCGGGGAAGGACCAGTGGAACGGCATCCACGAGGCGCTGATCCGGCAGTGGAAGAAGTTCCAGTACCGCACCGGTATGAGCACCCTGCACGTGGCCCACTCTGAGGTGGAGGAGTCCGGCGAGGACTGGATGACCGCCGCCTACATGCGGGACGTGGCCGCCCAGGCCGGGTGGACCACCATCGGCATCAACATGTCCGATATCGGCTGGGACCCCAACCTCAACCGCTTCGTGGACCTGGACAACTTCATGATCAGCACCATCTTCAAGCTCTACCCCTGGGAGCTGATGATGAAGGAGCCGTTCGGTCCCCGCCTGCTGGAACGCGCCCACAATCCGCGCTGGGTGGAGCCGGCCTGGAAGATGCTGCTCTCCAACAAGGCCCTGCTCGCCGCGCTCTGGCACCTGTACCCGGAGCATCCCAACCTGCTCCCGGCCTACCTGGACGGGCCGGGGCCGCTGAAGGAATGGGTGGCCAAGCCGCTGCACGGGCGTGAAGGAGACAATATCCGGATCCATGCCGACGGCGTCAGCCTGGAACAGCCCGGCGGGTACGGCCGTGAGGGCTGGTGCTACCAGCAGTACCACCAGCTGCCCGACCTCGACGGCAACCACCCGGTCCTCGGCCTGTGGGTGGTGGACGGCGAGTCCGTGGGCTGCGGCATCCGCGAATCGGACGGCCCCGTCACGGACTACTTCTGCCGCTTCGTGCCCAACACCATCGACGCGCCGGCGCCGCTTTCGGCCGTGGCCTCCTCCAGCAAAGCAGGTATCGCACTATGAATCCGGTGACAGCATGAGCACAGACATGACGACGGCGGGAGGCCCGGCGGGCGCGCCCGGCACCCCGGTCCCGGCCAAGGGCCTCCGCGCCGGGATCCTCGACCTTGGCGACTCCGTGATGCTCGGCCTGGCCTCGACGGCGCCGGTATATTCGCTGGCGGCAACACTCGCTGATCGTGGCAGTGAACGGGAACTACACTCCCCTGATCCTGTTGTTGGGTTTCATCCCGGTCCTGTTCATCGCCTACGCCTTCCGCGAGCTCAACAGTGCCATCCCGGACTGCGGCACCACGTTCACCTGGTCCCGCCGCGCCTTCGGACCCTGGGCGGGCTGGCTGGGCGGCTGGGGCGTGGCGCTCGCCGGCATCGTGGTCCTGGCCAACCTGGCGCAGGTGGCCGGCCAGTACCTGTGGCTGCTGGCCGGTGACGGCTCGCTGGCGGAGAACAAGGTGTTGGTCACCGCTACCGGGGTGCTGTTCATCGCCGTGATGACCCTGGTCAACTACCGCGGCATCCGGCTGGGCGAACACGTCCAGCGGGTCCTGACCTATGTGCAGTACATTGCGCTGGGCATCTTCGCGCTGGCGATCATTGTCCGGATTGTCGGGGGTCCGCCGGAGGGCCAGGCGTTTGATTTCGAGTGGTTCAACCGGTGGGCGCCTTCGCCGATCCCGGGGCCGTGGTCCACGGCGTGCTCCTCGCGCTGTTCATCTACTGGGGCTGGGACACCTGCCTGGCGGTGAACGAGGAAACCGAAAACCCGAGGACCACACCGGGCCGCGGCGCCGTCATCTCCGCGTTCGTCCTGGTGGCGATCTATGTCTCCGTCGCGCTGCTCGTGATGATGTACGCCACCGTGGGCAGCGAGGGCATCGGCCTGGGGAACGAGGCCAACCAGGACGACGTGTTCGTGGCCATGAAGGACGTGGTGCTGGGGCCATGGGGCTGGCTGATCGTCGTCGCGGTCCTTGCCTCGGTGCTGTCCTCCACGCAGACCACCATCCTGCCCACCGCCCGGGGAACGCTGTCCATGGGTGTCCACGGGGCCCTGCCGGCGAAGTTCGGCGAGGTGCACCCGCGGAACCAGACCCCCGGGTTCTCCACGCAGGTGATGGGCGCGGCAGCGATCGCCTACTACGTGGCGATGAGCTTCCTCAGCGAGAACCTCCTCTCGGACTCCATCAGCGCCATCAGCCTGTTCATCGCCTTTTACTACGCCCTTACCGGATTCGCCTGCTTCTGGTACTTCCGGGGCACGCTGCGGACATCCGCCCGCAACCTGTGGTTCCGCGGGATGCTGCCCCTGACCGGGGCACTGCTCCTGACCGCCGCGTTCTTCATCTCAGCGGTGCAGATGTGGGACCCGGCCTACGGCGATACGGAGATCTTCGGCGTCGGCGGCGCTTTCATCAGCGGCGTGGTGCTGCTCGCCCTGGGCGTGGTCCTGGCCGTCGTGTGCCGTTTCCTGCCCTCGACCCGCGGCTACTTCACCGGCAATCCGTCTGCCGTGGCCGCCGCACGGAACCAGGGGTAGGCCCTGCGATGAGCGACGCTGCAGAGGTGCCGGGCCCCGATCCCTCCGATGTGCTGGCCCTCGACGGGCTCCTTTCCCCGGACGAGCTTGCCCTTCGCCAGCGGATCCGGGACTTCACGGACCAGCGGATCAGGCCTGGGATCGCCGCCTGGTACGACGCGGCCGTGTTCCCGCTGGAGCTTGCCCCCGAACTCGGCGAGCTGGGCGTCCTGGGGATGCACCTGGAGGGCTATGGCTGCCCCGGCCGGTCCGCCGTCGAGTATGGCCTGGCGGCGATGGAGCTGGAGGCCGGCGATTCCGGGATCCGGACGTTCGTGTCGGTGCAGGGGTCGCTGGCCATGACGGCCATCCATAAATGGGGTTCCGAGGAACAGAAACAGGAATGGCTGCCCCGGATGGCGGCAGGCGAGGTGATCGGGTGCTTCGCCCTGACCGAACCGGCGGCGGGTTCGGATCCTTCGTCCATGACCACCTCCGCCCGCCGTGACGGCACCGGCGACCAGGCGGGCTGGGTGCTGGACGGCACGAAGCGCTGGATCGGGCTGGCCTCGGTGGCGGACGTCATGGTGGTGTGGGCCATGACCGACGACGGCGTCCACGGTTTCCTGGTGCCTGCCGGCACCCCGGGCGTGACGGCCACCCCCATTACGCAGAAATTGTCCATGCGGGCCTCCGTCCAGTGCGATGTGGTGTTCGACGGCGTCAGGCTGGGACCGGAGGCCCTGCTGCCGGCTGCGCGCGGGCTGCGCGCCCCGCTCACCTGCCTGAACGAGGCGCGGTACGGCATCGCCTGGGGCGCGATGGGGGCTGCCCGGGATTCGTACCAGGCGGCCCTGGCGTACTCGCAGGAGCGGCTGCAGTTCGGGAAGCCGCTGGCCGGATACCAGCTCACGCAGGAGAAGCTGGTGAACATGCTGGTGGAGATCCAGAAGGGCACCATGCTGGCCCTGCACCTGGGCCGGCTCAAGGATGCGGGGATGCTGAAGCCCGAGCAGGTTTCGCTGGGGAAACTGAACAACGTCCGGGAAGCACTGGCCATCGCCCGGGAGGCCCGCTCCGTGCTGGGCGGCAACGGGATCACCCTGGACTACCCGCCGCTGCGGCATGCCGCGAACCTGGAGTCCGTCCGCACCTACGAGGGCACCGACGAAGTCCACACCCTGATCCTTGGCCAGCACATCACCGGTCTCGGCGCCTTCCGCTAACTCCTCCCCCAACTGGCTGGCAGTAGATGCCGTTTTGGGGGCCCAAAACGGCAAGAACTGCTACCCAGTTGGGCAGCTAGGCCGAGAAGCCGCCGTCGGCCTTGATGAGCTGGCCGGACACCCAGCGGCCTGCGGGCGAGAGCAGGAACGCCACGGTCCCCGCGACGTCCGCCGGGGTCCCGAGCCGGCCGGTGGGCTGGCGCTGGAGAACCTCTTCCCGGATGGCATCATCCATCCAGCCTGTGTCCACAGGCCCGGGGTTGAGGACGTTCGCGGAGATGTTCCGGGGGCCCAGCTCGCGGGCGGCGGCAATGACGATCCGGTCCAGCGCCCCCTTCGAGGCACCGTAAGGCAGGTTGAACGCTGTGTGATCGCTGGTCAGCGCAACGATCGCGCCGCCGTCGTCCGTGGCCTGCCGGGCGAACGCGGCAATCAGCTGCCAGCTGGCCCGCGTGTTAACGGCGAAGTGCCGTTCGAAGGATTCCAGGCTGGTGTCCAGGATTCCGGAGTCGACGGACTCCGCGTGGCTGAGCACGAGCCCCTGCAAGGGCCCCGCCAGCTGCACGGCCTCGGCCATGAGCCGGTTCGGCACGCCCGGATCCTGCAGGTCGGCGGACAGGACGTGGACGCGCGCGCCGATGGCCTCGAGTTCGGCGGTCAGGCGGACGACGTCCTCGGGCTCACTCCCCCACGGCATCCGCTCGTCGTAGTCCTGCCAGTAGGACAGGACCAGGTCCCAGCCGTCGGCGGCGAGCTGGCGGGCGATGCCGGCACCAATTGAGGCCAGCCGGCCGGCACCCGTGACCAGGGCAGTGCTGCGGGCGGCGCTTTGCTGTGGGGTCTGCATGCAGCCAGCCTAGTAGGCGGCCCTGCTAGGCGGCGGACGGCGCCGCATCCCGCGCCCCGCTGTTCCGGCGGATGGTTGCGCTGATGACCGCGGCAACAGTGCACATTGCGGCAGCCCCCAGCCAGGCGTAGGTGTAATGGCCGGTGGCGTCGCGCACGGCGCCGGCGGCGAGGGCTGCAGCGGCAGCGCCCAGCTGGTGCGCCGCAAAGACCCAGCCGAACACCACGCTGCCGTCCGCGCCGAAGGTTTCCCGGCAGATGGCGGCGGTGGGCGGAACGGTGGCCACCCAGTCCAGGCCGTAGATCACCACGAACACGATCATGCTCGGCTGCACCTCGGCGCTCAGGAGAAGGGGCAGCACCAGCAGGCCGATGCCCCGGAACTGGTAGTAGACGGCCAGCAGGATGCGCGGGTTGAAGCGGTCCGTGAGCCAGCCGGAGGCGATGGTCCCCACGATGTCGAAGATGCCGACGACGGCGAGCAGGCCCGCGGCGGTGGTTTCCGGCATGCCGTGGTCATGGGCGGAGGGAATGAAGTGGGTGCCGATGAGCCCGTTGGTGGTGGCACCGCAGATAGCGAATCCGGCCACTAGGGCCCAGAACGTCCTGACCCGGCTCGCCCGGCGGAGCACCTGGAGTGCCCGGACGGCGGCATTCGCCCGCGGGCCCGTGGCTGCAGGGGCCTGGGCGGCGCTGCCGGCTTCCGCACCGTACGGCAGGACCCCGGCGTCGGCCGGGGAGTTCTTGAGGAACTTCAGCACGAGCGGGACCACCGCCAGGGCGCCGGCCGCGATCAGGAGCGAGGCCTGCCGCCAGCCGGGATCCTGCGCGAGCACGGCGATGAACGGCAGGAAGACCAGCTGTCCGGCAGCGCTGCCGGCGGTCAGGATGCCGATGACCAGGCCCCGGCTCTTGACGAACCAGGTGTTGGCGATGGTGGCGGCGAACACCAGGGCCATGGATCCCGTGCCCAGCCCGATGAGCAGGCCCCAGGTCAGCAGGATCTGCCAGGACTGGTTGACCAGGACGGTCAGGGCGCTGCCCATGCCGATCAGGACCAGTGCCAGGGCAGTGACCTTCCGGATGCCGAAGCGTTCCATCAGGGCGGCGGCGAACGGTGCGGTCAGGCCAAACAGGACCAGGTTGATGCTGACGGCCGCCGACAACACCGTAGTGGACCAGCCGAATTCCTGTTGCAGCGGCACCATCAGCACGCCCGGGGCAGCCCGGAATCCTGCCGCCCCCACCAGGGCCAGGAATGCTACGGCGGCAACGATCCAGGCGGGGTGCAGCCGGCGCCGGGGCGCGGGCCGCGGAACAGCCGCCGCTTCGCGTTCACCAGGAACTGCGGCTTCATCGGATCGTGTGCTCACGCGGCGGCTCCAGCACCGGGCATTGCGGTGGCGAGTTTGATGGGGTGCCCGGACCTGGCCTCGCTGTGCCAGCTGGTGTTTGCGGCAGTCAGCCGCTCCCCGCAGCCGGTGCAGGTATCGGCGGACGTGGTGGGCTGGCCGCAGCCGGAGTGGATGACGTGGAGGTGGGCCTGCTCGGACGGGGCCGCAAGGTGTTTCTCCGACCACAGCGTCACCGCGTTCAGGACCGGCAGGACGTCCTCGCCCATGGCGGTGAGGACATACTCCTGGCGGGTGCGGCCGCCGTCGTCGTAGGCCCTTTTCTTCAGCAGCCCGGCCTCCACCAGGCCGGCCAGGCGCTTGGTGAGCACCGAGTCCGCCACCTTCAGGCGCGCACGGATGGCGTCAAAGCGGCCGTTGCCGAAGAAGAGCTCGCGGAGGACGAGGATGGTCCAGGGGTCGCCCAGGATGTCCACGCCGCGCGCAATGCTGCAGTTGTGGCCGGACCAGTCGGATCGGAGTGCCATGGAAGGAGCGTAGCTGGCTTTCTTGAAGAAAGCCAGATACTTGCCTCGTTGCAAACCGCTAGGGGATGGAGGCGAACGCCTGCTCCAGGTCCGCGATCAGGTCCTCCACGTCCTCGATGCCGCAGGAGAGCCGGAGCAGGTTCACCGGGACGGCGAGTTCGGTGCCCTTGACCGAGGCATGGGTCATCTCCGACGGGTAGTTCATCAGCGACTCGATGCCGCCCAGCGACTCCGCCAGTATGAAGACCTTGGTGGACTCTGCCACCTTCCGGGCCGCGGCCTCACCGCCCTTGAACTGGACGGACACCATGCCGCCAAAGCTGCGCATCTGCCGTTTGGCCAGCTCGTGGCCGGGGTGTGTGGGCAGGCCCGGGTACAGAACGGCCTCCACCTCAGGGCGTTCCAGCAGCCACTCGGCGACGGCCTGGCCGTTGAGGCTGTGCCGGTCCATCCGCACGCCCAGGGTCTTCAGGCCGCGCGTGGTGAGGAAGGCGTCCATGGGCCCGGACACCGCTCCGACGGCGAACTGGATGAAGCCGATCTTTTCGGCCAGCTCCGCGTCCTTGACGACGACGGCGCCACCCACCACGTCCGAGTGCCCGCCGATGTACTTGGTGGTGGAGTGGATCACGATATCAGCGCCCAGGGCGAGCGGGGTCTGCAGGTACGGGGACGCGAAGGTGTTGTCGACGACGAGGAGGGCGCCGGCGTCGTGCGCTATCCCAGCGAGCGCGGCGATGTCCGTGATTTTCATCAGCGGGTTAGACGGCGTCTCCACCCACAGCAGGCGGGTCTTGTTCGCGGCGACGGCCTGCCGGACGGTGTCCAGGTTGGCCATATCCACGGGGGTGTTGCCGATCCCCCACTCACCCAGCACGCGGCTGATGAGCCGGTAGGTCCCGCCGTAGGCGTCGTTGCCGAGCACGATGTGGTCCCCCGGGCGGGTCAGCGCACGGATCAGAGCGTCCTCCGCGGCGAGGCCGGACCCGAAGCTGTAGGCGTGGGTGCCGAGCTCCAGTGCGGCCAGCTGCTCCTGCAGGGAGTCGCGGGTGGGATTGCCGCCGCGGCCGTACTCGTAGCCGTCGCGGAGGCCGCCGATGCCGTCCTGGGCATACGTAGTGGCGAAGTGCACGGGCGGCACCACGGCACCGGTGCGGGGCTCGAAATCCTGCCCGGCGTGGACGGCGCGGGTGTTGAAACCTTGGTTTGCAGAGGCTGACATGGTGCTCCTTTAGTTGCTGAGGTAGGCGAGGAGGTCGTGGCGGGTCAGGATGCCGATCGGGGCGCCGACGAACGTGACCATGACGGTGTCCACATCCGACAGCAGCTCGCGGGCGGCGCTGATGGTTTCCAGCGAGCCGATCACGGGGAGCTTGGGGCCCATGTGCTCGGAGATCTTGTCCGTCAGCCTGGCTTCGCCGCGGAAGAGCTTGGCGGTCAGGGTTCGCTCGTCCACGGCGCCCAGGACCTCGCCCATGACCACCGGCGGTTCCTGTGACAGGACCGGGATGTGGCTGACGCCGAACTCGTTCATGATGTTGATGACGTCTCGCACGGACTCGTTCGGGTGGATGTGCACCAGGTCCGGCAGTTCGCCGTTCTTGGACTTGATGACCTCGCCCACGGACGTCTCCTCGCCGCCGGACAGGAAGCCGTAGGAGCGCATCCATTGGTCGTTGAAGATCTTGGCAAGGTAGCCGCGGCCCGAGTCCGGCAGGATTACGACGACGACCGCGCTTTCGGGCAGGTCCCGCGCCGCCTGCAGCGCGGCCACCACGGCCATGCCCGAGGATCCGCCCACCAGGAGGCCTTCCTCGCGGGCCAGGCGCCGGGTCATGGCGAAGGAATCGGCGTCGCTGACGGCGATTACCTGGTCAGGGACGGACTTGTCGTAGTTCGCCGGCCACATGTCCTCGCCAACGCCCTCGACGAAGTACGGGCGTCCGGTGCCGCCCGAGTAGACCGAGCCTTCCGGGTCGCGCCGATGATCCGGACGACGCCGCCGTCGGACTCCGGCCGGCTGGCCGAAACCTCCTTCAGGTAGCGGCCGGTGCCGGTGATGGTCCCGCCGGTGCCGGCACCGATAACGCAGTGCGTGACCCTGCCGTCGGTGTCCCGCCAGATTTCCGGGCCGGTGGTCCGGTAGTGGCTTTCGGGGGCTGCGGGATTCGAGAACTGGTCCGGCTTGTACGCCCCGGGGGTTTCCCGGACGATCCGGTCCGAGACACCGTAATAGCTTTGCGGACTGTCCGGGGGCACGGCGGTGGGCGTCACCACGACCTCAGCGCCGTAGGCCTGGAGCACTGCGCGTTTGTCCTCCCCCACCTTGTCCGGCACCACGAATACGCACTTGTAGCCCTTCTGCTGGGCCACCAGCGCCAGGCCGACGCCGGTGTTTCCCGAGGTGGGCTCCACGATGGTCCCGCCGGGCTGGATCTTGCCGTCCCGCTCGGCGTCCTCCACCATCTGGGCGGCGATGCGGTCCTTGATGGATCCGCCCGGGTTCAGGTACTCCAGCTTCACCAGGACTGTGGCTTTGATGCCCTCGGTCACGTGGTTGAGTTTGATGAGCGGGGTATTGCCGATGAGGTCCAGGATGGACTGGGCGTACTTCATAGGTACAAAGCTACCGCTTCCTGCCCGGCCGCTTTCAGGCCGCGAACATCAGCACGAGGATCACCGCGGGAAAAAGCGACTGTCCGATGCCGCTGATCCACAGCCGGGGTTCGCTGACGATCAGCACGATGCCCAGAATGAAGTGCGCGATGCACATCAGGGTCACCGTGGTACGGCCCGCGGTCACCTCGCCGAGGTTGGCGAGCACCACGCCGGCAATGCCGAACAGGCCCCAGACGATGTTGTAGAACCCGACGTTGACCGTCCAGAGCCGGACGGCGGCGGTGTCCTCCGGCTTGATCAGGAAGATGGGGTGGAGGCGCTGGTCCTTGTACCGGAAGGCTTCCAGCAGTCCGACGGTGATCAGGACCAGCCCGGTAATGACAGCCAGCACCTGCACGGGGATACTCATGGCGACGCCTTTCCTGCTGCGTGCCGTGCAGCTAGGCGGGAGCGGCGTCGCCAGTGGCGTCCGGCGCCTGGCCCGCCCCGTCGGCCGGAAGGTTCTCCCAAAGGCCCATCACATTGCCCTCGGTGTCCTTGAAGTAGGCGAAGGAACCCATCCCGGGGATGGTCTCCCGCGGCTTCACAACGGCACCGCCCAGCGACTCCACGGTCTTCAGGGTGGCGTTGATGTCCGCCACGTCCACGGTGATCACCGGCGTCTTCAGGTCAGGATCCCTGGCGAACATGCCGCCGTTGATGGCACCGGGTTCCAGGGGCGCGCCGGTTGATTCGTCCATCGGCGTTGTGAGCACCATGTTGTAGTCCATGCCCGGGACGGGGTCGATCCGCCAGCCAAGGGCCTCCTGGTAGAACTTCTTGGCCCGTTCCTGGTCGTCCGCGGGGATTTCGAAATGCACTACTCCACCCATTGTTTCCTCCTGGTCTTTCGGGCTTCCGTGGGCGGTGTCTTCCGCACCACACGCTGGAGTCTAGTCCTGGTGTCAGTACTGGTTAAGGGCCAATTTCCTGCCCCTGTGATGCCTCCCCGCGGGCTGGAGGCAGGCGGATGTCGCAGGGGCGTGGGACGATGAGGACATGACCATTGCAGAGGCACCTCCCCGGCTGGCAGCCGCCGCGGACGCCTCACTCCGGTGGTATCCGGGCGGTCCTTACAGCATGGCCAGGACGCTCGGGCCGCTCCTGCGCGGCAACAGCGATCCGTCCTTCAGCGTCCAGGGCGGTGCCGTCTGGAATGCGTTCACGACGCCGGAGGGCCCCGTGACGCTGCGGCTCACCTCCGTGGAGGGTACGGCAGGCAGACCCGGCGCGGCCAACGGTGTGGACCCCTTCGTGGATGTCCAGGCCTGGGGTCCCGGTGCCGCCGCTGCCGTGAAGGCGGCGCCCCGGCTCCTGGGGGCCGACGACGACTGGCAGGGCTTTGACGAGGCCGGATTCGCCGCCACCCTGCCGCGCATGGTCCGTGAAGCACGGCGCCGGAGCCTGGGGCTGCGCCTTCCCGCCAGTGGCCGGATGGTGGACCAGTTGGTGCCCATCATCCTGGAGCAGAAGGTGACGGTGATCGAGGCGCGGCGGGCGTACCGGTACCTGGTGCACCGGTACGGAACGCCGGCGCCGGCGGCTGGCTCCTCCACACCGGCGGGCCTGGTGGTAGGGCCCACCGCTTCCCAATGGCTGCAGGTTCCCAGCTGGGAGTGGCACAGGGCGGGCGTGGGGCCGCAACGTTCGGCGACTGTCATGCGCGCGCTGCGGTCCGCCGTGGCGCTGGAACGGCTGGCAGCCCTGCCGGCCGCCGAAGCCGGGGCGAAGCTGCAGACCATCCCGGGTATCGGCATCTGGTCCGCAGCCGAGGTGGTACAGCGGACCCACGGGTGCCCCGATTCCATCGCAGTGGGCGACTACCACCTGGCGGCATACGTTGGTGCTGCGCTGACCGGCCGGCGCACCGACGACGCGGGATGCTCCGGCTGCTGGAACCATGGACCGGGCACCGGCAGCGGGTGGTCCGCATGATCCAAAGCAGCGGCTTCCGCAAACCCACCTTCGGCCCTCGCATGACCATCCAGGACCACCGCCGGCACTGACCCGGAAGTTGGGCCTGCCCCCGGGCGAAAGGCCCGTGGACTGGCACGTCCGGCGGGTATAGCGTGGCGCAAGGGACCCGTACCTGAGCCCCGCATGCATCCTTTGGAGCCGGCGATGATCCATACGGAAAAACTCACCAAGACCTTCCAGGTCAAAAAGGAAACTGTCGAAGCCGTCAAGGGCGTGGACATCGATGTTGCGCCCGGCGAGCTGGTAGCATTCCTGGGTCCGAACGGCGCGGGCAAGTCCACCACGCTGCGGATGCTCACCACCCTGCTCCGGCCCACTTCCGGCTCCGCCACCGTCGCCGGCGTGGACGTGGCCGCCGATCCCGCCGGCGTGCGGGCACGGATCGGCTACATCGGCCAGGGCAACGGCGGCGGGCACAGCTTCCGCGTGATCGACGAACTGGTGATGCAGGGCCGCTTTTACGGCATGAACACCAGTGACGCCACCGCCCGCGCACAGGAACTGCTGCACTCCCTGGACCTCGCAGACCTGGCCAAACGCACGGTCATCAAGCTCTCCGGAGGCCAGCGCCGCCGGATGGACGTGGCACTCGGCCTGATGCATTCCCCCAGGCTGCTGTTCCTGGACGAACCGTCCACCGGGATGGATCCGCAGAACCGGGCCAACCTCTGGGACCACATCATGCGGTTGCGCCAGGAACACGGCACCACGATCGTCCTCACCACGCACTACATGGACGAGGCGGACTCGATGTCGGAACGGGTGATTGTCATCGACCACGGCCGGATCATCGCCGACGACACGGCGGCGCGCCTGAAGGCCAACCTCGCCGGTGACCTGCTGGCCGTCGAAGTGGCGGCCGAATCCGCCCCGGGCGTGCGGGGGCTCCTGGGCCGGGCGGCGGCGGGCGGCGAAGTGCAGGAAAATCGGCTCGACGGTGTGGTGACGTTCCGGCTGCGCCTGCCGGAAGGTGCGCGGATCGCGCCGTCCCTCCTGAAGGACATGAACGACGCCGGCGCTCCCGCCCAGTCGATCGAGCTGAAGCCGCCCACCCTGGACGACGTTTTCCTTGAACTGACCGGCCGCAACCTCAGGGAAGGAGCCAACCAGTGAGCACCCAATCACTCCGGGGCACCGTCGGCGCCGGCGACGCCATGAGGACGCCGGGCCTGGGGCGGGTCCTGCGGGATACCAGGTACGTCTTCTGGCGGGAGATGCTGCTGCCGCTTCGCGACCCGTTTTCCCTGATCTTCTCCCTGATCCAGCGCTGGTGTTCCTCGGCCTGTTCGGCCCGCTGCTCGGTGCTTCCGTGGGAGCCCCGGCCTTCGGCGGCCAATCCACCCTGCAGTGGTTCCTGCCCGGCGTGGTGGTGATGATCGCCCTGTTCGGCACCTCGATGACCGGCTCCAACCTGCAGTATGAGCTGATGACCGGTTCCTACGAGCGGATCCTCGCCACTCCCCTGTCCCGCTCATCGCTGATGATCGGCCGGGCGTTGAAGGAGTGGGCTCCGCTGGTGCTCCAGGGTCTGCTCATCGCCCTGGTCTGCATCCCGTTCGGGTTCGTGTTCCACCCCCTGCACGTGCTGCTGGGCCTGGTGATCCTGGGGATTTTCGGCATCGGCCTGGGCGCGCTCTCCTACTCGCTGGCGCTGGTGTCGCAGAACAAGGAATGGATCTTCTGGGGCGTGCAGCAGACCCTGCTCTTCCCGCTGATGATCCTGTCCGGCATCATGCTGCCCATCGAAGCCGGTCCCGCCTGGATGAAGACCGCCAGCCTTTTCAACCCGCTGACCTACCTGGTGAACGCCGAGCGGGAACTGTTCGCCGGGACCATCGGCGGGCATACGCTGTGGGGACTCGTGGCAGCGGCGGTGACAGCCGCCGTCGGCCTGGCCGTGGGAATCAGGACCATCAGCCGCGACATCCGCTAGGCCCCAACGCGGGGTCACATTCTGCCCAAAAACCGCTGCTATTGGGCAGGAAGTGACCCAGGCCTCGTAGACGGTAAAGGGCAGCTTAAGGAGGCTCTCGGGGAGCGGCTGGGCACGAGCCATGGCATCAAGTCTGCGCCCCTAATCGGCGGGCCGAGGAGTTATCCCACAGGCGTAATGGACGAGGCCCGTACGCGGGGTCATTTGCGGCCGAAAGTGACCCCGTGTGGCCGTCAGAGTCCCAGCCGCTCCACGGCCTCCTTCCGCATCTGGACCTTCCGGATCTTCCCGGAAACCGTCATGGGGAAGCTGTCCCGCACCTCCACGTAGCGCGGGATCTTGTAGTGGGCCAGGTTCCCGCGGCAGAATCCGGCGACGGCATCCGCGTCGAGCGGTTCCTCGCCGGGTTTGAGAATGATGCAGGCCATGAGTTCCTCGCCGTACTTTTCGTCCGGCACCCCGATCACCTGGACATCCTGGATCGCGGGGTGGGTGTAGAGGAACTCCTCGATCTCGCGGGGGTAGATGTTCTCGCCCCCGCGGATCACCATGTCCTTGATCCGCCCCTCGATGACCACATACCCGTCGTCGTCCATCAGCGCCAGGTCCCCGGTGTGCATCCAGCCGTCCGCGTCGATGACCTCCGCTGTCTTCTCCGGCTGGTTCCAGTACCCCGCCATCACCGCATAGCCGCGCGTGCACAGCTCCCCGATTTCACCCCGCTCCAGCACATCGCCCGAGGCAGGATCGATCACCTGGCTTTCCAGCCGCGGCATGGTCCTACCCACCGTCTCCGTCCGGTGCTGCAGCGTGTCCCCCTGCCGGGTCATGGTGGACACCGGCGAGGTTTCGGTCATGCCGTAGCAGATGGCCACATCCTTCATGTGCATGTCCGAGATGACCCGTTTCATGACCTCCACCGGGCACGGCGAACCGGCCATGACGCCGGTGCGCAGCGTGGACAGGTCATAGGTGGCGAAGTCCGGCAGGGCCAGCTCGGCGATGAACATGGTGGGGACGCCGTACAGCGAAGTCCCGCCGAAATCCTGCACGGCCTCCAGGGCTGCCGCCGGCGAGAATCCGCGGCCCGGGATGATGGTGGCGGCGCCGTGGCTGAGGGCGTTCAGGTTCCCGATGACCATGCCGAAGCAGTGGTAGAACGGCACCGGAATCACCACCCGGTCGTGCTCGGTGTAACCCAGCAGTTCCCCGATGGCATAGCCGTTGTTCAGGATGTTGTGGTGCGTCAGGGTGGCACCCTTGGGGAAGCCGGTGGTGCCGGACGTGTACTGCAGGTTGATGGGATCGTGCGGGTCCAGTTCCGCCATCCGGGCCGTCAGGGCGGAATGCGCGACGGCGTCCGCCCCCTTCAGCAGCTCGGCGTACGTCAGTTCCGCCGCACCCAGCGGGGCCACGCCGCCGTCGGGCCCCTCACCGCCGGGCGCGGGAAGGAAGACCAGTTCACGCAGGTCCGGACATCCGGCGAGCGCCTGGCGCGCCATGCCCACGTAGTCGCTGTTCCGGTCCGACGGTGCCGTCACCAGCATCCGCATTCCGCTCTGCTTCACCACGAATTCCAGTTCGTGGCTGCGGTACGCCGGATTGACGTTGACCAGGATGGCACCCGCCTTGGCGGTGGCATACTGCAGCAGCGTCCACTCCGCGCAGTTGGGGCTCCAGATCCCCACCCGCTCGCCCTTGCCTATGCCCAGGGCGAGGAGACCCCGGGCCAGCCGGTCGACGTCGTCGTTGAGCTTCGTGTAGCTCCACCGCCGGGCGTCCGCGCCGGGAACCGGGCCCGCCTCGATCAGGGCGTCGTGGTAGGGAAACCTCGCCACCACCCGCTCGAAGTTGGCGCCGATGGTCTCCCCGAGCAGCGGAACGTCAGTGTCCCCGGCTGTATAAGCACGCATGCTGGCACGCTACCAACAGGTTCGGTGCAAATGAAGCATCCCCGCCCGCGCAACAGAACGGGAGCTGGGGCGCGGGCCGGTATTGTGAAATCCATGAGTGCACCGATCGACCTGCAGGCAACGTTCATCCCCAATGAAGGCGAATTCTTCCGCGTCAAGCTCGCGCTGGAAATCGCCATCGACGAGGTGGTGAACGAGCCGGGCTGCATCCGCTACGAACTGACGGAAGCCACCGAGGAGAAGCTGGTCCTGACCGAACAGTGGGCCTCTGAGGAGGACCTGGAGAAGCACTCCAAGGGCATCGCCGTGCAGGACCTGAACGAATCGTTGAGCGCACTGCTCGCCGAACCCGTCAAGGTGGAGCGCATCTAGCGCAGCCTTAAACAGCGAAGCGGGACCCCTCCGGAGGGTCCCGCTTCGCTGTTAAAAAGACTTAGAGGTCCGGGATCTGGGAGCCGTCCTGGGGGCCCGCCGGCTTGCTGGCGGCGGCTGAAGCCTCTTCCCGCTGGCGTGCCACGTGGGCATGGACTTCCTCCATGTCCAGGGCCTTCACCGCGTCCACCACCTGTTCGAGCTGCTGGGCGTTCAGGGCGCCGGGCTGCGAGAACACCAGCACCTTTTCGCGGAAGGCCATCAGGGTGGGGATGGACGTAATGCCGGCCTCGGCGGCCAGCTGCTGCTCGGCCTCCGTGTCCACCTTCGTGAAGAGGACATCCGGGTGCTTCTCGGAAACAGCCGAGTACGTGGGGCCGAACTGCTTGCAGGGCCCGCACCATTCAGCCCAGAAATCGACCAGGACAATATCGTTGCCCTCAATGGTTGACGCGAACTGTTCACCTGTGATGTCAAGGGTAGCCATGTGTCCACGCTACGCGGGATGGCCGCCAAAGTCGCGGCCCGGAGATCCTTGTTCGCTCCCCGCGTCATCGGGAATAACCCGCAGGCCGTCATATACATGCGGCGCGCGGGCACCTAGTCTGGGGGTCATCAGCCACTGCGCGGCACCCAGGAGGCTCATGGCCACCGCTGTTTCTGCCAGGTCACTCGTGAAGAGATTCGGCCGGAGGGAAGTGCTGCACGGCGTTGATTTCGAGGTGGAGGCCGGTACCGTCTTCGGCGTGATCGGTCCCAATGGGGCCGGCAAGACCACCACCATGCGCTGCCTGCTGGACATCATCCGGCCCACGGCGGGCGAGGTCCGGGTGCTGGGCACCGATCCCCGCGCGGGCGGGCCGGAGCTGCGCCGCCGGATAGGGTATCTTCCGGGTGAACTGTTCCTGGAGGGCCGGGTGACCGGGCGCAAACTGCTGGCCCACTACCAGGCCATCAGCGGCCCGGTTCCCCGTGGCCGGATCAATGAGCTGGCCGACCGGCTGGGCCTGGACCTGGACCGCCACACCCGGAAGCTGTCCAAGGGCAACAAGCAGAAACTGGGGCTGGTGCAGGCCTTCATGCATGAGCCTGAACTCCTGGTCCTGGATGAGCCCACCGGCGGACTGGACCCCCTGGTCCAGCAGGAGTTCCACGCAATGGTCCGCGAGGCGAAACACCGCGGGCAGACCATCTTCCTCAGCTCGCACGTCCTCAGCGAGGTCCAGCAGACTGCAGACACCGTGGCAATCCTCCGCGACGGACGGATCATCACGGTCGAATCGGTCGAAGGGCTGCGTGAAGGGGCTGTCCGCCGCGTCCGCCTCACCACCCACGGCATTGCAGCGCACGACGCCGTTGCGCTGCTGTCCGGGATACCCGGCGTCGGGCAGGTGCAGGTGCTGGAGGCGGACGGTGCCGTCACGCTCTCGGCTGTGCTGGAGGGCGCCATCCAGCCGCTGATCAGGATGCTGGGCTCGCTGGAGCTGACCGACCTGGTCCTCGACGAGCCGGACCTGGAGGAAGCAGTGCTTAAGATGTACGCCGTGCCGCGGGAGGATGCCCGATGAATGCCACCTTGCCCCTGTTCCGGCGGGCATTCTTCGACACCTGGCGCTCCACCCTGGGCTGGGCAGCCGGGCTGGCTGCCGCGGCGTTCCTGTACCTTCCGCTGTACCCGTCCATCGGCGGCAGCGCCCAGATGCAGGACATGGTCAACGCCCTGCCGGCCGAGATGACCAAAGCCCTGAACTACGACCAGATCGCCACCGGGCCGGGTTACGCCCAGGCCACCCTGTTCGGGCTGCTGGGGTTCCTGCTGATGACCATCGCGTCGGTGGCGTGGGGTGCCGCGGCCGTTGGCGGGGACGAGGAGTCGGGGCAGCTGGAGCTGACGCTTGCCCATGGCGTCCGGCGGGTCCAGGTGGTCCTGGAACGGGCATTGGCATTGTTCCTGCGGGTGGTGCTGCTGTCCGGGCTGGTCTTCGTCCTGGTGCTGGTGCTGAACGAACCGTCCCAGCTGGGGATCGAACCGGCCAACCTGTTCGGCGCAGCCGTCCTCTTCGCGGGCCTGGCCCTGCTCAGCGGCACGGCCGCCCTCTGCGTCGGTGCCGTCACGGGACGGAAGACATACGGCCTCGCCGCGGGCGCTGCAGTGGCGGTCCTCGGTTACGTGTTCAACGCCGTCGGACGGCAAAGCCCGGACGTGGAGTGGCTGCTGAACCTCAGCCCGTACCACTGGGCGTACGGCAATTCCCCCGTGGTGAACGGCGCGGACTGGGCTGCGGCCGGCTGGCTGTGGGGCCTCTCGGCGGCGCTGGTGGCGCTGGCCGCCGTCGCGCTTGAACAACGCGACGTCGGCGCGTAGGCCGTACGCGCGCGGTTCGAAATTGTGGGGATCAGCCCCTGCCCCAGAGATGCGGGGCCGGTGTGCGGCTCCCCGGCAGCGCGCTGGCCGCACGCCAGTCGTGGATCCAGTCCGGCAGGACCAGGTCAGCCGGGGGTTCGCCGAATTCGCGCAGGATCTCCTCCAGTCCCACCGGCCCGGCCTTGGTGACCAGGCGGGTGGCGATGTAGGCACGCGCGTAAATCTCGCCGTCGGCAACCATGCGCTGCTCAAAGTAGATGGCCTTGGCGTCCAGCCCGATGATGCGTGTCTCGATGGTGTACTGCTGCCACAGCTGCAGCGACTTCCGGAAGCTGATGGTCTCGGCGGCCACCACGGGACCCCAGCCGCGGCGGCGCATATGCCTCCACACCCCGCTGCGGACCATCAGGTCGAACCGGCCCAGGTCCATCAGTGACAGGTACATGCCGTTGTTGACGTGCATGGCGATATCGATGTCCGTCGGCAGCACCCGCAGCTGCAGCGAGGCGCTGTCCCACACGGTGAGCGGCTGCCGGCGGGCGGAGGTGAACAGCAGGAGGAGGGTTCTCAGGAGCAGGTGCATTACCCTATGCTACCCGTGAGTAACATAGGGTGCCGGGACCGGGCCGCACAGGCCCGCTAGGATTTCGTCCATGACCCAACAACGCTACCGGGACCTGGCGGAGTGGCCGCTGATGGCAACCGCACTCCTGTTCCTGGCGGCCTACGCCTGGCAGGTCATCGGGCGGGTCGAAGGCAGCGGGGCGATGTGGCTGGAGGCGGTCATGTGGGCGACCTGGGGCATCTTCGCCGTGGACTATGCGGCGAACCTGTGGCTCGCGAAGGACCGGTGGAACTGGTTCATCCGCAACCTGCATGAGCTCCTGATCGTAGCGCTGCCGATCTTCCGGCCGTTGCGCCTGCTGCGGCTGGTGACGCTGTTGTCCGTCCTGCACCGGACCATCGGCGAGACTGCGGGGCCGCGTGGTCACGTACGTTGCCGGTTCTGCCGCCCTGCTGATTTTCGTCGGTGCACTCGCGGTCCTGGACGTGGAGCAGTCCGCTCCGGACGCCAAGATCGTCACCTTTGGCGATGCGCTGTGGTGGGGAATCACCACCATCACCACGGTGGGCTACGGGGACATGTATCCGGTCACCCCGATCGGCCGGCTGGTGGCAGCCGCCCTCATGATGAGCGGCATCGCAGTCCTTGGCGTGGTGACCGCCTCCATCGCCTCGTGGCTGGTCCAGCGCGTGGAGGATACCGCCGAGACGGTGGCCGAGGCCGTGGAGGAGCCGGTCCGCATTGAAGTGGCGGAGCTGGTGGCAGAGATTGCCGCGCTCCGGCGGGAGATTGCGGAACTCAAGGAGCACCGCGCGCTCTAGGCGCTTCGGGAGCAAGTAGCGGGCACCCGCTGCTGCGAGTAGCAGCTCGGACAACGCCAAGTACCAGCACCGAAAATTCGGGTATTTCCTACTGGTGCCCGGCCCTGTACGCACTTCCTAGACTCGGGATTCCTAGGACCGAACACGCGCTGGCGGGTCCCCCCGGGTTGGCTTCCCGGGGTGTCCGCCTCCTCTCGGAGCCTCCGTATTTTCTGGGTATGCGGACGCCTCCATCCTGCGCCGCCTGCGGCCCGGTGACACGCCGGAGCCGTTGGAGCGCTGCACCTCGATCCGTCCCGCCTGCCGCTGTTCCTGCGTGCCTGGCCGGGACCGACCCCGGATGGGCCACCCATGAACCAGCCATACCTCACCACCCCCGAAGCCGAGAGCAGAAGCTTCGCCACTGACGAACCCCGAACCGACCTCACTGCCGTACGCCCGGCCATCAGCAACAGGTTGTGGGCGGGCATGGCAACAGCCGCCGTGGTTGCGGCCGTCGGCGTCGGAGCCCTGGCAGCGCCGCCCGCCTCCGTGACCCAAAGTACGACGGCGGCCGGCCAGGTTGCCGGCGCGGCCTCACCTGCCGAGGCTGCTGCCCCGGCAGTGGATACGGCCAGCCAGGAGCCTGCTGTTGCCGTCCCGGCAGAGGAAGCCCCGGCGGCTTCAGCACCAGCACCCGTGGAACCTGCACCTGCCGAACCGGCACCACCACCCGCACCGGAACCTGCGCCCGCCCCTGCCGACCAAAACCTCTACACGGTGGTTGCCGGCGACACGGTGGGCAGCATCGCAGCCAGGCATGGCGTGGACACCAATGCCATGCTCGCCGCCAACGGGCTGGGCCCTTACAGCATCATCGTCCCGGGTCAGACGCTCGTGCTGACCGGCCCGCCAGTGGCAGCCCCGGCGGCCGCCGCACCCGCGGCCGTCGCTGTCGCGGCACCGGCTCCTGCACCCGCTCCGGTTGCGGCACCCGCTCCCGCCCTGGTTCCCGCAGCACCCGCAGTCCGGACCATCTACGTGGCCGGCGCCGGTGGCCAGGCCATGGTGGATGCCTGCATCGGCCCCATCCACTACACCCCCGGCGATGCGTACTCGCTGTTCATCACAGAGCATGATTTCTGCGGCGGCTGGGCCCGCTTCTCCGGGATCGGGGTCGGCGAGACCGTGAGCATCCCCGGCTACGGCACCTACACGGTGACGGCCAGGGGCCAGGTTCCGAACCCGGGCACCACTAACGACGTGCTGAACGTCTTCGGCGGCTTCCCCCGGGCCATCCTGCAGACCTGTATCCCGGGCACCAGCCAGATGCTCCTGATCGCGCTGAACTGACCTTTTCATAAGCTTGTCCGCGGGTCCGAGCCTTCAAAGGCTGGATCCGCGGACAAGGGCAGGTTGCTGCAGCGTTTGGCGCTACACGTGATGCCGCTCTGAAATGTGCTCCACCAGTTCGCCAACCCGCTGTTCGGAGTAATTGCGGGCGATGTCGCCCTGGCTGATGATGCCGACCATCCTGTGGTCGGAGATCACCGGCAGGCGCCGGACCTGGTGCCGTTCCATCATGTCAATGGCTTCGTCCACGTTGGCGTCGGCATCTACCCAGTAGGGCGTTCCGGTTTCCAGTTCGCGGGCCATCATGTCAGCCGGGTTGCGCCCGGCGGCGACGCACTTTAGCACAATGTCGCGATCGGTGATCATGCCCTTCAACCTGCCGTCATCACCGCAGATCGGCAGCGAGCCGCAGTCAAGGTCCATCATCATCCGGGCCGCGTCCACCAGGGTCTGGTTTTCGGTAATACATCGTGCATCCGTGGTCATGAATTCACGTACAGCACTCATTGAATCCTCCTTCATCGATGGATTTATCGACGCAAGGCATCGGGGCACCAGCGCCGATATCGCCAGCCTACGCCGGGCCGGTGCAGGTGTCGATGGCGGATTTTGTCTCTTGACAGCCACTTGGTTGTCCCCCTCGGACGGGCCACTCCCCTCATCGTTTCAGGGGGAGTTGACCGTCATTCGGGGGATTTCGCGGGCACGGAGAAGCCTCCGGAACAGCGACTTAGGCTAGTGGTACGTGAGCACCAGCTTGGGTGCATATGCGGTTTCCCTCGAGTTGAGGTCAAGGCCGTCACTGCTGTTGGCGTCCATCCCTAGCGAAAGCTGTTGGCCGAGCTCGCTGGCTATAGCGCTGGCCGTCAGGGCAATGCTGTAGTTCGTGTTGGTTGTTGTGGGGCCGAGCGTGCCAATGCCGGAACCGAGAGTCGGACGGGCGCTATACGTGATCCCCGTTTCCGTCCAGCTGTCGTCAGCGATGAGCTTGACGTTCTGCGTACCCGTGGACCCACTGCCGGCGCTGCGCAGCTGAAGCGTGGCGCTCTCCAACGTCTTCCCGGCAAGCCCTGTCAGGTCAAACTTGAAGTACGCAACCTCCACGGGGCTGTTGTCGGAGCCCAGCATCGCGCCCGCGCCGAAGTTCGTTGTCGGCGCCCCGCTGGAAACGTAGGTGTCAGCCGTGGCCGTGAGGGTGGTGGTCTGGGATGTGCTGCCACCCGCCGGAGCCGTGGTGAAGGTCCAGGTCTTGGCCGATGCCAGCGCGTTGCCGGCAAGGTCCTTCGCTCCAGTGGAGATCGTCGCGGTGTAAGTCGTGGCGGCTGCCAGATCGGCGGCCGGATTCAGGGTTGCAACGTTGCCCGTGCTATCCAAAACCACACTGGCCGACACCGCATTGGTGCCATTCTTCAACGTGAATGAGGGCGTAACCGTCGATCCATTCATCGCTTCCGAGAACGTCGCGGTCACGTTCGTCGCCACTGCCACGCCGGTCGCACCATCGCCCGGAGTAGTAGCCGTGACGGTCGGAGGAGTCGCATCAGCAGTAAACGTCCAGGTCTTGGCTGATGCTAAAGCATTGCCGGCAAGATCCTTCGCTCCGGTGGAAATTGTCGCAGTGTAGATTGTCCCGGCCGTCAGGTTCCCGGCCGGATCGAGGGTGGCAACTTTGCTTGTGCCGTCCAAAGATACAGCGCCCGGCACCACGGTCGTGCCATTTTTCAATGTGAACGTGGAGGACGTCAACGTTGATGAATCCATCGCTTCCGAAAACGTTCCCGTGACGTTCGCCGTCGCTGCTACACCGGTCGCGCCGTCAGCCGGAGAAGTACTCGTCAGGGTCGGAGCCGTGGTATCACTGCCGCCGCTTCCGCCCGTAGGGTCGTAGTAGTGCCAGTACCGGCTGGTGGAACTCACATCGGCGAGCAGCAATACCCCACTGTTGGCCGTGCCGCGTGCCGAACTGTTGAGGTTCTGCTTGGTCGAGGTTACGTTGTGAACGTACTGGTCCGCGTCCACGATGCGGGGAATCTTCTGCGCGGTTCCAATGCTGCTGATATCGCTCAACGGCGTGGACTTCTCATATATCGCGCCACCGGAACTCGTGCAGACTCCGGCGTTTGTGGTTCCGCTTGGCTTTGGATAAGTGGCAAATGTCCGGATTCTCTCCGAGGCCTCGTCGATCAGAACGATCACCCGGTTCGGGCATTCCGCCACCGTCGCGATCGTGTGCTTGCTCCAGGCTGATGTTGCAGGATCCAGGGCCAGGAGTTGGATGAGCGGCTGGGACGACGATGTAAACGAGGTCTTAATGGCGGCGAAGACTTTATCGGACGAAGAGTCCAGCCATTTAAGGTTCATATGGTCGTCACCGCTGCGTACCCCGTCAACGGCCGCCACCGGATTGGACCAGGTCGTGTTAGCCGCCCCATCGGCGTGGACACTCCAGTACATACCGTCGGTAGCGTCACCAACCTGGCGGCTCCACATCACGCCGACCTTGTTTCCGCCGAAGGCAATGACCGACGAGGTGTCGTCGATGGACACGTTGCTCAGTGACGCAGGATGAGGGAAAGGCGTGCCCCACGTCTTTCCATCCGTGCCAGTGACGTTCATGTAGATCCGGTTGCCCTGCTGCCAGGTGGCCCAGAGCCTGCCAGACGATTGCTCCTTGTCGATGGTCAGGGCCTCGACGCGGTAGTTGTTGATCTGTGAGGAGCCCAGGCGTGTGTACGTCTTCGTGCTCGGGTTGTAGCTGAAACGGTGAAGCGTGGTCGGGTAGTTCGGCTGGGCGGCCACGCCGTCGTTGACGAAGCGGTAGCTCGCCACATAGAGGGTGGTTCCGTCCCAGAGCACGTCGTGATGGGTGCTCGCACGCGTATCCGTAGTCACGTTTTTACTGGTCCATTGGCTGGTGGAGGCGTTGAACTGGAAGATCTCGAAGTCTTGGCTGGCGGTATCCCACAAGTTCCCCCACCAGATCCCGTCGTGGAACCACAAATTGCTTGTCGACCGCTTCGTCCCCGTCGGCGTTCCCGTCCCCGAATGGGAGGGGCCTTCCACTCCGACATCACCGGTCGCCGCCGATGCCGGAAGCGGCACCACCAGGGCAGCAAGGGCGAGCAGCAAGGCTGTCAGGAATCCGTGGAGCCGAAATGTCCTGCGGCCGCCATCGAGGCCGCTCATGGGAAAGGGCGTAGTGTACATCTCGATTGCTCCCCGGAATAGCACAATTATCCTCAAGTTCGTCCAGTGTCTGCCGCTGGAAAGTGGAAAGCAAGCCCTAATCGCGGCTACGTAACCCCCCTATTTTTTGGCGGCAGGAGCCCCTGGAACAGCCTCCCGGACCCATCCTTCACGCCGCCAGGATTCAAGGGGCGGACCGTCCTGGAACCGTGGCCTGGCAGCAAGGTGTGGCATAGAGTGTGGCTACCATTTTCATTGGGGAAACGATGAAGCCTCATAGCCTGCTGCCGGTCCTCGTCCTGGTGCTTGCTTCCTGCACGGCGCCCGTACCGGCGCGGGATGGTCCCTCCTTGGGACCTGCCAGCGGAACAGTAGCCGCGCCGTCATCCCAGGAAGCCCGGGCACCCCTTCCCTACCGGGCGACGACCGGAACGGGTGCCGAGATCAGCTTCTTGCTCCCCACTTCTGCCGCTGACCCCGCGGTCGCGGCAATCGAGGCGTACCGGGTGAAGGCTGGAGCTGCCCCCGTGTCATATCTTGTGGCGGAGGTGGACAACAGCAACGGGACTGTCCCCGTGAACCTCTACTCGGTCAGCGTCTTCGATGCAGGGGGACACCGGTTCACGTTCTCCAGCGTGGCGGATGCCATCCACAGCTGGGGACCAACGTACAGCTACGATTTCGGCTGGCGAATGGGCGATGGCAGTGCCGTTGACGAGGCTGCGGCCGGCACACTCAAGCGCGAGGCTACCGGGCTGCACAGCGCCAACGTGAACACCACCGTGGATGTGGCCGGGCAAACCCGGGTCGTCCTGGCGTCTTACGATGCCCAGCTGCCTGCCGGGTTCGTTCGAGTGATAGTGCAGCCGTTCGGCATGGACGTTGAAGTGGAGGCCGCACCGGCGTCCTGACTCCCGGGGCCCGCCCGAGCACAAAAAAGACCCGCCCGGATCTTGTACAAGATCCGGGCGGGTCCGTTGTGGCAGATGAGGGATTCGAACCCCCGTAGGCGTTGCCAGCTGATTTACAGTCAGCCCCCTTTGGCCGCTCGGGTAATCTGCCGAACTTCTCAAAAGAAGACCCGGGATGCAGTCTTCAGAACGTCCGTTTCCGGGCCGTTCCGCTTCCAGTAACCGCGGGCAAGACAACTTTACAGAACTTCTGCCCAAGAATCGAATCGGGCCACGGCAAGGTCCTTGATCCCCGGTATCACGCGGAAATTCGAGGCAATCACGCCTCGCCCAGGATCCTCCCGGCAAGCTTGGCCTCGAACTTCAAGGCCTGCTCCTCGGTGATCTGGTTCAGCTGGACCGCGCGCTGCAGGTCCGCGTGGACTCCTTCCAGCCGGGAGGACGCATCGGCCACCGGGCTGAAGATGACTGACGCTGCCACGGCGGCCGCTGCTACCGATGTTGCCGCCGTCGCCACCGCCCCGGCCGCGGCTGTAGTTGTTCTGGTGACGTAGGTGGCGGCCTTGCGGTGCATTGGTGTTTCCCTTTCGAACTGCTGTCCAACAGGTACAACTTTTTCCGGCACTCCTTGGTTCCCTCCTGACGTCCGCTGAGAGGGAACTGTGAATCCTGCCGCCCGCCTGGCGGCGCATCCGTATTAGGCTTGAATGCAGTGATCCAAGCCCTGTTTGTGCGCAGGGCTCCCACCCCTAGAAGGAGAGTCATGGCAGGCGAGTCAACGTTCGACGTCGTAAGCAAGGTGGACAAGCAGGAGGTCGCCAACGCCCTCAACCAGTCCCAGAAGGAAATTGCCCAGCGCTACGACTTCAAAGGTGTTGGCGCCGAAATCGACTTCAGCGGCGAAAAGATCCTCATGAAGGCCAACTCGGAAGAACGCGTCAAGGCTGTCTTGGATGTTTTCCAGTCGAAGCTGATCAAGCGCGGCATCTCGCTGAAGTCCCTGGACAGCGGCGAGCCCTACGCCTCCGGCAAGGAATACCGCCTGGAAGCCTCCATCAAGGAAGGCATCGCCCAGGACCTGGCGAAGAAGATCAACAAGCTGATCCGCGACGAAGGCCCCAAGTCGGTCAAGTCCCAGATCCAGGGCGACGAACTCCGCGTCTCGTCCAAGTCCCGTGACGACCTGCAGGCCACCATGGCACTGCTGAAGGACTTCGACGAAGCCGACCTGCAGTTCGTGAACTTCCGCAGCTGACTGCCGTTCGCCGTCGTCCTTCGACGCGCAAAGGATCTGCCGCTACTGAAGGAGGCCGGCGCACCCGGAAGACGGGGTGCGCCGGCCTCTTCGCGTAGGGAAGGAATCACCGCGTCCCAGCCCGACGGCGGCGCCGGGCTACCGCAGCGGGCCGCCGGCCATCCGCTCCAGCCGGGCTATCCGGTCGCGCATGGGCGGGTGCGTCGCGAACATCTTGGTGATTGCGCCGCCCCGGAACGGGTTGGCAATCATTAGGTGGGATGCGTTGACCAGCCGCTGGTCCTGCGGCAGCGGTGCGATGCTGACCCCGCGCTCGATCTTGGCCAGGGCCGAGGCGAGCGCCAGCGGATCGCCGGTCAGCTGCGAGCCGTCCTCGTCGGCGTCGTACTCCCTGGTGCGCGAGATGGCCATCTGGATCAGCGACGCCGCGAACGGTGCCAGCAGTGCCATGGCGATCATGGCCAGCGGGTTGGCGTTGCGGCGGTCGCCGCCGCCGAAGAACAGCAGCATCTGGCCCACCGAGGTGATGACACCGGCGACGGCGGCCGCCACCGATGAGGTGAGGATGTCCCGGTTGTAGACGTGCATAAGTTCGTGGCCCAGGACGCCGCGGAGCTCGCGGGCGTCCAGGAGCTGCAGGATCCCCTCTGTGCAGCAGACCGCCGCGTTCTGGGGGTTGCGGCCGGTGGCGAAGGCGTTCGGGTTCATGGTGGGTGAAATGTAGATACGTGGCATGGGCTGGTTGGCCCGCGCGGAGAGCTCCCGGACGATCTGGTACAGCTGCGGGGCCTGCGCTTCGCTGACGGGGTATGCCTGCATGGATCGGATGGCAATCTTGTCGCTGTTCCAGTAGCCGTAGGCCGTGGTGCCGACGCCAACGAGCGCCATGATCCAGATGGGCGCCGAACTGCGCATGCTTGTACCGATCAGGCGCCCAGCCCGAGCAGCACGGCCCAGAGCACTCCGAACAGCGCCGCAGTCTTGAGCCCGTTGTGGTGCCGATGCACGTCCACTCCCCTTCGATTTTTTGGCTGTTACAGCTTAAGAACTGGACGGCCGTCCCTATAGTTCCAGTCTTCTTCTCCGAGGTTAGCCAACCCTTATTGTGAGATATTCATAATAAGTGCTTCAATGGAGCCATGACGGAACACCACGACGGCCACGAGGACTGGGCTGGAGCCCTGCGCGCCCACGGCCGCCGGGTGACCAAGCAGCGGCTTGCCGTCCTGGCCGCCGTCGAACGCCACCCCCACTCCCCTGCCGAAAGCATCCTTGCCGCTGCCCGGGCGGAGCTCCCCGAGCTGACCGCGCAGTCGGTATACGTGGTGCTCGGGGACCTCACGGACCTGCACATGCTCCGGCGTTTCGAACCCCCGCACTCCCCCGCACTGTATGAAACCCGTGTGGGCGACAACCACCACCACGCCATCTGCATCAGCTGCGGCCGCGTGGAGGACGTGGATTGCGCCGTCGGACATGCGCCGTGCCTCACGCCCCACTGGGATGAGAACGCCAAGCCGATGACCATCCAGATCGCAGACGTCATGTACCAGGGCATCTGCCAGGACTGCCAGCAGTCCCAACAACTTCCTTCCAATCGTCCCTCGCAAGTAACAGAGAAATAGGAGAATAATGACTGTCGTTTCGACAACCCAGTCTGGTGCCCCCGTCACATCCGACGCGCACTCCAAGTCAGTTGGTGCCGATGGTGCCATCATCCTGACTGACCACTACCTGGTGGAAAAGCTCGCCCAGTTCAACCGCGAGCGGGTTCCGGAGCGTGTGGTGCACGCCAAGGGCGGCGGTGCATTCGGCACGTTCAAGACCACCGAGGATGTCTCGAAGTACACCAAGGCCGCGTTCCTGCAGCCGGGCGTCGAGACCGAGATGCTGATCCGCTTCTCCTCCGTTGCCGGCGAGAACGGCTCCCCGGACACCTGGCGCGACCCCCGCGGTTTCGCCGTGAAGTTCTACACCTCCGAGGGCAACTACGACCTCGTGGGCAACAACACCCCGGTGTTCTTCATCCGCGACGGCATCAAGTTCCCGGACTTCATCCACTCCCAGAAGCGCCTGCCCGGCACCCACCTGCGCGACGCCGACATGCAGTGGGACTTCTGGACCCTGTCCCCCGAGTCCGCCCACCAGGTCACCTGCTGATGGGTGACCGCGGCCTGCCCGCCTCATGGCGCGAGATGCAGGGCTACGGCTCGCACACCTACCAGTGGATCAACGCTGAAGGCGAGCGGTTCTGGGTCAAGTACCACTTCCACTCCAACCAGGGCGTGAAGAACATGACGTCCGAGCAGGCCGAAGCACTGGCCGGCTCCGACGCCGACTTCTACATCCGCGACCTGCACGAGAACATCGAAGCCGGCAACCTGCCGTCCTGGGACCTCCACGTCCAGGTCATGCCCTACGAGGACGCCAAGACCTACCGCTTCAACCCGTTCGACCTGACCAAGGTCTGGCCGCACGCCGACTACCCGCTGATCAAGGTGGGCACCATGGAGCTGAACCGGAACCCGGAGAACTACTTCGCGCAGATCGAGCAGGCCACCTTCGCGCCGTCGAACTTCGTGCCCGGCATCGCCGCTTCCCCGGACAAGATGCTGCAGGCCCGCATCTTCTCCTACGCGGACGCACACCGCTACCGCGTGGGCACCAACCACGCCCAGATCCCGGTGAACCAGCCCAAGAGCCAGGTCAACAACTACAGCCAGGACGGCGCCGGTCGCTACCTGTTCAACGCCCCGTCCGTTCCGGTCTACGCCCCGAACACGTTCGGTGGCCCGGCCGCCGTTGAGCCGCAGAACCCGGCAGGCGGCTGGGAGAACGACGGCGAACTGACCCTCGCCGCGCACTCCCTGCACTCCGAGGACAGCGACTTCGTCCAGGCCGGCACCCTGTACCGCGAGGTCTACGACGAAGCCGCAAAGGCCCGCTTCCTCGAGACCATCACCGGTGCCGTGGGCGGCGTCAAGCGCTCCGACATCAAGGAACGCGCCATCCAGTACTGGACCAACGTTGACGCCGAACTCGGCGCCAAGCTGCGCGCCAACCTCGGCGCAGCACCCCTCTCCGACGCTGAGGCAGCCAACAAGATCGGCTGATCCACCGCTCGCTGAGCATTGAAACCACCCCGTCGCGGATGTCCGCGGCGGGGTGGTTTTTTGCGCTGTCCACATAGCCGAAGGGGTCTCTGGCCGCCGGCCTGGGCGCTCCCTAGGATCGCTCTATGACAACTTTCCAGGGCATACCTGCCGCCGCTTTCGGCTTCTATGCCGAACTGCAGGAGAACAACAACCGGGAGTGGTGGCTGGAGCACAAGGACAGCTACCACTCGCTGGTCCGGGACCCGCTCGCCTCGCTCCTGGCTGAGCTCGAGCCCCGCTTCGGGCCGGGCCGCCTGTTCCGTCCCAACCGGGACATCCGGTTTTCATTGGACAAGTCCCCTTACAAAACAGCCCAGGGCGCATTCGCCTCCGTGCAGGAAGGCGTGGGCTATTACCTCCAGGTCAGCGCGGAGGGCCTGCTGGTGGGCGGCGGCTACCACTCCCACTCTCCCGCCCAGCTGGTGAGGTACCGGAACGCGGTTGGCGCCTCGGGCACCGGAGAGTCGCTGCGGCATATCGTGGACGGCGTGGCGGCTGCGGGCTTTGCGGTGGAAGGGGAGAAACTCAAGACGGTGCCCCGGGGCTATGACCGCGACCATCCGCGGGCCGAACTCCTCAAGCACAAGTCACTGGCGGCGAGCGTGGACCTCGGCCGGCCCGCCTGGCTGGGTACCCCTGCCGCCGTCGGCGAAATCTCCGGGCTGTGGGACCAGCTGCGCCCCTTGGTTGACTGGGTGGGCCGCCACGCCGCGCCCTAGCAGCCGGTCGCGTTCCGGCTTTTGCCGGACGGGCCCGGGCAGGCCCGGTCAGGCTTCCTGAACTGCGGCCAGGCGTGTTTCGAGGTTGTTGAAGAAGACCGAGAGCATCAGTTCGAACGCCTTGGTGGCCGCCTCAGGCTCATTCATGACCACAAAGTCGAACTGCAGCCCGTAAAAAGTTGACGTGAAGAGCCGGGCGTCGGTGTCAGCATATTCCTCCGGGATGCCCTGCACCACCAGCCAGTCACGCGTCTTGTGATGGAGCATCCGGAAGTGTTCCTGCGAGGTGCCGCGGGGTTCTGCCGCCACGATGTCCTGGGCAGTGGCCTCGAATTCGAGCCGGGTCAAGTGGCGGTTCCGCTGGGCCATGGTCCACTGCCAGGACTCGAGCAGGAATTCGCGCCAGGCTGCGCGGTCGATGTCGCGGACATCGGTGTTCCGCATCCGGTCCAGGCGGGACTCGATGGACACCACGATGTCATTGATCAGCTGCTCCCGGTTTCCAAAGTGGTAGACCAGCACGTAGGCACTCATGCCCAGCCCTTCCGCGAGGCTTCGGAAGGTCAGCTCCGCCAGGGTCTTGTCCATCAGGTAGTCGAGGATGGCGCCCAGCAGCTCGGCTTTTCGTTCGGTTCGTGTCGGGCGTGCCATAAATCCATCCTACGAGCCGGCGCCGCTCCGGCGGCCGGCATGGAAATGCCCGCCCGGGGCAGGCCCGGGCGGGCATCAGCAGGTCTGTCAGGCCCGCGAGTACTCGTCTTCGCTATCGGAGTCGCGCCGGTCCGCATCGCTGTCGGCAGCCGCGGTGCCGTTGACAGCGCTGCTGGCCTCGCCGAAGCGTTCGTTGAGGCGCGAGTGGCGCTGGCCGTAGGCAAAGTAGATCGCCAGCCCGATGGCCAGCCAGATGGCGAAGAAGATCCAGGTCTCCACAGCCAGGTTGGTCATCAGGTAGAGGCAGAGCACCGCCGAAACGACCGGCAGGACCTTCCCGAACGGGACGCGGAAGGCGGGCTTCAGGTCCGGCCGCTTCTTGCGCAGCACCAGGATGCCCAGGCTGACCACAACGAAGGCTGAGAGCGTGCCGATGTTGATCATTTCCTCGAGCAGGTCCACATTGGTCAGCCCGGCCACCAGGGCAACCGCGGCGCCGCAGATGACCTGGAGCCGGACCGGCGTCGCACGCTTCTCGCTGGTCTTGGACAGGGCCCGGGGCAGGAGGCCGTCGCGGCTCATGGCCAGGACCACGCGGGACAGGCCCATCAGCAGCACCATGATCACGGTGGTCAGGCCCACCAGGGAGCCGAACGCGATGATCTTCGCGGCGGAGGTGTCGCCCACGGCTTCGAACGCGGTGGTAAGGGTGGGGTTCTCCGCCTCGGCCAGCTGGGTATAGGACACCATGCCGGTCAGTGCCAGCGACACCAGGATGTAGAGCAGGGTCACCAGGGCCAGTCCGCCGAAGATTCCGCGCGGAAGGGTCTTCTGCGGGTTCTTTACTTCCTCGGCCGAGGTGGCCACCACGTCAAAACCGATGAAGGCAAAGAACACCAGGGCCGCGCCGGCGAAGATTCCCAGGGTGCCGTACTGGGCCGGGGCCGCGCCCGTGAGGAAGCCGAAGAACGACTGCTTCAGGACGTCCGCGGCACCGGTGCCGCCCGTGGGCTCGGCCGCGGGGATGAACGGGGCGTAGTTTTCGAACTTCACGTAGGTGAAGCCCACCACGATCACGAACAGGACGACGCCGATCTTAATGAGCGTGAAGATGTTTCCCACCCGGGCGGACAGCTTGGTGCCCAGCACCAGCAGCACCGTGAAGACGGCGACAATGAGGAACGCGCCCCAGTACAGGTCGACGCCGCCCAGCGAGACGGCCGGCGGGATGTCGGCGCCCATGAGGGCGAACACCTTGCTGAGGTAGATGCCCCAGTATTTGGCGATCACGGCAGCGGCGGTGAAGAGCTCCAGGATCAGGTTCCAGCCGATGATCCAGGCAAGGAGTTCGCCCATGGTGGCGTAGGTGAAAACGTAGGCGGAACCCGCCACGGGGATGGCGGTGGCGAATTCGGCGTAGCACATGATCGCCAGCGCGCAGGTGATGGCGGCGACGGCGAAGGACACGGTGACGGCGGGGCCGGAGAAGTTGGCTGCGGCCTTGGCGCCCACCGAGAAGATACCGGCGCCGACAGCAACGGCGACGCCCATGATCATGAGGTCCCAGGTGCTGAGGGAGCGCTTGAGCTTGCGTCCGGGCTCATCGGCGTCGGCTATCGACTGCTCGATGGATTTGGTCCGGAGAAGGTTCATAGGGGATCACAATCCTGATTTCGGATGGAAACAGACTTATCCACGATAGTGTCCATCCACTGGACGGTCCCAATTGTTCCGAATGGTGAGACGCCGGTTTTACCGAACTTTATTCCGGGAAAGCACTTGGGGCCCTTCGGATGAAGAGCCCCAAGTGCTTGTGAACCGAACCGCTCAGCTGGGCCAATCCATCAGCGTCGACCGGATCAGGAAGCGTTTGCCCTCGGGCGCCTCCACCGAGAAGCCGCTCCCCCGGCCGCTGACCACGTCCACGGTCAGGTGGGTGTGGCTCCAGTAGTTGAACTGTTCCCGGGACATCCAGAACTCCAGCGGCTGCGGCTCCAGCCCGGCGGACAGGTCGAACAGCCCGAGCAGGACGTCGGAGTCGCCGGTCAGGAAGTCGCCCGCGGGATAGCACATGGGCGAGGATCCGTCGCAGCATCCGCCGGACTGGTGGAACATGAGCGGCCCGTGCCGGAGCCACAGCGAGCGGAGCAGGTCCGCGGCCTCCGGCGTGAGCGCCACCCGGGAGAAGTCCTCCCCGGGCAGCGTCACGGCGGCGTGGAGCCGGTCCGGTGCCATCAGAACCTCAGGACCACGCGGCCGTCGATCTTGGCGTGCTTCATCTCGTCGAACACCGCGTTGACCTCGGAAAGCTCCCGGACTGAAACCGTGGGATGGATCTTGCCCCGGGCGTAGAAGTCCAGAGCCTCCTCCAGGTCCTGCCGCGTGCCCACTATGGAGCCGCGCACGGTGAGTCCCTTGAGCACAATCTCGAAGATCGGTGCCGGAAAGTCTCCCGGCGGCAGGCCGTTGAACACGATGGTTCCGCCGCGGCGGGCCATGCCGATGGCCTGGCCGAATGCCGACGGGTGCACCGCAGTGACCAGGACTCCATGGCAACCTCCGGTTTCGCGCTGGATCACTTCAACCGGATCCTCGTGCAGGGCGTTGACGGCCAGTTCGGCACCGTGGGCCTTGGCGAGGGACAGCTTGTCGTCGGCGATATCGACGGCGGCCACCCGCAGTCCCATCGCCACGGCGTACTGGACGCAATGTGGCCCAGGCCGCCGATGCCCGAGATGGTCACCCACTGGCCCGGTTTGGCTTCGGTCATTTTCAGGCCCTTGTAGACCGTGACGCCGGCGCAGAGCACTGGCGCCACCTCGACGGGGTCGGATCCCGCCGGTATGCGGGCGGCAAAGCGCGAGTCCACCAGCATGTACTCGCCGAAGGAGCCGTCCACGCTGTAGCCGCCGTTCTTCTGCGCCTCGCACAGGGTTTCCCAGCCGGTGCGGCAGTACTGGCAGTCGCCGCAGGCGGACCACAGCCAGGCGTTGCCCACCAGGTCGCCCACGGCGAGGTCGGTGACGCCCTCGCCGAGGGCCACGACTTCGCCCACGCCCTCGTGGCCGGGAACGAAGGGCGGCGCGGGCTTGACCGGCCAGTCCCCCTCGGCCGCGTGGAGGTCCGTGTGGCAGACGCCGGTGGTGAGCACCTTGACCAGGGCTTCTCCCGGGCCGGGGGTGGGTACAGCGATGTCCTGGACCTGGAGGTCCTTGCCGAATTCGTTTACTACTGCTGCTTGCATTGTCGTCGTCATTGGCGAAATCCTTGCGTCGTTGTAGCGGAAGTGGGGTGTCTAGAAAAAGCCGAGCTTGTTCTCGGTGTAGCTGACCAGCAGGTTCTTGGTCTGCTGGTAGTGGTCCAGCATCATGGCGTGGTTTTCGCGTCCGATGCCCGAGGACTTGTAGCCGCCGAACGCGGCTCCCGCCGGGTAGGCGTGGTAGTTGTTGACCCAGACGCGGCCGGCCTGGATTTCGCGGCCCGCCCGGTAGGCAATGTTGCCGTTGCGGGACCAGACGCCGGCGCCAAGTCCGTAGAGGGTGTCGTTGGCGATGCCCATGGCGTCGTTGTAGTCGCTGAACTTCGTCACCGAGACAACGGGCCCGAAGATTTCCTCCTGGAAGATCCGCATCCGGTTGTGGCCCTCGAAGACGGTGGGCTGGACGTAGTAGCCGCCGGCCAGGTCACCGGGCAGTTCGGCACGCCCGCCGCCGGTGAGCACCTTGGCGCCCTCCTGCTTTCCGATGTCGATGTAGGAGAGGATCTTCTCCAACTGGTCATTGGAGGCCTGGGCACCCACCTGCGTGTCCGTGTCCAGCGGGTTGCCCTGCACCATCTTCTCCACCCGGGCCACGGCGTCGGCCATGAAGGAGTCGTAGATGTCCTCCTGGACCAGGGCACGGGACGGGCAGGTGCACACCTCGCCCTGGTTGAAGGCAAACAGCGCGAAGCCTTCCTGGGCCTTGTCGTAGAAGGCGTCGTTGTCCTGTGCGACGTCATTGAAGAAGATGTTGGGGCTCTTGCCGCCGAGTTCGAGCGTGACGGGGATCAGGTTCTGGCTGGCGTACTGGCTGATCAGCCGGCCCGTGGTGGTTTCACCGGTGAAGGCGATCTTGCGGATGCGGGGGCTGGAGGCCAGCGGCTTGCCGGCCTCGACGCCGAAGCCGTTGACCACGTTGACCACGCCGGCAGGCAGCAGGTCGCCGATGAGTTCCATCAGCACCAGGATGGACGACGGCGTCTGCTCGGCGGGCTTGAGCACGACGGCGTTGCCGGCCGCGAGTGCCGGGGCCAGCTTCCAGACGGCCATCAGGATGGGGAAGTTCCAGGGGATGATCTGGCCCACGACGCCGAGCGGCTCGTGGAAGTGGTAGGCGGTGGTGTCGTCGTCGAGCTGGGAAAGCGTGCCCTCCTGGGCGCGGACGGCGGACGCGAAGTAGCGGAAGTGGTCGGCGGCGAGCGGCAGGTCCGCGTTGAGGGTCTCCCGGACGGGTTTGCCGTTGTCCCACGTTTCGGCGACGGCGAGCATCTCCAGGTTCTCGTCGATCCGGTCCGCGATCTTGTTCAGGATCGCGGCGCGCTCCGCCACGGAGGTCCTGCCCCAGGACGGGGCCGCCTTGTGGGCCGCATCGAGGGCGAGGTCGATGTCCTCGGAGGTACCGCGGGCCACTTCACAGAAGGCCTTTCCCGTCACCGGGGTGATGTTCTCGAAGTACTGGCCCTTGACAGGGGCAACCCACTCGCCGCCAATCCAGTTCTCGTAGCGGTCCTTGAAGGTGACCTTCGATCCCTCGGTTCCGGGCTGTGCGTAAACGGTCATTGTGCTAGCTCCTTTGCTGTGCAGAAGGCGGCCCGGTTCGGGCGCTTGCCGTTGGTGCCAGCGTAGGAGTGTGCAGGTTGCAGTCAGGTTGCAACGGGCGTGATGCAGCTCACCCGGCGGTGAAGCAGTGCCGCCGTCAGTCGCGCGCCTTGGGCGGACCGCTTGATTCCCGCGGAATGAGTGTGGGCATCGACTTCCTGACCCGGGGCTCCTGCCCGGGGTCGATGATCAGGTCGATAGCCGTTCGTGCAATCTGGTCCAGGTGGACGTGGACGGATGTCAGGGGGGTGGGAAGCCGGGAAGCCAGCGGGGTGTCGTTGTAACCCACGAGAGCCAGGTCCTCCCCGATCCGCACATTCCTGCGATGGGCGGCGGCCATGATTCCCATGGCGATGTTGTCGTTTGCGGCGAACACGGCCGAGGGCCGGGAATCCGGGCCCAGGAGGGATTCCCCTGCAGAAAACCCGTCCTCGATACCGTAACCGGCAGCGATGAGCCATCCATCCCGGGGGGTGATTCCTGCTTCGCCCAGGGCTTTCCGTGCACCTGCGAGGCGGGCGGTGCCGGTGGAGGTGAAGGACGGGCCCGTAACGACGGCGATGTCCCGGTGCCCGAGGTCGATGAGGTGGCGGACCGCGAGGTAGCCGCCCACTTCGTCATCTCCGAGCGCGGAGGGGCTGACGCCGTCGGTGCGGAGGACCAGCGCATGGACAACGTTGCGCTCCCGAAGGAGGCGTGGAAGCTCGTCATCCAACCGGGCGGTGGCGAGGATCAGTCCGTCCACGTTCCGGTCGAGCAGCGTCTCGGCTGCCCGCCGTTCGTCGCCGGGGTCGTCGCCGCTGGTGGCCACCATCGCGAAATAGCCCCGGGAGGAGGCTGCCCGCTCCAGTTCCTCGAACATGAGCGCCATGACTGTGTCGCTCAGACGGGGAACGAGCACACCCAGGGTCCGCGTTTCACCGCGCCGGAGGCTGGAGGCAAATGAGTTCCTCCGGTAGCCGAGTTCCTCGGCGACCTTCCGGACGTGTGCTGCTGCAGCGGACCGGGACGCCGACCGTTCATCCAACGCCCGACTGGCCGTAGAGATGCTGACACCACTGGCGGCGGCGACATCCTTCAGCGTGACGATCGCACCGGGGGCGGCCCGTTCCATGGCAGTTCTCCTCTTCAGCGGGGGCATAAGAAACACTCTATTCCTCCTTTTTGCAAACGTTCCCTTGACAGTGACGTGCGACACGATGCAATATTGAAAACGTTCCCGCAAACGTTCCCATCCTAGTGGGACTACCGACCATCAACGAAGACAAGAGGTAGCTGTAATGACACTCGATCTCCGCGGACTCAGCCCCGCACCTGTCACCCCGTTCACCGAAGATGGCGCTGTCGACTTCGCTGCGATTCAGCGCCTGGGTTCGTGGCTCGGATCGATTGACGGCGTGAAGAGCCTCGTCGTCCTGGGCCACGCCGGTGAAGGCACGTTCCTTACCGAAGAGGAGCAGCTGGACGTTATCCGGGCGTTCGTGGCGTCGACTGACGGCCGGGTGCCGGTCGTCGCGGGCATCACGAAGGAGGGCAACAAGACCGCGGCCCTCGAGGCGAAGAAGGCCGTCGAAGCCGGCGCGTCCGCCGGTCTCGTCTACCCCTCGCACGGCTGGCTGCGCTTCGGGTACCAGGACGGAGCGCCCCAGTCGCGCTACAAGGAAATTTATGAAGAGTCCGGCCTGCCGCTGATCCTGTTCCAGTACCCCGACAACACCAAGGCGAGCTACAACCTCGACACACAACTGGAGATCGCTGGCCAGGAGGGCGTCTTTGCCACAAAGAACGGCGTCCGGAACATGCGCCGGTGGTACACCGAGATCCCCGCCCTGCGCGCCGCACACCCCGAACTGCAAATCCTGTCCTGCCACGACGAGTACCTGCTGCCGACAATGTTCGACGTCGACGGCCTGCTCGTCGGCTACGGCAACATTGCCCCCGAACTCCTCGTCGAACTGATCGAGGCCGGCAAGGCACAGGACTACAAGCGTGCCCACGCCATCCATGAGCGGCTGCTCCCGGTGACCAAGAACGTTTACCACCGCGGGTCCCACATGGAAGGCACCGTCGCCTTGAAGTGGGGCCTCGTGAACCGCGGCATCCTGGACCACGCCACAGTGCGCACCCCGCTCCTGCCCCTGCCTGAGGGCGCCGATATCGAAATTGCGGAAGCATTCGCCGCCGCAAACCTCGGCAAGGTCACCGTCAGCGCCTGACCACACCCTTTACGGGTCCTCACGGGTGGCGGACCATTGGCCCGCCACCCGTGCCCCAGCTTTCCACTCTCCATCCCGGTCAAGGACGACCCCCAGCAATGCCGCTGTATAAGGAGGACTCGCCGATGCGCGAGCAGCAGAATAAGACCATCACCCATCCCGCAACAAGGGAAGAACAGATGGCAGCCCCGCAAGGAAACCAGGCCCCCGAAACAACCAGAACGCACCGCACCTTCCTGCAGTACCTGGCCCTCATGGGCCCTGCCTTCGTAGTGGGCGCCTGGCAGTTCGGACCGGGTAACCTCACCACCGCCGTACAGGCCGGCAGCCGCTTCGACTACAGCCTGGTCTGGGTCATCGCGGTCTCAACGGTCCTGATGATCTTCTTCACCGACATGAGCGTCCGGCTCGGCATCACAACCCCCACCTCCCTGATCACGTCCATCAAGGAACACCTCGGCAAATGGGTGGGCGTCCTCGCCGGCTTCGGCGTCTTCGGGATCACCCTCATGTTCTCCGTCGCAACGCCGTCGGGTCCGGCCTTGGCCTGTCACTGATCTTCGGCGGCTCCCCGGTCCTGTGGACTGTCGTCTGCACCGCAGCCGTCGGCTTCGTCCTGGCCTTCCGAAACGTCTACGGCATCGTCGAAAAAGCACTCCTCGCCATCGTCGTCCTCATGGGCATCGCTTCATCGCCAGCACCGTCGTCGCCCAGCCCGACTGGTACCGGGCCATGGAAGGCATGGCTCCGCAACTGCCCGCCGGCAGCGAAATCCTGATTGTGGCGCTCGTGGGCACCAACTTCTCCATCAACGCCGCGTTCTACACCTCCTACGGCATCAAGGAACACCGACGCACCCGCGCCGACTACCGCGACATCACCCTCGTGGACACCATCCCCGGCATCGTTGCACCCGGCATCATGACCGCCCTGGTCATCATGGTGGCCGCCGCCGTGCTCGGAAAAACCGGTGCCGAGGCCGGAACCATCAACGCCCTCGCCTCCATCTTCACGCCGCTGGCCGGTCCCGTCGGAGCCATGCTCTTCGCTCTGGGCCTTTCCGGCGCAGCCTTCTCATCCATGATCGCCAACGCAACCGCCGGCGGAACGATGCTTTCGGACGCCATGGGCCGCGGCGCCAAAGCCGGATCGCCCGCCGCGCGCATCGTCACCGGCATCATCCTGGCTTTCGGACTGATCATCACGTTGTCGTTCCAGTCCTCTCCCGTGGGACTGATCGTCATCGCCCAGTCGCTGACAGTCCTCATCGCACCCCTGCTCGGCGTCCTGATCGTCGTCATGGCCAACAAGGCCGCGGTCATGGGAGACCTTCGCAACAAGTGGTGGCAGAACCTCTTCGGAGCCATCGGCCTCATCGCCATCATCGCCTCCTCCATCCGACTCATCACCACCCTTATCGGCTGAGGCTCAACAGCATAAGACGAGCAGTGCCCCCGCCTGGAAGGCGGGGGCACTGCTCTTCCCTGCTCAGGCGCGGAGTTCGGCTTCCAGCCTCTCCAGGTCCGCGACGACGGCGGCCCGCTTGGGTGAGCGGGCGGGAAGGAGGCGGAGCGCGGCACGGCGGACGCCGACGTCGTCCCTCGCCTCGGGAAGGTCCGCGTACTTCAGGAGGGACTCGGCGCTGCCGTCGGTAAGGACCGCTTCCCGCAGCAGCGACGAGACCCGGTTCCGGAGCTCGATGATGCCGGGCGCCTCCGACCGCGGAAGGACGGCGCCGCGGTAGATCTCCAGCGCGATGCGGTGGGCGCCGCGCTGGAGGCAGCTCAACACCTGGCCGCTGTCCGGCACCAAATCCAGGGGAAGGCGGTAGGGCCGGGAACCGGGGACGGCATCCGGATGGAGCTGCTGCAGGACCTTGCGCAGGCGGACCATCTCGGCGCGGAGCGTAATGGTGGAGCCGTCACCCGGATACAGCAGGACGCTCAGTTCCTCCGCAGAGAGCCCGTCCGGGTGGGTGCTGAGCAACGCAAGAATCTCACTGTGCCGGGCGGACAGCACCACCGTCCTGCCCTCGAGGCTGAGCAGCGCCTGGTCGCGGCCCAGCAGCTGCAGGCTGTTCCTGTACAGGCTGCCTTCCTTGCCTCCCGTCCGCGGTGTGCGGGACGCGGAAGCTGCGGTGCGCCGTCGTGCCGGCCTGCTCGCAAGATCCGCGGCAAGCTGCAGCCGCTCGACGCGCAACTGCGCCTGGGCGGCGGCAACCGTGGCCTCCACGAGGGACAGGGTATGCGGTGCCACGGCCGTGTCGGTCCCGGTGATGTCCACGACGCCCAGCACGGCGCCGGAATCCGGATCGTGGAACGGGACGGCGGTGCAGCTCCACGGGTGGACCGCCCGCTGGTAGTGCTCGGCCCCGGCGATCTGGATCCCCCGGCCCAGCGCAAGCGCGGTGCCCGGTGCGCTGGTGCCCACAGTGGCCTCAGACCAGTCGGCGCCGGCCACGAACATCATCCCCTCGGCGCGGCGCTGCAGGACAGGGTCGCCCTCCACCCAGAGCAGCCGGCCCACCTCGTCACCCACCGCCACCAGCAGGCCGCTGTCATGGCTGGGCTGGACGAGGAGTTTGTTGATCACCGGCATGATGGCCGCCAGCGGGTGCTGGTTCCGGTAGTCCTCCAGCTCCTCGCGGTCCATCGCCAGCGGGGCCGCAGGATTGTCCGGGTTCGCCTTGAAGCCAGCGGACCGCTGCCAGGACTCACGGATCAGGCTGCGCAGGCCGGCCGGATCCTGGAGGGCGCCGCCGTCGAGCTGTTCATGGGCGGCCAAAGCGCTGAGCTGCAGCGGGCCGGGCTGAATCAGGTTCTTCATCGAACTCCTGTACTGCCTGCAGGCGCGGCGTCACGGTGCCGGCCAAGGGGTGGTCGCAATTCTAACCCCGCGGCCCCTCCCCGGGTCAGGAGTTAGGCGCGGGAGATGCGGATCATCTCCTCGCGCGGGACCACCTTGATCCGTTCGCGGACCACATGGTCGAGGCCCTCCGGCCCGGTCCATGCGGCACCCAGTCCGGCCTCGTGGGCATCAAGCTTGTTCCAGCCCTCCCACGTGGTGTACTCGATGCCGCGCTCTTCGAGCAGATCGATGATGGCCTGCGGGTCCGGGTTTTCGGCCGGCGGAAGACTGAGCCGGTCCTCCAGGAGGAAACCGATGGTCTCCAGGGCGTCGCCCTTGGTGTGGCCGATAAGGCCCACCGGCCCGCGTTTGATCCAGCCGGTGGCGTAGATGCCCGGAACCGGGTTGCCGTCCCCGTCCAGGACGCGGCCGCCTTCGTTGGGGATGACGCCGCGTTTGGCGTCGTACTCCAGCTCGTCCAGGGCCGAACCGTGGTAGCCGATGGCCCGGTAGACGGCCTGGACCGGGTATTCGATGTACTCGCCGGTGCCCTTGGCATTGCCCGTGCCGTCAAGCTGCATCCGCTCGAACTTGATGCCGCCCACCTTGCCGGTGCCGTCGTCGAGCACCTCCACCGGGCTGTGCAGGAAGTGCAGGTGCAGACGCCGGGAGGACGGGTTCTCGGACTCGGCGTGCTCTTCCACCAGCCAGTTGGTGAGGGTGTTCACCATGGTCTTGATCTGGTTGTTGCTGCGGATGGCGTCGTCGGAGGCGTCGTCGAATTCGAAATCCTCCGGGTAGAGCACAATGTCCACGTCGTTCATGTGGCTGAGCTCGCGCAGTTCCAGCGGGGTGAACTTGACCTGGGCGGGGCCGCGGCGGCCGAACACGTGCACGTCGGTGACCGGAGAGGACTTCAGCCCCCGGTAGACGTTGTCCGGGATTTCGGTGCTGAGCAGTTCCTCCGGATGCTTGACCAGCATGCGGGCCACGTCCAGGGCCACGTTCCCGTTGCCGATCACGGCGATCTCCCGGGCGTCCAGCGGCCATTCGCGGGGAACGTCCGGGTGCCCGTCGTACCAGGAGACGAAGTCCGCGCCGCCGAAGGAGCCCTGCAGTTCAATCCCCGGGATGTTCAGGTCCGCGTCCTTGACCGCGCCGGTGGAGAAGATTACGGCGTCATAGAAGGCCCTGAAATCGTGCAGGGTGAGGTCCCGGCCGTACGTGACGTTGCCCAGGAAGCGGATGTCGCCGCGGTCCAGGACCTTGTGCAGGGCGTTGACGATGCCTTTGATCCGGGGATGGTCCGGGGCGACGCCGTACCGGATCAGGCCGTAGGGTGCGGGGTAGGCCTCGAAAAGGTCGATGCTCACCTCGAAGTCGCCGTCCTTGACCCCGCTGGACTTGGTGAGGATGTCCGCAGCGTAGACTCCTGCCGGCCCTGCGCCCACAATGGCGACGCGGAGTGGACGGGTGGAAGCTGATTCGCTGGAGTTGGACACCTGGAGCCCTTCTGAACTGGTCCGTCACTGCACAATGGGGATGCGCCGGTTGAAGTAGCGCACAGTCCCCTATTCTAGGCCTCAGCCGCTCTTCGCCAGCGGGACCACGTTGCCTTCGCGGTAAAGCAGCGCCCGTAGCTCCGCCTCCGCGGAGTCCGTCCGCTTGGGATCAATGGTTTCGCCGTCGTTGTAGTGGTCCACCACACGCGGGTCCACATAGCTCTTCCGGGCAATCGACGGCGTGTTCCCCAGCACCTCGGCGGCGTCCATCATGGCGCGGCTGACGGCCCGCTTCCGTTTGGCCACGGTTCGTTGGGGGCCGGTGCGGGCCAGGCTCACGCTGCCGCCACCGTACCGCGCAGGGTCCGGAAGTCCTTGGCCGTGAAGTCCGATCCCGTCCGCTCCTTCACGTACGCGTTGATCTCCGCGCTCGTCACCGGATGCCAGGTCCGGCCGTTCTTGTAGGCCAGGAGCCGGGCATTGGGTCCCCTGCGCTTGAGCAGCCGCAGCAGGACGGCGAGGTCGGGGTCCCGGATTTCCGATTCCCAGTCCTTGCCGCTCTTAGCGGGGAACCGGAGCAGGATCTTGTCCTTCCGCACCTGGACGTGGGCGCACAAAAGGGTCGCCAGGCCGCGGCTGCCGTTTTCGTTCGTGTACCGCTCGGACCCCACGCGCAACGAGCCGCTGTCCAGCATCCGGAACGCCCCGGCGAGGACGCGGTCAGGAGTGAATCCTTCACTGCGCAGGTCCATAGTCACCCGGCGGCGTGCGGCCGGCAGGGACTCCGCCAGCTGCAGGGACCGGTCAAACTTCAGCCGGTCTTTCCGCGCACGCCACTCCGGATGGTAGATGTACTGGCGCCTGCCCACGCGTCCACCCCGGTGGCCTGGATGTGCCCGTTCTCGAACGGGGCAATCCAGACGTCGGTCCAGGCCGGGGGTATGCCGATACTCTCCAGCCGTTCCCGGACCGGGCCCGGCGGAACGGTGGACCCGTGCAGGTCCCGGTAGCTGAAGCCTTTTCCTGCCGGGATCCGCCGGTACCCGCGGCCCGAGGCGTTGCTGCGCCGGAGCCTCATGGGGCGGCCTCCGGCAGTTCGGCACAAGTCATGAAAGCAAGCCTACTGACTATTTTGGCTTTTCCGGTCCGGGCGCTTGGAATACCTTGCCGGAGGCTGATGTTATGGGTGTCGTGCCAATCCCCGATGGAGTCCCGTCCGCAAGCCTTCCGGCCCCCGCCGCCACAGCCCCGGCCCGGCCGTCTTCGGCGGGCCCGGGAGGGCGCGACCGCCCGGGAGCACCAAAGGCAGTGGATAAGGACACGACGGCGGGAATCCTCTTCGGCATCGGCGCCTATGGTCTGTGGGGGCTGCTCCCCCTGTACTTCTTCGTGCTCCAGCCGGCCGGCGCCGTCGAAATCGTTGCCAACCGGGTGGTGTGGTCCCTGCTGTTCTGTGCCCTGCTGATCACGGTGACGCGGGCGTGGCCGGCCCTGGTGGCGGCCTTCCGGAACCGTACGGTGTTCGGCAGCCTCGCCGTCGCGGCCCTCCTGATCGCCGTGAACTGGCTGACCTACACCTACGGGGTGACCACCAACCAGGCCGTGGAAACCTCGCTGGGGTACTTCATCAACCCGCTCGTCTCGGTCCTCCTCGGCGTGCTGGTCCTCAAAGAGAGGCTGCGCCCGCTGCAATGGGCCGCCGTCGGCATCGGTTTCGTGGCGGTGGGCGTGCTCACCTACTCCTACGGCAAGCTGCCGTGGATTGCGCTGACGCTGGCCTCCAGCTTCGGCCTCTACGGCTTCGTGAAGAACCGTGTGGGCTCCAGGGTGGACGCTGTCACCAGCCTCAGCGTGGAAACCATGGTGCTGGCTCCTTTCGCGGCGGCCACGATGGTTTACCTCGGCGTGGCCGGGGCCGCCACCCTCACAACCGAGGGCCCCGGCCATTTCTGGCTGCTGCTGGCCTCCGGCGTGATCACCGCCGTTCCGCTGCTCTTCTTCGGCGCTTCCGCCCGCCGGCTGCCGATGACCACCATCGGCCTGCTGCAGTATTTCGCCCCCGTGCTGCAGTTCTTGGTGGCACTGCTCGTGTTCCGCGAGGCCATGACCGTGGAACGCTGGATCGGTTTCGGTGTGGTGTGGCTGGCCCTCCTGGTGCTGACGGTGGACATGCTGCGCAACGCCCGCAGGAATTCCGCGGCCCGCAAGGCAGCCCTCCGCACCGCCGCGTAGGCCCACCGTTAAACCGAGGAAGGCGGGCCCGGTTCGCAAGAACTGGGCCCGCCTTCCCGGCGTTGCCGGAGGAGTCGTTCCGGTTAAGCGTTCGCCTTGATGGCGGCGGCCAGGACGTCCAGGCCGTCGTTCAGGAGCTCGTCGGTGATGACCAGCGGCGGGAGCAGCCGGATGACGTTGCCGTAGGTGCCGCAGGTGAGGATGATGACGCCTTCCTTCAGGCAGGCGGCGGCAACAGCCTTGGTCAGCTCCGGGTTCGGTTCCTTCGAGCCGGCCTGGACCAGTTCGATGGCCAGCATGGCGCCGCGGCCGCGGACGTCGCCGATCACGGCTGTTCCGGCGTCGGCGAGTTCAGCCTGCAGCTCGCGGAGGCGGCCGGTGGCGAGGGCTTCGATGTGGCGGGCGCGGCCGGCCAGGTCGTATTCCTCCATGGAACCGATGGATGCCAGCGCTGCGGCACAGGCCACCGGATTGCCGCCATAGGTGCCGCCCAGGCCGCCGGGGTGGACGGCGTCGAGCAGGTCGGCGCGGCCGGTGATGGCTGACAGCGGCATGCCGCCGGCGATGCCCTTGGCCATGGTCATGATATCCGGGACGATGCCCTCGTGGTTGACGGCGAACCATTCGCCGGTGCGGCAGAATCCGGACTGGACCTCGTCAGCGATGAAGACGATGCCCTTTTCCTTGGCCCAGGCGGCCAGCGCCGGCAGGAAGCCTTCGGCCGGGACGATGAAGCCGCCTTCACCCTGGATGGGCTCGATAATGATCGCGGCAACCTGGTCCCCGCCGATCTGCTTCTCGATCATGGTGATGGCGCGCTTGGCTGCCTCGGCCCCCGTGATGGCGGGGTTTTCCTCGCGGTACGGGTAGCTCATGGGCATGCGGTAGACCTCGGGCGCGAACGGGCCGAAGTTGGTCTTGTACGGCATGGCCTTGGCGGTCAGCGCCATGGTGAGGTTGGTGCGGCCGTGGTAGGCGTGGTCGAAGGCCACGACGGCGTCGCGCCCGGTGGCGAGGCGTGCCACCTTGATGGCGTTCTCCACGGCTTCGGCACCGGAGTTGAAGAGCACGGTGCGCTTTTCGTGGTCGCCCGGGGTAAGCCGGTTCAGCTGCTCGGCGACGGCCACGTAGCCCTCGTAGGGGGTCACCATGAAGCAGGTGTGGGTGAAGTGCTCCACGGCTTCCTTGACGGCACCGACGACGGCGGGATCGGACGCGCCCACGCTGGTGACCGCGATGCCCGAGCCTAGGTCGATGAAGGAATTGCCGTCCACGTCGTGGATGATGCCGCCGTCCGCGTCCGCCACGTAGACGGGGACGCTGGAGGCGACGCCCGCTGCGACGACGGACTTGCGGCGTTCGGTCAGGGCTGCGGACTTGGGTCCGGGGAAGTCGGCCTGGACGCGGCGCTTCTGCTCCAGCCGGTAGGTGATTTCTGATGCTGTTGCGGTCATTGGAGTTCTTTCTTTACTGGTGGTTGAGCTTGTCGAAACCCCGGGGCTGCGACAAGCTCAACCAACGGGAATGTGGCTAGGCGTCGAGAGCACTCATGACGTGCTTGATGCGGGTGTAGTCCTCCACGCCGTACATGGAGAGGTCCTTGCCGTAGCCGGACTGCTTGAAGCCGCCGTGGGGCATTTCGGCGGTGAGGAGGATGTGCGTGTTGATCCAGACGGCGCCGAAGTCCAGGTCGCGGCTGAGGCGCATGGCGGTGCCGTGGTTGCTGGTCCAGACGCTGGAAGCCAGGGCGTATTCCACGTCGTTGGCCAGTTCAACGGCTTCTTCCTCGGTGCTGAACTTCTGCACGGTGATGACGGGGCCGAAGGTCTCCTTCTGGACCACGTCGTCGGTCTGCTTCGCGCCGGTGATGATGGTGGGCTCGAAGAAGTAGCCCTTCTCCCCCGCCCGGTGGCCGCCGGTTTCGATCCGGCAGTTGGCCGGAAGGTTTTCCACCACGGACGTCACGGCGTTGAAGTGGTTGACGTTGTTCAGCGGGCCGAAGTAGTTGTCCTCGTCGTTCTGCGAACCGGTGTGCAGGGTCCGGGTGTGCTCCACCATGGCGGCCACGACGTCGTCGTGCACCGAGTCCTCCACCAGCACGCGGGTGATGGCGGTGCAGTCCTGGCCGGCATTGAAGAAGGCGAACTCGGCGATGGCCGCGGCGCTCTTCTTGATGTCGGCGTCCTTGAAGACGATGGCGGGAGCCTTGCCGCCCAGTTCCAGGTGGGCACGCTTGAGGCCCTTTGCGGCACCGGATGCCACAGCGATGCCGGCCCGGACGGAACCGGTGATGGAGACCAGGCCGGGGACCTTGTGCTCCACCATCATGGCGCCGGTTTCACCCGTGCCCAGGATGACGTTCAGGACGCCGGCGGGGAAGATGTCCTTAGCGAGGCGGGCCAGGACAAGGGTGGACTCCGGGGTGGTGTCCGACGGCTTGAGGACAACGGTGTTGCCGGCGGCGAGCGCGGGCCCGATCTTCCAGATGGCCATCAGGAACGGGTAGTTCCACGGTGCCACCTGCGCCACCACGCCGATTGGCTCGCGGCGGACGTAGGAGGTGTGGCCCTCGAAGTACTCGCCGGCCGACTTGCCCTCAAGGATGCGGGCAGCCCCGGCGAAGAAGCGAAGCTGGTCGGCGCCGGCCGCCACTTCCTCGGAGGCGATCAGGGAGCGCACCTGGCCGGTGTTGCGGTGCTGGGCTTCGACCAGTTCATCGCTGTTGGCCTCCACGGCGTCGGCGAGCTTGAGCAGCATGAGCTGGCGCTGGCCCGGGGTGACGTGCTTCCAGGTCTTGAAGGCGTTCTGTGCCGCGGCCATGGCGGCATCCACGTCGGCCTGCACCGAGATGGGTGATTGCGCCACCACTTCCCCGTTGGTGGGGTTGATGATGTCCAGCCGGCCGGTGCCGGCAGGCGTGACGAACTCCCCGTTGATGAAGTTCTGCAAGGTTTGGACCACGGTGTGCAACCTCTTCTCTGAGCGGCCATCAGCGGCAGGCGGATGGATGGAACTGGTTTGAGCCTATGCCAGCGCCCCATTGCAGTGAATAGCCACCTGCACACCCTTCCGCGCGGTGTTTAGTGCGGTTGTCCAGCGCCCGTTTATCCTTGATCCATGGCCATTTCCCTCGCTGCCCTGCTGGGCGTGAACTCCCTCAAGCTGTCCAAGGTGGGGGTCGCCGAGACCACCTGGCATCAGGACATCAACTGGGTGGCCGTCACGGAGCTGGAGGATCCGCAGCGGTTCCTCAACGGCGGCGAGCTGATCCTGACCACGGGCCTGCGGCTGAAGTCCGCGCCTGAGCAGCGGCGTTTTGTCCGCCAGGTGCAGCGGGCGGGCGCAGTGGGGATCGGGTTCGGCGTCGGGCTGTCGCATGAGGCGGTGCCGCCTGCGTTGCTGGCCGAGGCCAACCGGTGGGCCCTGCCCGTGGTGGAAGTCCCCTACGAGACGCCCTTCATCGCCATCACCAAACTGGTGGCCGATGCCCAGTCCGCGGACCACTACGCCAAGCTGGAGCGCCTCATCGCGGGCCACCAGGTCCTGGCCCGCGCCCTGCTGACCGGCGGCGGGCTGGCCGAACTCCTCAAGCAGCTCGGCAGCATGCTACGCACCGACATCGCGCTGACCCAGTTCACGGCGCAGCTGTACAACAGCAGCAGCGCAGCCCCGTCCGCGGATTCCTGGTCCACCTATCCGATCCCCACCGGCCGGCGGGATGCATGCACCCTCTGGGTCCGGCAGCCGTTCGAGGACTCCGGCATCATCGGCTATGCCCAGAACCTGATCAGCGTGGAGCTGAACAACATGGTCAAGCAGCGCCAGGCCCAGCGCGCCCTCTGCGGCCAGGTGCTTGAGGACGTCATCCACGGCGCCCTGGAGACAAGCGAAGCCCAGCGCCGCCTTGCCGGCGTGGGCATCAACAGCACCCGGAAGAACGTGGTGCTGCTGGCTGTCTCCGCCGCGCACAACAAAGCCCTGGGCAGCACCGCAGTGCCGCGCGAGCTCGAAAACTCGGTTGCCGCCGTCGTGGGCAAGGATTTGGTGCTGGTAGTGAATGACGACGGCGGGGCGGCGCCCGCTTTGGCGCGGAAGCTCAGCGACCACCTGGCGGAGGCGGGCATCCACGCCACCATCGGCATCGGCGGGGCTTACACGAAACCCAACGGACTGCGCTGGAGCTATTTCGAGGCGCGGGACGCGGCAAGCCACGGCCTGCCGGTCAATGAGCCGGAACGGCTGAGCCTGACGTCGCTGCTCCTGGCCAGCGAGGATGTGCCGCTGGCGGACATGGCGCATGAGTCCCTGAACCCGCTCCGGGCGTTCGACGCCGCCCACGGCGCGGAGCTGATGACCACGCTGGAAAGCTACCTGAACAACAACGGTTCGGTGGCCGCCGTGGCCGAGCAGTTGACGCTGCACCGCAACACGGTCCGGTACCGGCTGGCGCAGATCACCGAGCTGACCGGATACGACCCCGCGGTGACCCCGGACCGGGTGCAGCTGTGGCTGGCGCTGGCGGTGGCCCGGCTGTCCGCGCGGCAGGGCAAGTAGCCCCCGCCCCGACCCTCAGATGACCCCGCGGCGGAGCAGGTCCCGGGACTTCTTGCGGGCCTTCCGGTACTTGGCCTGGGCGGCGGACATGAGTTCCTCCTGCCGCTGCAGCAGGGCTGCGTACGCCTCGCTGACGGCTGCCCGGTCCCGGTCCGAGGCCATGCCCGCCAGCAGGTCGCGGGCCATCACGGCGTCGTGGTAATCGCCCAGGATCTTCTGTTGCCGGTGGGCCGCCTTCGCCACCTTGTTGGCCCGCTTCCCTTTGATGAGGGCGGCCGACTCCGCCACGTGCCGGAGCTTCTTGGCATCCTTGCGCACCCGGTGGAGGGCGTTTTCATGGTCAATGCCGCGGCGGGCGTGGGAGGCCGCGCGGTGCGAGCGCCGGAGCCTTTTCGCCGCCTTGTCCACCGCCTTGGCCGCCACGCGGCGTCCCGGCGGCACGGTTTCCGTGCGGACGGGCGGGTTGTCGCGGAACTCCTCCAGGCTGTCCAGCAGCCGGAAGTAGCGCTCGGTGCGCATGGCTTCCTGGAGCCGCCGGTAGCCGGCGTCGTACGTGGCGCCGGCCTGGCGCTCCAACCGGTCCCGGGCGGCGTCCGGGCCCGGCCCCTGCCCCAGGTCGTCAAGGTGTCCGCGGAGCCGGGCCAGCAGTACCTCGGCGTCCCGCGGCTCGCCGAGGAGCTGGCCCAGCCATTTGAGCTCATCCCGCAACCGGCGCACCGGCACGGCCCTGTACAGCTTGCGGTAGGCGGCCAGGACGGAGCGGAGCCGGCGGGTAGCCGAGCGCATGTCATGGACTGCCTCCGGCTCTTCGAGCCTGATGGCAGCGTCCTGGTCCAGGAGTTCCTTGATCTGGGCGGCGGCATAAACGGTGACGACGGCGGCAGCCGGCGACTTCTTGCCGGCCGGCAGGGCGGGGATGGCTTCGTCGGGGGCGGCATCGGCGTCCTGGTCCCTGTCCGGTGTGCCAAGCGCCGGCGCGCCAAGCGCTTGGCCAGCTTCGAGGCGTGGCCCGCCGGGCGGGCTCCGGCCCCCACAAGCAGCTGCCCGGCGGGGGCGAAAAGGCTGGCGTCGCCGTTGACGAGTTCCAGCTCCCATTCCCGCCACTGCTGTTTGTTCCCGCCCCCGCCGCCGTCCGGGCCTGGCAGACGTTCCGCCGTGACCCGGTCGTCCGCAAGGTCGGCAAGATGGACACCGTCCCCGCCATAGAGGGCGTGGGTTGTCCGCCTGGTGCGCAGCCTGGCCACCGGGACCACCTCCGCTCCGCGCAGGTATGCCTGGACACGGGCAAGGAGGGCGTCCGGCACCACGCCGGCCTGGCCCAACGGGGCGTGCACCTCGCGGCGCTGCTGGGGTTCGGCATCCCCGGTCCCGGCCGCTTCTTCGGGCGGCAGCTTCAGGTGCCAGCCCGCATCGCCGCCGCCGGTCCGCCGGCGGAGGGTGATGCGGCGGGCGGCGAGCGCATGGTCTGCGGTATCGAAATACACGGCTTCCAGCTTGGCCGTCTGCGGCTCGCCCACGCGTGCGACACCCGGCAGGCCATCCAGCGGCGGCACCGTGGCGTCGCTGCCGACGTCGTATTTCTTCTCGACCTCGAGTCCCTGGGAAGCCTCCACAGCCGTCCTTCCACGTCCGCTGCATTGCGTAGTCCGGGTGGTTCCGCACCCGGCTTAGGCAGTCTATGGCCTGCCGGCGGAAGCCCGGGAGAGCTTGCCCACAAAACCCTAGACATCAAACGTCTAACCTTTAGGCTGGGTATATGTCCGCCACTCCACCCGCTTCCGCCCTTGCCTCCACCCCCTGCCCCACTCCCGCCCCGCAATCCCCTGCCCGGCCTGCTGCTTCCACGGGGGTCACGGCGGTTTCCGCGGCAGCCGTGGCATCGCCGGCGCCAGCGGAACAGGGCCGGCCCCGCTCCGCCGTCGTCTTCGGTGTCATCGCGCTGGTGCTGATCGGACTGAACCTGCGTGCGGGCATCACCGGGGCGTCGGCACTGCTCCACGACCTGCAGGCAGTACTCGGATATGGGGCACTGGTGGCGGCCGTCATCCCCTCCATCCCCACGCTCTGTTTTGCCCTGGCCGGCGCCGGGACGTCCTGGCTGACCGGGCGGCTGGGGGTGGAGAAGGCCATCCTCCTGGCCCTGGCCATGCTCGCCGGCGGACTCCTGTTGCGGGGCATTCCGGCCACCGGGATGCTGCTGGCCGGCAGCGTGCTCGGCATGTCCGGCCTGGCGGTCTGCAACGTGGCCATGCCGTCCTTCATACGGGAACACTTCGCTTCCCGGACCTCACTGATGACCGGCCTGTACACGGTGACCATGACCACCGGGGCAACCGTGACCTCCGTGGCGGTGGTCCCGCTGGCCCAGTCCCTCGGTTCACCGTCCGCCGCCGTCGGAGCAATCGGGTTCACCGCCGTCGCCGCTTTCCTGGGCTTCCTGCCGGTGGCGCTGCACGCCCACCGCAACAACCGGCGCGCCACCGGCGGACGGGTGGCACCGTGGCCGCTGCTGCGCACCCGCAAGGGCCTGCTCCTGACGGCAATCTTCACCCTCCAGGCCCTGCTCGCCTACGCCCTGATGAGCTGGTACCCGTACATGCTCACCACGCTGGGCCTCAGCGCCTCGGACAGCGGCCTGATGTTCGGGCTGATGCAGCTCGTCTCGGTGCCGGCGGGCATGGTCCTGATCGCCATCGGATCCCGGCCCAGGATGCTGCGCCCGGCGTTCTACCTGGTCAGCATCGTCATGGTCCTGGGCCTGGTGGCCCTCCTCGCGCTGCCAGTGCAGCTTGCCTTCGCCTCAGCCATCCTGGTCGGCTTCGGCCTGGGGATCTTCCCGCTTGTGATGGTGATGATCAGCCGCAGCGGCTCGAGCACTGCCGAGACCACCGCCCTGTCCACCCTGGCCCAGTCCACCGGCTACCTGCTGGCGACCGTGGGCCCCTTCGGCATGGGGCTGCTGCACGGCGCCACCGGCAGCTGGACCTTGCCCCTCACACTGCTCCTGGCCCTGGCGCTGGTCCAGGTTGTGGTGGCGCACCTCATCACCGGTCCGGCAATGACCGGCAAGCAAAGGATAAAGTAGGACGCCATGGCACTGAGCCCCTCCACCCGCGCGCCGCTGGCCGATGAAGTGACCGCCAAACTGCGGTCCATGGTGCACTCCGGCGAGTGGCCGCTGAACCAGCGCATCCCGTCCGAAACCGAGCTGATCGCCGGGCTGGGGGTTTCCCGCGGGACGCTGCGCGAGGCCATCAAGGCCCTGGCCCACAGCGGCATGCTGGAAGTGCGCCGCGGCGACGGCACCTACGTCCGCGCCACCAGCGAGATCTCCGGTGCCGCGCGCCGGATGTACCAGGACCACACCGAGCAGCACATCCTGGAGGTCCGGCTGGGGCTGGACACCCAGGCGGCGCGGCTCGCGGCCCGGAACGCCACCGCCGACGACGTCACGGCCCTGCGCGGGCTGCTCACCACCCGGGACCAGGCCTGGCACGCCGGGGACTATGACACCTGGGCGCGGGCCGACTGGGGCTTCCATGAACGGGTGGCGCAGGCCTCCGGCAATCCCCTGCTGCATGAGCTCTACATCAGTTTCGGGCCCGCGCTCCACCAGGACCTCCTGACCCAGCAGGGCCGGCCCGGGTTCGAGGGGCTGCCGCTGGAGGGCCATGAAGTCCTGCTGCAGGCCATCGAGCGGCACGACGAAGAGGCCGCCGTCGCCACCGTCAACAGAAACCTGAACTCCTGCGCAGAGTGGCTCGGCGCCTAGTCGGTCAGTAGGCTTACTATCTGACGTAGGTTGTAAGCCTGCCCTGCACCCGCGGGCCGGCGCCGCCGATGATGAGGAGTTCCCATGGCGCGATCAACACGCCTGACCGAACACGAGCTGGGCAACGAGCCCCCGCAGCAGAAACCGGGCACAGAGGCAGTGCCCGCAGCCGAAGGTGCACCACGGCAGGGCCAGGCCCTTGGAAAAGCCGCCCTGCAGCGCGGTGCGAAACAGCGCGAGACCAAGCCGGCGGGCGCCCTCTGGGCTGACGGCCTGGGACGGGTGGGCATCCGCTCCGCCCAGATCCTGCTGATCCTGACCGTGGCAGTGGTGTCCGTCTACGCACTCATGCAGATCAAGCTCCTGGTGATTCCGGTGCTGATCGCACTGATCCTGGCCGCGGCCATCGGCCCGTTCGTCAACATGCTCCGGCGCCGTGGAATGCGGGGCGGGCTGGCCACCGGCATCGCGTTCATCGGGCTCCTCCTGGTGCTGGGCGGGGTCTTCACCGTGATCTACTTCTCAATCCGGAACCAGTGGGGTGAACTGGCCGCCCAGGCTTCCTCCGGGCTGGACGAACTGGAGAACTTCCTCCGCACCGGCCCCATTCCCATCGACCAGGAGCAGCTGGAGCAGGCGCGGCAGGGGCTCATCGAGTTTGCCACCAGCAGCCAGGTCCGCTCCGGAGCGATCACCGGGCTTTCCGTGGTCACGGAATTCATCGCCGGCACCCTCCTGATGGTGGTTATCCTGTTCTTCTTCCTCAAGGACGGCGCCAAGATCTGGAACTTCCTGCTCCGCCCCTTCACCGGCCAGCGCGAAGCCAAGCTGCGCCGGGTGGGCAGCCGCACCCTCGAGGTCCTGGGCGGCTACGTCCGGGGCACCGCCATCGTGGCCCTCGTGGACGCAGTGGCCATCGGCGCCGCACTGCTGATCCTGCAGGTTCCGCTGGCTTTCCCGCTGGCCATCATCGTGTTCATCACCGCGTTCATTCCCCTGGTGGGCGCAACGGTGGCCGGGATCCTGGCCGCACTGGTGGCCCTCGTGGCGAACGGGCCCGTGGTGGCGCTGATCGTGGTGGCAGTGGTGGTCGCGGTCAACCAGCTGGAGGGCGACCTGCTGCAGCCCATCGTCATGGGCAACGCGCTGCAGCTGCACGCGCTGGTCATCCTGATGGCGCTGACCGCCGGAACCATCCTCGCCGGCATCGTCGGTGCGGTGCTGTCCGTCCCGCTGGCCGCCGTCATCTGGGCCATCATCCAGGTGTGGACGGCCGAGGACCCGAACCTGCAGGACATGAATCCCGACCTGCCGGCGGCGGGCACCAAACCGATCTAGCAACCCTCGCAGGCAGACGCACGACGGCGGTCCGGCACCCAGGTGCCGGACCGCGTCGTACGTGCCGCCTTGCCGCCGCCCGGGCGGCCAAAGCGTGCTAAGAGCGAAGACCCGCGAACACGTTCTTGGGACGCTGCATCTCGCCGTGCTTGGCGCCGAGGACCACCACCAGGCCGGCGAAAGCGGGGATGACCCACTGGAGCGCCTTGAGCTGCTGCTGGGCCGCCTTCAGTTCATCCGAAGCACCCGGGCGGGGCTCCGTTGCACCCTCTGACCCCTCGTCGGCGAGCTTCTCAACTTTCTTGCCCAGCATGCCCGAGTACAGGGTCACGGCCGCGCCCACGAGGGTCACGGCAGTCTTGATGACGGTGTCCCGTGCAACGCCCTCCTGCTTGGCGATCCGGCCCTTGTTCTCCCAGGCGATGGCAAGGTCAGCCACCAGGTGCGAGGCGAACGCCGCCGTCTGGATGGGCGCCCACTTCATCCAGCCGGCGCTGGAGAGCCGGGTGCGCTCCGAGGGGTCCCTGGCTTCCGCCGCTGCTCCGTTCAGGCCGATGGCACCCATCAGGGAACCGCCGAACCACGCCGCTGCCGTCAGATCGTGTACCGAACGGGCAATGAGATTTCCTGCCATGATGTGCATTCCTAACGTAGAACTGGCTTCGGGATGCCGCTGCTGCGGACTTCGATTTCCGTGTCCCCTCAAGGTCATGGTCCGCCTATGGTAAGCACACTTACTAATGTTACGAAAGCCCGTCTTTCGGCCGGAGGAACGCGTAATATCGTGGCCATGGGAATCACAGGAACATTGTTCGGCTGGGCCTTCGGGGACCCGGCGCGGGAAGACGACGGCACCTACGTGGACGGGCTCCAGCGCGAGGCGCTGCGCAACGCCCGCGAGACGGCGGAAGCCAAGGGCGTCAGCGCCGTGGCAGGTTCGGAAGTGTTCACTGTGTTGAGCGGCGACGATTCACTGGTGGAGCTGGACAACGCCCCCGGCCGGCTGGTGGTCCGCTGCACCATCCACGTGGAGGGACCGGGTGCGGAGAAGCTGCGTGCCGAAGGGCCCATGAACGGCTGACCCATGTCGGACGGGGAATCCACGCTGAGCCAGGCGGCGGACGCCGTCGAGGAGGCTTCCAACCACAAAGCCCTGGATGTCCTGGCGCGCGCCGGGTTCGCTGTCATGGCGGTGCTCCATGTCATTGTCGGGGCCATCGCCGTCGCCGTGGCCTTCGGGCAGCCGGGCGAGCCGGACGCCACCGGCGCCATCGAGCAGCTCGCCGCGAACCCCTGGGGCCCGGCGGTGATGTGGGCCTGCGTTGCCGCCTGCGCTGGCCTGTCCCTGTGGCAGGCCAGCGAGGCCACGCTGCGGATGCGGGGCAAGCCGCGCAAGGAACGGCTTGCCAAATTGATCTCCTCCGGCTTCCTGGCCATCGCCTACGGCAGCGTGGGGCTGAGCTTTGCCGGCTTCGCCGTGGGCATGCGCGGTGATTCCGGGGACAGCGCCAGGGATTTCAGCGCCTCCCTGATGGCAAATCCGCTGGGCCTTTGGGTACTGGTTGCCCTGGGCCTGACAATCATCGGGATCGGCATCTACTTCGTGTTCAAGGGCGCGCGGCGCGGGTTCAAGGGGGAGCTCTTCCACTTTGACGGGACGCGCCGCGGCCGGCTGATCGACAGCCTTGGCGTGGTGGGGCACATCGCCAAAGGCATCGCCCTGAACCTCACCGGGCTCCTGTTCGTCATTGCCGCCGCCAAGCACCGTCCCGAGGAATCCACCGGGTTGGACGGCGGCCTGAAGGCCCTCCGCGACCACCCCTTCGGACCTTCCCTCCTGGTTGCCATCGGGGCCGGCTTCATCGCCTACGGCATCTTCGCGCTGATCCGCTCCCGCTTTGGGCGCATGTAGTTTCCCCGGTTTTGGGTAGGAAGGAAGCATGACGCACCTGACAACGGACCAGACGGCCGACGACGGCGCCCGCGGACCGGGCGGCGCCGTCACCGACGTGGCCGGCCACTCCTTCGCCGGCCTGTTCCGGCTGCTCAAGGTGGTCCGCCCCGACCGCCCGATCCACCCGAAGGGGCTGGGCCTCACCGGGGAACTGGCCCGGACCGGGAATCCCATCGAACCCAGCGGCCTGGACTGGCTGGATTCGCCGGGTACGGACACCGTGGAGGCGAGGTTCTCCCGGTCAGTCGGCCTTCCCCAGGCACTGCCGGACATCCTGGGGCTGGCGGTCCGGGCCCGCCCTTCCGCTGGTGGAGGGCCTGGCGGGTTGCCGGGCAGCGGCAGTGCTGATCTCCTGTTCGCCTCCACCGGCTGGCGCCTACCGGGCCGGTTCCTCCTGCAGCCCCGGCTGGATGTGGACGGCGCCACCATGACCACGCTTATGCCGTACCGGGGACGGAAAGGGCCGGTGCTTCTCGGCCTGCGGACCATCAGCCTTCCGCCGGGGTCGCTGTCCTCGGGCGAATGGGTGCTTGGGCTGTTCTGGGCTCGGCCCCTGGGCCGCTGGCGCCAGTGCGGCGAGCTCCGGCTCCATGCGGGGACCCGGCCCGGAGACACCGGACTGCGCTTCAACCCGCTGGAAAACGTGCCGCCCGGGGCGCAGACCTACGCCTGGACCAGGCGGCTGCGGGAGCATTCCTACCGCGCCGCGCAGCGGAAGGCGCCGGCCGCCGTCGGACGCCCCCGAACCCGGCTCCGCTACAGGAAGGAAGACCATGTCCACCGTGTCCCAGCTGTTCAACTCCCCCGCAGCCGACGTGTGGCGCGTCCTCTCCGACGGCTGGCTGTATTCCGGCTGGGTGGTGGGAGCGTCCAGGATCCGGGCCGTGGATGACGCGTGGCCCCGGACCGGCGCGCGGCTCCACCACTCCGTGGGCGCCTGGCCGTTCGTGATCAACGACAGCAGCAAGGTGGTGAACTCCGAGCCCAACCGGCTGCTGGAACTGGTGGCGCGCGGCTGGCCGATGGGTGAAGCCAAGGTGGTGATCACCCTCGAGGACCGGGGCGGCCAGTGCCAGGTGACCCTCGTCGAGGACGCCATCAAGGGACCCGGCAAGCTGATGCCCAAGTTCCTGCGGGATGCCATGATCGGCGTCCGGAACCGCGAAACCCTCCGCCGCCTTGAGCTGATGGCGGCCGGCGGCGCCGGGCGGTAAGGGCTTAAACAAACGGGGTCATCCCGCGCCGGAACCCTTCCGGGCCGGGCGCGGGATGACCCCGCTTCAGTGGTGTGTCAGACCTGGGCGGCAACGCCGTCGCGGGAGATGTCCACCATGTCCTCGCGCGGCACCACCTTGATGCGCTCACGCTTGACCTCGACGCCGTGCGAGCCGCCGGCCTCGGTGGCAGCGGCGCCCAGGGCGAGCTCGTGGGCGTCGAGCGCCAGCCAGCCTTCCCAGCTGGTGAACTTCACGCCGCGGGCGTCCAGGAGGTCCACGACGGCGTCCTCGGCGGGAACGCTGGCAACCGGAAGGTTCTCGCGGTCCTCGAGCAGGTAGGTCACGGTCTCCAGGGCATCGCCCTTGGTGTGGCCGATCAGGCCCACCGGGCCGCGCTTGATCCAGCCGGTGGCGTAGACGCCGGGCACGTGGCTGCCGGAGGCGTCCAGGACGCGGCCGCCGTCGTTCGGGATGACGCCCTTCTTGTGGTCGAACTCGATCTCCGGCAGGGCGGAACCGAAGTAGCCGATGGCGCGGTACACGGCCTGGACCGGGTAGTCGACGAACTCGCCGGTGCCGCGGGCGTTGCCCGTGCCGTCCAGTTCGGTGCGCTCGAACTTGATGCCGGCAACCTTGCCCGGCGTCTCGGGGTCGTCGTAGATCTCCACCGGGCTGTGCAGGAAGTGCAGGTGCAGGCGGCGGGAAGCCTTGAGCTCGGAGAGGTCCTCGGGCTGCTCGGCGATCCAGTTGGTGAGCGTGCCCACCATGGTCTTGGTCTGGTTGTTGGTCTGGATCTGGCGGTCCGATTCCTCGTCGAACTCGAAGTCCTCCGGGTACAGGATGATGTCCACGTCCTTGGAGTGGGACAGCTCGCGCAGCTCCAGCGGGGTGAACTTGACCTGGGCCGGGCCGCGGCGGCCGAAGACGTGCACGTCGGTGACGGGCGAGGACTTCAGGCCGGCGTAGACGTTGTCCGGGATCTCGGTGCTGAGCAGGTCGTCAGCGTGCTTGGACAGGACGCGTGCAACGTCCAGGGCAACGTTGCCGTTGCCGATGACGGCGATCTCCTTGGCGTCCAGCGGCCATTCGCGCGGGACGTCCGGGTGGCCGTCGTACCAGGAGACGAAGTCGGCGCCGCCGTAGGAGCCGTCCAGCTCGATGCCGGGGATGTTCAGGTCCGCGTCCTTGATGGCGCCGGTGGCGAAGATGACGGCGTCGTAGTGGGTGCGCAGGTCCTCGATGGTGAGGTCCGTGCCGTAGTCCACGTTGCCGAAGAAGCGGATGTCGCCGCGGTCCAGGACCTTGTGCAGGGCGTTGACGATGCCTTGATGCGGGGGTGGTCCGGGGCAACGCCGTAGCGGATCAGGCCGTAGGGTGCCGGGTAGCGGTCAAAGAGGTCGATGCTCACGGTCAGCTCGCCGCTCTTGACGGCTTCGCTCTTGGTGAGGATGTCCGCGGCGTAGACGCCGGCGGGGCCGGAGCCCACGACGGCAACGCGCAGCGGACGTTCGGCAGAACCTACGGAGGTGCTTGATGACACGGCTGTGTTCCTTTTGTTCGGCTAGGAGGTGAGGACTCGGGGCTTGTTCGGGGTGGTGGTGCTGTAGTCAGCGGTTTTGAAGTGCGACGGCGCGAACGGGCTCACGCGCACCACGTCACCGATGACAATCACTGCGGGATTCGCGACGCCGGCGGCCTCGGCCTGGTCAGCGATGGAACCAAGCGTGCCAATCGTCACGCGCTGGTCCGGCAGGTATCCGTTCTCCACAATACCAACCGGGGTGCCGGCGGGCAGGCCGGCTTCGCCCAGCGCGGACGCCGATTCGCGGAGCTGGCCGACGCCCATGAGCAGGACGATGGTGTGGTCTGCGCGGGCCGGAACCTCTGACAGTTCCTCGTGGCCGGTGACCACGCTGAAGCCCTTTGCCAGGCCGCGGTGGGTGACCGGGATTCCTGCGGCAGCCGGGACGGAGATAGCGGACGTGACACCGGAGACCACTTCAACCTCGACGCCGTGCTGCCGGCAGTACTCGGCTTCCTCGCCGCCGCGGCCCAGGACGTACGGGTCACCGCCCTTGAGCCGGACCACGCGGTGGCCCTGCAGGGCCTCGTCCACGAGGATCCGGTTGATCTCGGCCTGCGGCACAGGGTGGTGGCCGGGCGTCTTGCCGACCTCGATGACGCGGACGTCGGGGGCCAGTTCGTTGAGGAGTTCGCGGGGGCCGAGGCGGTCGGCAACCACTACATCGGCCTGGCCCAGGAGCCTGCGGCCGCGGACGGTGATGAGGCCGGTGTCGCCGGGGCCTCCGCCCACGAGGGCTACCGAGCCGGTGGCGGCGGGACGGCGGCGGC
>NZ_AOFD01000012.1 GCF_000332815.1 Arthrobacter nitrophenolicus
TTCGTGGAGAAGGTGGCCGCCCGCCGTCGTTCTTTCAGCGAATGTTTGTACTACTGGCCTTCGATGGCTGCCTTGGCCGCGGGATCCGAGTCCTTGAGGAACTTCTCGATGCGCTCGGGTTCCTCCGGCTCGCCGATGGCTGCCGAGGCCCGGCCCAGCGAGTAGAGGGCGCGCAGGAAGCCGCGGTTGGGCTCGTGCTCCCAGGGAATGGGGCCGGCGCCGCGCCAGCCGTTGCGGCGCAGCGCATCCAGCCCGCGGTGGTAGCCCACCCGGGCGTAGGCGTAGGAGTCGATGGTTCGCCCCTCGGCCCACGCCTCTTCAGCCAGGATGGCCCACAGGAGCGAGGACGTGGGGTTCTTCGCCACCAGGTCCACCGCTTCCTGGCCGAGGGCGAGGTGCTGGTACACCTCGGTCTCGGCGGGCAGGAGCGTGGGCTCCGGACCCATGAGGTTTTTGCGGAACTCGTCCGACATCTAGAAGGTCTTTCCGGCCGAGCCGAGCTGCTTGGTGGCTTCGACCACGCGGGCTGCCAGGCCGGCTTCGGCGGAGGCACCCCAGACGCGGGGGTCGTAGGTCTTCTTGTTGCCCACTTCGCCGTCCACCTTCAGGACGCCGTCGTAGTTCTTGAACATGTGGTCGGCCACCGGGCGGGTGTAGGCGTACTGGGTGTCGGTGTCGATGTTCATCTTGATGGTGCCGTAGGAGACAGCGTCAGCGATCTCCTGGTCCGAGGAGCCGGAACCGCCGTGGAACACCAGGTCGAACGGGTTTTCCTTGCCGATCTTCGCGCCCACCTGGGCCTGGATGTCCTTGAGGATCTCCGGGCGGAGCTTGACGCCACCGGGCTTGTACACGCCGTGGACGTTGCCGAAGGTCAGCGCGGTGATGTAGCGGCCGTGCTCGCCGGCACCCAGGGCCTCAACGGTGGCCAGGGCGTCCTCAACGGTGGTGTAGAGCTTTTCGTTGATCTCGTTCTCAACGCCATCCTCTTCACCGCCCACAGTGCCGATTTCAACCTCGAGGATCATCTTGGCGGCGGCAGTGCGCTCCAGCAGCTCGCGGGCGATGCGGAGGTTTTCCTGCAGCGTCTCGGCGGAGCCGTCCCACATGTGGGAGTTGAACAGCGGGTTGCGGCCGGCCTTGACCTCAGCCTCGGAGGCGGCCAGCAGCGGCAGGACGAAGCCGTCCAGCTTGTCCTTGGGGCAGTGGTCGGTGTGCAGCGCAATGTTCACGCCGTAGTTCTTGGCCACCTCGCGGGCGAAGGCTGCAAAGCCCAGGGAACCGGCAACCATGTCCTTGGTGGAGGCGCCGGACCAGTAGGCCGCACCGCCGGTGGAAACCTGGACGATGCCGTCGGACTCAGCCTCGGCGAAACCGCGCAGGGCGGCGTTCAGGGTCTGCGAGGAGGTGACGTTCACGGCCGGGTAAGCGAAGCCGCCTGCCTTCGCGCGGTCGATCATTTCGGAGTAGATCTCTGGGGTTGCAATGGGCATGCTGACTCCTATGCTGAGTTTCGTCTGAGGCTGGTAACCCGTAGACCGCTTTACGGCTAGCTCCATCCTAGCGATATCCGCCACACCGCCGCCGATTCGGGTCAGCCGTCGGTAACACTCCCGCAACCAGAAGCGCGCGCCCTACACGTGCTGGTTGAAGACGTGCCGCCGGACCCAGGCGTGCATGGCGATGGCTGCCGCTGAGGCGGCGTTGATGGACCGGGTGGAGCCGAACTGTTCAATGGATAGCGTGGCCTCCGCCGCCGTGTGGACTTCGGGTGTAAGGCCCGGGCCTTCCTGGCCGAAAACCAGCACACAGTCCCTGGGCAGGTCGTAGGTTTCCAGCGGCACCGAGTCCGGGAAAATGTCGACGCCGATGATCGCCAGCCCCTCGCCCTGCGCCCACGCCACGAAGTCCTCAACGCTGGGATGGTGGCGGACGTGCTGGTAGCGGTCGGTCACCATGGCACCGCGCCGGTTCCACCGCCGTCGTCCGATGATGTGCACCTCTTTGGCGAGGAACGCGTTGGCGGTCCGCACCACCGTGCCGATGTTGAGGTCGTGCTGCCAGTTCTCGATGGCCACGTGGAAGTTGTGCCGGCGCGAATCCAGTTCCGCCACGATCGCCTCGTGCTTCCAGTAGCGGTACTTGTCCAGCACGTTGCGGCGGTCGCCGTCGGCCAGCAGGTCCGGGTCCCAGTGGTCGCCTTCCGGCAGTTCGCCTTCCCAGGGCCCGACGCCGACCTCCGCCTTGGGCGCCGCGGCCTCCTCGGGGTGTGCGTTGGGGTCGTCGGGAAGGCCGGGCGTTTGGTTCACCCCTCAACACTAGACTGGTCCACTGGAGCAAACATCACCGGTGGAGGTAAGCGTGGCAGAAGCAGACCAGGTAGCAGGAAATCCCGCGGTATACCGCAGCGGCCAGGAAATCGAGTGCTGGCTGACGGACATGGACGGGGTCCTGGTCCACGAGAACCAGCCGATCCCGGGAGCAGCCGAACTGATCCAGCGCTGGGTGGACACCTCCAGGCGCTTCCTGGTGCTGACCAATAACTCCATCTTCACCCCGCGCGACCTGGCCGCCCGGCTGCGGGCCTCAGGCCTGGAGGTTCCGGAGGAGAACATCTGGACCTCGGCGCTGGCCACCGCCCAGTTCTTGAAGGACCAGGTGTCCGCGGGCGGCTCGGAATCAGGAAACCGCGCCTACACCATCGGCGAAGCCGGGCTGACGACGGCGCTGCACGAGGCTGGTTTCATCCTTACCGACCAGAACCCGGACTTCGTGGTGCTCGGCGAAACACGTACCTACTCCTTTGAGGCAATCACCACCGCGATCCGCCTGATCCTGGCCGGTGCCCGCTTCATCGCGACCAACCCGGATGCCACGGGCCCGTCGAAAGACGGCCCCATGCCGGCCACCGGCGCCATCGCTGCCCTGATCACCAAGGCCACGGGGCGGGAGCCGTACATCGTGGGCAAGCCGAACCCCATGATGTTCCGTTCCGCCATGAACCAGATCGACGCGCACTCGGAAACTACCGCCATGATCGGTGACCGGATGGACACGGACATCATTGCCGGCATGGAGGCGGGGCTGCACACCGTCCTGGTTCTCAGCGGCATTACGCACAAGGACGATATTGCCGCCTACCCGTTCCGGCCCAACCAGGTCCTGAACTCCGTGGCGGACCTGAAGAACCAGATCTAGAACACACTCACCCTGGAGCCGCCCCGGGGCAGCGGGAAGAACCCGTTCAGCAGTTCCTCCAGGAGGGGGTTGTACACGTTCGGGTTCCAGCCGGGGCTGGCGTGGGCGGGGGCGGCTCCGGTGGTCTGCAGGCCCGTCGAAACCATGTTGTCCTTGAACGCCACCGCCCACGCCTCGGCGGCCGTCTGGTAGCGCACGGTGCGGTCCCTCGGGTTGCCGATGTAGGCCATCCTGGCGTTGCCGATCCGCCCGGCGAACCGGGATCCGTCGAAGTAGTAGATGTAGGCGGATTCGGTTTGGATCAGCACACTGGACGGGGCGATCGGGGACAGTTGTTCCAGGGTCTGGTCCAGGATCTGCCGCCAGCTGCGCTCGTCCTTGTGGATCACCCGTTCGCCCAGCTCGTAACCGCCGCGCAGGGTGGACGGGAACCGGAAGCCGCGCTCGTAGAGGAACACCACGCCGTCGAACCAGCTTTGGTCAAGGACGTCATGCTTGCTGTACGGGCTGGAGTCCAGGACGATGAACTGCACTTCCACGCCGTGAAGCTCCAAAAGCCGGGCGGCCACCTGGGTTGCCACCATCCCGCCGAAACTGTGCCCGTAGAAGAAGAGCTTGGTGAGCTTCCGGGCGCGGACGTACTCGATCACCGCGATGACCACCTCGTCGATGTCCAGCCCCTGGTTGGAGTACCCGACGGCGGCCAGCCGGGCCCGCTTGTTCAGGGACCCGCGCAGCGAGTTCAGGATCCACTGCGCCTCTTCCCAGCTGGTTTTGTAGCCGGGGAAGAGGAACCAGCTGGCGTCCGGGTAGTAGGCGTCCGCGAAGTTGTCCGGCACGGGCAGGATCTTGTTGGTCCGGCGCTGCGACTGGACCTCCCGCGTGAGGAGCATGTCCGCCGCCAGCAATCCGGAGGCCCCGGCGCCGGTGAGGAATGAGCGCCGGGAAAAGCGTTTCAGGGCAGCGGCTTCCGCCAGCAGGCGGGCCGCGGAAGACCCGCGCCGGTCCTGCGGACTTACCTCCCCCTCATACGGCACGCCTCTACCGTAGGCACAACCGAAGACACGCCCGCAAGGAGCGGGGTATAACCATTCAGTGACGCCGGGTCAACTGGCGGTCTGGTCCTCTGCCGCAGTGGACGGCGCTTCGGGATCCTGCCGGCGCCGGAGGATTTCCCGGCCGATGTCGTTGTAGCGGCCCAGGAGGTCCGAGCCGGCGAGTGACGAGGGGTTGTCCAGCAGGGCGAACAGGGTATCGCTGGCCGCCAGAAGTTCTTCGCCCGAGTATTCCTGCAGCGGCCGGGAGAACAGATCCTCAAGCCGGGCTGCCGGCACGCCCAGGAATTCCCGGCTGACGTCCGGAAGGAGGGCGTCGTCGTCGGAAGCTGGAACAGTCCGCCCGGCAGGGCTGCCGGCAGGTGTCCAGCTGCCGGTGGAAGTTGAGATCTGGAGAGAGACGCCGGCGCCGTCAATCCCGGCCAGCGCGGTGATGTCCATGGCGTTGAGGTCGCTCCGCAGTCCCGCCAGCGCGGCGGACTCCACCAGCGCAGCCTGGGAAAGGTCAACGCGGATATGGGAGCGGATGCCCATGCGCCGGACCCGGCGGATGATGTGAACCAGGTCGGGGCGCGACTCGTGGTTCAGGCTCCCCCGGACGTCGATCCGGACGGTATCGGCGGGGACGTCGAGGTTAACGAGGGCGTTCAGTGCGCGGTCCATAGGTACTCCAAAAAAGGGTGTCTATGGCCGACGGCTCAACCTCGGTAAGCGTAACTCCCAGTTCCAGCCGGGCACAACCCGCCAGTAACAACGCCGGGCATCAGGCAGATTGGTCGGACTGCCTTTGGCTGGGTTCCTGGTAGTGGGTCCTGGTGCCGCTGCCGCCCACTGAATCAACCAGGGACCGCGCGATGTCCCGCAGTTTCGTGTTGCTGTTGCTGGAAGCTTCGGTGAGGATCTGCACGGCGGCCTGCTGGCTGCACCGGTTCTGCGCCATCACGATGCCCACGGCGATATCGATAATAGTCCGGGACTCCAGTGTGGCACGCAGGTTGGCCGCGCTGTCCGTGTGCAGCGAGAACCGCACTGCCAGCCGCAGCGCCTGGGAGATCTCCCGGGTGTAGCCGCGGGCTTTCGCGGCAGCCTTTTCATCGAACTTGTGCGGAACGTCCGAGTACAGGTTGAGTGCCGCTTTGGCTTCGCCCTGCAGGTTGAAGGGCAGCGAGAGCACGGACCGGAGGCCATGCGAAGCCACCGCGTTGGCGTAGTCGGGCCCCCAGCGGTTCTCCTTGAGGAGGTCCGGCACGTGGACCTCGCGTTCTTCCTCGGCCGCAGTGAGACAGGGCCCCTGGGACAGGGAGTACTGGATCTCATCCACTTCCCGCGCTGAGTCGCTGCTCCAGCCGATGGTGGCTGCCTTGCGGTCCCGGAGAAGGGTGATGCCACACAGCGCATCATCCCCGTCACCTGCCACCTGGTGCGCGGAGAACCGTGCCAGCTCGTTGAGGAAATCCTCGAAGTCTGCACTTTCCAGGATGAGGTTCTGGATCTGCTCGTTGGTGTTCAAGGGCTGTTCAGAGGGGAGCATGCTGCACGTTCTCCGTAGGGGGAGTTAAGGGGTTAACGCAAATGATAGGCCAGCCTCAGCCGGTCATCCAACAGAATGCAGCCCCAGTCCCCGGGAGGCTGCTCCAGCAGGCCGCCGCCCCTGGCCTGCGGGGCGGCGGCGGATGGCTAGGAAAGACCCAGCTCGTCCTTGCTGAACGCAAACAGGTAGGGAACACCGGTTTCGGCTTCAATCTTTTCCTTGGCCCCGGTGTCGCGGTCCACGATCACTGCCACCGCTACAACATTGCCGCCGGCGTTGCGGACGCCCTCGACGGCGGTCAGGGCGGATCCGCCGGTGGTGGAGGTGTCTTCCAGGACCAGGACCTTGCGTCCTTCCACGGACGGGCCTTCCACCTGGCGGCCCATGCCGTAGGATTTCTGCGCCTTGCGGACCACGAAGGCGTCCACGGCACGGCCGGCGTCGGCAGCTGCATGCATGACGGCCGTACCCACGGGGTCGGCGCCCATGGTGAGGCCGCCGGCGCATTCGAAGTCGATCCCGGCGTCGTCGGCAAGCGCGAGCATGACCTGGCCCACCAGTTTGGAGGCCTCGTGGTGCAGGGTGATCCGGCGGAGGTCGATGTAGTAGTCAGCCTCCGCTCCGCTGGAGAGGATCACCTTGCCGCGGACCACGGCAAGTTCCTTGATCAGTTCGAGCAGGCGGGCACGGGCGGCTGCAGCGTCCACTGCAGTTTCACTGGGGGAAGTCATGGGTTCCAGTTTAGTCGGGACAGGCCGGTGGACATGCTTGAGCAGTGTCGGCGCCGCTGGCTAGGCTGGGGCACATGCGCGAACTCCAGGCCTCCATCATCAAGGAAATGGGCGTACAGCCCCGGATCGATCCTGCCGGGGAGGTGCGCAAGCGCGTCACATTCCTCAAGGACTACCTCAAGGCAACACAGACCAGGGGCTTTGTCCTGGGCATTTCCGGCGGCCTGGATTCGTCCCTGGCCGGAAAGCTCGCCCAGCTGGCTGTCGACGAATTGGAGGCCGAGGGCGTGGAAGCCAACTTCGTGGCGGTGCGCCTTCCCTACGGCGTCCAGCACGATGAGGCGGATGCCCAGGCCGCCCTTGACTTCATCCGGCCCAAGACGGAGTGGACATTCAACATTTCCGCTGCCGTTGACGGCTTCGAGGACGAGTTCGAAAAGACTGTGGGTAACGGGATCTCGGATTTCCACAAGGGAAACACCAAGGCCCGGACGCGCATGATCGCCCAGTACGCGCTGGCAGGCGAGCACAACTACCTGGTGATCGGCACCGACCACGGCGCGGAGTCCGTCACCGGATTCTTCACCAAATACGGCGACGGCGGCGCGGACATCCTTCCGCTCTTCGGCTTGAACAAGCGGCAGAACCGCGCCCTGCTGGCGGAGCTTGGCGCTCCGGCGCGGATCTGGGAAAAGGTGCCCACAGCCGATCTCCTGGACGACCAGCCGGGCCGCACCGATGAAGACGAACTGGGCCTGACCTACGACCAGATCGACGACTACCTGGAAGGCCGGGACGTTCCCGCGGACGTCGCGGAACGCATCGAACAGAAGTACCTGCGCACCCGGCACAAGCGGACCGTCCCTGTCACGATTTTTGATACCTGGTGGAAAGGCGAGGGCCCCGAAGAGGCACGCACCGGGCTCTAACCCGCGGCGTTTCCGCCCAGCTGCTGGGTGATCCGGTGGGCCTCTGCCATCAGCAGCCCGCCTAGCTCCTCCTGGCGGTCCGGCCGGAACCGGGGCTCGATGCCGGTCAGGGACAGCGCCCAGGCGGGCCGTCCTGACCGGTCAAACACCGCGGCGCCCATCCCCCAACTGCCTTCCAGTACCAGCCCCGGATTCACCGAGTAGCCATGCATCCGGGTGGTGCCGAGGCTTTCCCGCACCAGCTCCCGCGTGTGGTTCGCGGCGAAGGCACCCGCATGCTTTTCCCAGTCCGCCAGCAGCTCCTCCTGCTCGGCCTCCGGCAGGAACGCCATGATCGCCGTGCCCGCGGAGGCCACACCCAGGGGGAACCGGACACCCTCGTGGAGGACGAAGGACCTGACCGGAAAGCTGCCCTCCTCCCGCAGCAGGCAGACAGTCTCCGAGCCGCGGCGGATCGAGAAGAATGCGCTCTCGCCGGTGGCCTCGGCAAGCCGGCGGAGGCTGGGGCGCGCAATGTCCTCCAGCGGGAACCGGGCGGATGCCACTGATCCCATCAATAGGATTTCCGGCCCCAGCACCCAGTTCCCGGATGCCGGGTCGTGGTCCAGCAGTCCCTCGCTTGCCAGGGAGGCGAGCAGCCTGTGAACCGTGGGCCGGGTCAGTCCCGACTCGCGGACCAGGCCGGCCAGCGGCATGCCGTCCGCACTGCGCGCCACCAGGCGTAACAAACCGGCGATCCTGCTGACCACCTGCGCCCCCTGCATCGGAACTGCACCCATCCCCACTCCTTTGTCCACATTATGGATATGTATCAGCTTACCGTCCACAGTGTAGATACAGTGTTTCCCCGCACACTTTCTGGCCTTGACACCCCCAACTCGCCTCCCTAGCCTCGAAGTCACAACCACGTGTCCACAAAGTGGATATCTGACTCTCAACGAGGAGACACCATGAGCAAAGTCCAGCCCTCGGCCGCGGCCGCCCTGGAGGGGGCGCTTAGTGACGGGATGACCCTCGCCGTCGGCGGTTTCGGCCTCAGCGGTATCCCTGCGGATCTGATCGAGGCCGTGCGGGATTCGGGGGTGCAGGACCTGACGGTGGTCTCGAACAACATGGGCGTGGACGGCAAGGGCCTGGGCATCCTGATCGAGGCGGGCCAGGTCCGCAAAGTCATCGCCTCCTACGTAGCGAAAACAAGCTGTTCGCCGAGCAGTACCTCGCCGGAAACCTCGAGGTGGAGTTCACCCCGCAGCACCTTGGCCGAGCGGCTGCGCGCCGGCGGCGCCGGCATCCCCGCCTTCTACACCAGGACCGGCGTGGGCACCCTGGTTGCCGAGGGCAAGCCGCACGAGGTGTTCGACGGCGAAACGTACGTCCGGGAGCGCGGCATCGTGGCCGACGTCGCACTGGTCCACGCCCACACCGCGGACACGGACGGCAACCTCATCTACCGTTACACCGCGCGCAACTTCAATCCCGTGGTGGCCACCGCCGGGAAGCTGACCATCGCCGAGGCCGAGGTCATCCTCCCGCCCGGCACCCTGGACCCGAACCACATCGTCACCCCCGGCGTGTTCGTCCAGCGCCTGGTGCAGGCCGCCGCCCGGGTCAAGGACATCGAACAGCGCACCGTCCGGCCCCGCACCGAGCCCGCCGCTGAAGCGCTGGCCCTCTGAACCCCCACCACTTTCGAAGGAGAAACCCCATGGCCTGGACCAGGGATGAAATGGCCGCCATCGCGGCCGAGGAACTGAATGACGGCGACTACGTCAACCTGGGCATCGGCATCCCCACACTGGTCGCCAACAACCTGCCCGAGGGCGTGCGCGTGGTCCTGCAAAGCGAGAACGGCCTGCTCGGCATGGGCCCGTTCCCCTACGAGGGCGAAGAGGACGCAGACCTGATCAACGCCGGCAAGCAGACCGTCACCGTCCTGCCCGGCAGCAGCATCTTCGACTCCGCCACCTCGTTCGGCATGATCCGCGGCGGCCACGTCAAGGTCGCCATCCTCGGCGCCATGCAGGTCTCCGGCAACGGCGACCTCGCCAACTGGACCATCCCGGGCAAGATGGTCAAAGGCATGGGCGGCGCCATGGACCTCGTGGCTGGCACACCCCGGGTGGTGGTCCTCACCGAGCACAACGCCAAGGACGGCACCGCCAAGATCGTCCGCGAATGCACGCTGCCGCTCACCGGGCTGGGCTGCGTGGACCGGATCATCAGCGATCTCGCCGTCTTCGACCTCGTGAAAAAGGACGACGGCGGGCGGCGGCTCACGCTCACCCGCATGGCGCCCGGCGTCACGCTGGGTGAGATCCACGACAAAACCGACGCAGAATTCGACATCGCCCTCGAACGCGAAGGAGCCATCGCATGAGCCTCAAAGAACAGTTCGGCAAGGACATCCTCATCACCGGATGGGGGCACAGCAAGTTCGGCAAACTCACCGACGAGACCCTGGAGTCCCTGATCGTGCAGGTGGCCACCGACGCCATCAACACCGCGGGAATCGAGCCCGGACAGGTGGACGAGGTCTACGTGGGCCAGTTCAACTCCGGGATGATGCCGCTGGCCTTCCCGTCGTCGCTGGCGCTGCAGGTCTCTCCCGACCTCGCCAACGTACCCGCCACCCGGGTGGAAAACGCCTGCGCCTCCGGATCCGCCGCGTTCCAGCAGGGCACCAAATCCCTGCTCGCCGGCACAGCGAGGACCGTCCTGGTGATCGGTGCCGAGAAGATGACCCACGCCGGGGCCGACGTGGTGGGCGCCGGACTGCTGGGCGCCGACTACGATATGGCCGGCAAGTCCTCCACCACCGGCTTCACCGGCCTCTTCGCCGACGTCGCCAAGCACTACGCAAAACGCTACGACGCCGACGGGAAGCTCGGCGACGTCCTGGGCACCATCGCGGCGAAAAACCACCGCAACGGCGTGGACAACCCCTACGCCCAACTCCGCAAGGACCTCGGCGAGGAGTTCTGCCGCACTGTCTCGGACAAGAACCCCATGGTCGCCGACCCGCTGCGCCGCACGGACTGCTCCCCCGTCTCCGACGGCGCCGCCGCCGTCGTCCTGTCCACCTCCCCCACGGGAGGCACCAACCCTGCGGTCAGGCTCGCCGGGTTCGGCCAGGCCAATGACTTCTTCCCCGCCTCCCGCCGGGACCCCGTGGCCTTCGAAGCCACCCGTGTGTCCTGGCAGCGCGCCCTGGCGATGGCCGGCGTCGGAATCGCAGACCTGGACCTCGCGGAAGTGCACGACTGCTTCACCATCGCCGAACTGCTCATGTACGAAGCCATGGGCCTCACCGAGCCCGGGCAGGGCGCCCTGGCCCTCGAGGAAGGCTGGGTCTTCAAGGACGGGAAGCTGCCCGTCAACCTCTCCGGCGGCCTCAAATCAAAGGGCCACCCCGTGGGCGCCACCGGCGTCTCGCAGCACGTCCTCGCCGCCATGCAACTCACCGGCACCGCCGGCGACATGCAACTGGCAAACCCCCGCCGCGCTGCCGTCCAAAACATGGGCGGCGTCGGAATCGCCAACTATGTCAGCATCCTCGAAGCTGTCTGACCGGAGCTTGGAGCCGCCGTCGTGGGGCATTTTGAAGCCGCGGCCAGCCGTTTAGGCCATGGACGACGGCGTGTCCGCGCCATTGTGCCCCACAACGGTAGTGCGCAGGGGCCGCGGCTAGCCCCGGGAGCGGATCAGGGCGGCGATTTCGGCGAACCCCAGCCGCTCCGCGTTCTGGTGGGCGGTCCGGCCCTCCGGGTCGCGGATGTCCGGGTCCGCCCCGGCGTCCAGGAGCAGGCGCACCACTTCCAGCTGGTGCGGGCCGCCGTTGTTGAGCAGGATGGCTTCCTGCATGGCCGTCCAGCCAAGGTTGTTGACGTGGTTTACCGGTACGCCGGCCGCGATCAGGATCTGCACCGTCTCCACGTGCCCGTGCTCGCTGGCTGGAATCAGGGCCGTCCCGCCGTAGCGGTTGGTACTGGAAACATCCGCACCCGCCGCCAGCGTCAGCCGGAGGACCTCGTTGAAGCCTTCGGCACCGGCATAGAGGAACGCGGAGTCCTGGATGGCGTCCCTGGCGTTGACGTTCCCGCCGCGCCCGATCAGCGCGGCCACGAGTGGGGCGTTGTTGGCTTTGGCGGCTGCGATCAGTTCCTGGTCCAGCTGCGCCTGTTCCCCAGCGGACAGGGCCGGCGCGGGTGGCGGGGCGGGCGCGCCGTCGGGGGTTGTTCCGGACTGGGCAGTTCGGGAGTGGGCTGTTCCGGAATGGGCTGGGGGACGGAGGATGCCGGGGCAGATTCAGCCTGCGGGGCGGGTGGACCGGCCTGGCACGCGCTGAGCAAGAACCCGACGGCGGCAATCACCAGGGCGGCCCGGAATCGTTTCATACGCGGAGCCTACTTGGCAGTGCCGGCGACGGCATCAGCCCCTGCCGTGGCGCAGGCCTCGTCCAGTGCGCCGTCGGGAGCACCGCCGACGCCGATGCCCGCGACTGAGACGCCGTTGACCTTCAGCGGGACCCCACCGGCCAGGAACAGGGTGCCGGGGAGGTCGGCGATGGATGGGCCGGTGCCGTTGATGCGCTTGGCCAGTTCACTGGTGGGAGCGCCGAAGGCGGCAGCCGTATAGGCCTTCTGCCTGGCCGCTTCGATGGTGTGTTCGGCAGCGTTGTCACCGCGGAGCAGCGCCTGGACGGTACCGAACCGGTCCACCAGCGCAACCGTGACGAAGGGCAGCTTGTCAGCCTGGCACTTCGCCAGGGCGGCGCTGACGGCTGTGGCCGAGGCCCCTGCGCTGATGCGGTTCTGCTGCACCACTGTTTCGGGCACGGCCTGGACGTCGACGGCGGGGACGGCTGCCGGTGCCGGGCTGGTCCCGGCGTTGGCTGCGGCCGTCGCTCCGGCGGTCAGGACGAGGGCGCCGGCTGCGGCGGCGGCAAAGGCTTTGTGCGACTTCTTCACGGTGTCTCCTTGGAGGGTCATGGTGGGTACGCACCAATCCTTCCGGGGGCGGCCGCCGCCGGCATCGGGCCTTCGTCTGCTGAACCCTCCACCGGAAGGCCAGCCGTATCAGCCAAATGGCTGAGAGACCAGCAACGGCGGGGGCAATAGCATGGAAGGGAGCGTTTCCCACCAGCCAGAACGGGACATCCCATGCCTACCCGAGCCGCCGGCACCGCCCCGGCCACCGCTGCCGCCCCGGGAACCCGGCCCCGGACCAGCGCACCGCGCACCGGCCTGGGCAGCATCGGCACCGCAGTACACCTGGGATTCGCGGTGCTCCTGGTGGCCTCGCTGGTCCGCTACGTCATGCGGCACAGCCCTGCCGACAACCTGCTGATCCTGGGCCTGGCTGCCGCGGCGAGCCTGCTCTATGCCGCCGTGGCCGTGCTCGCGGCGCGGGGCAGGCCGGGCATCCCGTGGATGTTCACCCTGGTGGTTGTCTGGGCGGTCCTGGTGGTCGCGGCGCCGAGTTTTGCCTGGTGCTCGTTCGCGCTCTTCTTCCTTTGCCGCAGCGCATTGGCCGGAACCGCCGCCTACCTGGCGGCAGGCACCACAGCGGCCGCCACCGCGGCAGGGCTGTTCCGGATGAGTGACGGCACGGACCTCGCCATGCTCCTGGGCCCGCTGGCGGTGGGACTGATGCTGACGCTGATCTACGACCGCATCCAGCACGACGCCGAGGAGCAGCGCCGCCTGCACGCGGAGGTCACGCGGGCGCAGGGCGAGTTGGCCGCCAGCGAGCGCCGCGCCGGCACCATCGCCGAACGCGAACGCGTGTCCCGGGAAATCCATGACACCGTCACCCAGGGACTGGCCAGCAGCCTGCTCCTGCTCGAGGCCGCCGGACGTGCCTGGCCAGGCGCCGCCGCCCGGGACGAACTCCGGCAGGCAACCGGGCTCCTGCGCACCAACCTGTCCGAAACCCGCAGCCTCGTCCACGAGCTGGCCTCCCCCGGGCTGGACGGATCTCCCCTGCCCGAAGCCCTCCTCGTCGCCGCGAGGCAGTACGTGCCCCAGGCCCGGCTCCTCGTTACCGGCGAGCCGCGGGCCGTGTCCGGGGAGGTCCGCCATGCCCTGCTCCGCGTCGTGCAGAGTGCCGCCTCCAACATCAACCTCCACGCGTCAGCAACGGCCGCCACCGTGACCCTGGGATTCCTTCCGGAGGCCGTCACGCTGGACATTTACGACGACGGCGCCGGCTTTGATCCGGCGGCGGCAGCACCGCCGTCGGACGCCGGAGGGTACGGGCTGAGGGCCATGCGCCAGCGGGTGGAACAGCTGGGCGGCACCTTCTCCGTGGAAAGCTCACCCGGGGAAGGGACCATCGTGGCCGCCCAGCTGCCCGCGGCTCCTGCCGGCGGCGAAGACCCTGGAGGCCAGGGATGAGCGCCATTACCGTCCTGCTGGTGGACGACCACCTGGTGGTGCGCAGCGGCCTCCGCGCCCTGCTGGGGACGCAGCCGGACATAACCGTGGTGGCGGAGGCAGCCTCCGGCGAGGAAGCCCTGGTGCAGGTGCGCGAGCACTCCCCCGCCGTGGTGGTGATGGACCTGGCCATGGGTGCGGGCATGGACGGCATCGAGGCCATCCGCCGGATCCGCGGGCTCAACCAGCGGCAGGCCATCCTGGTGTTCACCACCTACGATTCCGATGCGGACATTGTGCGCGCCGTGGATGCCGGCGCCATGGGCTATCTCCTGAAGGATGCGGCGCCGGAGGAAATCTTCGCTGCCATCCGTGGCGCCGTGCAGGGCAAAAGCGTCATGAGCCCGCCCGTGGCGTCCCGGTTGTTCCAGCAGCTGCGCAACCCGGACGAGATCCTCACGCCGCGGGAGGCCGAGCTGCTCAGCCTGCTCACTGAGGGGCTCAGCAACAGGGAACTTGGCCAGCGCCTCTTCATCTCCGAAGCCACTGTCAAAACCCACCTCGCGCACATCTACGCCAAGCTCGGAGTGGAGACCAGGGCGGCTGCGATAGCCACCGCAATCCGCCGTGAAGGCATGCGCTGAGCACGCCATGCCGGGCCAACCCTTGCACGCAGGCCATTGTCCCCGTACGTTGGGGAACAGCGGGGGACGTTCTCCGCACACTTCGGGCTGACACCCCGGGGAGAGAATCAGAGTCACATGAAGGAATGCAGCCATGGCAACAGGCACAGTTAAATGGTTCAACGCCGAAAAGGGTTTTGGCTTCATTGCCCCCGATGACGGGTCCGCTGACGTTTTCGCCCACTACTCGGCAATCGCCACCAGCGGCTACCGCTCCCTGGACGAGAACCAGAAGGTCGAATTCGATGTGACCCAGGGCCCCAAGGGCCCGCAGGCAGAGAACATCCGCCCCCTCTAAGGCTTGGGCCTCCGGCGCCTGCACCGGAGAACCCGTCCAGCGGCCCCGCCACGACAGCTGGCGGGGCCGCTGTTTTGCGTTGCTTCCCGGCCTTGACCATCCGGGAACCCCTTTTTGGGATAATTGGAGCATGGCCGCAGAAGCGCAGGACAAGGATCCCTGGGAAGAATTCGATGCCCTGGGACCCGCCGCGCCGGACCGCGTTCCCGGTTACCCTGGTGGTGAACCACACGGCTTCGGGTTCCGCACCGGAGTTCGCAGCGCCCGGGTTGCCGTGGGCTTCGCAACGTACACGCTGGCATTGGGCACAGTCCTGGCACTGACCGGCTGCGTTGTTTTTATTGCCGGGGAGCAGTGGCTGCTGGTGGGCCTGATGCTCCTGATTGAAGCCATCTTCATCCTGGCCTTCCGCCGTCTCGTGGCCCAGGCACGCAACCGGTCACCCCGGAACCGCCCCACCCCCTGAACCTGCTCCGCCCCTGAACCGGTTCCGCCCCTTGACCTTGACGCTGCGTCAACCCCTACGCTCAGTCCATGGAAGAAACCACGGCTGGGGCAGCGAGGGACTGGTCCAGCCAGGACGTCGCCCGGATGGCGGGCACCACCAGCCGCACCCTCCGGCACTACGACGACATCGGATTGCTCAAGCCCAGCCGGGTGGGCAGCAACGGCTACCGGCACTACGACGCCACCGCCCTCCTGCAGCTCCAGCGGATCCTGCTGCTTCGCGGACTGGGCCTGGGGCTGCCGGCCATCGCGGAGGTCTTCCAGCAGCAGACGGACGCGGTGAAGGCGTTGACCCGCCACCTGGACTGGCTGCGGCAGGAACAGGACAGGCTGTCCCGCCAGATCGCATCCGTCCGGCAAACACTCGAAACGGTTAAAGAAGGAGGAGAGCTCATGGCAGAAAAAATGTTCGACGGATTCGACCACACGCAGTACAAAGACGAGGTCGAGGAGCGGTGGGGCAAGGACGCCTACGCGAAGGGTGACTCGTGGTGGCGGGGCATGGACGAAGCGGAGAAAAGGGAGTGGAAGTCGCGCTCCGAACAGCTGGGGAAGGACTGGCTGGCCGCAGCCGGATCAGATATTTCTCCCGCCAGTCCCGAAGCCCAGGAACTGGCCCGGCGCCACGTTGAATGGCTGAAGTCCATCCCCGGCACCCCGGCCACGGAAAGCGGCGGAGACATCAAGGGATACGTCACCGGGCTCGCGGACATGTACGTCGCCGACCCCCGGTTCGCTGCCAACTACGGCGGAGAGGCCGGCGCGGGCTTCGTGCGGGACGCGCTGCACGCCTACGCGAACAGGAACCTTTAGGGCTTGCATTCCATCCGGGCCCGGGGCCCGGATGGACGTCAGTAAGCCTGCCGGCCCCGCAGCCTGCCGGCGGCCATCACGGCGCCGGCCACTGCCGCCGCGGTGAAGAACCTGCGCCTGGCCGTCCCACGCCGGCCATGCCAGCCGCCGCTCACGGAGCCTTTCCTGATCGATTCCGAAGAACGGTGCAGGTTGCCCGGGGTGACGGCGGCGGACTTGCGGCGGGGAAGCTGCTTCTTGTCCACCTGGCGGGCGACTGACCCTTCCACCAGTTTCGGCGTGACCCTGTGCTGCAGAACCAGCAGGCGGGCGACCGGACCGCCCGCCACGATTTCGCGGCGCGGGTGCTCGATGACCTTGATGATTGCCCTCGCGACGCGTTCCGGGGTGTAGACCGGGGGCAGGGCACGTGCCCGCCGGCCGGTGTAGTTGGCAGCGTGCTGGTAGAACGGGGTGTCGATGGTGGCCGGCAGGACTGTGCACACGTCCACCCCGGACAGTCCTTCCAGTGCCAGTTCCGACCGCAGGCTGACACTGAGGGACCGGACTGCGGCCTTGGTGATGGAATACGCTGCGGAGTAGGGCAACGGGGTCTCCCCCACTACTGACGCGACATTGACCAGGACACCTGAACCCTGGGCAGCCTGGCGGGCCAGGGCAGCACGCGCACCGTTCACGTAGCCGGAAATATTCACGTCAAGGACCCGCTGGAAGTCCGCAGGCGGAACGTCCAGGAGCCGGCCGAAGGCGCCCACTGCCGCGTTGTTGACCCATACGTCAAGGCGTCCGAACTCCGCCACGGCACGCGCGGCCAGGTTCTCCACCGCAGCCGGGTCCGTCACGTCGGTGGCTACGGCAACTGCTTTCGCCCCGCGCTTCCTGCATTCCCGGGCAACTGACTCAAGGGCTTTGGTTCCACGCGATGCCAGGACCAGGCTGGCGCCCCTGGATGCGCAGCGAAGCGCGGTGGCCCGGCCAATCCCGCTCGAGGCACCGGTGATCACAATGACGGAGTTCTTGACGCGCATCGGGCTTCCCTTCCCGCATCCCCAGGGGAGCAGACCAACAGTAAGTAGGCTTACCTCTTCGATGCTATCGAGGGGCGGGGCGCGGGACAACGCCTGCCGGCGTCGTCCCCGTCCGAACGGGATTCAGGTGAAGGCGGAAATCCCGGTGACAGCCCGCCCCACCAGCAGTGAATTGATTTCGTAACTGCCTTCGTAGGTATAAAGGATCTCGCATCACCGAACAGCTTGGCCATGCCGTAGTCACCGCTGATGCCGTTGCCGCCCAGCAGCGACCGGCCCATCGCAACCGTTGCCCGGGCCAGCCGCGTGGTAGTGGCTTTAGCCATGGCCGCCTGCGCCATTTCCAGCCGGCCTTCCTCCTGGAGCCGCGCCAGTTGCACCATCAGCGCCAGGGATGCGGAGGCGTTGCCCAGGATATCGGCGAGCTGCTGCTGGACCAGCTGGAATCCCGCGAGTGGACGGCCGAACTGGTGCCGCTCCAGGACATAGCCCCGGGCGACGTCGAATGCGGCGAACTGGATGCCGGCCGCCTGCCAGCCCACCCACGCCCGGGAATCCCGCAGGAGCCCCTGGACGGAGGCAAAGCGGGCCGCCCCGGGGAGCAGGTTGCCAGCCGGGATCCGGACATCCTCCAGCGTGATGTCCGCATTCTGCATGATGCGCAGTCCGATTTTGTTGGCGATCCTGGTGGCCGTGAAGCCGGGACGGCCGGTCTCCACGATGAAGCCTTTGATCTCCTGGTCCGCCTGGTCCCGCGCCCAGACGAGGGCAAAGTCGGCGATGGTCCCGGCACCGATCCAGCGCTTTGCCCCGTTGAGGACCCACTCACCGCCCTCCAGCCTGGCGGATGTCTCCAGCCCCCGGGAAATGTCCGAACCGTGGCCGGGCTCCGTCAGCGCGAAGGCCCCCAGCTCGGTGAAGCCCGTAAGCCCGGGCAGCCAGCGGCTCTTCTGCTCCTCGGAGCCCAGCTGGCTGATCATGCCCACAATCACTCATTGTGGATGCCGGCGACCGCGGAAAGGGAGACGTCCGCGCGGGCCAGTTCCGCGTACATCAGCCCTTTGAACAGGGCGGAGCTGCCATCCAGCTGCAGGGCCCCGAGTCCGTGGCCGGCCATGTCCTGCAGCAGGCCGAACGGAAAGTCCTCGCGGTTCCAGTAGCCGAGGGATGCCGGCCGCACCGATGCCTGCAGGAATTCCCGCGTCCGCGCATAGCGTTGCCGTTCTGCGGCCGGAAGGAGCTCCACCACATGGATCAGGTCCGCGTCCGGAAAGGGCGGCCGGCCGTTATGCTCCTGGGGCTGCACGGAATTCCTCCCTCGCCAAACCGTTGGATGTCCTAGTATATTCACAGGATTTTCCGGAAAGGGGCTGGTTTGGGTACGCATTTGCCCCGCGATCCCATTGCCGAGGCCCGGCGCAACTGGGAGGAACACGGGTGGGAAGACGTTGCCGCGCCCATGGCAGCCATCACGGCCGTCATGCGGACGCAGCAGATCCTCCTTGCCAGGATTGAAGCCACCCTCAAGCCGTTCGGCCTCACGTTTGCCCGCTACGAACTCTTGGCACTGTTGAGTTTTTCGCGGAAGGGCTCGCTGCCCATGAAGAAGGCGAGCGCCCTGCTCCAGGTCCATCCGACGTCGGTCACCAACGCCGTGGACCGGCTGGAACGCGCCGGACTGGTGGCGCGGTCCCCCCATCCCACGGACGGCCGCACCACGCTGATCGCCCTCACCGGCGAGGGACGCAGCCTGGCCAGGCGTTCCACGGCGGCGCTGAACAGCGAGGTGTTCAGCGATCCCGGCTTCAGCCCCGGGGACGTGGACCTCCTGATCCGGATCCTGGGCGACTTCCGCAGGAATGCCGGGGACTTCGCGGACTGAACGCGGGGAGGCAGCCGGTCAGCGGTTGGCTTTGGCCCGCTTCGCCCTCCGGACCACCAGCAGGACCACCGTGACGGCCAGTGCCACGTACACCGCGTAGTTGAGGAACCGGGAGTACTGCTCGATGAGCCGGTACTGGGTGCCCAGGGCATACCCCAACCCAATCAGGGCGCCGTTCCACAACCCGCTCCCCGCGAGGGTGTAGAGGCTGAAGGTCCCCAGCGGCATGGCGGAGGCCCCGGCTGGCAGCGAAATGAGGCTGCGGACGCCGGGAAGGAGCCGGCCGAAGAAGATGGAAGACCGGCCATGGCGGCGGAACCAGTCGGCGGCGTGCTCAAAATCCTCCCGGTCCACCAGGGGCAGTTTGGACAGCCCGCGGATGGAGCGTTCCAGCCCCAGCTTCGCACCCAGCCAGTAGAGGAACAGCGCCCCGGCGTAGGCGCCAAGCAGGCTGGTGACAAAGACGAGGAACAGGTTGAGGGCCCCTTGCTTGGCAAGGTAGCCAGCCAGCGGCAGGATCACCTCACTCGGAATGGGCGGAAGTATTGTTTCGGCGAGGGTGAAGGCTCCCACACCCCACTCCCCCAGCCTGTCAATTGCCTGCGCAGCAACACCAACAAGGCCACCAAGTCCGTCCGCCGCGCCCGCCGCCGGTACCTGCATCTGATTCTCCCCCATTTCCGCTGCAAACTTCCTGCGGTCCTGTCTACCCTACGGGGCTGGGGGAAACCTGACAGCCCGGCAAGCCCCTATCTTTTGGCGGCGGGCTTTGCCCGCACGTGCATCCGTTCGCCCTGCGTGCCGAACAGGCTGAGGAATTCCACGGCCCCGCCGTCGGCCCTGCCGAACCAGTGGGGGATGCGGGTGTCGAACTCCGCCGCCTCGCCGGGCCCCAGGACCAGGTCCTGGCTGCCCAGCACCATGCGCAGTTTCCCGTTCAGGACATACAGCCACTCGTAGCCCTCGTGTACCTGCGGACTGGGTTCTTCCAGCCGGCCGGCGGCCAGGATGTGCTTGTAGGCCTGGATGCCGCCCGGTTTCCGGGTCAGCGGAATGATGGTCATCCCCCGGGCCTCGATAGGGCGGAGGTGCACGCGCGGATCGCCCGTTTCCGGCGCCCCCACCAGTTCGTCCAGCGGCACCTGGTGCGCTTTGGCCAGGGGCAGGAGCAGTTCGAGGTTGGGCCGCCGCTGGCCGGATTCGAGCCGTGACAGGGTACTGACCGAGATTCCGGTGGCCTCCGCCAGAGCGGTGAGCGTGACGTCGCGGCTGACCCGGAGGGCCTTCAGCCGCGGGCCCACGGCCGCCAGGACGTCGTCAAGGTTTTCATCCATTCAGCTATTTTGCCATAACGGCAAAGTTGTTTGCGGAAACCGACGCCTTCGGCAGACCATGGACCCATGACTGAAAATGCCCCATCCAGCTCCCGTGGTCCCTTCTACGACGTCGTCATCGTCGGCGGCGGTGCCGCCGGCCTCAGTGCAGCCCAGATGCTGGGTCGAAGCCGCCGGTCCGTGGTGGTGGTGGACAGCGGTGATCCGCGGAACGCGCCGGCACAAGGTGTCCACGGCTTCCTCTCCCGTGACGGAATCAGCCCCGCAGCCCTGCTGGCCGCCGGACGGGCGGAGGTGGCGAGCTACGGCGGAGTGATCCTCCGCGGAGAGGCAACTGCCGCCACCGGCGACGTGCGGCAGGGCTTTGGGGTAACGCTCGACGACGGCAGTCGGCTCCGCGGCCGGCGGCTCCTCATTGCCACCGGCCTGGTGGACGAACTGCCGGACATTCCCGGCTTGCGGGAGCGGTGGGGCATGGACGTACTGCACTGCCCGTTCTGCCACGGCTGGGAGGTGCAGGACCAGGCGATCGGCATCCTGGGCAACGGGCCGTGGTCGGTTCACCAGGGACTGCTGTTCCGGCAATGGAGCAGCAACATCACCCTGTTCCTCAATGACCGCACCATTCCCTCGGAACCGGAGCTCGAACAACTGGCAGCGCGGGGCGTCAAGGTCGTCGCCGGCGCCGTGGAAACTTCGGGTGGAAGGCGACGCCCTGCGCGGAGTGGCACTGGCCGGGGGTCCCGAGGTTGCCCTGGACGCCCTGGTGGTGGGTGCGCGGACCTCCGCCCGCGTCCACGCCTTTGCCGGCCTTGGCCTGTCCCCGTCACCGCACCCCATGGGCATCGGTGACTACCTTGAAACGGATGCCGACGGCGCCACGGCGGTTCCCGGCGTCTGGGCCGCGGGCAACGTCACGGACATGAAGGCGCAGGTGCTGGCCTCTGCCGCATCAGCAGCGTGGACCGCCGTCGTCATCAACAACCACCTGATGGCGGAGGAAATGGAACGCGATCTCGCGGCCTACCGGGAGTCGCAGGCCCTTACCGGTGCTTGAAAGCCGGCTGGCGCTTCTCCGTGAATGCCGCCATGCCTTCCTTCTGGTCCTCCGTGGCAAAGAGGGAGTGGAAGAGCCGGCGCTCGAACAGGACGCCCTGTGCGAGCCCGGTTTCGAAGGCGGCGTTCACGGCCTCCTTGGCTGCCATGGCCACCGGCTTCGACTTTGACGCGATGACCTCGGCTGCTTTGAGGGCTTCCCCCACGACGTCCTCGGCGGGGACAACCCGGGACACCAGGCCGCTGCGTTCGGCCTCTTCGGCCCCGATGAACCTGCCCGTCAGGATCAGGTCCATGGCTTTGGCCTTGCCCACTGCGCGGGTCAGTCGCTGGGATCCGCCCATGCCGGGCAGCACCCCCAGGTTGATCTCGGGCTGGCCGAACTTGGCGTTGTCGCCGGCGATGATAAGGTCGCACATCATGGCCAGCTCACAGCCGCCGCCCAGGGCGAAACCGGAGACCGCGGCGATGGTGGGGATCCGCAGGCGGGTGAGGTCCTCCCACCCGCGGAACCAGTCGGCCGCGTACATGTCCATGTAGCCCTGCGCCGCCATCTCCTTGATGTCGGCGCCGGCGGCGAAGGCTTTGCCGGATCCGGTGATCACCACGGCGCCCACCCCGGGGTCCGAGTCCATCGCGGTGACCGCGGAGACCAGTTCCTCCATGGTGGCCTTGTTCAGCGCGTTCAGCGCCTGCGGCCGGTTGAGGGTGACCAGCCCCACCCGCCCCTGCTGCTCCACCAGGATGTTGTGGTACTCCGTCATTCAGGACTCCCGTCGTCGTGTGCTGTTGGCGCATTACCCGTTGCTGTACCCGCCGTTGTTGCGCCCGGCCCGGCGGCATCCGGTGGCGGAGCCGTTCCGTGCGCCGCCGGAGCCCCTGTGGCGGACTTTTCCCGGATGTCTGTGATGATCGCTGAGAAGTCGCGGCCGGCACCGCCTTCCGCGGCAAACGTATCGTAGATTTCCGCTGCAAGCTGCCCCATCCGCCCTGTCACGCCGGTGCTGTGCAGGGCGTTGACGGCAAGGTTGAGGTCCTTGGCCATCAGCGCACCGGCGAATCCGGGCTGGTAGTCGCGGTTGGCCGGGCTGGTGGGGACGGGGCCGGGGACGGGACAGTTGGTGGTCAAGGCCCAGCATTGGCCGGAGGCCGCCGATGCAACGTCGAACAGTGCCTGGTGGCTGAGGCCCAGCTTCTCCCCCAGGACGAAGGCCTCGCTGACTGCGATCATGGATACGCCAAGGATGAGGTTGTTGCAGACCTTGGCTGCCTGGCCGGCGCCATGGGCACCGCAGTGCACCACCCGCTTTCCCATCACCTCCAGCAGGGGCCGGACGGCCTCGAAGTCATCGTCCCCGGCGCCCACCATGAAGGTAAGTTCCCGCCTCGGCACCCACCACGCCGCCGGAAACGGGGGCGTCCACGGAGCGGTGTCCTGCCTCGATTGCCAGCCGGGCCGCCTCGCGTGCCTCGTCAACGTTGATGGTGGAGCAGTCCAGGAACATGGTGCCCGGCGCGGCTGCCGCCAGCAGGCCGGGCCCGCCGCCGGTCCCGCGGTAGGCATCGAGCACCTGCTGGCCGCTTTGGAACATGGTCAGCACCACGTCGGCACCGGCGAGTGCGTCGGCGGCGCCGGCTGCCACCGGAATCTGCCTGGACTGGGCTGCCTCGAGCGCGGCAGGCACGACGTCGTAGCCGGCCACGCTGTGCCCTGCCGTGACCAGGTTCGCGGCCATCGGAACGCCCATGTGTCCCAGGCCCAGGAACGCCACGGTGTACTTGTCAGGCATGGTCCGTCTCCTTTAACTGCCGGTCTGCCGCTGTAACCCTGTCCAACGCCGTACCAAGATCCAGTTCCCCGCCGTCCAGCGGCTGGAAGTAGCGGGCAACATGCTCCGGGCGCACCTCGCCGAGGGTGGGCGGCTGCCAGCGCGGCGTACGGTCCTTGTCCACCACCTGGGCGCGGATGCCCTCCCGGAAGTCAGCGCCGGCGAGGAAGCGCAGGCCCACGCGGTATTCCTCGGCGAGGGCCTCATCCAGGCTCAATCCGCGGGCACGGCGGAGCGATTCCAGCGTCACCTTGACCGACGTCGGCGATTTTGCCTCAATCGCCTCCGCGGCTTGCTGCGACTCCGCAGCGCCGCTGCCCTGCCAGGAGCGGAGCCTGCGGACGATATCCCCGGCGTCCGGTTCCGCGTAGCAGGCGTCAATCCACTCCCGCTGGGCCGCCAGGGCGGAGGGCGGGGCCTCCCCGGCACAGCGTCCGACGGCGGCTTCCGGGCTTTCGCTTTCGAGCGCCGCCACCAAGCCGGGCAACCGGGCGGACGGTACGTAATGGTCCGCGAGGCCCAGGTACAAGGCGTCCGGTCCGTCCAGGTGCGCTCCCGTCAGCGCCGCATGGGTTCCCGTCTCCCCCGGTGCACGGGCGAGCAGGAAGGTCCCGCCGACGTCGGGGGCAAAGCCAATGGTGGTTTCCGGCATCCCGGTCCTGGTCCGCTCGGTGACCACGCGGACGGAACCATGGGCGGAAATGCCCACCCCACCGCCGAGGACCAGGCCGTCCATGAGGGCCACGTACGGTTTGGGGTAGCGCGCTATCAGGGAGTTCATCCGGTACTCAGACTGCCAGAAGTCAGCAGTCCGGTGGCCGCCGTGCGGGATGTCCTCGTAGATGGCCACGATGTCCCCGCCCGCACAGAGGCCCCGCTCTCCGGCGCCCTGGACCAGGACGGTGGCCACGCCGTCGTCGTCCGCCCACGCGGTGAGCTGCTCCAGGATCATGCCCACCATGCCCGCGGTCAATGCGTTAACCGCCCGAGGCCTGTTCAGGGTAATCACCGCCAGCGCGCCCCGCCGTTCGAACAGCACCTCCGGCCCGTCCGTTGCACGTTGCGCCATCAGCTTCCTTCCGGCATGACGAAGCTGGATCCCTGCCTGATTCCGGAGGGCCAGCGCGTAGTGACGGTCTTGGTCTTGGTGTAGAACCGGAAGGCGTCCGCGCCGTGCTGGTTCAGGTCGCCGAAGCCGGACGCCTTCCAGCCGCCGAACGTGTAATAGGCCAGGGGCACCGGGATGGGGACATTGATGCCCACCATGCCGACGTCCACGCGGGTGGCGAAATCCCGGGCCGCGTCGCCGTCGCGGGTAAAGATGGCAACGCCGTTGCCGTACGGGTTGTCCGTGCAGAGCCGCAGTGCTTCCTCGTAGCCGGACGCCCGGACCACGCTGAGGACGGGCCCGAAAATCTCGTCGCGGTACACCGCCATGTCCGGGGTGACGTTGTCGAAGAGGGTGGGACCCACCCAGAAACCGTCCTCATAGCCTTCCACCGTGAACCCGCGGCCGTCGGCCAGGAGGGTGGCGCCGTCGTCCACGCCTGACCTGATGTAGCCCTCGATGCGTTCCTTCGCAGCGGCTGACACCACGGGCCCGAAGTCCGAATCCGGCGCATGCTGGAGCCGACCCGGAGGTCCTTGATCCGTTCCTGGAGTTTTTCCACCAGCCGGTCCGCGGTTTCCCTGCCTACCGGCACTGCCACGGAGATGGCCATGCACCGTTCGCCGGCGGAGCCGTAACCGGAGCCGATCAGGGCGTCCGCAGCCTGGTCCAGGTCCGCGTCCGGCATGACCACCATGTGGTTCTTGGCTCCGCCGAAGCACTGCGCCCGCTTCCCGTGCGCGGCCGCCGTCGCATAGATGTACTGGGCTATGGGGGTGGAACCAACAAAGCCGACCGCCTTGATCCGCGGGTCCTCGAGGATGGCGTCCACGGCTTCATTGTCCCCGTTGACCACGCTGAACACGCCGTCCGGCACGCCCGCCTCGCTGTAGAGTTCCGCGAGCCGGAGCGGTACCGAGGGGTCCCGCTCGGAAGGTTTGAGGATGAAGCGTTGCCAGCGGCCAGGGCGGGGCCGGACTTCCACAGGGGGATCATGGCCGGGAAGTTGAACGGCGTGATGCCGGCCACGACGCCGAGCGGCTGGCGGAGTGAATGGATGTCGATGCCGGCCCCGGCGTCAGTGGAGAATTCGCCCTTGACCAGGTGGGGAGCCCCGGCGGCGAACTCCACCACTTCCAGGCCGCGCTGGATGTCCCCCTTGGAGTCGGCAACGGTCTTGCCGTGCTCGGAGGACAGCAACCGCGCCAACTCGTCCATCTGCGAGTTCACCAGGTCGACGAACTTCAGGAGGATCCGTGCCCGCCGCTGGGGGTTCATGGCGGCCCAGGCTGGCTGTGCATGGGCGGCGGCTGCTATAGCCTCCTGCACCTCGTCGCGGCCGGCCAGCGGAACCCGGGCCTGGACGCGGCCCGTACAGGGGTCGAAGACGTCCCCGAACCGTCCGGACCTCCCCTCGGCATGCCGGCCTCCGACGTAATGGGACAGCTCGCGCACCATGGCTGATGCTCCTTCGCAGTGTTCCGGTTTGTGGCCCAGGTCATTTCTGGTTGCGAATATACTCGGACTTCCAACTAAGTTCCATCAGCCGGGCATCCGCTCCGCCGGCACTCCTGCAGGCCCCGTCCTGCTTTACCTGCTGCAGTGCTGCCACGGTAAGTTAGGAACTGTGAAGATAGCTACCTGGAATGTAAATTCGCTCCGTGCCCGCGCAGACCGCGTCGAAGCCTGGCTTCAGCGCAGCGACTGCGACGTCCTGGCCATCCAGGAGACCAAGTGCAAGGACGATAACTTCCCGTGGGAACTGTTTGAGCGGATGGGCTACGAGGTGGCCCACTTTGGTGTGAACCAGTGGAACGGCGTGGCCATCGCGTCCCGGGTAGGCCTGGAGGACGTCGAACGGACCTTCCTCGACCAGCCTTCCTTCGGCAAGGCCGGCAAGGATCCCGTACAGGAGGCCCGTGCCATGGCAGCCACGTGCGCCGGCATCCGGATCTGGAGCCTGTACGTTCCCAACGGCCGGTCGCTGGACGACGAGCACATGCCCTACAAGCTCAAATGGTTGGAAAGCCTCAAGACGCACGCGCAGGGGCTGGTGGCCGAGGACCCGAAGGCCCAGGTGGCGTTGATGGGCGACTGGAACATCGCACCCTTCGACGAGGACGTCTGGGACATCGACCTGTTCGTGAACAACCGGTACACCCACGTCAGCCCGCCCGAGCGTGCCGCTTTCCACGCCTTCGAATCAGCGGGCTTCACCGATGTGGTGCGCCCCTTCACTCCCGGCCCCGGCGTCTACACCTACTGGGACTACACCCAGCTGCGCTTCCCCAAACGCGAGGGCATGCGCATCGACTTTGTCCTCGCCTCCCCCGCACTGGCCAGCCGGGTTACCGGCGCCTCCATTGACCGCGAGGAACGCAAGGGCAAGGGCGCCTCGGACCACGCCCCCGTACTGGTGGAACTGGCGGATTGATGACAGCCACCTGGACCCAGACAAGGAGACCGCGATGACGGGAAACCTCTACCGGGGCCAGGCAGGCCTGCCTTTTCCTCCACGCTGCGGGTCTACGAGCCGCTGGACGCGTTCCCGGAAGAGCAGCGCGCCGCCATCCAGGCGGCGGGTGCACGCACAGCCTCGCGTGCCGCCGTCGAAAACGCCGAACTGCTCGCCTCGCTGGGGCGCATCACGCGTTCAGGCGGTGACCCGTTTCCCACCGGACGCACCGACCTGGTGCGGGTCACCACCGCCCCGGCGTCCCAGGGCGGAGCCGCCGACGACGGCGCTGACGCCGAGCCGGTGCTGCTGTACTGCCCCAGCCAGCTGGTCCTCCGTGCCGGCCTGGCAGCCAACGCGCTGATGGAGGGGATCCACGGCCCGCTCGCGGAACTGCTGATCCCCGAGGAACAGCGGGACAAGCACCAGGAACGGATCGACCAGGTCAAGGCCCGGGACGGCTCCATCAGGGTGCATACCCGGGCGTCAACCTGGGGGATCCCGTTCAGCTGGTTTTCGCTTTTCATGGAGTCTGACCACAAGGACGTGGTGGAGGCGGCCGGCCGCATCCTCACCGTCCGGGTCTGGGCTTCGATCACCGATGCCCTGGAACGGGCCCGCTACGCGGTTGCCAACCTGGCCCTGGCGGCCCCGGACCTGGACATGCTGGACGACCTCGCCCAGCTCACCGAGTGGCTCGAGCAGTTCCATGTGGAATCGATGGTGGAGCTGGACTACGGTGCCGTGGCGGACAAGGTGTATCCGGACGAATCCCCGATGGACATCCGACTGGGCATCGAATGCCTCGCGGAGGGCGACATGACCGGGGCTGCGGCGGCCTACCGGCGCCTGGCCTCGCGCTGGATCCCCATCCGGCAGCTGGCGCGCGCGTCCTGACGCCGCCCGCCCCTGCCGGGGTGGGCATGCCGCAGGTGCCGCAGTCCTACGACTGGGGCGGCGCCGTCGTCCTCCTGACAATCAGTTCATGGGGCGCTACGGCGGACTTCACGGCACCAACCTGCCCGTCCAGTTCGTCAAGGAGCATCTTGGTGGCCAGCTCGGCCTGTTCGTCGGGCCGCTGCCCCACGGTGGTCAGGCCCATGGCGTCGGCAAAATCGTGGTTGTCGATCCCCACGACCGACAGTTCCTCCGGTACGCGGACGCCGATGCGCTGGGCCTCGAAGATGACGCCCATGGCCATCTCGTCGGAGGCGCAGAAGATGGCGGTGGGTTTGGCACCTGGCCGTGCCCATAACCGGCGGAAAGCCTCCTGCCCGCTGCGGACCGTGAAGTCGCCCCATTCGTCCCACTCGGGACGGGTGGGCAGGCCGGCGGCCGTCATGACGTCCTTGAAGGCCAGGATCCGGACCCTCGGAACGTCGAAGTTCAGGTCCGTCTCGTCGTCACCGTGAAGCAGTGCGATATCGCGGTGGCCCAGGTCAATCAGGTGCCGCACGGCAGTGGAAGCTGCGGCGTAGTCGTCAATCCCGATGTAGGCGCATTCCTCGACGTGTCCGCCCACCACCACCAGCGGGATGTCGATCTTCTGAAGGTGGTCCAGCTCCTCATGCGTCAGTGCCATACAGAGGACCAGCAGGGCGTCAATCTGCTTGTAGACCATGGTCTTGCTGAAGAGCCGCTCACGGTTGCTGCCATGGCCGCCAAGGTTGAACAGGGAAAGGTTGTACTGCCGGGCATGGAGTTCCCGGTCAGCCCCTTCAATGGCCTTGGAAAAGAACCAGCGGCTGACGAACGGGGCCAGCACGCCGATGGTCTTGGTGCGGCCGGTAGCGAGCCCGGACGCGGAGGATGAGGCGACGTAGCCCAGGTTCCCGGCTACTTCAAGGATGCGTTCGCGGGTGGCGGGCGAAACGCGGGGCAGGCCACGGACGGCCCGGGAAACTGTGGCGGTGGAGACACCGGCGGCTGCCGCAACGTCCTCGATGCTGACTCCCGAGTGGCCGCCCCTTTGGGATCTTTCTGTTGTGCGTGCCACCGTGTCCCCTCAATAACTCCATGCAGCGTGAAGCTGCCGCTCGCCCTGCGCTGGCCCCCGAGCCTTCGTATTTTCGCACTCCCCGGCCACGCAGCGTTAAACCGTGACGGTCATGGCCTTCCCCCGGCTACCTGCGTTCGGGGAGCTTCCGGCGCAAACGGATCATGCCGTAGAGCGCCAGGAGTGTGGCCAGCAGCCCCAGGGCCCAGCCGAGCGCAGGCTGCGCAGTCACTTCCATCCAGACCGTGACCACCAGCAGGACCAGGGCCCAAAAGCCAAGGAATCCGATGATGATGTCAAAGTCCTCGCCGGACCGGACGCGCCTGCGGTCGCTTCCCGCCCCCGTGGAGCGGGAGCGGGAAGCATCGCGGGTCACTTGACTGCACCCGCAGTCAGGCCGGCCACGATCTTGCGCTGGAACACAAGCACCAGGATCACCAGCGGAATGGTGACGATGGTGCCCGCGGCCATGATCGCGGTGTACGGAATCTGGTTGGGCTGCGCGCCGGCAAAGCTGGCGATGGCAACCGTCACCGGTTTCGTGGCCTCATTGGAGAGCTGGCTGGCGATCAGGAACTCATTCCAGGAGGAGATGAAAGCAAGGATGGCGGTGGTGAAGATGGCCGGTGCGGCCAGCGGCATGATCACCTTCCGGAACGCCTGCCCCTGGGTGCAGCCATCGACGCGCGCTGATTCTTCAAGCTCCCACGGCATCTCGCGGAAGAAGGAGGTCAGCGTGTAGACCGTCAGCGGCAGGACGAAGGAGATGTTCGGGATGATCAGCGCCTGGTAGGTGCCCATCCAGCCGATGTTGGTGAACAGCTGGAACAGCGGGGTGATAAGGCAACGCCCGGGAACATGGACGCGCCCAGGATGAAGCCCAGCACCAGGTACTTGAACCGGAAGTTCAGGCGTGCAAGGGCGTACGCCGCGAACACGCCGATGATCAGCGAAACCACGGTGACGGTCACACCGATGATGATGCTGTTCAGCAGTGCTTGGCCGAACTTGTTGCCGAACGAGGTGTCGAACGCCGTGATGAAGTTGTCAAGCGTCACGTGCGTGGGCCAGGGCGTGGTGTCGTAGGTGAACCCGACTTCACGGAAGGCCGTTACGACCATCCAGTACGCCGGCGCAAGGCACCAGATCAGGATGACGGCAGCGCTGATGTAGGTCCGGACGCTCGCCCATTTTTCCCGGTTCTGCGAAGCCTTGCGGCCCTTGTCCTGCTGCGCCCGTAAATTGGCGGAAGCGGCTGTGGTTGTCATTTCTTCCCCTTACCGGTGGCTCCGCTTTGTTCCACAACATTCGCGCCAAGGAAGCGGACAAAGATGAACGCCACCAGGAAGATGATCAGGAACGTGATGGTGGAGAGCGCGGCCGCAGAGTTGAAGCCTTGCCTGATCTGGTTGATCACCAGGATGGACAGCGTGGTGGTGTTGTTCGCACCACCGGTCAGGATGTACGGAAGGTCGAACATCCTGAGGGCATCCAGGGTGCGGAACAGGATGGCAACCATCAGCGCCGGCTTCACCAGCGGCAAAGTGATCAGGCGGAAGCGCTGCCAAGCACTGGCACCGTCAACCTTTGATGCCTCGTAGACCTCTGCGGGGATCATTTGCAGGCCGGCAAGGATCAGGAGCGCCATGAACGGCGTGGTCTTCCAGGTATCGGCAATAATCACTGCCCACTTGGCCGGCCATTCGCTGCCGGTCCAGAGGATGGAGGCGTTGAACAGCTTGTTGATGATGCCGTTGAAGTCGAACATGAACAGCCACAGCTGGGCGGTGACGGCGGTGGGGATGGCCCACGGCACCAGCACGGCCGCACGGACCAGGCTGCGGCCCTTGAAGGTGCGTGCCATGATCATGGCCATCCAGAAACCGAGGACGGTTTCGAAGGCTACGGTGATCACCGTGAAGAGGAAGGTGGTGCCCGTGGCGGTCCAGAACTGGCCGCCCAGGGTGCCCGGCGGGCAGGCGACGGTGCCGCCGCCCGGTGCTGCACACTGCTGTCCAAGCCAGTTCACGTAGTTCTGGATACCGGCCGGTCCGCCTGCGGTGAAGAGGCCGGTGGCAGGGTCCAGTCCCGCGTCCTTCTGGAAGGACATCACGATGGCGCTGATGATCGGGTAAACGATCACGATGCCCAGGGCGATGATGGTGGGTGCCAGCAGCCAGGAGGCCCATTTGCCCTGGCTGAGGATGGCGTTGTCTTCGCCTACGCCCTTGGGACCGTGATGTACATCGGGCGCGCCCGACGCCGGCTTCTTGACCGGCGTCGGGCCCAATTCGGTTGCCATGATTTACTGCGATCCTGCGCCAGCGGACTCGATGGACTTCTGCATGTCGGACAGTGCGTCCTTGGCGGGCTTTTCACCCTTCAGGGCCGCGTAGGCATTCTCCTGGATTGCCTGGGTGACTGCAGGGTAGAACGGGGTGACCGGACGGGGCACAGCGTTCTCGATGGAGGTCTTCAGGACCGGCAGGTACGGAAGCTTGGCGACCAGTTCCTGGTCCTCGTACAGGGAGCCGAAGACAGGAGCCAGGGAACCCTGGGTTGCAAAGAACTTCTGCTGCTCTTCCTCGATCAGGAACTTCACGAAGTCCAGGGCCGTGGCCTTGTGGTCCGAGTAGACGCTGATGGCGGCGCTGTGGCCACCCAGGGACGAAGCGCCCGGGCCGTCCTTGCCGGGGAGGGCAGTCATTCCCAGCTTGTCCTTAACCTGGGAGGAGCCTTCGGTGGTGGCCAGGTTGTAGACGTAAGGCCAGTTGCGGAGGAACAGCAGCTTGCCTTCCTGGAAAGCGCGGCGGCTTTCCTCTTCCTGGTAGGTGATGGCCTCAGCAGGGATGTTCCCGTTCTTGAAGGCCTCGATCAGGTTGTTCAGGCCTTCCTCGGCCTCGGGGGTGTTCAGGTTCGGCTTGCCCTCGTCGTTAAGGACGGAACCGCCGGCTGAGTTGATGGCTTCGGAAGCATTGACCGTCAGGCCTTCATACTGCTTGAACTGGCCGGAGTAGCAGCCCATGTTGTTGGCCTCGGCGATGGAGCACATCTCCATCATTTCGTCCCAGGTCTTGGGCGGCTCGGGAACCAGGTCCTTGCGGTAGTAGAGGATGCCGCCGTCGGAGGAAACCGGGGCTGCATACAGGGTCCCCTTGTAGGAACCAGCCTCAACCGTGGGCTCAAGCATGCCCGTGGTTTCGATCGCCATCTTGTCCTTGAGCGGCTGCAGCCAGCCCTTTGCGGCGAATTCGGCAGTCCAGACGACGTCCACGCTTGCGACGTCATAGTCGGCATTCTTGGCCTGGAAGTTCTGCACCAGGTCATCGTGCTGCTGGTCAGCCTGGTCAGTCTGCTCCTTGAACGTGACTTTCTCGTCCGGGTGCGCAGCGTTCCACTTCTCGATCAGCGGACGGACCACGTTGCTGTTGTCTTTGCCCTGCACGTAGGTAATGGGACCCCGGCTGTCAAGGTTTGCCTCGGCGTCGCCGCCGCCACCGCCCGTGGTTCCGCCGCCACCGCCCGCACATGCGGACAGGGACAGGGCCAGGACGCCGGCAGTGGCGACCGGAAGAAGGAATCTAGGGGTTTTCATTAGCTTGAAGCTCCTCGCTGAGTGACAAGTAAGTCGACAGTGCGCTTGCTAGGTGAGGTTGATGTGGTGACTGTCACACTAGTAATGTTGCTGCGTGCAATGCAAGCGTTTACATCAAAAAGTTACCTAAGGGGAACCAAATGTCCAACCAGGCCGTTCCCGCTTCCGGCCAGGCCCGGCCGGAGTGGTGGGCAGACGCCGTCGTCTACCAGATCTACCGCGTTCCTTCGCTGACGGAAACGGGGACGGCATGGGTGACCTGCGCGGTGTGACGGAACGCCTGCCTTATCTCGAGAAGTTGGGAGTGGACGCCGTCTGGCTCTCCCCCTTCTATAAGTCGCCGCAGGCCGACGGCGGGTACGACGTTGCGGACTACCGTCAGGTGGACCCGCTCTTCGGGTCCCTCGACGACTTCGATGCAATGTTGCAGGATGCTCACAGCCGGGGCCTGAAGGTCATCGTGGACCTGGTTCCCAACCACACCTCCGATGAGCATGCCTGGTTTCAGGCTGCCCTCAGGGCTGCGCCCGGCTCCCCCGAACGGGACCGTTACATCTTCCGTCCCGGGAAGGACAGCGTGCCGGGGTCCGGGGACGGCAACCGGGCACCCAACAACTGGAAGTCGATCTTCGGCGGCCCGGCGTGGAGCCGGGTTGCGGGACCGGACGGTTCGCCCGGTGAATGGTACCTCCACCTGTTCGACACCAGGCAGCCCGACCTCAACTGGGAGAATCCCGAGGTCCACGAGGAGATGCGTTCCGTCCTCCGGTTCTGGCTGGACCGTGGCGTGGACGGTTTCAGGGTGGACGTTGCGCACGGCATGGTCAAGGAAAAGGGCCTTCCCGACTGGGACGGTGCGGCGTCCATGGTGGAAGGAACGCACAGCCTGGCGCTGCCGCCCGGTGACGCGCCGGGCGCACATACCGACGCCGAGGAACCGCACCGTGCCGTCTCCCCGGTCTACCCGCCGTCGCCCTTCTTCGACCAGGAGGGCGTGCACGACATCTACCGGAACTGGCACCGGGTGCTGGCGGAGTACGGCAGCGACCGGATGATGGTGGCCGAAGCCTGGGTGGAACCGGCGGAACGGCTGGCCCGCTACGTGCGGCCGGACGAGATGCAGCAGGCTTTCAATTTCGATTTCCTGCTCGCGGGCTGGGATGCGGAGCGGATGGCGGCCGCCATCGACGCGTCCCTGGCAGCGGCCTCCTCAGTGGGGGCACCGTGCACCTGGGTGCTGAGCAACCATGACACCGTGCGGCATCCCACCCGGTTCGGGCTTTCCGACCCGACGACATTTCCCAAGGGGCTGGCCGCGGATGATGAGCAGCCGGACTCCGCCCTGGGACTGGCCCGGGCCCGCGCCGCCACGCTGGTGTCCCTGGCGCTGCCGGGTTCTGCGTACTTGTACCAGGGCGAGGAACTGGGCCTTCCGGAACACGCCACTCTTCCGGCTGAAGCCCGGCAGGATCCCACCTTCTTCCGCACGAAGGGTGCCGAGATTGGCCGGGACGGCTGCCGGGTGCCGCTGCCCTGGGCCGCCGACCTGCCCGGTTACGGCTTCTCGTCCCGGCACAGCCAGGCACAGCCATGGCTGCCGCAGCCGGAGAGTTTCGGACCCCTTGCTGCAGACCAGCAGGAAGGAGAGGAGGGCTCCACCCTGGAGCTCTACAAAGCTGCCCTGGCCTTCCGCTCGGGGCGCAGGCTGGGCCTGGGCAGCCTGGAATGGGACGACCTCCATGCACCGGACGCCGGGGTGCTGGCGTTCCGCAACGGGGATGTCCTGGTCCTGGCGAACATGGGATTCGCGTCGGCTCCCATTCCCGCGGGATACAGGGTGGCTCTGGCCAGTGGACCTGTTCCCGCCGAAGAGCTGGCTGCGGTGCAGGAGGTACCGGTCGACTGTGCGGTCTACCTGGAGCGGGTATAGGGCGGTCAGCGGACGCGCTCGGCACGGCCGAAGCGTGTCCGTGCCCCCGCACCAATGTGGATCAGGACCGGCGTTTCCTTGCCGACTACCGCTTCGAGCGCAGCGAGCAGGCCGGCGATCTCTGCTGCCAGCAGGTGCGGCGCCACGCCCTGGCGCGGCAGCAGCCGGACTTTCAGCGCGGGTGACCCCTTGACGTCATAGGTGGCTACCGTGGAACCGGCGAGGTCCGGCCGTCCCGCCAGTGCATGCTTGAGGGCCTGTTCCGCGACTCCCCCGCCGATGCGGACGTCACCGGGAACATCGCCCGGATCGTATTCGGCGGCCAACAGGTTGGACCGGCCCTTGCCCTGCTGGGCAATCCAGGCCACCATAAGCCCGATCAGCAGCAGAAGGACCAGGGCCACCACAATCCACAGCCAGCTTTCGGTGCGTCCCGGGAACCTGGTGGCGTTGAAGGCCTGGTTGATTCCGTCCCAGATCCCCGGGGACCAGGACTGCCACCAGGCACCCACGGGCGGGACGGTCGCCAGAAGCACCAGCAGGATGCCGGCGGCAAGGAGCATCAGCCCAAAACGGTGAGGAGGATCCGGTTGAGGAGGCTTGGTGTGCTGTTCATGCCCCGATCACTCCCGTTGGCGTTACATTGACCCGGGCTTCGGGTGACGGTTCCAGTTCCATTTGGTCCAGCTCATCCTGGACGGCGGCGAGGACTGTCCCCCCGTCCACCGGCACTCCGGACGTGGGCCTGACGTTCACCAGCACCTGGCGCTGGGAAACAACCACCATTACCTGCTCCGGGGTCACGTTCGCCGCCAGGCGGGCCCGGCGGGCAAGCGATGAGGCGATGACTTCATCGTCAACCACGACGGCGGGGCCACCGGAAGCCTGCCCGGCGCCAGCGAGGAGGTGGCGTGCCCGCCGTCCCGGAAGTATCCCGTTGAGCACGAAGATCAGGCCGGCCATCGCCAGGACCGCGCCGACAGCGCCCAGCAGCAGCGGCGGGATCCCGGCGGGGAGCTCCACGATGCGTTGCGCGGCAACCTGGGGCTCGATCAGCCAGGCAGGCTGGCCGATGGCATGAACCGCTGCTTCCAGGAGTCCGTAGGCCGCCAGCACCATGACCAGGACGGCAGCGACGATGGCCACCGCGGCACGCGAGGAGTGCGTTTCCCGGTACGCCACCCGGCGCATGTCCGGCCCCTGGCCTGCGGCACGGCGGTCCCCCTCGCGCCGCGACCGCCTGGCTCCGGCGTCCACCCTGCTGCTCACCGGACCCGGCCCCCTTCACTGATCCTTGCACCGCTGATGCGGATATCCACCCTGCTCAACCGGGCACCGCTGAGCTCCGTGACGGTTTCCAGGATGCGGGTTTTAGCCTCGACAGTCCGGTCCCAGATGGAACCGCCGAACCTCTCCACCCGCGTCGGATCCAAGACAACGCTCTTCAAAGGCGGGATGCTGATGGGCGTGACGAGGGACAAAGCCAGCAGGCCGTCGTCGTCCGTCCAGTCTGCCCGCACGTCCTGGGCGTCGACGTCGAACGCCGCAGCAGCCGCTGCCTTGGCAAGGCTTGTCAGCGCCTGCGTGCTGATGCGGTTATGGCCGCTGAGCGCCTGTCCCCGCAGCGCCGGGGCGGGCGTGCTCATGATGATGAGCGCCGGCCGATGATGGCGTCCAGGACACCGCGGAGGTCCAGCTTCCCTTCGGCGGCGCGGCCCAGGAGTGCCCCAATGGCCATGAAGAGCAGGGCTACCAGGAACCCCCACAGCCCGAACTGGAGGGACATGAAGGCTACGAAGGCGCCCATGGCGGCGCCTGCCAGTGTCAGGTTCACAGCAGTGCCTCCCTTTCAGGGGTTCCGGCGGCGGCCGGTTTAACGGGCGGCGGCACATAGACATCGGTGACTTCGACGTTCACCTCGATGACCTGGAGCCCCACCAGTTCCTCCACCGCCCGGTAGACGGCGGCGCGCACCTGGTTGGCAAGGGAATGCAAGGGCGTGCCGTAGCTCGCCACGAGGCTGATATCCACTGCGACCTGGGTTTCGCCCACTTCGGCGCGGACCCCGGCCGCATGGTCGGAGCTGCCGACGGCGTCGCGGATGGCCCCCAAGGCACGGGACGGTACCGATCCCAGGGAGTAGACGCCGGGAACGGCGCGGGCGGCGATCCCGGCCACCTTGGCAACAGCGGTCTCGGAAATTACGGTCCGTCCCAATCCGGGCGCCGGGACAGGTACCGGCGCGGCACCGCTGCGGAAGCCCGGCTCGGGTTGTGGGTTCTGGTATTCCATCAGGCACTCCCCCTTCTGTTGATCCAACCCTATCCCTAGCCTGCGGTGCTGCGCTGTTAACTGAGGGGCAGTAGTTAAAGGGCCCAGGCGGGGATGCCCCCAAGAGCATCCCCGCCTGGGCGGTGCCGCTGCAGCAGCGGCGGTGCGGCTATGCCGCGGTCTACTTGTACAGTCCTTCGCCGCCGACCTTGACGTTGGTGGGCAGGTAGCCGAAGGGGCCAAGGCCGTTCTGGCCGAAGCTGCGGTCAACCTGGGTGATGCCGTTCTTGAAGTTGATCTTCACGGTCGGGGACAGGGAGCCGCCGCGGACACCGTTGACGTTGTCGATGAATGACTGCACCAGCCCGTTGGGCTGCACGTAGTGCGAGTAGGCCTGGAACTGGCGGCCGTTCTGCTGGCCGGAGATGGTGCCGCTCGGGTTGTTGGCGGGCAGGTTGAGGTCGGTGGGCGAGCCAAGTGCCAGGCCGGAGTTGTTGACCGGCTGGTAGTCGGAGCGCACGCCGTCGCCCACGAAGCCGTAGACGCCGTCGGGGCCGCGCATGCCTGCTGCGTACGTGAACTGGTGGCTGATCGTGTACAGGTAGTACTTGTTCTTGCCGTCCTCGTTCTGGATGAAGATCTGGGGACGTTCAGTCTGGTCGTTCACGCAGTTCGCGGAGAGGATCGGAGGCAGGAAGGACCACTTGGTGAGGTCCTTGTTGTCCGCCACCGCGAGACCCACGTTGCCGGTCTGGTAGTAGGCGCCGCTGCTGTTCACCTCGTCGAGGGACTCTGCGTTGGCATCGCCCTCACGGTAGCCGAGGTCTTCCTCGGTGCACTGGTACTCGCCGCGGTTGCCGCCCGTGTTGCCTTCGAAGACCATGAAGGTCTTGCCGGGGTGCGCCGGGTCGGCGAAGGTGAACGGGTCACGGAACGCGAAGCCGGGGTTCTGTTCCTTGGTCTGGTACATTTCGCCGTCCGGCTCAAGCAGCTTGGTGTGCTCGAAGCCGTCGAACCAGACGCGTTCCTCGTTGGCGTGGATGTTGCCGAGGGCCTTGGCGATGGCCGCGTCCGGGGCGATGCCGCCGCCGCCGGCGTTCCGCTCGGCCACATCGTGGAAGGTGGTGGCCGTGTAGAACACGTTCACGTGGTTGCCCTGCATCAGGCGGGTGGAGCCGGACCATTCGGTGTTGCCGATGGAGGAACCGTCCACGAAAAGGTGCCCGCCGTAGTTCCACTTGTCCTTGGCCGGGTCCGCGTTGGTCTTGCGGAAGAAGAAGCCGATGCGGGCGTTCCAGTGGCGCTGGTCGAAGTTGTAGCCCGCGTGGCGGTCAGCGACGAGCGAGAAGATGACGTCGTAGCCCTTGTAGCTGATCTGGTTGGCGTGCTCGTCCGTCAGGGACCAGGTGTCCCAGACCCAGACGTCCTCGTTCATGGTGGGGAAATCCTCGGGGATTTCCGGCATGGTGACGTCCGGGCTCATGGAGTTCTGCCCGGGAGCTACCGTGGTGTCGCTCTGCGCCATGATCTGGCTGGCATCGGCGCGGGTCCACTTGGAGGTGAAGTCCGACGCCGGGTCGAAAGCTTCCTGGGTGTGTTCCGTGGGGAGGGGGAAGCCGGGCGTGGGGGCCGGCATCTGCTCTGCGGCCGGCGGGTCGGCAGGCTCGTTGGCCTGTGCCGACGGCACGGCAAGGAAGGTCGAGGCAGCCACGGCTGTTGCCAGTGCTGCGGCGGCGGACCGCCACCGCAGCATCCGGGGTGCTTGGGGGTGCTTGTGCATGTTTGCTCTTCTCGCGGAGTTGAAACTGTTCGTGGAAGACGGGCGGATGCCCTGGTTCCCCGCACTCCGGCGAGCCTCGACACCTTGGCAGGCGTCATCGAGGACGCCGTCGTGTCGAGGGGCGGGACCTGGGTGGGGTCCCACATGCGGCCCGTGCTGATACCGGGGATATCCGGGCCGGTCTCCACGCTAGGCAGGCCTTTCACGGCATTTCAAACCGTGTTTCGCGGCCCCGAAAACCAAGTTTCACCCGATTGTGCAAGCGCTTACACATTCCAATGCGCGCGCGTGACATATGGTTCTTCGGGGGTCAAATGTTACAGATGTCTGACAAATTATTTCTTGCGGAGCAGTCCGCTGTTGGGTTGCCCACATCTGCGCGGCGGCCAAAATGAGGCGGGAATTACACCGCCAGGGACACGCAAAAATGATGTCGACGCGCATCCTCCTCCGCGAGCCCCGGATTTAGGCCGCGGAAAACTCCTTGCGGGTCGGGAATGAGTGGCCGCGTCGGGAAAGGGCGGGCGCCGCGGAAGTGCTTGTGTGCGTCGAAAATGACTCCGCCCGTCGTTCCGGCAGCGGCTAGCCGAAGAAGTGAGGAGGGGCTGCTCTGGGTGCGGGTCCGGCGGGTGCGGCGGCAGATGCCAGGCCTGGGTGCCAAGCTGCATGCTGACGGCCAGGATGGGAAAGCTGGTTAAGCAGAAAAGCACCAGTTCCGAAGAACTGATGCTTCCCAGTGGTGGCTCCGACCGGCGTCGATCCGGTGACCTTTCGATTTTCAGTCGAACGCTCTACCAACTGAGCTACAGAGCCTAGGTGACTAGTCACCATGAGAGCCGGAATTGCTTCCAACAATCAGAGCGACCCTGACGGGACTTGAACCCGCGACCTCCGCCGTGACAGGGCGGCGCGCTAACCAACTGCGCTACAGGGCCTTGCGTTTCTTGCTTTCGCAGTATCTCTACCGCTTTTTTCAAGGCTTCCAGCCTACCAGACTTTTTTAGTCTGTTTGACCAGTTCCTTGCGTACCCCCAACGGGATTCGAACCCGTGCCGCCGCCGTGAAAGGGCGGTGTCCTAGGCCGCTAGACGATGGGGGCCAGAACCCGTTCGGAGCAAAAGCAAAATAAAAGGCGTAAAGCGAGGCTTTCCGTCTTTGTCCTTTGCGTTCTCCGAACTGGACTCTAAAACTATAGGGCCTAGTTCCTGATAATCCAAAATCGGCCAAAAACCCCGTGCCTGAACAGGGAGAACAGGTGAAGATGGACTGATGGATGCCGTTGCAGCGCTCAATGAGATTGCCTTCTGGCTGGAGCGCGGACGCGCTGCCACCTTCAAGGTCCAGGCCTTCCGGAAGGCCGCCGCGGCCATCAGCCCGCTGCCGGCCGAAGAAGTGGCTGAGCGGACCAGGACCGGCAGGCTGAAATCCATGAAGGGCATCGGAGACCGGACCTACCAGGTCATCCAGCAGGCCGTGGCGGGCGGCGTCCCCGACTATCTGGCCGACCTGCGGGAAAAGGGCGCCCAGCCGCTGGCCACCGGCGGCAGCGAACTTCGGAGCGCCCTCCGCGGCGACCTGCACAGCCACAGCGACTGGTCCGACGGCGGCTCCCCCATCGAGCTGATGGTGGCGGCCGCCGGGGTACTGGGCCGGGAGTACCTGGCGCTGACGGACCACTCGCCCAACCTCACCATCGCCAACGGGCTGTCAGCGGAGCGCCTCACCAGGCAACTGGATGTGGTGGCGGCGATCAACGCCGACGGGCAGGCCGGGTCCAAAGGGCAGCCGGAAGGCAAAGTGCGGCTGCTGACGGGGATCGAGGTGGACATCCTGGAATCCGGCGAGCTGGACCAGGACCCGGAACTGCTGGACCGCCTGGACATCGTGGTGTCCAGCGTCCACTCAAAGCTGCGCGCCGACCGGAAAACCATGACCCGGCGGATGCTCGGCGGCATCCAGGCGAGGCATACGAACGTGCTCGGCCACTGCACCGGCCGGCTGGTGGAGGGCTCCCGCGGTACCCGCCCGCCGTCGGAATTCGATGCCAGGGAGGTCTTTGCCGCCTGCGCCGAGAACAACGTGGCAGTGGAAATCAACTCCCGGCCCGAGCGGCAGGACCCGCCTGATCCGCTGATCCAGCTCGCGCTGGAGGCCGGGTGCCTGTTCTCGATCGACAGTGACGCGCATGCGCCCGGCCAGCTCGACTTCCTTCAGTACGGCGCCGAGCGCGCGGCCCGGAACGACGTCCCGCAGGACCGCATCATCACCACGTGGCCGGTGGAACGGTTGCTGGAGTGGGCCGCGGCGAAATAACCGCCTTCCCAGCGGCCGCGGCAACCGCCCAGGGTGCAGCTATTCGACGGCGTCAGCGAGTTTCTGCCGGAAGTCCGCCTTCGTGGAGAGGACCAGCTTTTCGCCGTTGAGGAAGAAGGTTGGAGTGCCGCTGACACCCAGCGCCTTTCCGTCTGCGATATCCGCCAGGACCCGCTCCTCCGTTTGCTGGTCGGCGACGGCGGCGTCATACAGGGCCAGGTCCAGCCCCAGCTCCTCCGCATAGCTGCGGAACAGCGGCGCCTGGGACTGCTGGCTGCCGGCCCACTGGGACTGGGTCTCGAAAAGCCTGTTGGCCATCTGCTGGTACTGGCCCTGTTGCCCGGCGGCCTCGGCAGCGAGTGCGGCCTGGCCCGAGTTCGGGTGCATCGACAGCGGGAAGTGCCGGTGCACGAACGTGATCCGGTCCCCGAACTCCGCCTTGAGCTCCTCCACCACAGGTGGATGGAACCGCAGGACGGGCACTCGAAGTCGAGGAACTCCACCAGCTGGGCTTTCTCCACTGCCGGGGTGGTGAGCCGGTGGCTGTCCGCCCGGACAAGCTGCTCAGCCCCCGCTGCGGGGGGCGCCGCCTGCTGCTGCCTCCCTGCCACCGAGAGCGCGAACCACACCGCCCCGCCAATCAAGATGACCGCCAGCACGATCCAAATGATGATCCTGGCAAGGCGTGCGTTATCGCGGGGTGGAGCAGGGTTTGAGACCATAATCCGCATCCTAGCGGAGGCCGGGAGCGCCGCCGGCTCAAGGGTCGTGCAACTTTGGCAGGAAGTTGCCCAGACGTGGCCGATTTCCGCCAGCCCCGGCCCGTCCCGTCCGGATACATTGGCTGCATGCCCTTCACCGCCCCCGCCCGCAAACCCAATTCCGAGTCTCCTCCGGCAGCGTCCCGGGCCAGGGCCCTGGGCGTCGCGGCGATGGCCGTCACCGTGGTGTTCTGGGCCTCGGCCTTCGTGGGAATCCGGGCCATCGGGCCGCACTTCTCCCCCGGATCCCTGACGCTCGGCAGGCTGGCGGTTGCCGCCGTCGTGCTGTCCTTCCTGGTGCTGCCGCAACTGCTGAAGAGCCGCAAGCTGCCGCGGGGGCGCGAATGGTGGCCCATCCTGGCCTACGGGGTCATGTGGTTCGGCGGCTACAACGTGGCGCTGAACGCCGCCGAGCATGTCCTTGATGCGGGCACCAGCGCCCTGCTCATCAACGTCAGCCCCATCCTGGTGGCCATCATGGCCGGCCTCTTCCTCAAGGAGGGCTTTCCGCGGTGGCTGCTGATCGGCAGCACCGTGGCCTTTGTTGGGGTGGCGCTTATCGCGCTGGGGTCCGGACCGGCTGCCGGGGCGGCGCCCGGCCCGGGGAAAAGCGCGACGGCGGACCTGGCGGGAGTTGCGCTGTGCCTCCTTGCCGCCGTGCTCGCCGCGGTGAGCGTGATCATCCAGAAGCCTGTCCTGCGGAAATTCCCCGCGGCGCAGGCCACCTGGTTCGGCATCATGGTGGGATCGGTGTGCTGCCTGCCCTTTGCCGGGCAACTGGCCTCCGAGCTGCAGGCCGCACCGCCCGAAGCCACGGCCGGGCTGGTGTACCTGGGTGTCTTCCCCACTGCCATCGCCTTCACAACCTGGGCTTACGCACTCTCGCTCGTGGACGCCGGCAAGCTGGCAGCCACCACCTACCTGGTTCCCGGAGTTACCGTGCTCATTTCCTGGCTCCTGCTCGGCGAGGTTCCCACGGCCTGGGGCCTGGCGGGCGGCGTCATCTGCCTGCTGGGCGTAGGGCTGACCCGCCGCCGGAGCCGCCAAGGGATAGGGGCTCCGGCGGCTGTTCGGCGCTAAAGTCGAAGTATGCCTCCCAGCCTTCCACCCGGCCTTCCGATCATTCCCGACGGTCCGCATGAGCCGCTGGGCTTCCGGATGTCCGCGGATGAATTCGAGGCCGCGGTGTCCGACGCGCTGGACAGCATCCCGGACAAGCTGGCCCGTGCCATGGACAACGTGGCCGTCTTCATCGACGACGATTACGTGCCCGGGCCGGGGGAAGATCCGGACACCGTGCTGCTGGGAATCTACGAAGGCGTCCCGCTGACTGAACGCGACTCCTGGTGGGACGCAGGGTCCCTGCCGGACCGGATCACCATCTTCCGGGAACCCATCCTGGAAATCTGCTCGTCCCGGGAGGACGTGATCCATGAGGTGGCGGTAACCGTCGTCCATGAGATCGCGCACCACTTCGGCATTTCCGATGACCGGCTGCACGAGCTGGGCTGGGGCTAGCCTTGTAGGCATGGGACACGACCACAGCCACACCCACGGCATCACCGCTACCGGCCAGCACCGCAAGCGGCTCGTGGCCGTGCTGGTGATCACGCTTGCCGTTGTCCTGGTCCAGGTGGTGGGGGCCGTCCTGTCCGGGTCGCTCTCCCTGCTGGCTGACGCCGGGCACATGCTCTCCGACGCAGCCGGGGTCACCATCGCCCTCCTCGCCGCCTGGATCGCCGGCAGGCCCGCCAGCGACCAGCGCACCTACGGGTACCAGCGCGCAGAGGTGCTGGCAGCGCTGGCCAACGCCCTCATCCTGATCGTGATCTCCGTGGTGATCTTCACCGAGGCCATCCGCCGGATCGGCTCCGCCCCGGAAGTGTCCACGGACATCATGCTCTTCGCCGCCATCCTTGGCGCGGTGGCGAACGTTGTGTCCCTCCTGATCCTGCACGGCGCCCACCATGAAAGCCTCAACGTGCGCGGCGCCTACCTGGAGGTCCTCGGCGACCTCCTGGCTCGTTCGCCGTTATTGCCGCCGCCGTGGTGATCATGCTGACCGGTTTCAACGCCGCGGACACCATCGCCTCGGTGGTGATCGCCATCCTGATCCTGCCGCGGGCCTGGAGCCTGCTGCGCGACGTGGTGGATGTCCTGCTGGAAGCCAGCCCCAAGGGTGTGGAAGTCCAGATGATCCGTGAGCACATCCTGTCCGTGGCAGGCGTCACCGACGTGCACGACATCCATATCTGGACCATCACCTCCGGCGTGCCCGTGTTCTCTGCCCATGTGGTGGTGGAGGACGGGGTGCTGAATGCGCGCGGTGCCGACCAGCTGCTGGACAAGCTCATCACCTGCCTGGGCTCGCACTTCGACACCGACCACTGCACCTTCCAGCTGGAGCCGGCCAGCCACTCGGAGCATGAGGCGCACCAGCACGCATAAGCGTGGCCGGCCCTGCCCCGGCATCAGCTCAGGATGTCCCTGGTGACGAACCTCCCGTAAGCCAGCGCCCCGAACACTGCAATGTAGCCGCCTTGCAGCAGGGCGTTGCTGGTGAATGAGTCCCACAGCAGGGGCTGGCGCAGCATGTCGCCGAACCCGAACCAGTAATGGCTGAACAGCCACGGGTGCAGCCATTCCAGCTGCGGCAGCTGGTCCAGGACCTGGGACACCACCGACACCACCACGGTGGCAGCCATGGCACCCACCGGAACCACCGTGAGGGTGGACAGGAAGAGCCCGACGGCGGAAAGGCCCGCCAGCGAAACGGCCAGGTACGCGGCAATCAGGAGGATGCGGACCGCGGCTTCAGGCGGCTGGATGACGTCCCCCGACAGCAGCGTCACGGGCCCCACCGGAAACAGGGCCGCGCCAATTGCGGCACCGGCAAGGCCGACGGTGAGCGGCGCGACAATGCAGAACGCGAGCGCCCCTGCGTATTTGACCAGCAGCAGCCGGACCCGCCCGGCGGGCGCCACGAGCAGGTACCGGAGGGTGCCCAGGTTTGCCTCGCCGGCGATGGTGTCCCCCGCCACCACCCCCACCGTGAGCGGCAGGAACAGCGGCACCGAGACCAGCATGGCGGTGAAGGCAACAAAGAGGCCGTTCTGGCTGATCCGGTCCAGGAAGGCCGGGCCCCGGCCGGGCGGGACGGCGGACGAAACCCGCACCGCGATGGCGATCAGCACGGGAATGGCTGCCAGTGCCAGCAGCAGCGCCCAGGTGCGGCGGCGGCCGAACAGGACCCGCAGTTCCGAGAGCATCAACGAGGACGCGGACTCCCGCGCCTCCCGGACCGCCGGCGCGGCTGTTCCGGGGACTTCCGCCGGCACGCTACTGGGCAACGTCGAACCCCTCTCCGGTCAAGGCAACAAAGCGGTCTTCCAGGCTTTCGCGTTCGACGGCGAATCCCCGGACCCGCACGCCGCCCGCCACCAGCTGCCCCACAACATCCTCGGGGAGACGGCCGTCGCCAGCGGCGGACAGGCTGGCGAGGAGGACCTCGCCGTCGGGCTGGGATCCGCCGGCCTCCGCCGCCAGGCCCAGGCCGGCAAGGACAGACCTGGCCTGACCGGCGTCGGGTGTCAGGAGCCGGATCCGTGCGCTGCCGGCACGGCGCAGTTCGGCGAGCGGTCCCTGCGCCACGAGGCGGCCGGCGCTCATGATGGCCGCGTGCGTGCACATCTGCTCCACCTCGGCGAGCAGGTGGCTGGAGACAAAGACCGTGGCCCCGTCATGGGCAAGGGAACGGACCAGGTTGCGCACCTCCCGCGTGCCCTGCGGGTCGAGTCCGTTGGTGGGCTCATCCAGCACCAGCAGGTCCCGGCGGGCGAGCAGTGCGTTGGCGATGCCCAGCCGCTGCTTCATCCCCAGCGAGTAGGCGTGCACCTTCTTGCCGGCGGCATGTGAGAGCCCCACCCGTTCCAGGGCACGGTCCACCCGGCCCTTCCGGGTGGCGGGTACGGTGCTGCGGCCGGCGGCATCCAGCCGGGAAAGGTTCGCTGCACCGGACAGAAAGGGGTAGAAGGCGGGCCCTTCCACCAGCGCGCCCACCCGCGGCAGCACGTCCCGGAACCTGCCCGGCATTTCCATCCCCAGCAGGCTCACCGTTCCTGCTGACGCCGCCGCGAGGCCCAGCAGCATACGGATGGTTGTGGTTTTACCGGATCCGTTGGGGCCAAGGAACCCGAAGACGGAACCGGGCGGCACGGCGAGGTCCACGCCGTCCACGGCAACCTGCCGGCCAAAGTGCTTGGTCAGGCCCCGCGTCTCGATGGCAAGGTTGTACCTCCCGGACCCGCTTCCGCCCTGCGGGATCACGGAGCCGCCGACGCAGCGGCCTGCAGCCTGTCCGGCTGCACCATGCCGGCGAAGATGCGGCCATCATCGGTGATGAGGACGTTCAGGAGCGTGGTGGACAGCAGCCGCCCGCCGGGGACAGCGACGGCGGCCTGGGACAGGAGCGGATCCCGCAGCAGCGAGTCAGCGAGGGTTCCGCCCGCGGCAGCGGCCGGGATCCCCACCACCGTCTCCCAGCCCGTTCCGGTCACGGAGGGGCGGGCCGGATGCTGCCTGAGGGCTGCCAGGTCTTCCGGGTGATGATCATGCCGGGCGCACGGAAGTTGAGGGACCACCGGTCCGGGTCACGGAACTGCAGTTCCTTCACGGGGCTGCCGGGCGGCGGGGCGAAGGTGAAGAGGGAGTCGTCCGGCGCGTCCAGGGAAAGGCTGGTGAAGCCGGCACGGAACGACGGCGAGGAGGCACCGCGGGCGGTCACCTGGACGGACAGGGGCATCCCGGTTTCCCCGTCCACGGCAATGGCCACCTTGCCCACGACCGTGGCATCGGTGCGGGGCTCAAGCACCAGGTTGTAGGCGGTGCGCCCTGCAACGTCCACATCCTCACCCACTGACACGGCGGTGCTTGGCTCCACCTTGGCCAGGAGGAGTCCGGCGATGTCCGCGGGCGTGTGCGTGTGCATGCCGCCCGGATTGTCCGGTTCGGCCGGAGGCACGTTCGGGTCCTGCGGCCCGGCGGTCGGCGGCACGTACAGCGGCAGGTCGCTGGCAAAGGACGGAAGGGTCAGATGGGCCGTGGAGTTGTCCTTGGAGGAATAGAACCAGACGTCATTGCCCCGGCGGACAATGTCACGTTCGGCCAGCCGGTCCACCACCTGTACCCGGGCTTTGGCCTTGCCGTCCATGTACACCCGTGCGGTGTGCCCGCCGGAGAGCAGCTCGAACAGGGAGCTGCGCCGCCTGCCGAGGCGGGCCCGGACGTAGGCCCGGCAGGGGGAAGTTCAGGCAGTCCCAGATCCGACGATTGCTCAACGGTGCCGGAGAACGTGGAGACCTTGTGCTGCCCCAGCAGGGCCAGCACTTCCGCCGGCGACTTTTCGGGCAGGGGGTCGCCTGCCCGGGCCGGGATGGATCCCGCGAGCACCCCTGCCGCGATCACTGCAGGTACTGTCATGGCAGGCAGCCACCGCAGCCAGGCACGCCTGGCGCCCGGCGCGTTCCGCCGTTGGAGCCAACTGCTGGAGCCGGTGGTGCCGGAGCCCGCTGCTTCTGAGCCCATAGCTCAAGGTTACGCCTGCGCAGGCACGTAGACACGGGCCGGAAGCCCCCTCCCGGAAGGGGTTTGGTACCCCGGGGACTGGTCAGGCAGGCGTCACGGTTCCCGCGCCGCCGTCGACCGTAATCCTCTGCCCGGTGGTGATCCTGCCCGTGGCATCGGCAACTCCCACGACGGCCGGAATGCCGTACTCCCGGGCCACCACCGCGCCGTGCGAGTTGGGGCCGCCCATCTCCATCACCAGTCCGCCCGCCGTGAGGAACAGCGGGGTCCAGCCGGGGTCTGTGGACGGGGCCACCAGGATTTCGCCGGGCTCCAGGTGTGCGCCCACGGGATCCAGGATGACCCGGGCAGCCGCTGTCACGGATCCTGTGGAGGCGGGGCTCCCGGTCAGTGCACCGTCAGACGCTGTTGCGGCCGCCGGTTGCAGCGCCTCGACCTCGGTGCCGTCCGACAGCAACACCCGGGGGATGCGCCGCCGCCCGACTTCCCACTCGTACGCTGCCCGCCGCTCCGCCACCAGCTCGCGCAGGTCCGGGACCGCGCCGCCAGGATGATCCGGAAGGGCCTGGTGCGCTTCGTGGAAGTCGAGGAAGAAAATGTCGTCAGGCTGCTCAAGGATTCCGGCGTCGGCAAGCTCCTTGCCGACGTGCAGCAGCTGCCTGCGGACCTCCGCGAGGCCCACGACCAGCTGGTACTTCGGCAGCTCCCGCAGCCCGGCAAAGAGCCGTGCCCTCCGCAGGGCAGCCCGGACCACGACGGCGTGCAGGGGGCTTCGTGCCCCTGCACGGGCGACCAGCCTTGCCACCTGCGCGTCGGCGTCCTCTGCCGCCTTGCTGAACTGCACGTCGGGCGCCAGGTCCGGGACCTCCAGCCGAAGATAGTTGGCCAGGACACCGATGATGTGGGAGGGGTCGTCGGACCAGCGCGGCATCCCGACGTCGATCTCCGCCACCGCACGGTGGCCGTACCGGTCGAGGAACCGGGTCAGGCCGGCCTCAAGCCTGGCGGGGACGCGCCCGGCCTGGAACTCCCTGGCCAGGCGGGACGGGTCCTGCGTTGTGAGGGCGGTGTACGACTCGGCGTCGTCCCGGATGGCAACGGCGAGCCGCCACAGCTCCAGGTCCATCTCGGTGGTCACGTTGTTGGGCAGGCCGCGAAGTACCGGCTCGAGTTCGTCCCACCGGGCCCCACCCAGCACCTTCCCTGCCACGGCGAGCATGGCGAACCCCAAGGCGGGCAGCGGCAGGATGGCGGGCACGATGGTGAACAGGCGGGTCCGCAGGAGCATCTCGGCGTGCTCAAGGCGCGCGGCGGGTCCTGCAGCGGGCGGCGCTTCCAGGGCAGCCTCGAAGTCGCGGGTGAAGCGGTCCAGGCGGCGGAGTGCAGCAGCCGGCCTGAACATCCCCCGAAGGAGCGACTCCGGGGCTTGCCCGGACGGCGGCGGGGACAACATGGCGGAGCAGCGCCAGCGGCGTCCTGCGCGTCACGGAGAACGCGGGCTCGTCGAAGAGCTGCCTGAGCAGGGTCGCCGAGCGGGCCTCCATGATGTCGAACACGCGGGGAAGGATCCACCGGCCCACGGTGCTCCGCAGCGGAGTGGTGAGGTCGAAGTACAGCCGCTGGCCGGCCTCCGCGTAGGGGGACGGCCCCCTGCGGGGATCGGGAACGTGGAACCGTGCCGCCTGCGCCACCGAGGAGGCTATGAGCCGGAATACCGCCCGGCCCATGGGTGTGATTGGCCGGGTCAGGCCCTGCGCGAGGCTGAAGCAGAGGTAGACCCTGGTGCCGGTGCCGCCCTGCGCGCCGGTCCGTTGCGGGACCGGATAGAGGGTGGTGATGGGCCTGGACTGGGTCAGCCACAGGGTTCCGGAGCCGTCGATGGCCCATTCGATGTCCTGCGGCGCCCCGAAGTATTGCTCTGCCTGGCGGCCCAGCCGTGCCAAGGCGGTGGCCTGGGCGTCATCGAGGCACTCGCCCGCTGCGGCGTCCGGCGCCTCAATGGTCCGGGTCCCGCCTCCCGGGACTGCCCGGACCGCCACCTTCTTGTCCCCCGGTTTCCGTTCCAGGACCCTGCCCGTCAGGGCATCAACCACATAATGGTCCGGGTTGACTGCCCCGGACACCACTGCCTCGCCCAGGCCGGGGCTGGCATCTATGACGGCGTGGCCCCTGCGGCCGGTGAGCGGGTTGGCGGTGAACATGACCCCGGCGGTCTCGGCCTCCACCATCCGCTGGACCACCACGGCCAGGGCGACGCCGGCAGGATCGATGCCCAGGCCCGCGCGGTAGGTGGTGGCGCGGTCCGTCCAGAGCGACGCCCAGCACTTACGCACCGCTTCCAGCGCGGGGGCCACACCCACCACGTTGAGGTACGTGTCCTGCTGCCCGGCGAAGCTTGCGAACGGCAGGTCTTCCGCGGTGGCCGATGACCGCACCGCCACCGGCACGTCGTGACCCAGTCCGCGGTAGGCCTGTTCGACGGCCGCGGCGACGTCAGCGGGGATCGGCGCAGCAAGGATGGCACTGCGGGCAGCCGCCGCAAGGCCGGCCAGCGCCGAAGGATCCACGGGCCCCGCGCCGGGTTCCGGCTTCAGGGCGGCCTGGACGTAGGCGAGGCCGGGAAGCAGGGAAGCAGGCGCGCCGGTGGCCCGGCGGTACGCCTCAGTGGTGAGGCAGAAGCCGTCCGGCACGGGCAGGCCCGCGGACATCAGTTCGCCCAGGTTGGCTGCCTTGCCTCCGGCCAGGTCCAGCATGGCGGTGTCCAGGGAGGACAGGTCCCGGACCAGTCCGGGAGTGTCCACCGCGGGGCTTCCGCCGGGCTCGGCGTGCGGCTGCATGTCCTGGCGTCCCTCGTGGCGGGGCTACGGGATCAGGCAGCGTCACCGAGGATGGGCCCGAACCTGGCCCGGTCCGCCAGCCGGGGGTCTTCCCGGTCCGGGACCACCATGACGGGACCCTTGGCGTGGTGCAGCACGCCGTCGGACGTGGAACCCAGCAGCATTCCAGTGAAGCCGCCCCGGCCGCGGGTTCCCACCACCACCAGCTCCACGTGGCGGCTTTCCTCCACCAGCACGTCCACGGGTGATCCGTCCCGCAACTGCGATTCGGCGGGAAGGGCCGGGTAATGGCTCCGCAGCCAGGCCATGCCGGCGTCCAGGGTCACCTGGATGTCGGCGAAAAGGGCCTTGCGGTCCATCGGTGCCGGAACCCAGGCCAGCGAGCCGCTGTATTGGGGGACGGCGCACACCACACGCAGCGTGGCGCCCAGCCGTTCAGCCTGGTCTGCTGCTTCCAGCACGGCTACCCGGGCCTGTTCCGATCCGTCCACGCCCACCACCACCACATTTTCTACGCGCTGGTGCCCGGCCTTCGCCTGTTCTGCCTTGATGCGCCGGTCCTCGGTGGTTTCGCCGAGCCGGTCGGAGCAGATGAGCGGCACGGTCACCGTGGGGCATTTGGCGTGGGCGGGCAGGGCGCTGCTGACCGAGCCCAGGAGCCGGCCCACGAAGCCGCCGCGGCCGCGGGTGCCGAATACCAGGAGTTCGGCGGTTTCGGACATGTCCAGCAGCACTCCCGAGGCGTCACCGTTCTCCACGGACGAGGTCACCTCGATGTCGTACTGGGAGACCTTCTGCAGGGCCTGCCGGACCACGGCCTCGGCGCCCTCACGGATGACGGAGTCGTCCACTGTGGCGTAGCCGCCGTCAAGGCCGGAGGCAGCGAAGATGGGCACGGAGTATGCGGTCACGATGTGCAGGGGACGACGGCGGCGCTGGGCTTCACGGGCCGCCCACACCAGGGCGCACTGGCCATGGTCCGAGCCGTCCACGCCAACCACGATCCCCTCAGGCGCGGCGGAAGTGCCGCCGCCGTCCCGGGCCGGGTCCGGATGCAACTCGTGTGCGCCCATGGGGCCGCCTCCTTGCGCTACTGCCGCTGATGTTGCGGCTATTCTGCCAGAAGCGGGGAGCGTTTTCCGCACCCGGCGGGCCGTCGCGGGCGCCGGCGGAACAACCCGCCTCCGCTTCTCACTATTCTCCGTCCGGGATGCCTTAGCAAGCCTGATCAGCGCGGAAATCCACATGTTATCCACAGCCTTTCCACACCCCTCCGGAAAGCGCGTTCACCCGCAGAAGAATGTTTGCGTTTTGGGCTATCCCTGGCCGGAAATGTTCTGTAGTCTTCAGGACATTGTTGGTCCGGGAAGCCCGCAGGCACTGCCTGCCAGGGCTGCCCTCCAATGTGCTGCGGCCGGACTTTGGGGGGCACGGAACGCGCGCCGGCGAGGATGCCGGCACCAGCCGAAACTTCGAAGGAGGGAAACTGTAGTGTCAAGCATGCCTGGGAGTGCCGGGACCGAACAGACCACCACCGTGATCATTGGCACGGGGCTTTCCGGCCTTGCCGTAGCGGCCGAGCTGCGCCGGCGCGGGGTGGACTCCATCGTGGTGGACGGCCTCGACGTCCTGGGCGCCGCCCAGCCCGCAACGGCGTCGCTGCAGCGCTGCGACGCCGCGGACCCCGCCACCTTGCGCGAGCGGAACGAGATCCTGCGGCACCTGCGCAACTACGCCGCCAGCCACCAGGTGGACGTGCGGAACACCACCCGCGCGGTACAGCTGACCAAGGTGGATGCCGCACCCGCCCCGCAGTGGGAAGTCCACACGGCCACGGGTGTCCTCCTGGCAGACCACATTGTCCTGACCCGCTGCGCACAGAGCCAGCTCCGGCGGATGATCAACGAGTTCGGCATCGCCGTAGGGCGGAACCTGGCTGCGGCCATGCGGGCCATCGGCATCTACCTGGTGGGCGTCGGTGAGCTGATTACGCCCTCCCCAAAGGAAGTCCTGCGCCAGGCCAAGACCGTGGGGCTGGCCATTTCGGCCAAAGTCCACCCGGCTCCCCTGGCCCCGCCGTCAACCGGCAGCCTCGCGATGCTGCCCTGCTAGCGTGTGCGCCGGCGCTGCCGCCCGAAGCCTCCCGTTGGGGACGGGCTATCCCGCGTCCGGCTCTTCGCCGGCGGACAGCCGGCGCTTTGCGATGACAGCCAGCGCTACCAGCAGGCCCACCGCCACCGCAGCGAAGATCACGATGCTCCACTGGAAGGGCTCGCCGGAGTCCGCGGGCCCGGACGGCTCAGCCGTGGCTCCCGGCTCCGCGGTGCCCATTCCCGGAACGTTGGCGGCCGCCGTCGGGCCCGTGGCCGGAGCCGTTCCCGCTGCGGCAGCGGCGGCGGCGGTGAAGCCGAAGGTGCCCTCGATGGGGTGTGAATCCGAACTGACCACGCGCCACGACACGGTGTACGCGCCTGCGGGTGCTCCCGGCCGGAGCTTTTGGGATGCCACGTTGTCAACGATCTGGACCTGCCCGTCGGCCCACTCCGTGCCCGAAGCGTCCTTCACGGAGACGGACGCGCCAATTCCCAGGGGCTTGTTGCTGAACGTCACCGACACCTGTTCCGGCGGGACGGGGACAGACGCGCCCTGCGCCGGGCTGCTGGATTCGGCGGCGTCGTGGGCGGCGGCCGGACCGGCCAGGCCCAGCATTGCGGCAGCAAGGACGAGGAATCCGAGCAGGAAGTTCAGCGGACGGCGGCGGATGGGGCGCATGCGGTACTGCTCCTTGTGTTGGCTTCCTTACAGACTAGGCGAATTTGCCGGGGCTTCCGCCGCCGCCGCCATAGGATGCAGGTATCCCCACATACTCCCCCGGAGGACTAATGCTTAAGCAAGGCTCTGCCCTGGACCGGTATTTCAAGATCACCGAGCGCGGCTCCAACCTCTCCCGCGAAATCCGCGGCGGCTTCGCCACCTTCTTCGCCATGAGCTACATCGTGGTGCTGAACCCGCTGATCCTCTCAGGCCCCGATTCCACCGGCACCACGCTCGGGTTCACCGCGGTTGCAGCGGTGACGGCGTTCGTTGCTGGCATCCTGACCATCCTGATGGGCGCCTGGGCAAAGCATCCCTTCGCGCTTGCCACCGGCCTGGGCGTCAACGCCTTCGTTGCCGTCACCGTGGCCACCAACCCCGGGCTGACGTGGCCGGACATGATGGGACTGGTGGTCCTGTCCGGCGTGACCATGCTGATCCTGGTCCTCACGGGATTCCGGACCGCCGTCTTCAAGGCCGTGCCGGACGGACTCAAGACCGCGATCGTGGTGGGGATCGGGCTGTTCATCGCCCTGATCGGGCTCGTGAATGCAGGCTTTGTCCGGCGCATCCCGGACGTGGCCGGCACCACGGTCCCGGTGGGCCTCGGCTTTGACGGCAAGCTCCTGGGCTGGCCGACGGCGGTGTTCGTCTTCGGCCTGGTCCTCACCATCGCGCTGGTGGTCCGCAAGGTCAAAGGCGCCATCCTGATCGGCATCATCACTTCCACGGTCATCTCCGTCATCCTGGAACTGACGCTGCGCATCGGCCCCAGCGTGGTCCCGGGCAAGGAGTACAACCCGCAGGGCTGGTCGCTGGTGGCCCCCACGTTTTCGGAGTGGGCCGCACCGGACCTTTCCCTGATCGGCAAGGCAAACCCATTCGGCGCATTCGACCGCCTCGGATTCGTGGCGGCCACGCTACTGGCGTTCGTCATCCTGCTCAGCATCTTCTTCGATGCGATGGGCACCATGGTGGGACTGGCCAATGAAGCAGGCACGGTGGACGAGCACGGCAACATTCCGAACGTGGACCGCGTGCTCCAGGTGGACGCGCTGGGTGCCATTGTTGGCGGCGGCGCGTCCGTGTCCTCCAACCAGATCTACGTCGAGGCGGGCGCCGGCATCGGCGAGGGCGCCCGGACCGGTATCGCCTCGATCGTCACGGGCCTGCTGTTCCTCGTTGCCATGTTCTTCACCCCGCTCATCAACCTGGTCCCGTTCGAGGCCGTGGCACCGGCGCTGGTGGTGGTGGGCTTCATGATGGTGTCCCAGGTGGGCAAGATCGACTGGCAGGACTGGGGCATCGCCATCCCCGCTTTCCTGACCTTCACCCTGATGCCCTTCACCTACTCCATCGCCAACGGCCTGGGTGCCGGCTTCATCGCCTACGTGCTCATCCGCACCGTCCAGGGCCGGGTCAAGGACATCCACCCGCTGATGTGGGCCGTGGCCGGCGCGTTCCTGCTGTTCTTCGCCGTCGGCCCCATTGAGGCGGCCCTGGGAATGTAGCCCTACACGGGCGTGTTCGGGGCCAGGCCCTCGTCCCCGGACACCGCCCGGGCTTTCTTTTCCCGCAGCCGGTCCAGCCGGTTCATGAGCGGCGAGGTGGTGGCGCCGTGGATGACAATGGACATGGCGACAACCAGCCCCACGAAGCCCCAGAGCCACTCCGCCTGGTCCGGGAACTCGCCCTTGCCCAGCGCGTAGGAGAGGTAATAGAGGGAGCCGATCCCGCGGATGCCGAAGAAGGACAGGGCAATCCTTTCCCGCGGACCGGTCTTCCCGCCCAGCAGTCCCAGCCAACCTGCCAGCGGGCGGACCAGCAGCAGGAACACCAGCGCCACCAGCACCTCTGCCAGCCCCATTCCGGCCAGCAGGCCCCGGGCGATGGCACCACCGAGCAGGACCAGGATGACCACCGTCAGGAGCCGTTCCAGCTGTTCCACGTAGGAGTGCAGCACGCGGTGGTAGCCGTGCGTGTGCTCTGCGGCCCTGATGGTGACGGCGCAGACGAACACAGCGATGAACCCGTAGCCCTCCACCATCTCGGTCAGCCCGTAGGCCAGGAAGGTCGCGGCCAAGGCGACAAACCCTTCTGAGTGGTTGGAGAGCCGCAGGCTTTCCTTCCGCGCCGAAAAGAAGAGCCGTGCCAGCAGCTTTCCGGTGAGGAAACCCAGGAGCAGGCCGATGGCAAGCCGCCACAGCACGTCCACCCCGAACCACTCCGGGAACCAGCCGGCCGGGTCCGGGCCGGCGATGCTGATGGCGATGGCCAGGTACACGAAGGGGAAGGCCAGGCCGTCGTTGAGTCCGGCTTCGGAGGTGAGGCCGAACCGGACCTCGTCCTCCTGGTTGGCATCGTCGTCGTTATCCGCGGGTTCACCCACCTGGACCTCCGAGGCAAGGACAGGATCCGTGGGTGCAAGGCTCGAGGCCACCAGCAGGGCGGCACCCAGGCCCAGTCCCAGGAATCCCATTCCGAGCACTGTCAGGAGCACGATGCACAGCGGCATGGCGACTCCCAGCAGCCGCCAGGTGGTGGACCAGCCGCTCCGGCTAACCGGCCGGTCCAGCGCCAGGCCGGCACCCATCAGCGAGACGATCACGCAGATCTCGGAAAGGTGCAGGGCAAAGTCGCCGTGGGCGAGGGGGTCCGGGTTGGGCAGGGTGGGAATCAGGCAAAGGCTGCCATCCCCGCCCCAAGGAAGACCATGGGCATCGAAAACGGCATGTTCCGCAGCAGTTTGGGCAACACCGCGGCGATAAACACCGCCAGTCCTGCCGCGGCAAACAGGATATTGGGGGCTTCAAACACGTGCTGTTCTCCGGCCTGTTCGTTGCGCCGGTCCGGCGCAAGCAGCGTGGTGCGGTCCCGGGAGGGATTGCTCCACCATAGCCTCTGCCGGCTCCCGGTGCAGCCGGGCGTTTTGTCCACATAAAGAGACCTCCAGCCGGGCGAAGTCGCCGTATGTGGACGAAAACTACACGGGGTTCTTGCATTCCAGACACCTCCGCGGCGGCGCTGCTGGTTTTCGCGGCCGGCATGCGGTGAGCTGGAGGCATGGCCTCCATGACCCCTTCCGTCGATGTCCCGCCCGCGCCCTGGACGGGAAGGTTCGACGGCGATGCGCCGGAGCACCGCCGCTGGTGGCAGGCGGTGGTGCCTTCCACCGGCGCCGCAACGTCCGGTTCCGCCGCCAAGCCTGCCGCGCTGATTGGTTTTGCCAGCGATGAAGGAGTGCGCCGCAACAAGGGCCGGACCGGCGCCGCCGCGGCACCGGCCGCAATCCGCAAAGCCCTGGGCCCCCTGGCCTTCCACCTGGACCGTTCCGTGACGGACGCAGGCGACGTGGCCGTTTCCGAGGGGGCGCTCGAAGACGCCCAGGCGCGGCTCGGGAGCGTGGTCTCGGAACTGCTCGACGCCGGGCACCTCACGGCGGTACTCGGCGGCGGCCACGAGACCGCTTATGCCAGCTATCTGGGAGTGAGCGGATCGCAGGCACTCCAGCAGGGTGCACGCCTGGGTGTGCTGAACCTGGACGCGCACTTCGACCTCCGGGACGAGCCGGTTCCCAGCTCCGGGACCCCGTTCCTCCAGATGGCCCGCGCCGAAGCTGCCGCGGGGCGCCGGTTCCGGTACGCCGTCGCCGGCGTCTCGGAGGCCAACAACACCCGGGCCCTGTTCGACACCGCCGGGCACCTCGGCGTGCAGTACCTGCTGGACGAGGACTGCGAAACGGACCGGGTCCGGGAGTTTGTGGCGTCCTTCCTGGCCGACATAGACGTCCTCTACCTGACCATCGACCTGGACGTGCTTCCCGCCGCCGTTGCGCCCGGCGTCAGCGCCCCCGCCGCGTTCGGCGTGCCCCTGCCGGTCGTCAGCGCCGTGTGCCGGCAGGTGGCCGCCAGCGGCAAACTCCTGCACCTGGACATCGCCGAGCTGAACCCTGCCTTCGACGTGGACGGGCGGACGGCAAGGGTTGCCGCACGGCTTCTGGACACCCTGCTGCGCTGACGCTGCACGCTCCGCCAGCGCCGGAATCGCCAAAGTGATAAGCATGCTGTCTATTAGGGAGGTGGATCTTCAGCTGGAAGGAGTTGCGCATGCGGCGTTGCAAAGTACTTTTCCTGCTGCTGGCCGCGCTGCTGGCCCTGGCCGGCTGCGGCACCAGCTATCCGGCAGACCCGGAAGGGACGCTGGACCGGGTACGCGGCGGAACGCTCCGCGTGGGCGCCAGCCCCAACCGCGACTGGGTCCGGCTTCCGTCCGGCAGCGGCGGCGCGGCCAGGGTCGAGGGCAAGGAGGCCGAGCTGGTCCAGCAGTTCGCTGAGCGGCTGGGGGCGGACATCGAGTGGGTCACGGGCACCGAACAGGTCCTGGCCGATGAGCTCAAGCACGGCGGGCTGGATCTGGTGATCGGCGGCCTGGACGACAAGACACCGTGGTCCACCCATGCCGGACTGACCCGGCCATACACGGAGTCCCGCGACAGCCGCGGCTCCCTGCACAGGCACGTCATGCTGGTCCCGCTGGGCGAGAACGCCTTCCTCCTTGAGCTGGACCGGTTCCTGTTGGAAAGCGGGCAGGCATGATCCGGACCAACAGCACCCAAACCGTCCGGTTCGGCCATACCGAGCTGCCGCCCGAACAGCAGGAAGCCCTGCGCAAAGCGCGCAAGTATGAGTGGATCACCATCGCCTTCCTGGCAGCCTCCACCGCGCTGGTCTACGCGGTGCTCGGCAACTCCCAGGCCATGAAGGCCGCCTGGGTGGAGGATCTCCTGTCCTTCCTGCCGCCGCTGTCCTTCCTGCTCGCGGCCAGGGTCATCCGCAAGCGGCCCAGCGAGGACCATCCCTACGGCTACCACCGCGCGGTGGGCATCGCCCACGTGGTCGCAGCGGTGGCCCTCACCGTCATGGGCGCCTACCTGATCGTGGATTCGGCCATCGGCCTGCTCAGCGCCGAGCATCCCACCATCGGCGGCTTTAATTTCTTCGGCCAGACCATCTGGCTGGGCTGGCTGATGATCACGGCCATGGTGCTCACGGCCGGGCCGCCCATCTGGCTGGGCCGCGTGAAGATGAAGCTCGCGGAGAAGCTGCACGACAAGGTGCTGTACGCCGACGCGGACATGAACAAGGCCGACTGGATGACGGCCGCGGCCGCCGCGGTGGGCGTGGCCGGGATCGGGCTGGGCTGGTGGTGGGCAGACTACGCCGCGGCCATCCTCATTTCCGGCAGCATCCTTCATGACGGCATTCGGAACACCCGCGGAGCGGTCTCGGCGCTGATGGACAAAAGGGCCATGACGTACGACGACGACGCCCCGCACCCGTTGGCCCGACGGCTGGACGCCTACCTCCGCGGACTGCCCTGGACGCGGGAGGCCCGGTCCCGCATCCGGGACGAGGGGCACGTGTTCCACGTGGAATCGTTCGTGGTGCCCGCCGCCGGCAGCATGCCCAGCCTGGAGCAGCTGGAGCAGGCCCGCGAGGCCTGCATAGCGATGGACTGGAAGGTGCAGGACATGGTGATCGTCCCGGTGGCTGAACTGCCTTCCGAGTTCCTGCCCGGCCCGACGACGGGCGGTGAGCGCTAGGGGTTTTCAGCCCGCCGGAGCCCTCAGGCCTTCAGCAGGTACCTGCGCTCCGGCCGGCCCACCCCGTACTTCAGCCGCACCTCGAGCAGGCCCTCATCGTTCAGATACTCCAGGTAGCGGCGGGCGCTGACCCGGGACGTGCCCAGCTGTTCGGCAACCTCGGCAGCCGACAGGTCGCCGTCGGCCTCCTTCAGCGCGTCCTCCACCAGCTTCAGGGTCTCCACGCTGCAGCCCTTGGGCAGCGGCCGTTCGCTCCTGTCCAGCCCGAACACCCGGTTGACGTCCGACTGCTCGGCGATGTCCTTGGCCGAGTCGAGGGCCTGGTACGCGCTCCGGTAGTGCTCCAGCCGTTCCTGCAGGTCCTTCTGGGAGAAGGGCTTAATGAGGTAGTGCACGATGCCGCCGCGCAGCGCCTTCCGCACCGTTTCCACTTCGCGGGCGGCACTGATCACCAGCACGTCAAGCTCCGGGGCCACCTCACGCAGCCGGTGCATGAGGTCCAGGCCGTTGATGTCCGGAAGGTGGATGTCCAGCAGCACCAGGTCCGGCTGCAGGCGTTCGGTTTCGACGACGGCCTGGGCGCCGGTATGCGCCGCTCCCACCACCGTGAAGCCGGGGGTCCGCTGGATGAAACCGGCGTGGACCTTGGCCACCATGAAGTCGTCATCGACGATCAGGACCTTAATCATGATGTACACCTCGCGTAAAGCGGGCGGTGAAAACCGCCCCGTTGTCATTGTCCACCGTCAGGTCGCCGCCGGACCGGCGGCAGACCACGCGGGACAGGGCCAGGCCGAACCCGCGGCCGCCTTCCCGGACGGAGGCCTTGGTGGTGAAGCCCTGCCGGAAGATGTCCTCCACTGCTTCCGGCGGAACGCCGGGCCCATTGTCCCGCACGGTCAGGGTGACCTGGTCCCCGCCGTCCTTCACCAGCACCCGGACTGTCGCCTGCCCAACCCCGGAGACGGCGTCGAACGCGTTGTCCACGAGGTTTCCCGCCACCGTGGCGAGGTCGCGCGAGAGCTCATCGCTGACGGGAGCCAGGGCGGAGGCGGGGTCCAGCTGGAGCGTGACATTGCGTTCCGCGGCCAGGCTGGACTTGGCAATCAGCAGCGCGGCCAGGGCCGGGTCCTGGATCCTGGCGGTGACTTCGTCGTTGAGCCGGGTCCTGTCCACGGTGGCGCCGTTGACGAACTGCACCACGGAATCGTAGTCGCCGATCTGGATCAGCCCGGAGATGACGTGCAGCTGGTTGGCGAACTCGTGCGCCTGGGCGCGCAGCGTGTCGGTGGCGGTCCGGGTGGCGCCGAGCTCCCGTTCCAGCGAGGACAGCTCGGTCCGGTCACGCAGCGTGGTGACGGATCCAATCTCGCGGCCGCGGGAACGGATGGGCACCCGGTTCAGCACCACCAGGCGCTCCCCCACCAGCACCAGCTGGTCCGGGTCCGGCTGGTCCCGGGTGAGCACCACTTTCAGCGCCGGATCCACCGGGAGCGAATTCAGCCTCTTTCCGACGCAGTCCTCCGGCAGGCCCAGCAGCTCCCGCGCGCTGTCATTGGCCACGGTGATGCGTTCGTTCGGGTCAAGGGCAACCACGCCTTCCTTGAGCCCGTGCAGCATGGCCTCGCGGTTTTCCACCAGCCCGGTGATCTCGCTCGGCTCCATGCCCAGGGTCTGCCGCTTGACGCGCCGGGACAGCAGGAAGGATCCCGCAACGCCCAGGACGCTGGCCACGCCCACATAGGTGACCAGGTTGGGAATGGCGTCACCCAGCCGCTCCAACGTGGTGGGGTAGTCCCTGCTGATGGAGGCGATCCCGATCATTTTCCCGGTGTCGTCCAGCACCGGGACGTGGGCGGAAAGGACGGCGCTGCCGCTGCCGGCCACCACGCCGGTCCAGGCCCGGCCCTCCAGGACCCGGCTGGCCCCCAGTTCCAGGGGCTGTCCGAGCAGGCCGGGGTCCGAGGACGCCACCACCGTCCGGTCCATCTTCGCCAGTGCCACGTGCGAGGAGCCGGAAACAGTGCGGACGGATTCTGCCACGGCGGGCAGGGCAGCTCCGGCCCTGGGTTCGGCGGTGGGCAGGAGCTCGCGGACGGCCGGATTGCTGCCGAGCGCCTCTGCGGCGGAGAGGGCGCGGCGGCCCTCGACCCGCTCAAATGTGGCGGCGGACTGGGCCAGGGAAATGGCCACCACGGCCACCAGGACTGCCAGGACAATCAGCAACTGCAAAAGGAGGTACTGCCCCGCGAGGGACATCCCTCTTCGTCGAGTCACTGTGGTTGCTTCCCTTTGATTCCCATGCCGGCCTGGTCCCTGCCGTAATTACCGGGAACTATACCGGGCCGACCACCTCAGACGCTTTCTCACCTCCCGCCGCCTAAACCCCGTCGCCCTCCCGGCGTCTGGCTACACCACCGGCAGCGCTGCCTGCCTGACACGTGAACTTAATGAACTCAACTTTCTCTGCGTACACAAGAGTGACCGGCATCACGGCGGCACCTAGCATCGAATCACCAGTCAGTCTTGCTGATCGTTTTTCAGAGAAGAGGAACACCATGCGCCAGATCCGCGCATTGCGAATCGCCGCCGTCGCTGCCGGCATCGCCCTGATGGCCACCGGCTGCGGTGCCACGGGCAAGAGCTCCAACGGTTCGGAAACCTCCGGCGCCGCCGCCGGCCCCATCACCGGCCTCCAGATCATGGTCCCCAACACCCCGGGCGGCGGGTACGACACCACTGCCCGTGCAGCCGCGAAGGTCCTCGAGGACGAGAAGATCACCAGCAACACCGAAGTCTTCAACCTCGCCGGTGCCGGCGGCACCGTGGGCCTGGCCCGCGTGGTCAACGAAAAGGGCAACGGCGATCTTGCCATGCTCATGGGCCTTGGCGTGGTTGGTGCCAGCTACACCAACAAGTCCGAGTCGAAGCTGACGGAGACCACCCCGCTGGCCCGCCTGATCGAAGAGCCCGGCGCCATCATGGTCAGCAAGGACTCCCCGTACAAGACCATCGACGACCTCGTGGCAGCCTGGAAGGCGGACCCCGCTTCCATCTCCGTGGGCGGCGGCTCCTCCCCCGGCGGCCCGGACCACCTGCTTCCCATGCAGCTGGCCGGCGCGGTGGGCATTGACGCCACCAAGGTCAACTTTGTCTCCTACGACGGCGGCGGCGACCTGCTGCCCGCGATCCTCGGCAACAAGCTGGGCTTCGCTGCCTCCGGCGCCGGCGAGTTCCTCCAGCAGATCCAGTCCGGCGAAGTCCGGGTGCTGGCCACCAGCGGCGAAGAGCGGCTCGAAGGCGTGGATGCACCCACGCTGAAGGAATCCAACATCGACCTGGTGTTCACCAACTGGCGCGGCGTCGTGGCCCCTCCCGGCATCAGCGACGAGGACAAGGCATCCCTGATCGCCGCCCTCGAGAAGATGCACGAGAGCGAAGGCTGGAAGGAAGCCCTGAAGACGCACAGCTGGACCGATGCGTTCATCACCGGCGATGAGTTCGAGACCTTCCTTACCGAGCAGGACAAGCGGGTGGCGGACGTCCTGACGAAACTGGGCCTGGCGTGAGCTCCTTGCCAACCGGCCTGAAAGGCCGCGCCGAGCTGGGGGTCGCCCTCCTGCTCGGCGCGGCCGGCGTCCTGGTCTTCCTTGACGCCAGCCGCCTGTCCGTCCCCTATTCCCAGTCGGATCCGGTAGGGCCCAAGACCGTCCCGTTCATCGTGGCCGGGCTGCTGGTAGTGTGCGCCATCCTGCTGGCGGTCAACGTCATGCGCGGCGGCAAGGGTGAAGCCGAAGGCGGCGAGGACATTGAACTTGGCCACCCCGCCGACTGGAAAACCGTCCTGCCCTTGGCCGGCGCGTTCGTCCTCAACATCCTGCTCATCGACTGGGCCGGCTGGGTCATCTCCGGGACTGTCCTGTTCTGGGGCAGCGTCCTGGCACTGGGCAGCCGCCACTACATCCGGGACGGGCTCCTCTCCGTGGCCCTCTCGCTGCTGACCTTCTACGGCTTCTACCTCGGCCTCGGCATCGCGCTCCCGGCCGGACTCCTGGAAGGAATCCTCTGATGGACGTCTGGTCCTCACTGATGGACGGTTTTGCCACCGCCCTGACCCCCATGAACTTCCTGTACGCCGTCATCGGCGTGCTGCTGGGCACCGCCGTCGGCGTCCTTCCGGGCCTGGGCCCGGCCATGACCGTGGCGCTGCTGCTTCCGGTCACTTACGCCCTGGAACCCACCAGCGCCTTCATCATGTTTGCCGGCATCTACTACGGCGGCATGTACGGCGGCTCCACAACCTCGATCCTCTTGAACACCCCGGGCGAATCGTCGTCGGTGGTGACGGCCATCGAAGGCAACAAGATGGCCAAGGCGGGCCGCGCGGCGCAGGCACTTGCGACGGCGGCCATCGGCTCGTTCGTTGCCGGCACCATCGGCACCGCGCTCCTCGCCGTCTTCGCACCCATCGTGGTGGAGTTCGCCGTCAGCCTGGGTGCCCCCAGCTACTTCGCCATCATGGTGCTCGCCCTGCTGGCTGTGACGGCCGTCCTGGGCTCGTCCCGCCTGCGCGGCTTCGCCTCACTGGGCCTCGGCCTGGCCATCGGCCTGGTGGGCATCGATTCCGTGACCGGCCAGCGCCGCCTGACCTTCGGCCAGCCGCTGCTGGCGGACGGCCTGGACATCGTGGTGGTGGCCGTGGCCATCTTCGCCGTCGGTGAAGCCCTCTGGGTGGCCGCCCACCTGCGCCGCAATCCCCTGCATGTCATTCCCGTGGGGCGGCCCTGGATGGGCCGGAAGGACTGGGGGCGCTCCTGGAAGCCTTGGCTTCGTGGAACCGCCTTCGGCTTCCCGTTCGGCGCCTTGCCCGCCGGTGGTGCCGAGATCCCCACGTTCCTGTCCTACGTCACCGAAAAGCGCCTCTCCAAGCACCCCGAGGAATTCGGCAAGGGCGCCATCGAGGGTGTGGCCGGACCTGAGGCGGCGAACAATGCGGCTGCCGCCGGTACCCTGACTCCGCTGCTGGCCCTGGGCCTGCCCACCAACGCAACCGCCGCCGTCATGCTGGCCGCCTTCACCACTTACGGCATCCAGCCCGGGCCGCAGCTCTTCTCCAGCCAGGGACCCCTGGTGTGGGCGCTGATCGCCAGCCTGTTCATCGGCAACCTGCTCCTCCTGCTGATCAACCTGCCGCTGGCACCGCTGTGGGCCAAGCTGCTGCAGCTGCCCCGTCCGTACCTCTACGCCGGCATCCTGTTCTTTGCCACGCTGGGCGCCTACTCGGTGAACCTGCAGGCGTTCGACCTGGTGGTCCTGCTGGTCCTGGGTGCGCTGGGCTTCATGATGCGCCGCTTTGGCCTTCCGGTCCTGCCGCTGATCCTTGGCGTCATCCTCGGCCCGCGCATCGAGGGGCAGCTCCGCAAGACCCTGCAGCTCAGTGCCGGCGACCCGGCCGGGCTCTTCAGCGAGCCGATTGCCATCGTCGTCTACATCATCGTGGCGCTCATCCTGGTGTGGCCGTTTGTCTTGAAGCTGATCCGCCGCAACCGGCCGCAGGCTGCCGGCGCCCCGTCGGCCCCGGCCGCCCCGTCAGGCAGTTCCGCCCCGTCAGGCAGTTCAGCGCCGGCAGAACTCCCCGGCCGCCAGGAGCCTGCAGCCCGCACCGAAACCACTGTCCATGCACCCGGTTCAGGCCACGAGGACCGCACTGTCCGCTCAGACAAGAAGGAGACACCATGACCATCGTGGTGGGATACGTCCCGACCCCCGAAGGCGAAGCAGCCCTCACCCAGGCCATCACCGAGGCCCGGAAGAGCAACACCAGACTGTTGGTCATCAATTCGTCCCGTGGGGACGCGCTGGTGGACAACCGCTATGCCCAGGAGCCGGACATCCAGAGCATCGAGGACCGCCTGGCAACCCAGGGCATCGACCACGAGATCAAGCAGCCGGTCCGTGGGCACGATGCCGCAGCCGAGGTCCTGGATGCCGCGGAGGAGCACAACGCCGAGCTGATCGTGATCGGCCTGCGCCGCCGGACCCCGGTGGGCAAGCTGATCATGGGCAGCGTCTCCCAGCGGATCCTGCTGGAAGCGGACTGCCCGGTCCTTGCCGTGAAGGCAGGCTAGGAGCGGACCAGCTCCTGGCGCTGGCGGCCCAGCCCCTGCACCTCTACCTCCACCACGTCACCAGGCTGGAGGTAGGGGTAGCGGCCGCTCAGCGCCACCCCCTCCGGGGTTCCGGTGAGGATCACGTCACCGGGCTCCAGGCGCATGTACTGGCTGCAGTGGTGGACCAGCGTGGGTGCGTCGAAAATCAGCTGCGCCGTGTCCGAGTCCTGGCGTGGCTCCCCGTTGACCCAGCTCTGAAGCGGCAGGTTCCCGCCGTCGATATCCTCTGCCGGCACAAGCCACGGGCCCAGGGGTGTGGACCCCGGCAATGTCTTGCCCTTGGTCCATTGCCCCGCCGCGCCGGGAAGCTGGTACGCCCGCTCGGAAAGGTCATTCGCCGTGACGTAGCCGGCGATGCATGCCGCCGCCTCTGCGGTGCTTTCCAGGTAGCTGGCTTCCCGTCCGATGACGATGCCCAGCTCCACTTCCCAGTCGAACTTGCTGGACAGCGGCGGAACTGCGGCCCGGTCGAAGGGCCCGGTGACAGTATTGCTGGGCTTGAGGAACATGACCGGTACCTCCGGCGGGGTGGCGCCCGACTCCGCCGCATGGGCCGCGTAGTTCATGCCGATACCCACCACCGCTCCCGGCCGGGCCACCGGGGACCCCACGCGCAGGTTCGGCGCGTCTTCAACGGCCGGCAATGTCCCGGCTTCCAGCGCGGCACGGACCTTCGCAACGCCGCCGGACGCCAGGAAGGCGCCGTCCACATCGCGGGTCAGCGGGAGAAGGCTGAAGTACTGGCCGGAGCCATTGTCCGCCGTCACCAGGACCACCGGCTGCTCGTGCCCGCTCTCGCCCAGGCGCATTAGCTTCATGGTGGGTCTCCTTTATTCCGTGGTCCCGGTTTGCTGGATTTCATAGTGGCCGATGCGGCCAGGCTCCCGCCAAACGTACCGATTGTGACTGGCCTTCAGGCCGCCAAAACAGCAGTCATCTGACATCTTTGGATGAGGCGGGTAAACTGGACCAGCCCTCCGGCACGAAAACACAGAAAGTTCAGCACATGACGACAGCAACTTTGGAACGCCACCCGGCTACCACGGAGCCCGCTGAAGCAGCGCCCGCCCGGTCCATCGACCTGGAATTCTCCAGTGCCCTCGAGGTGCACGCCGGCTGGAAGAGGCTGTTGCCGAGCTGATCGAGGTGGCAAGCAAGGACGCCTCCTGCGGCATCCTGGTGACCAGGCTCCACCCGGGCCGCTACACCGTGGCCCTGGATGAATCAGTGCCGTTCGGCGAAACCTATGAGGCCATCGCCGCGTAAGCACGGCCCTTCCGGCACAAGCCGCTTAAGCACAAATCCCCGCACCGCCCAAGGCGGTACGGGGATTTTGCTGTTTCTCCAGGGGCTGCTAGCCGCGGCGGACCTGCACGCCGTCGGACTTCAGGAAGAGCTGTTTTTCCGCCGGGCCCGCCGGCACAAGCCACAGGACGTTTCCGCTCTGCGACACCTCTTCCACCTCCCCGGCCGCTACAACATGCGCATGCTTGATGATCTCGACGCGGTCACCGACGGAAAGGCTCTTCCAGTCGGACACCACGGCGGAATGGGCATTGCGCCTCGATAGGACTGCCCCACGTGCTTTCATGTGAACTTCTACCCCTTTGTATACGTTCTGCGCCACAGCCTCGTTGATGTGACTTTCACTACACCTTCAGTTCTACTACACTCTGTGCACCCCTGATGGCCGTGTCGGCCAAAATTCCATCAGGTGGACACAGAGGCAGCAGAAGCCGAAGATCCTTCGCTGTCAGGCGAGGGAGCCAACGGCGGATTCGGCCGCCCGGCGCACCTCACCCGATGCCACCAGCCGGTCAGCCGTTTCCAGTTCCGGAGAGAGGAAGCGGTCCGTTCCGGGCCCCGCCACCACCTCGCGGAGGGCAGCCACCACGGCGGCACCGGCCGGCCCGGGCGTCAGGACGCCCCCGGACAGCTGTGTGCGGATGTCCAGGGCCCGGGCCGAGGTGACCAGCTCAATAGCCAGGACGCGGCGCAAGTTGTCCACGGCCTTCCGCAGCTTGCGGGCCGCATGCCAGCCCATGGACACGTGGTCCTCCTGCATGGCGGAGCTCGGGATGGAGTCCACCGACGCCGGGACTGCCAGCCGCTTGTTGTCCGAGACCAGCCCCGCCTGGGTGTACTGCGCGATCATCAGGCCGGAGTCGACGCCGGGGTCTGCCGCCAGGAAGGCCGGCAGGCCGTGCGAGCGCGCGGGATCGAGCATCCGGTCCGTCCGGCGCTCGGCGATGGAGCTCAGGTCAGCCACCGCGATGGCCAGGTAGTCCAGGACGTAGGCCACCGGGGCGCCGTGGAAGTTACCGTTGGAGCTGACCCGGCCGTCGGGCAGCACCACGGGGTTGTCGATGGCGGCCGCCAGCTCACGGGTGGCCACGAGTTCGGCATGGTCCACGGTGTCCCTGACGGCACCGGCGACCTGCGGCGCGCAGCGGAGCGAGTAGGCGTCCTGGACGCGCGAATCGCCCACCCGGTGGGAGGCCACGATCGGCGAACTGGAAAGCACGCGCAGCATGTTGTCCGCGCTGGCCGCCTGTCCCGGATGGGGACGCAGGGCGGCGTGCAGCTCCGGGAGGAACACCTGGTCGGTGCCGAGCAGTGCCTCGACGCTGAGCGCGGCAGTGATGTCCGCCGTCGTCAGAAGCTGGCGGAGGTCGGCGATGGCCATCAGGAGCATGCCCAGCATGCCCTCCGTGCCATTGACGAGGGCAAGGCCCTCCTTCTCGGCGAGGACGACGGGGTCGATGCCGTGCCCTGCAAGCAGTTCGGCGACAGGCCGCTGTCCCTGCCCGCCGTAACGGACGCCGTCGGGCCCTTCCGCTTCACCCTCGCCCATCAGCACCAGGGCGCAGTGCGAGAGCGGGGCGAGGTCGCCGGAGCAGCCGAGCGACCCGAACTCGCGGACCACCGGGGTGATGCCGGCGTTGAGCACGTCCACCATGGTCTGGAGGACCACGGGACGGACGCCGGTGCGGCCTGATGCCAGGGTCTTGGCCCGCAGGAACATGATGCCGCGCACCACTTCGCGTTCCACCGCCGGCCCCATCCCGGCGGCGTGGCTGCGGATCAGGCTCTTTTGGAGCTGGGTTCGCAGCTCGTTGGGGATGTGCCGGTTGGCGAGGGCGCCGAAGCCGGTGGAGATGCCGTAGGCGGGGGTGTCGCTCGCGGCCAGGCTGTCGATGTGGGCGCGGACTTTGGCGACGGCGTCGAGGGCCTCAGGCGCAACGGCAACCTTGGCGTTGTGGCGCGCGACGGCGAGCACATCCTCGGGCGTGACGCCGCTGGAGCCGAGGGTGACGGTCAGCGGTTCATGGGTTGTGATGGTCATTGAAGTTCCTACTTCTGTGGTTGAGCCTGTGGCGTTGGTTGAGCTTGTCGAAACCTTGATTTCGACAAGCTCAAATCACCGGTTCTCGTTCATCGGGATGCGGACGCCGCGTTCCTTGGCCACTTCGAGGGCGCGGTCATAGCCGGCGTCGGCGTGCCGGATGACGCCCATGCCGGGGTCGTTGGTCAGGAGGCGTTCCAGCTTTTCGGCGGCGAGGTCGGTGCCGTCTGCGACGGAGACCTGGCCGGCGTGGATGGAGCGGCCGATTCCCACGCCGCCGCCGTGGTGCAGGGACACCCAGGTGGCACCGGAGGCGGTGTTCAGCAGCGCGTTCAGCAGGGGCCAGTCGGCGATCGCGTCGGAGCCGTCTGCCATGGCCTCGGTCTCGCGGTACGGGGACGCGACGGAGCCGGAATCGAGGTGGTCGCGGCCGATCACGATGGGAGCCTTGACCTTGCCTTCCTTGACGAGCCGGTTGAACAGCAGCCCGGCCTTGGCGCGTTCGCCGTAGCCAAGCCAGCAGATGCGGGCGGGCAGGCCTTCGAACTCCACGCGTTCCTGAGCGGCGTCGATCCAGCGGTGCAGGTGCTGGTTCTCCGGGAACAGTTCCTTGATGCTTCATCGGTGACCCGGATGTCCTCGGGATCACCGGACAGCGCCACCCAGCGGAACGGGCCCAGGCCCTCGCAGAACAGCGGCCGGATGTATGCCGGGACGAAGCCGGGGAACTCGAAAGCGCGCTCGTAGCCGCCCTTGCGGGCCTCGTCGCGGATCGAGTTGCCGTAGTCGAAGACTTCGGCGCCGGCGTCCTGGAACTCCACCATGGCCTGGACGTGCCGGGCCATCGAGGCCTGGGCCTTCTTGGTGAATCCTTCCGGATCCGACTCGGCCTCGCGGTGCCATTCGGCCACGGAAATGCCCTCGGGCAGGTAGCTCAGCGGATCGTGGGCGGAGGTCTGGTCAGTGACGATGTCCACGGTGAGTTCGCCGGCCCTGTGGCGGCGGAGGATCTCGGGGAAGACCTCGGCGGCGTTGCCCACGTAACCCACAGACCAGCCGCGGCGCTCTTCCTTGGCCTTGAGCACCTTGGCGATGGCGGCGTCGAGGTCGGTTTCCACTTCGTCCAGGTAGCGCTTGCCGGCGCGGCGGCGCAGGCGGGTCTCGTCGACGTCGACAATCAGGCAGGCGCCCTCGTTCAGCGTGACAGCCAGTGGCTGGGCGCCGCCCATGCCGCCGCAGCCGCCGGTGAGGGTCAGGGTGCCGGCGAGGGTGCCGTTCTCGTCCCCGGTGAGCTTGCGGGCGATCGCGGCGAAGGTCTCGAAGGTGCCCTGCAGGATTCCCTGCGTGCCGATGTAGATCCAGGACCCGGCGGTCATCTGGCCGTACATCATCAGGCCCTCGGCTTCGAGCCGGCGGAACTCCGGCCACGTGGCCCAGTCCCCCACCAGGTTGGAGTTGGCCAGCAGCACCCGGGGCGCCCATTCGTTGGTGCGGAACACACCCACCGGCTTGCCGGACTGGACCAGCAGGGTCTCGTCCTTTTCCATGGTTTCCAGGGTCCGGGTGATGGCGTCGAACGCGGCCCAGGACCGGACAGCACGGCCGGTGCCGCCGTAGACCACCAGGTCATCCGGGCGCTCGGCGACCTCGGGGTCCAGGTTGTTCATCAGCATGCGCAACGGCGCTTCGGTCTGCCAGGACTTGGCGGTGAGCCCGGTGCCGCGGGCAGCTTTGACCGGGCGGGCACCGGTGGTGAAATCGGCGGGTGCCATGATGGCTCCTTTTCATGTGTGTCTGTGATGGGAAAGAACTTCTGTAACAACTAAAGCCCTTTGGGAAGGGGGTTCACAGGGGTTTTGCGAGGGTGCTGTCCGGCATTCCAGACACCCGCGGCCGGCCAGGTTGCTCTATCACTTAAGGCTCCCATTCCGGGGTTTTAGCAGCCGTAAGTGATGGAGCAACGAGGGTTATTTGCCGGGGCGTCCGTGAATCCGGACCGATAGTTCGTCGGCGACCTTCTGGACCCGGGCGGCCAGCGCGGGCCACTCGTCCGCCGCCAGCTTATCCTCGAGGAAGGTGACGGCGACGGCGGCCGTGGGCCAGCCCAGGTGGTCGGTGACGGCGGCGGCGATGGACCCGAACCCTGGCGTCACCTCGCCGTGCTCGGTGGCATAGCCGCGGTGCCGGACCTGGTCCAGGTGGGAGGACAGCGCGGAATACTTCATGATGGGCGTCTCGGTCTCATGCCGGGCCGTGAACGCAGCCGCGTTCGGGTAGAGCGCGCGGACCTGAGACTTGGGCAGTGCGGCGAGGATGGCGCGCCCGCTGGCGGTGAGGTGGCTGGGAAGCCGGACGCCGACGTCGGTCACCAGGGACGGGCGGTTCTTGGCCCGCTCCTCCACGATGTACAGCACGTCGCGGCCGTGCAGCACGGCCAGGTGCGCACTCTCGCCGATGGCGTCCACCAGCGACGCCAGCAGCGGGCGGCCCAGCCGGGACAGCGGCTCCTGGCGGGAGTACGCGGAACTGAGTTCGAAGGCGCTGATCCCCAGCCCGTAGCGCTGCTCCTCATGCAGGTGGAGCACAAAGCCGTTGGCCTCCATGACCCCCAGCAGGTGGTAGACGCTGGAGCGCGGCAGCCCGAGTGTCGCCGCGATCTGGGACGCTGCCATCGGCCCCCGCCGGGACGCGAGCAGCTTCAAAATGCGCAGCGTGTTTTCGGCCGCGGGAACTTTCGACGCCACCCTTGCTTCGCGCGCGGGGGCCGGCTGGGTTTCCGTTACTGCCACAGGTACTCCTCCCTCCGGGAAACCGGAACTGTCCGGTATCCCATACACAAGGATGCGCCCTTAGGGGAAGAACAGACCACCGCTAGCAAGAACCGTTGTCTGGGATTCCAGACATCGCCAGTGACTGCAGCAACGGACGACGCCGGGCCTACCTCGTGGACGAAACGTCGCCCTTGCCCGTGGTCCAGCCTGCCCGGGAAGGCTGGTCCGGCATGGCCCGACCGGTGCCGCCCGCCCCGCCCCGGGACTAAAATCAGGCATGGTTCCCCTCTCCAACCTGCTGGCGTTTTCGCTCGCCTCGGTGGTACTCATTGCCGTCCCGGGGCCGAGCGTGCTCTTCGTGATCGGCCGTTCCCTGGCCCTGGGCTGGAAGGGCGGTGTCCTCACCGTCCTGGGAAATGCGGCGGGGCAGCTGCTCCAGGTGGCTGCCGTGGCCCTGGGGGTGGGCATCGTGGTGGCGCAGTCCGTGGCTCTCTTCACCATCGTGAAGTTTGCCGGTGCCGCCTACCTCGTCTATCTGGGCGTGCAGGCAATCCGGCATCACCGCAGGCCGGCAGCGCCGAAACGGAGCCCTGCCCCGTCCGCGCCCTGGCGGCTGGTGGGGCAGGGAGCCGTTGTGGGTGCCACCAACCCCAAGTCGGTCGTTTTCTTCGTTGCCGTCCTGCCCCAGTTCGTGGACTATGCGTCCGGCGCCATCCCCCTGCAACTGGGCCTGCTGGGCGCTGTGTTCCTGCTGATCGCCCTGGTCTCGGACAGCCTCTGGGCCATTGCCGCCGGCACGGCCCGGCAGTGGTTCGCCCGGTCTCCGCGCAGGGTGGACGCTGTGGAGGCCACGGGCGGAGCACTGATGATCGGACTGGGCGGCACCCTCGCCCTCACGGGCAGCAAGTCCTGACCCCCTCCCGGCGCTCGCTCACTTAATGCACGGTATGTCGGATCCCTCTCTCACCGGGTGACAGAGGGATCCCCCAAAACCTGCAGGATGTGCGGGAGCGCCGGGAGTGCAGCGCGTTCGTCAGACGGCGGCGGCCGCCGACCGCACCGCCTCGGCGAGGGACGTCGTCGGCCGTCCAATCAGCTTCCGCAGGTCGCCCGTGCTGACCAGCAGGTCGCCGCGGGCGATGCCCAGGTCCGAGTCGGCAAGGATTTCCGCGAAGGCAGCCGGAACGCCGGCGCCCGCCAGCAGGCCCGCGTAATCCTCGGCGGGCAGGTTGTTGTAGCTGATCTCCTTGCCGGTAGCGGCGGTGATCTCCGCGGCCAGGTCCGCCATGGTGAAAGCTTCGTCACCGCCCAGCTCGTACACCTTGCCCGCCTGCCCGTCGGCAACCAGGACGGCCGCGGCCGCGTGCGCATAGTCAGCCCTGGAGGCACCGCTGACCCTGCCCGAGCCCGCGGCACCGGCGAGCCCACCCTGCGCGAGGGTTCCCGGCAGCTGCTCCGTGTAGTTTTCCAGGTACCAGCCGTTGCGCAGCAGGACGAAGGGGACACCGGACCCGCGGAGGATGGCTTCCGTCTTCTTGTGCTCGGCGGCCAGCAGCATGCCGGTGGTATCGGCATTGGCGATGCTGGTGTACGCCAGGAGCTCCACGCCTTCGGCCTTGGCCGCCTCAATAACAGTGCGGTGCTGCTCCACCCGCTGGCCCACCTCACTGCCGGAGACCAGCAGCACCCGGCGGGCACCCCGCAAGGCCGCAGCCACGGATGCCGCGTCCGCATAGTCCAAGCGCCGGACCTGCACGCCCTGCTCCGCGAAGTCCGCCAGCTTGTCGACGGAGCGCCCGGCTGCCACGATGTCCTGGGCGGGAACGTTGCGCTCCAGCAGTGCCTCGATGACGTGGCGGCCGAGTTGTCCGGTGGCTCCGGTTACGACGATGCTCACAATGGTCCTTTCGTTTGGTTTCAGCCTGTCGAAGGGCACAACCATGGTCCGCCGGGTTTACTTCCCAATAGAGAGTACGCACTTGAAGGTAAGGTACTGACCCCGCGGTAAGCTGTCCATGGAAGCCACCACGCATCCGTCCCCGCTGCCCCGGAGCTTTGCCGACGGCGTCTTCCCGGCCGGGTGCCCCAGCCGGATCCTGCTGGACCACATCACCAGCAAATGGGGCGTACTGATCCTGCTGTCCCTGTCCGAAGGGGAGCAGCGGTGGAGCGAATTGCGGCGGCGGGCCGAGGGCATCAGCGAAAAAATGCTGGCCCAGACGCTCAAGACCCTGGAACGGGACGGCCTGGTCAGCAGGCACGCCCAGCCGGTCATTCCGCCACGCGTCGACTACAGCCTCACCGGGAAGGGGTACGAACTCAGCGGACTGCTGGTGCCCCTGGTTGCCTGGGCCTTCGACAACGCTGACGACATCATCAACGGCCAGAGCAGTCGCGGAGCAGTGCCGGGCAAGTAGCGGCCCAAGCAAAGACGAGTACCTGTTACTGGTGTGACTGGTGTGAATAGCGCATAGCTTTGGGGTAAGGTGCCCAGCCGGAATGGGAGGGCCGCCCTCTGCTGGGAGCGTTCCGGTTGACCTGCACCGCCAGTGAGCGGCCCCTGCCGCTTTCGAGGAGTTGGTTCGCATGGTCAAAGCCCAAGTCCAGGACCCTTACAGCATGGGCCGGCCCGTCAGCCTGGCCGAAGCCGCAAAGCACATCTGGACCCGGGTCCGGAGGTCCTTCGCCCCACGTTCCCCTTTCAAGATCGGCGACGCCGTAGTGGGTGACGATCCCTTCAAGGGCCGGCATGAGGGGGTGGTGGTGTTCCTGCAGGGAACCGCCGCCGGTGTGGACACAGCACAGGGCGTGTTCTTCTACGACCACCGGCAGCTCAAACGCCTTGACTAACCCCCAAAGGACAAGAACTCGAGGGGGGCTACTTCGCTGACCAGCCGCCGTCCATGGTGTAGCTGGCACCGGTGACCATTCCCGCAGGGGCCGACGCCAGCCACGCCACCAGGGATGCTACCTCCTCCGGCTCCACCAGGCGCTTGATGGCGGACTCGGTAAGCATCACCCTGGCCAGGACTTCGGACTCGGGGATGCCGTGCACCTTGGCCTGGTCCGCGATCTGCGACTCCACCAGCGGCGTGCGCACATAGCCGGGGTTGATGCAGTTGGAAGTCACCCCGTGCTCCCCGCCCTCCAGCGCCGTCACCTTGCTGAGCCCCTCAAGCCCGTGCTTGGCGGCGACGTAGGCGCTCTTGAACGGCGAAGCCCGAATACCGTGAACCGAGGAAAGGTTGATGATCCGGCCAAAATTGTTGGCGTACATGTGCGGCAGTGCCGCCCGGATCAACAGGAACGGCGCCTCCAGCATCAGGGTGAGGAGCCGCCGGAAATCGGCGGGATCGAACTCCTCGATGGGGCTGATGCGCTGGATCCCGGCGTTATTCACCAGGATGTCGCAGTCCAGGCTCAGGGTGGCGAGCCGGTCCACATCCAGCAGGTCCACAGCCCAGGAGGTGCCGCCCACCTCGTCGGCGAGCGCGGCGGCGCCGGCGGAGTCGACGTCGGCCACCACCACCTTGGCCCCGCGCGCCGCGAGCTCCCGCACGCACGCCGCTCCGATTCCACTGGCACCTCCGGTAACCAGCGCCTTCCGGCCGTTCAAATCACCGCCGGACCCGGCTGCCTGGTTTGCGGGGCGTTGCTCTGCGCTCACTGTTTCTCCTTGGTGTCTTCACTGACACGTGCTGGTCTCCAGCACTGACGGCTACCCTGAGTATTGCTGCACACAGATGCGGCTTCAATAACCAAACCGGCACCCGCCATGTGCAGAATTGCAGATATGAACGCCAATCCGGATGACCTCCTGGTCCTGCTCGCAGTGTCCCGCTCGGCAAAATTTACGACGGCGGCCCAGGCCTTGGGGCTGAACCACACCACCGTCTCGCGCAGGATCGCCGCGCTGGAGAAAGCGCTGGGCGGCCGGGTCCTTGCCCGCGCCGCGGGCGGTTGGGAACTGACCGAGCTGGGCCAGCAGGCGGTGCTTGTGGCCGAGCAGGTGGAGGCCGTCCTGGGCACGCTGGGACCGGCGGGCAAGGCACCGGACCCGATAACCGGCGTCGTGCGCATGACGGCGACCGACGGGTTCAGCGCCTACATCGCGGCTCCTGCAGTGGCCCGGCTCCGCCGTGACCACCCGGGCCTCAGCGTGGAGGTGGTGACCATGACCCGGCGGGCTCTGCAGCAGCGCTCGGGGCTGGACATCGAGGTGGTGGTGGGAGAGCCGCAGGTGCACCGTGCCGAGGCCGTGCGGCTGGGCGAATACATGCTGGGCATGTACGCCTCACGGGCCTACCTTGCCGAGCATGGGATGCCCGGCAGCGTGGCCGAGCTCAACGAGCATCCGCTGGTGTATTTCGTGGACTCGATGCTGCAGGTGGACGACCTGGACGCGCCGCGCCGGCTGGTCCCTGCCATGCGCGACGGACTGACGTCCACCAACGTCTTCGTCCACGTCGAGGCCACGCGGGCGGGCGCAGGTGTGGGATTCCTGCCCTGCTTCATGGGCGACCTCCACGATGACCTGGTCCGGTTGTTCCCGGATGAGATCGCCGAACTGCTCCCCTACTGGATGGTCCTGCGTGCGGAGTCACTGCGACGGCCGGCGGTCGCGGCCGTGGTGCAGGCGCTGCGGGACCAGGTGGCCGCCCACCGGGAGGCACTCCTGGGCCGCTGAAAAACGATAACTACGTGGGCCCACGCCCGCCGGGTTCCCTGGCCGAGCTTGCGAGGTTAGGGTGCGGGTGGGGAGGATCGTGGCGGACCGGGGCGCCGGCAGCGAAGGCCCGGACCTGGGCGTCGTCCCAGAGTTGTGCCGGGACCGCGCCGCCCAGGAGCCGGCGGGCTAGCTGCGGATCGTCCCCAAAGGGAACGTCGCTGCCGGCCATGACCATGTTCCGTAGCGCCTGCCCTTCAGCATGGCGGGGTCGGCGATGATAACGGTGTGCGCGAAGGCGGCCGCGAGGGTGGCGGCGTCTTCGCGCGCGTTCTTGAGGTCCGGCCCGTCGCCGGAGTTCACGACGTACACCCCACCGGGGGCGAGGACCCGGCGGACGTGCTGGTTGAACTCGGCCGTTGTCAGCGGGCGCGGGGTCAGGGCACCGGCGAAGACGTCCCGGATGATGAAGTCCCGGGTGTCCGGGGTCAGGGTCTCCGTCACCTGGCGGGCCTCCCCCACCCGCAGGCGCAGCAGCGGGGCCTTGGGGAGGTCGAACCAGCCGCGGACATATTCGGCCAGCTTCCCGTCGAGCTCCACCACCACCTGCCGCGCGTCGGGGTAGGCGGCGGCAAAGTAGCGGGCCAGCGAGCAGGCGCCGCCGCCCAAATGCAGCCCGCGCAGCCGGGAGGTTGTGCCGGTGCCCGCTGCGGAGCCTCCGGAAGCAATGCCCGACGGCGGCCAGCGCGACTCGATCAGCGCCGCCATCCAGCGCATGTACTCGAAGTCGAGGAACAGGGGGTCGGCGAGGTCGATGTGCGAGCTCATGACGCCGTTGATCTTCAGGAGCCAGCCGGTGGAGTTGTCCTGGTCCGCGATCAGCTCGCAGTCGCCGGTATCGATGTAGTAGACGCCTTCCACGGGACCGCCAGGCTTTGTCCCCTTGGTTTGTTCGGCCGTGACAGCCGCCGTCCGGCCGGCCCGGCCCCCTGACTTTCCGCGTTTAGCCATTACCCGTGCCGCGCCTCAGTCATGCTTCAACCCTAAATGACGCCCGGGTCCGCACCGCACCGGAAACCGGCGCGGCACGGCCCCAGGAAACCGCTCCTAGATGGCCGAAGCGGCACCCTCGCCGTCCCTGATCCGGTTGACCACGGCGGTGGTGGAGCGTTCCGCCACGTAGTCCAGGATGGCCACCCGGCCGCCGTATTCCTCCACGGCCGGGGTCTCCGCCAGCATCTCCGGGGTGTAGTCCCCGCCCTTGGCGTAGACCTCCGGGCGGAGCTGCCGGATGAGCGGCCCGGCGGTGGGGGTGTCGAAGACGGTCACGTAGTCCACGCAGCTGAGCGCAGCCACCACGGCGGCCCGGTCGCCCACGGCGTTGATGGGCCGGCCGGCGCCCTTGAGCCGGCGGACCGAGTCGTCGCTGTTGAGGGCCACCACCAGGATGTCGCCCAGCTGCTTGGCCTGGTTGAGGTAGCGGGTGTGGCCGCTGTGCAGAACGTCGAAGCAGCCGTTAGTCAGCACGATCCGCTGCCCCTGGGCCCGGTGCACGTCGAGCTGCCGTTCCAGTTCATCGGCACCCAGTGCGGTGTCCGCGAAGGCCCGGAGGTAGCGGCCCAGCTGTTCGGTGCTGCACACCGACGTGCCCGGCTGGTGCACCACCACATCCGCTGCGGACTGCGCCAGGTCCAGGCTCGCGGTCAGGGGCAGCCCGGCCGAGCGGCCCAGCGTGAGGGCCGCAACGAACGTGTCGCCGGCCCCGGAGGCCTGCTTCTCGGCCGCCGGCCGTGCCCACGTGCGGTGCCGGACGCCGTCGGACGTCAGCAGAACCGTGCCGTCGCGGTCCAGGGTGACCACCACCGCCCGGGCGCCGGTGGCCGCGAGCAGGGCTTCGGCGTGCGCACCTATGGCGTCCACGCGTTCCTGTCCGTCGGGCAGCCGCCGGTCCAGCAGCCGCGCCGTTTCCTGCGCGTTCGGGGTGACCAGGTCAGGGTGCAGCGGAGCCCAGGGGCGGGGATCGTGCGAATCGACCACCACCAGGGGCCGCCGCGCCGCGCCTTCCCGGGCCCCCAGCGCCGCCACCAGTCCGTCATGCACCGGCCCGGCGAGGACGCCGTTGCCGTAGTCGCAGACCAGGACGGCATCCTGGCGTTCGACGGCGGCGCGCACCGAGGCGGCCAGCGCGGCCAGCGCGTCGGCCGGCACAGTCCTGGCTGAGTCGTCCAGGCGCAGCATCACCTGCCCGCCGCTGCTGATCCTGGTTTTGGTGGTGGTCACCATGTCCGGGTGGGTCTGCAGGTGCCGGACGTCGATGCCGGCAGCCACCAGCTGGTTGCGCAGGTCCACGCCGGCGTCGTCGGTGCCGATGATCCCGGCCACGGAAACCCGCGCGCCCAGGGCGGCCAGGTTCATGGCGGTGTTGGCTGCGCCGCCGGGGACGGACTCCCGGACCTGGATGTCCACCACCGGGGCGGGGGCCTCGCGGCAGAGCCGCTCGATGGTGCCGCTCCACCAGCCGTCCAGCATGAGGTCGCCAATCACCAGGATGCGTGGTTCTTCCGCCGCCAGCCGCCCGGGCAGCCACTCCGACAGTGCCCGCTGGCTGGAGAGGTCCACGGCTTCTGGAGAGGTGCTCATGGCTGGTCCTTCCGGGGGGTCGTCGCGGGCGGGGCAGCAATGTGCACCACCTTCACCTGGCTGAACTCGTCCAGCAGCTCCGGGCCGTAACCGAACCCGTGCCCGCTGTCGCCGCGCGGCTGTGCCGCGCCGCCCGGGGCGCCGCCGAACACCTCATTGACCTTGACGGTTCCCACCGGCAGGGCCGCGACCGCCTGCTGGATGTGCGCGATATTGCCGCTCAGGACTGTGGCGGCCAGGCCATACCTGCCGCTGCATGCCAGGCGCAGGCCGTCGTCGAACGTGTCCACCACCTGCACCGGGGCAACCGGGCCGAAGGTCTCCTCTGTCATGACCTGCATCCCGTCCGTGCAGTCCAGCAGCACGGTGGCCGGATACAAGGACCCCGGCCCGTCCGGAAGGGTGCCGCCCTCAACCGCCCGGGCACCCTGTTCCAGGGCGTCCGCAACCTGGGCGTGCACCTCGTCGCGCATGCGCAGGTCCACCAGCGGCGCCACGCTGCCGTTGCTGTTGCGCTGCGCGGCCTCTGCCTGCAGGGCGGCGCAGAACTCCTCCGCGATGGCCTTGTGGACGTAGATCCGCTCCACCGCTGTGCAGATCTGGCCGCTGTTGCTGAAGGCACCGATGGCGGCCTGGCTGGCGGCCCAGGCGGGATCCACATCGCTGTCCACGAGCAGCGGATCGTTGCCGCCGTTCTCCCTGATCACGTGGGCTCCGGTCAGCGCCCCGGCCCGGGCGATCCGGGCACCAGAGGCGCTGGACCCCACGTGGGCCAGCACATCCACGTCGGCCTGGGACAGCAGGGCGCCCACCTCCGCCCCGCCGTTGACCGTAAGGAACACCCCTGGCGGAAAGGCCGGCGCCAGGACCTCGCCGAGCGCCTCGCCCAGGCGCGGGCACCGCTCGCTGGGCTTGTGGATGACGGTGTTTCCGGTGACCAGGCTGCGCCGATCAGGCCGCAGGCCACCGCCACCGGATCGTTCCAGGGCGTCAGGAGGACTGCCACGCCCCGGGATTCGGCCACCGTGTAGTCGGAGGCGAGCCGGTTTCCGCGGAGGCTGTGGCCACGGTGCACCGGGCCGAGCTCGGCGTACTGCTCCAGGGTGGACACCCCGGCGGCAATGCCGGCGAGCGCTTCCTCCATCGGCCGGCCGGTTTCGCTGGCGTTGAGGCCGGCCAGCTCCTGCGCTGCGGCATCGAGTGCACGGGCAGCGGAGCGCAGCGCGGCACCCCGCTCTGCCGGGGCGGTGGCCGCCCATTCGGCGGTGGCACTGCGGGCCACTTCCACGGCATGGTCCACTGCACCCGGCCCGGCTTCGGGCACCGTCCACAGGATGTCACCCGTGCGTGGATCCCGGATGGTGATGCCGGAACCGCTGGCGGTGTCCTGGCTGATGGTTTCGGTAGCTGTTGTAGGCATGGGTTCCTCCCGTCGGTTCATGCAGGGCCGGTCTGGGGCTTAGGGCCAGGAGCCCTCCTCCTCGTGGCAGACCAGCATCTCGCGGACTTCGCAGCCCTTCGGCTGGGACAACGCGAACAGGATGGCCTGGGCCACGTTCGCCGGATCGTTGAGCCGCGAATCGTCCTGGGGCTTGTACTGTTCGGTGCGGTCATCGAAGAAGCGGGTCTTCATCCCGCCCGGGATCATGGTGGTGACGCCGATTTCCCCGCCGGTCTCGGCGGCGAGCGCGTGGCTGAAGCCCACCACGCCGAACTTGGAGGCGCAGTAGGCTGTGGCGTCAGCCACCGCGCGCTTGCCCAGCGTGGAAGCGACCGTGACAACCCGGCCGTGGGTGGCCTTCAGGTACGGCAGGGCGGCCCGGACCACGGACACGGTGCCCATCAGGTTCACGCCGATGACCTTTTCCCACTCCGTGGCCTCGACGTCGGCCAGCTTGCCGCAGCGGTCGATCCCGGCGGCGGTGACCACCGAGTCCAGCCCGCCCACCGTCTCGGCGGCTTCGCGCACCGCGGCTTCCACCGCCAGGCGGTCGGCGACGTCCACTTCGAAGGCCTTCACGCCGGAGACGTTGCTGATGTCGCGGTCCAGCACCACCGGGGTGCCGCCCGCGTTGAGGACGGCCTCGACGACGGCGGCGCCCAGTCCGGAGGCCCCTCCGGTAATGAGGACGCGGCCGGGTGCATGCGATTCTGCGGTCATGGTGTTCCTTTCACATGGGTAAATACGTTGTCGTGTAGCGCGGGGAGGGCCGGTCAGCCCACCTTGGCGAGCGCGTTGGCGAGTCCGGTGGTGGACCGCGCCGGGTGGTAGGGAACCGTGAGGCAGCGGCCGCCCCAGCTTTCCACCAGGTCCGATTCCGGGAGCCGGGCGCCCTTGTAGTCGCCGCCCTTGACCCAGATGTCCGGGCGCAGCCGCTCCAGGGCGGCCTCGGGGGTGTCTTCATCGAAGACCAGCACCGCGTCCACGCACTCCATGGCGAGCAGCAGCTCGGCCCTGTCGAGCTGGCCGATAATGGGACGTTCCGGGCCCTTGAGCCGCCGCACCGAGTCATCCGAGTTCAGGCAGACGATCAGGCAATCCCCCAGCTCGCGGGCCGCGGTGAGGGAACGCACGTGGCCTGCATGGAGCAGGTCGAAGCAGCCGCCGGTGGCCACCACGGTTCCCCCGTTCTGCCGGACCGTCCTGGCCAGCAGCAGCGGCTCGCTGGGTCTGCGCTTCGCCCTGAGTGACCGCGGGTCGGACGCTGCCACGCCTGTTTCAGCGTCCTGCCCGGCAGGACCGGTGGTGCGGTCGGGAAGCGCCGCCACCCCGCCGGCGGCGAGGAAATCCGCGGCGTCGTGAACCGCCAGGCCGGCGGCCTCCTCCAGGCTCCGCCCGGCCAGCAGGTGCACGGCCAGGCCCGCTGCGAGCCGGTCCCCGGCGCCGCAGGGATCCCCCGCTTCCACCCGGGGAGCAGGCACGGTGAGCGGCTCCTGGCCATCGCGGCGCAGCAGGACGGCGCCCTGCTCTCCCCGGGTGACCAGCACCGCGTTGCTCTGCCAGTGGTCCAGCAGGATGCGGCCCGCCTCTGCGGCGTGGTCCCCGGACCCGTCCTTTCCGCCGGCTGCCCCCTTGTCCGCAGCTGGCTCCGGGTCCTTGGATGCCAAGGCCTGGGCGGCCCTGACCGCTTCGGACAGGTTGGGCGTGGCCACGGCCACGCCGGGCACCGGGTCCGGACCGGACGGATGAGGATCCCAGATGACGGGCACCTTCCGGGCCAGCCGGGTGAGGAGTTCGCGGAGCCGGGGGTTGGCCGCCACTCCCCTGCCGTAGTCCGCGACGATGATCACCCCCGCCTGCTCCACGGCGCTGAGCATGGCGGGGTTGACGTCGGGTACAGGCGTCTTTTCGCACCCCTGGTCGAAGCGCACCAGGGGGTGCGAGCCTGCCCGCACCCGGGTCTTCACCGGCGAAGGGTAGCCGCTGGGGCCTGCCACGAGCCGCACTCCGGCGAGGTGCTCCTTCAGCTGCCGCCCGGCGTCGTCGTCGCCAATAACCGTCACCAGGGTGACCGGCCAGCCGTCCTCGGCCAGCATCCGGGCCACCAGCCCGGCGCCCCCGGCACGACGGCGGACGCCCGAAACATCCACCACGGGAACCGGAGCATCGGGGCTGAGGCGGGTGGCCTCACCCGAAAGGTCAACGTCCAGCATGACGTCGCCCACCACCACGATCCTCATGGCCGGCCACCTCCCACCGTGGGACTGCGGCGGGCCACCTCGAGGTCGAAGGCCCGGCACACGGCGTGCAGCGCGATCAGGTGCCCTTCCTGGGCATTGGCGTTGAGGGCGTCGACCATCACGGCCTCGTCGCAGGCATCGGCCAGCGGGTTGGGGCCTGTTCCGGTCAGCGCCCACGTGGTCACGTTGAGCCGCGCTGCCGCCTCCGCGGCGCGCAGCAGGTTGGGGCTCTTGCCGCTGGTGGACAGCAGCATCAGCACATCGCCGGAACGGGCATGCGCCCGGACCTGGCGGGCAAACACCTCGTCGTAGCCGTAGTCATTGGCGATGGCCGTGACGGCGGAGGATTCCGCGTGCAGGGAGATGGCGGAGAACGGGACGCGTTCGCCGTCGAACCTGCCCACCAGTTCGGCGGTGAGGTGCTGTGCCTCGGCGGCGGACCCGCCGTTGCCGGCGGCGAGGAGCCGCTGGCCGCGCAGCAGCCGCTGGGCGAGCTCAACTCCCCAGGCGGCGAGGCGGCCGGACTGGCTGCGGAGCGATTCCAGCGCCGGAACCACGTTGTCCAGGTGGCTGCGCACGGCGTCGGCACTGTCCGGGTCGACAAAGGCCGCCCCGGGCAGCACGGCGGGCAGCGCCGGCGCGGTGGCCAGCACCCGCAGGTCGGCTTCCCTCAGGGACCATTCAGCAGTCACAGCGCTGCTCCTTCCATGGGTATGGCGCCGGCCGGGGCCTCCGCCACGGCGAGCTGGTAGGCCTTCTCCGTTTCGGCGGCCACCCGCTCCCACGAGTACCTGGTACGGGCACGCACCTGGCCGGCGTTGCCGAGTTCGGTGCGCAGGTCCGGGTTTCCGAGCAGCAGCGCGAGCGCCGAGGCGATCGCTTCCGGGTCCCGCGGCGGCACGTGCAGGCCGGTGGCGTGGTCCACCACGGTGTCCCGCAGGCCGCCCACGGCAGCCGCCACCACGGGGACGCCGCAGGCCATCGCCTCCAGCGGGACGATGCCGAACGGCTCGTACCAGGGCGCACAGACCACGCGTCGGCGCTGCGGAAGATCCCGGGCATTTCGGCGCGGGACACCTGCCCCTGCAGCGAGACCTGGTCCGCGACGCCCAGCTCGGCAGCGAGGGCCAGCAGCCGGCGCACCTCCGGGTCCGCGTGCAGGACGCCGGAATCCCCGCCGCCCACAATGAGGAGCTCGACGTCGTCGAACCCCGCTGCACGCAGGTGCGGCAGGGCGCGGATCACCAGGTCGACGCCCTTGCGCGGCACCAGCCGGCCCACCGAGAGGATCCGGTGGCGCCGCTTCCGGGCGGCAGCGGGTCCCTCAGCCGAGAAGAAGCCCAGGTCCACGCCGCAGGGGGCGATGGAGATCTTGCCCGTGGTGATGCCCATGGCCTTGAGCTCAAAAACCTCATCCGAGCAGGTGGCAATGATCCTGTCCGCGGAGCGCCCCACGCCGGGCTCCAGCCAGCGGCGTTCGGTGGGACTGGTGTCCTCTGCGCCCTGGTGCCGGCGTTTCACCGTGCCGAGGGCGTGGAAGGTCTGGATCACCGGGACGCGGTATCCCGCGTCGGGCCGGCGCGCAGCGTCAAGCGCGGCAAGACCGGACATCCAGAAGTGGCCGTGCACCACGTCCGGCGGCCGCTGCCCCCAGTCCCTGGCCACACCGTCCGCGAGCTCCCCCATGTAGGGAAGCAGCTCATCCTTGGGCACGTGCCGGGCGGGGCCGGCATCGACGTGCACAACCTCAAGCCGGCGACCCACCCGGACCCTGGCGGGAAGCTCCGTTGCATCCCTGCGGGTGTAGACGGTGACGTGGTGGCCCCGCTTGGCGAGCGCTTCGGACAGCGCGGCAACATGGACGTTCTGTCCGCCCGCGTCCACTCCGCCCAGGGCCGCCAGCGGACTGGCGTGCTCGGAAATCATGGCGATTTTCATGGGGTCTTCCTCTCTGGCGCCGGGACAAGGATCCGCTCGTCCGGGTGCTCGTTGACGGAGTGACGGGGCCGGCTCCGCAGATCCGCCAGCAGCTCATCCCAGCGGTCCTGGAACGTGCCCAGGTTGTAGCGTTCCAGCGCCGCCTCACGGGCGGCGGCGCCCCGCCGTCGGGCTTCATCCGGATTGGCGACCAGCCTCTGCCCACAGCGGAGCAGCTCGTCGATATCAGTGGAGACGGCGCCGGCCTCCGGCGGCACCGCCCGCGGCGCTTCGGTGGTGGCCAGCGCCACCACCGGCATGCCCAGGTGCATGGCTTCCAGGAGGGAAAGGCCCAGGGACGTCCAGCGCATGGGGTGCACATAGACCCGGCAGCGGGCCAGTTCCCGGTGCAGTTCCTGCGTCTTCAGGTCGCCCCGGGCCGCCAGCCGGGACGCGTCGATGCCGGTGGCGGCGGCGAGCCCGTCCGTCTTCATGCCGAAGACCTGAAGGGGCGCCACCGAGGCAAAGGCCGGCAGCAGATCGGTTCCGGTCACCCGGCCGCGGCGCACCGGCTCATTGACCACAACGCCCAGCTCGGCCAGCTCCCCCGTGTACAGGTGCCCGGGGTCCGGGATCCCGTGCTCAATGACGGTGGCGGGAGCCGAGCCGTTGTCCCAGGCCAGCCGGTTGAAATGGGTCACGTGGACCACCGGAATGCTGTCCTGGTCCGCGAGCGGATGGCGGGTGTTCGGGAAGTTGCCCTTGGGGGTGTTGTGCTCCACGTACACCGCCGGCAGGTCGCGGCCCGGGGTCCGCCCCAGCAGCCGGGACACCTCCGTGACCTCTTCCGGGCGCTGAAGCACGACGGCGTCAACGGCGTCGGCGTCGAGCGTTGCCAGGTCCACCTCCCGCACTGAAGGCGGCCAGTCCCTGCCGGCACGGCCAAGTCCCCAGGCACCTCCTTCCGGCAGGACAGGAAGCAGGTACTCATGACGTCCGCGCACAAACGCGTCCGTCCAGGAACCGTGGACATGCCAGAGCAGGATTCTCATCTGTTACGGGCCTTTCTACGGGTGCTGACATGGGTGCTGAAGGAACTCACTCCGCCGATCAGCCGTTCGACGGCGGCAACCACCTCCTCGGGCGAGACGGAGTCGAGGCAGGGATGGCCCGGGACCGGGCAGACGCGGGCGCGGGTCATCCGGCAGGCCGCGTTCTGGTCGCCCAGCAGTTCCAGCGGCACCCCGTACGGCGCCCAGCGGATGGCGGGCACCACGGGCGAAAACAGGCACGCCACCGGAGTGCCCACGGCGGCTGCGAGGTGGGCGGGCCCGGTGTTCCCGGTGACTACCGCGTCGGCCCCCGCCATGACACCCGCCAGGGTGGAGAGGTCGGTCCGTCCGCCGAGGTCCAGCGCGGAGGGGCCGGCCACGGTGGCGGTCAATGAGGCCTCGTTGGGGCCGCCCGTCACCACCACCCGGCGTCCCGCGCCCTGAAGCAGTTCGACGGCGGCGGCGTGGTGCAGCGGCGGCCACGCCCTGGCCGGGACGGCAGCCCCCGGATGGACCACCACGTAGGGTTCGGCGCCCACCAGGTCCCGTACATCGGGGACGGACGCGAGGTGGAGCTTGCCGTCGTCCCCGGCCGGCAGCCGGAACCCGGCGGCCTCCGCGATGCCCAGCGCCCGCTCGGCCTCGGGCTGGTCCTCCGGGAAATCCTCACCGGGCTTGAGCCTGACATCCAGCAGCGACCCGGCGTGATCGGTGGACGCCCCGGTGATCCGCTCCACGCCGGCCAGCCTCAGCAGCAGGGCCAGCGGCAGCGGGGACTGGTGGAAGGACGTGAGGATGACCGCTTCGGTGATCCGTGAGTTGCGGACGAAATCGATGAGCCGGTCCGCGTGGGGGCCGGTCATCTTCGGGGCGGGGTTCATGATCCACGGGCTGTCCCAGCTGTAGACCTCTGCGGCGCCGGGCAGCAGCGCAGCCGCGGCCTCCCCCTGCCGGCCGCACAGCATCACCACGTGGTTGGCGCCGCTGCCGTCCGGAACCCTGCCGTGGGCCACGGCCCGGACCGCGGGCCCGGCCAGGAGGACATCGCCCATGCTGTCCAGGCGTGCCACCAGCACGCGGCCCATCAGGGCGTCCCCTGCAGCAGGCCGACGGCGGCCGCCAGGTCAGGGGCGACCAGCCGCGCCGCTGCCACCTCCTCGGCCCGGGTCACCGGGGTGGGAACCAGCACGCCTGTTGCTCCGGCAGCCTCCGCGGCTCGGACATCCGCCCCGATGTCGCCAATGAGTGCTGCCTCGGATTCGGCGATGCCCAGCTTTCGGCAGGCGCTGTGGACCATTCCGGGCTGCGGCTTCCGGCAGGCGCAGCGTCCTGCTCCGAGTGGGGGCACACTTCCCAGACGTCGAAGGGCCCCAGCAGTTCTTCCACCCTGGCATTCACGCCCGCCACATCGGCTTCCGTGATCAGGCCCCGGGCGATGCCGGACTGGTTGCTGATGACGCCGGTGGCGATGCCCTCGGCCCGGAGGCCGTCCAGCACGGCTTTGGCACCCGGCACCGGCCGGACCAGTGCCGGGTCCCCGTTATAGGCACATCGACCACCAGGGTTCCGTCCCGGTCAAACAGGACAGCGCGGAACTTGGACGTTTCGGGGCTTTCCATAAGCACCCTGTTCCCTCCTCCTGCTGCTCCTAAACAGGGCCACAGGCTTTTCCCGGCTTTCGGACCGGAAAGATCCGAGCCGCTGAAAAGGCAAGATACGAAATTCGCGGGTTTGCTGCTGCGCCTTCAGCCCTGCCGCGGAGATAGTTTCCACGGCAGGCGAAGGGTCATTAGGGGACTAGACGGTCCTTGGCTTGGCACTTATCCGGCGGGTGTGGGAGGCCGGGCCGGAAGCCCTGCCACCGCGGACGGCACGCAATGATCCTGCGTTGCCGCCGTCCTGGCCAGTGCCGGGACGGGCGCTGTTTTCAAGCCGCCGCTGGAGTTCCACCAGGACGCGGGCCAATCGGCGCGAAACCTGCATCTGGGACATGCCGAGCCGCTTCCCCAGCTGCACCTGGGTTTCCTCGCAGAAGTAGCGGCGGTACAGAAGCTCCCGGTCCGCGGCGTCCAGGTCCTGCATCGCCTCCCGCAGGCAGGCAAGGTCCTCCAGCCGCTCCAGCGGCGTTTCCGGGCAGGCCAGCACGTCGCCGAGGGCCGGCGCGTCAGAGTTGGGGTTGACGGCATCTAGGGAATCCGGGTGCATGCTGCTGGATGCCGAGATGGCTTCCTGCACTTCCGCCGGGTCCGTCCCCAGCTCTCCGGCCAGTTCCTCCACGCTGGGGTTCCTTCCCAGCGCCTGGGTCAGTTCCGGCTCGGCGCGGAAAAGCCTGGTCCGGAGGTCCTGGATATGCCTCGGCGGCCGGACCACCCAGGTCCGGTCCCGCAGGTACCTCTTCAGCTCACCGGTGATGGTGGGGGCGGCGTAGGCGGGGAAACTTTCGCCCTTGGACTGGTCAAACCCGCGGGCTGCCTTCACCAGGCCAAGGTAGGCCACCTGGTTCAGGTCCGCCCGTTCGCGTCCGCGGGCCTCGAACCGGCCGGCAAGGGCTTCCGCGAGATCCAGGTAGCTGAGGACGAGGTCGTTTTCAAACGTTTCCCGCAGCCTACCCGATGAGGCGGGCGAAGGATTTTTGTGCAGGAGTTCTGGTTCCTGCCGGCGGACTGGCGTAGCATCCACGGCAAGCGCGGCAAAGGATTCGGGCATTGTCGTTGGTTCCCTCGGTCTGGTTCCGAAAGCCTGCGGCAAGACTTAGAAGTAGGAAATCATAAGGTTGCTTATAAAACAATCCTTCCGCTGTAGGCTCAGCACGTAAGCGGAACCAGCACACCCCCGCCGGAGGAGCCTTTTCATGCGCATCGCCATCACCGGAGCCAGTGGAAACGCTGGCACAGCGCTGCTGCGGAATTTGCAGGGCCACCTGGCCAAAAAACCGGGAAGCCTGGAAGTGGTTGGCATGAGCAGGCGACGTCCGGACACCACCAGGGAACCGTATTCGGGGGTCGAGTGGCACACCGTGGATGTCGGCCTGGAGCGGGACAAGCCACGGCTGGAGGCCGCGCTCCGCGGAGTGGACGTGGTGGTGCACCTGGCCTGGCAGATCCAACCCAACCGGGACCTCGAGCAGCTCTACCGCACCAACGTCACGGGCACCAGAAATGTTCTGGCGGCGGCCAAGGCGGCAGGCGCCAAGCAGGTTGTCTGCGCCTCCTCAGTTGGCGCCTACAGCAAAGCCCCCAAGGACAGGCGCACGGACGAATCGTGGCCGGCAGAGGGCATGCCGGGTTCGCATTACAGCCGGCACAAGGCCGAACAGGAGAAACTGCTGGATGAGTTCGCGGCGGCCGAGCCGGGCATATCCGTCGCGAGGCTCCGGCCGGGGCTGATCTTCCAGCGCGACGCGGGCAGCGAAATCGGCAGGTATTTCCTGGGGCCTGTATACCCGCGGCTCCTGCCGGCCCGGCCCCGGATTCCACTCCTGCCCGCACCTGACGATCTCATCTTCCAGGCAGTCCACGCCGACGATGTGGCGGAGGCCTACTGGCGGGTCATCGACCAGCGGGCCAGCGGGGCGTTCAACATCGCGGCCGAACCCGTCCTCACGCCCCGGGAACTGGCCCGCATCCTGGGCGCCCGCAGGATCCTTCCGATCCCCATGGGCCTGCTTCACAAGCTGGTGGGCCTGGCCTGGTGGCTGCGCCTCGTGCCCACCGATTCAGGCTGGGTGGAAATGGCAGCCGGGGCACCAGTCATGGATACCAGCCGGGCCCGCCGCATCCTGGGGTGGGAAGCGCGAACCTCATCTGTCGACGCCGTCAAGGAAGTCCTCGAAGGCATGGGACAGGGGAAGGGCATTAGCCCCTCCCCTGTCCTCAAGCCGCGTAAACCCTGACCGGGAGCCCTATCGGGGGCCAGCCGGAGGTCTTTGGCGGGCTAGATACCGGTCCGCGGGTTCTCGCCGTCCCGGCGTGCCGCTTCCTCCCGGGCAGCGTCCCGGCGTGCCGCTTCCTCCCGGGCAGCGTCCATCCGGTCGCGGTCCACATGCGCACCCTCCTGGCGCTCTGCGCGCGCGTCGCCGGCCGCGGCACCAACGGGGCTGGCGGCACCACGGGCATCATCCTGACGGTGTCCTGGCGGACGCCGTCGCCGTCCCGGCGGACCCCGTCGCTGCGGACGGCGTCATCCCGGACGGCGTCATCACGAACAGTGTCGTCACGGACACCGTCACCACGGGTATCCCGGTCCCGCGCAGCTCCGTCCCGTCCGACGTCGGGATCCACCTCGTCCGCCCTGCGGGTATGGTCCGCAACATCGGCGCGGAGCGACTGTGCTTCCCGGGCTGTCGCGTCGGCTTCCTGCTTGAGCCGTGCGGCATTTACCTGCGCCTGCTCTGCGTCAGCACGGGCACGCGCAGCCTTGGCCTCGCGCTCCCGGGCATCAAGTTCCATATTTTCTGCCTCGCGGCGGATTTCGGCTGCCTTTTCCCGGTGGGCTTCATCGCGTTTTTGCTGCATTGCCTTCCGGCGCCTTCCGGTTGCCAGCAGCAACACAATAAGGACCAGCACAACAATGGCCACTACCACCCAAACCCATGGAGCTGTTTCCAAACTACCCACCACTTTCCACTTCGATGTCCGGGCAGGCCTGCGCCATTCCGGCTGACGTTTCTGGAACCGTTATAACTCGCTTAGCAAGGGTACTTACTTTCCATTAGTAATCATGCTTATTATTTTACGGCCAGTATTGCTGGTTCTTGATCAACAGCCGGCCTTCTTGGAAAGAGAGAGCGAAGATGACAGAGAACCAATGGCCCGAGGATCCCGCCTACACGGCTCCCCCGGCCTCAACGGGTGTACCGGGCGAGCGGACCGCCACTACCTTTCCAGCCGCCGCCACTCCGCCGGCCGGGGTGACGCAGACCGGGGTGACGCAAACCGGTGACACCGCCGGGGCGTCCCGCAAGGACGCGGCAAAGGAAGAAGCAGCGGACGTAGCCCGCACGGCAAAAGATTCGGCCCAAAGCGTGGCGCAGACGGCCAAGAGCGAGGCTGCCAACGTTGCTGCGGAGGCGAAGTACAGCGCGCAGGACCTGCTGCACCAGGCGAAGACGGGCCTGACCAGCCAGGCCGGCACGCAGCAGCAGAAGGCAGCCGAGGGCATGCGCTCTATCTCCGGCCAGCTGCGGAGCATGGCGGACGCCCCGGACCAGCAGGGCATGGCCAGCGACCTCATCCGGCAGGCCGCCGAGCGCACCTCCTCCATGGCCACGTGCTGGAAAACAGGGAGCCGGGTGACCTTCTGACCGAGGTCCAGCGGTTCGCCCGGAACCGTCCCGGGACCTTCCTGCTGCTGGCAGCCGGGGCCGGCGTCCTGGCCGGCCGCCTCACCCGCGGCCTCACCGCAGGCGCCCCGGAATCGTCGTCGGGAACACGCCGCACCGCCGGCCTTGCCGGGCAGTACTCCGGCACCCCGTACGGCGACCAGTACAGCGAATCGTACGCACCTGCCGGCGGTACCGTTCCGCCACCTCCGGTCCAGCTCCCCGGCCCCGCCATCACCACGGCAGGGTACGACGGCGGCGCTCCCGGCGGCGGTTACGCCGAACCCGTGCGTCCCGCCAGCGCCCTGGACAGCCCGCAACTGGTGGAAGAACCATGGTCAGGCAACCGGATTGCTGACGATCCCCTCCGCGACCGCGACCTTGCGGACGACCCCATGCCGGGAGACCCGCTCACCCGTGACCGCAGGGCGGATGGCCACACTGGCGGCTTG
>NZ_AOFD01000013.1 GCF_000332815.1 Arthrobacter nitrophenolicus
TGGCTTCACTCTTGTCAAACCGGCGGCCGCGACCTTCATCAGCGTGAAGCTTTTTGGTCGGGTTTTCCGGCTGACTCTGTGGACCAGCGCGGAAATAAACTCTACCACCACTCGGCCGGGATGGCCAACTCCCCCGGGAGCCGGTTCCCACCACGGACGCGTTGCGGCATGGAAAAGCCCGGAATCACAAGGATCCCGGGCCGTTCCATGCGGGTCACACCGGCAGGCTAGGCGGTGCCGGTGGCCCCACTTCCCGTTACCTTCGGTGCAGCCGCACCTGGCTTGAAGTAGGCGGCGCCGAGCGGAGGCAGGGTGACCGTCAGCGTGGCGGGCTGGCCGTCCTGGCCTTCGTCAACGGCCTTAAGTCCTTCCTTGTTCAGGACACCGGACCCGCCATAGGTCTCGTGGTCCGTGTTGAGGACTTCCGTCCACGGCCCCGCCGTCGGTACGCCCAGCGTGTAGCCGACATGCGGACCGCCGGAGAAGTTGATGGCGCACACCAGCGGGTTGCCGTCCTTGTCCCAGCGGATGAAGGACAGGACATTGTGGTCTGCGTCGCCGCCGTTGATCCACTGGAAACCGCCAGGCTCGTTGTCCCGGGTGTAGAGCGCCGGTGTGGTCTTGTACAGCTCGTTCAAGTCCTTGGTCAGAAGCTGCAGGCCCTTGTGCGCGGGGATGTCGGCAAGCCACCAGTCGAGCCCGTGCTGCTCGGACCATTCCGCTTCCTGGCCGAATTCGGTGCCCATGAAGATCAACTGCTTGCCGGGGTGCGCCCACTGGTAGCCCAGGAAAGCGCGCAGGTTGGCGAGCTGCTGCCAGCGGTCGCCCGGCATCTTGCGCAGCATGGATCCCTTGCCGTGCACAACCTCATCGTGGCTGATGGGCAGCAGGAAGTTTTCCGTGAACGCGTACACCATGGAGAACGTGACGGTGCCGTGGTGCCATTTGCGGTTGATGGGATCCTCGGAGGCGTACTTGAGGGAGTCGTGCATCCAGCCCATGTTCCATTTGAGTCCGAAGCCCAGCCCGCCGTGGCTGGTGGGGGCGGTTACCCCCGGGAACGCTGTTGATTCCTCTGCGATCATCACCGCACCCGGGTGCGTCTTGTAGACGGTGGCGTTGACTTCCTGCAGGAAGGAGATGGCCTCCAGGTTTTCCCGTCCGCCGAAGCGGTTGGGCTGCCACTGGCCGTCCTGACGGGAGTAGTCCAGGTAGAGCATGGAGGCAACCGCATCCACGCGCAGGCCGTCGATGTGGAACTCGTCGAGCCAGTAGAGGGCGTTGGCCACCAGGAAGTTGCGTACCTCGGTGCGGCCAAAGTCGAAGATCAGGGTGCCCCAGTCAGGGTGCTCGCCGAGGTTGGGGTCTGCGTGTTCGTAGAGGGGCTCGCCGTCGAACTGGGCCAGGGCCCAGGCATCCTTCGGGAAGTGGGCAGGGACCCAGTCCAGCAGCACGCCGATGCCGGCCTGGTGGAGGGTGTCCACCAGGTACCGGAATTCATCCGGGTGCCCAAAGCGGGACGTCGGCGCGAAGTAGGAGGTGACCTGGTAGCCCCAGGAGCCGCCGAACGGGTGCTCCGCCACCGGCATGAACTCCACGTGGGTGAATCCAAGCCACTTGACGTAGTCCACCAGTTCCTTGGCGAGCTCGCGGTAGCCCAGCCCGAGCCGCCAGGAGCCGAGGTGTACTTCGTAGACGCTCATCGGGGAATTGTGCGGGTCCCGCTGGGCGCGGGCTTCCATCCACTCGTCGTCCTTGAAGGCGTAGGAGGATTCCACCACCCTTGAAGCCGTCAGCGGCGGAACCTCGGTGCCGAACGCAAGCGGATCGGCCTTCTCCACCCAGTGACCGGCCTTGGTCCGGATTTCGAACTTGTAGCAGGCGCCTGCCGACACGCCGGGAATGAAGAGTTCCCACACCCCGGAGGAGCCCAGGGAGCGGAGGGAGTGTTCGCGTCCGTCCCAGGCGTTGAAATCACCCTTGACCCGGACAGCCTGCGCGTTGGGAGCCCAGACGGCGAAGGAAACGCCGTCCACGTCACCCAGCGGGGACTTGTAGTGCTGGGCGTGGGCGCCCAGCACCTCCCAGAGCTTTTCGTGCCGGCCCTCGCCGATCAGGTGCAGGTCCACCTCGCCGACGGTGGGCAGGTACCGGTACGGTTCGTCCACCGTCACCGGCTCAGCCCCGGGGTAGGTGACCGACAGCCGGTAATCGGGCACATGTCCGTGCTGCAGCGGTTCCAGGACGGCAACCCAGACGCCGTGCGCCTCGTGCTGCATGGGAGTTTCGCCTGCGGAGGTGATGACGCTGACGGCTTCGGCGAGGTGCTTCACCGTGCGGATGGTGACGTGCCCGTAGTCGTCCAGGTGCGCGCCCAGGACCGAGTGGGGGGCGTGGTGTTCACCGTTTGCGATCCTGCCCAAGGTGCCGTCGTCCACCTGCAGCGGTGCGCCCGGGCGGTCAGTTCGTGCTGAGCCTGTCATTTCGTTACCTTCCGATGCTGCCCCGGCATGGTCGCCGGCGCTGTTACCGCTAAGGAGCCGCCTGGAGGCGTTCACCGGGATCGCCAGCCAGTCGGGCCTGTTACGCATTTCATAAACTACTTCGTACAGTGCCTTGTCCAGCCACAATGCCACAAAGAGGGGCGCGTTCCGGTCCACGGTTCCCGGCGTGACACTGGCGTAGCCTTCCAGGAAAGCGTCTGCGCAGTCGTCCACCCACGTGGCAGGCACCTGGGCGCCTTCCTGTTCGCGCTGGGCGGCACCCGCCGCGTAGTCGAAGGACCGGAGCATTCCGACGACGTCGCGCAGCGGAACATCGGGGACATTCCGTTCGGCGATGGGCCGGAGGGGCTCGCCTTCAAAGTCGAGGATGGCCCAGCGGGCAGGGCCATCCTGCGCCGGGACCTGCAGGATCTGGCCCAGGTGGAGGTCGCCGTGGATCCGCTGCAGCGGCCCGGTGGGCACGCCGTCGAGGCCTTGCAGCAGCGCTTCCAGTTCTTTGTCATAGTGCCCGACGGCGGGACCGGCTTCCGCCCATGCCTGCCGGACGCGCTGGGCTACTCCCGGTCCGATCACCTTGCCCGGTTCGCTTTCGGCGGACTGTCCCAGCGCTTCGGCAAGGCGCCGGTGCACTGTTGCGGTGGCGGCGCCGAGGGCCCGCGCTTCTGCCGTGAAATCGGCTCCGGAACGGGCGGCATCCACGGCGAGGCGCCAGGCATCCCTGCCGCCGGCCAGGAATTCGTGTGCCACGGCCAGCTCGCCCTGGACCTGGCGGTTCCCCTTCCCGTTGGACGCGGTCCTGCCCGAGGCCAGCCACTCGCCCCGCACCCAGCCGAGGGTGGCGGGCACCTCGGATGTCCCGGCCGAGGTCAGGGCCGACCCCACCTCAACTTCGGGGTTCGCGCCCTCGGACAACACGCGGAAGAACTTCACGATCGCGGCCGATTCGCCGTCGTCCACAATGACTGAACTGTTGGACTGCTCGCCGGACAGGACCTTCACCACACCCCGCGCGCTGGGCAGCCGGTAGCTCCCGGGGACCCTGAAGCCCGCTGCCGTGCCGCTGGCAGCCTTCTCCTCATTCCGGATCAGCTCCAGCCAGCTGCCCACGAAGTCGGGATCATGGACGGCGTCGTAGACCCAAGGCCGGGACGGATCCGTCCCGGCGGCTTCGCCGACAAGCGCGCGTTCCATTCCTGCCGCGGGTGCCGGCCGGAAGCTCAGCGGGACCTGGACCACGGCAGTCCGCCTGGCGCCGTCGGGCCCCTGCGTGCTGACATTCAGCAGGAACACGGACAGGGCTGCGTGCCTGGCCGGGTCTTCAAGCCCCAGGCTCCCGGCCTGGGACATCTCGAAGTCCGGCGACTTGATGGGAAACCAGCGTTGCTTCGGGAGCCATTCCTGGAGCAGCGCGGTCAGGGCGGGCGTGAGAATAGGCTGGTTCATGTCACTCCTCTATCGACAGGATGGGCATGGCCTGGGTGTAGGGCGACGACGGGTTGGATGCCGCCGACCGGACGCGCAGCCAGAAGAAGTCGTGGCTGCCCAGGGTCAGCGTCAGCGTGCCGTCGTCATTGATTCCGGGGAACACCTGTCCCCCGAAGACATCCCGCAGTCCGCGGCCGGCGTACTCCGGTACCCGCAGCCAGGCTGCCACGGGGTGCTGCGAAAGATTGAAGGCGCACAGGATGGTTTCGCCGTCCATCCCCGCGGGGTTGCCGTAGGGCAGTTCACGCAGGTAGGCAAGGACGGCGTCGTGGTCGGCCTCCACGTGTTTGTAGCCGCCCAGTCCGAACGCGGGATGGTTCTTGCGGACACTCAGGATCTGCCGGGTCCACCGGAGCAGGGAGCCGGAGTGGGCGGCCTCGGCCTCCACGTTCGCCATGCTGTAGTTGTACACCAGCGACTGGATGGGAGGCAGGTACAGCTTGCCCGGGTCCGCATGGGAGAAACCGGCGTTCCGGTCGGGGTTCCACTGCATGGGGGTGCGGACGGCGTCCCGGTCCTCGAGCCAGATGTTGTCGCCCATGCCGATTTCGTCGCCGTAGTACAGGAACGGGCTGCCTGGCAGGGACAGGAGCAGCGCGTTGATCAGTTCGATCTCGGCACGCGAGTTATCCAGCAGCGGCGCCAGCCGGCGCCGGATGCCGATGTTGGCCCGCATCCGCGGATCGGGGGCGTACCAGCCGAGCATGGCCGCGCGTTCGTCCGCGGTGACCATTTCGAGGGTCAACTCGTCATGGTTCCGCAGGAAGGTGCCCCACTGCGCGCCCTCAGGAATGTCCGGGGTGTCCTTCATGGTCTCGATGATGGGCGCTGCCTTCTGGTCCCGGAGCGCGTAGTAGAGCCGCGGCATGATCGGGAAGTGGAAGGCCATGTGGCATTCCGGTTCAGCTTCCGTGCCGAAGTACTCCACCACTTCGTTGGGCGGCTGGTTGGCCTCGGCGATAATCACCCGGCCGGGGTAGCTTTCGTCCACCATGGCCCGCAGTTTGCGGAGGAACTCGTGGGTGGCAGGCAGGTTCTCGCAGTTTGTCCCTTCCTCCTCGTACAGGTAGGGGATGGCGTCGGCCCGGAAACCGTCGATGCCCTGGTCCAGCCAGAACCGCACCACATCGAAGAGCGCGTCGATCACCTTGGGGTTTTCGAAGTTCAGGTCCGGCTGGTGGCTGAAGAACCGGTGCCAGAAGAACTGCCGCCTGATGGGGTCGAATGTCCAGTTCGATTCCTCGGTGTCCACGAAGATGATGCGGGCGTCCTGGTACTTCTCGTCCGTGTCGCTCCAGACGTAGAAGTCACCATAGGGCCCGTCGGGGTCCTTGCGGGACTCCTGGAACCAGGGGTGCTGGTCCGAGGTGTGGTTCAGCGGCAGGTCGATGATCACGCGCACGCCCCGGGCATGCGCCTCGGCCACCAGGCGCTTGAAGTCGCTGATGGTGCCGAACTCGTCCAGCACGGAGTTGTAGTCGGAGATGTCGTAGCCTCCGTCCCGCAGCGGCGACTGGAAGAAGGGCGGCAGCCAGAGGCAGTCCACGCCAAGCCACTGCAGGTAGTCCAACCGGTCGATCAGGCCGGAGAAGTCTCCGGACCCGTCGCCGTTGGCATCCGCGAAAGCCCGGACCAGTACTTCGTAGAACACGGCCTTCCGGTACCACAGCGGATCATGCTGGAGGCCCGGGGCGTTGAGTTCGAATGTGCTCTTGGGGGTGAAGTGCTGGCCCGAACTTTGCGGAGTAAAACTCACTGATGCATTCTCCTCACGCTGAGGATGTGTGCGGGCTCAACGTGCGGGTCCAGGCGTACGTAGTTGTACTCGCCCCACTCCCAGCTTTCGCCGGAGATGAGGTCGTCCACGTAGAACCCGCCGTTGGCGGTCAGGTCCTGCGGGTCCAGTTCAAGTGCGGCGAGGTCCAGGGTCACGGTGCATTCCTTGGTAACGTGCGGGTCCACGTTGACCACCACGATGAGCGTGTCCTTGGAACCGTCAGGCAAGGTCTTGTGCTTGGAGTACACCACCGTGGAAGCGTCCGTGCTCTGGTGGACCGTAAGGTTCTGCAGGTCCTGGAGCGCAGGATGGTCCCGGCGCAGGTGGTTCAGCCGGGTGATGAACGGTGCCAGGGTGCGTCCGGATTCGGCTGCCGCATTCCAGTCGCGCGCCTTGTATTCGAACTTCTCGTTGTCGATGTACTCCTCGGCACCCGGCCGGGCAACGTGCTCATACAGCTCGTAGCCGGCGTAGACCCCCCACAGCGGGCTGGCCGTTGCGGCCAGCACTGCCCTGATCCGGAATGCCGGCGGGCCACCGAACTGGAGGTAGGGGGTGAGGATGTCCGGGGTGTTGACGAAGAAGTTGGGCCGGAAGAACGCCGGCGATTCGTGGCTCACCTCCTGGAAGTAGTCCTCGATCTCCTTCTTGGTGTTGCGCCAGGTGAAGTAGGTGTAGGACTGCTGGAAGCCGGCCCGGCCCAGGGCGTGCATCATCGCGGGCCGGGTGAACGCCTCGGCGAGGAACACCACTCCCGGCACTGCTTTATTGACTTCGGCAATGAGCCACTCCCAGAACCAAACAGGTTTGGTGTGCGGGTTATCTACCCGGAAAATCTTTACGCCGTGGCTGACCCAGAGCAGGACAATCCGCAGAATTTCATTGGAAAGACCCTCAGGATCATTATCGAAATTCAGCGGATAAATGTCCTGGTACTTCTTGGGCGGATTTTCGGCGTAGGCAATACTGCCGTCAACGCGGGTGGTGAACCATTCCGGGTGCGACGTCACCCAGGGGTGGTCCGGGGCGGCCTGCAGGGCAAGGTCCAGGGCAACTTCCAGGCCCAGCTCATTGGCCCTGGCCACGAAAGCGTCAAAGTCCTCGAAAGTGCCGAGGTCGGGGTGGATGGCGTCGTGCCCGCCTTCCTCGGAACCAATGGCCCAAGGCGAACCGGGGTCATGCGGGCCGGCAACCAGGGTGTTGTTGGGCCCCTTGCGGTGCTTCACGCCGATGGGATGGATGGGCGGCATGTACAGGACGTCGAAGCCCATGGCCGCAACGGCGTCCAGCCGCCTCGCTGCAGTGCGGAAGTTTCCGGAGGTCCAGACGCCGGTGGAGTGGTCCTTGACCGCGCCTTCAGAACGGGGGAAGAACTCGTACCAGGCACCGCGGCCGGCACGGTCACGCTCAACGTTGAGCGGGAACTTCTCCGAAACGGTCACCAGCTCACGGATGGGCTGGCGGGCGACAATGTCAGCCACTCCTTGACTGAACCCGGCGGCGAGGCGGTCCTCCGGGCTCAGCGACTGGTCCGCCAGCCTCTCGGCCACCCAGCGCAACGTGGCTCTGTCCGCCTCGTTCCGCGAGTCGTCGTCGGACGCTTCGGACAGCAGCGCAGCGCCTTCGGCGAGCATCAGTTCAACATCGATCCCGGCAGCGATCTTGACCTCGGCGTTGTGGTGCCAGGTGCCGTAGCGGTCATGCCAGGCTTCAATCACAAAGGACCAGTGCCCGGTTTCCGACGGCGTGAGGATGCCCTCCCAGCGGTCGGTTCCCATGCCGCGTTCCCCACGCGGCGGCGCGAGCCGGACGCGCTGGCGCTCCGCGCCCGACGGGTCCAGCAGGACTGCGCTTACGCCGAGCTGGTCGTGGCCTTCCCTGAAACAGGTGGCACCCACAACGATTCCTTCGCCCGGCAGGGCCTTGGCCGGGAACTTTCCACCCTCGACGACGGGCTGCACGGCCGTGATCGGAAAACGTCCGAACCGCAGTCCCTCCGTGATGGATCCCCTTGGCATTTTCTCTGTTACGGCACTGGTTCCTGAGTTAGTCGTCACAGCCTCGACGTTAGCGAGAAAAGTCCGAGATTGCTAAGGCTGCTCACTATTTTCGTCGTGCCGTACGTCATTTCCTCCACGCCCTTGTCATTTACCCAAAAGAAACCCAAAGCTGGTTCCAGCCGCCCATGTTGTCCGTTAGTGTGACGCAGGTGAAGGCAATCCGCAGGTTTACGGTCCGTACAGTCCTCCCCGAACCCATCCGTCCGCTGGCACGGCTCGCGAGCAATTTGCGCTGGTCCTGGCACCGCCCCACCCGGGAACTCTTCGCCGGGTTGAACCCGCGCATCTGGGAGGAAAGCGAGCAGGACCCCGTTGGCTTCCTGGGCATGGTCAGCAGGGAAGAATTCCAGCGACTGGCCGCAGACCGGTCGGTGGTGGAGCGGGTGCGGGCAGCGGAGGAAGACCTTGACCGGTACCTTGAGGAACCGCGCTGGTACCAGGGCCTGGGACCGGAAGCACCGGCGTCCATCGCCTACTTCTCCCCCGAGTTCGGCATCACCGAGGTCCTGCCGCAGTATTCCGGCGGCCTGGGGATCCTGGCCGGCGACCACCTGAAGGCCGCGTCGGACCTCGGCGTGCCGCTGGTCGGTGTGGGCCTGCTCTACCAGGCCGGCTACTTCAAGCAGTCCCTGTCCCGGGACGCCTGGCAGCAGGAGACCTACCCCGTCCTGGACCCGGACGGCCTGCCCCTCACCCTGCTTCGCGAGCCCTCCCCCGACGGCAACGGCAAGCCCCTGCAGATCACCCTGCCGTTGCCCAACGGCCGCCGGCTGCTGGCACACATCTGGCGGGCCGACGTCGGACGTGTCCCCCTGCTGCTCCTTGACTCCAATGTGCCCGGCAACGATGACGCGGCGCGCAGCATCACGGACCGGCTGTACGGCGGCGGCGGTGACCACAGGCTGCAGCAGGAACTGCTGCTCGGCATGGGCGGGGTCAAGGCGCTGCGCGCCTTCCAGCAGCTCACCGGCTGCCCGGCACCGGAAGTGTTCCACACCAACGAGGGCCACGCAGGCTTCCTGGGCATCGAACGCATCCAGGAGCTCATGTCCGGGGACCAGGCGCTCACCTTCGACGAGGCCCTGGCGGCCGGCCGCGCCTCCACCGTGTTCACCACCCACACTCCTGTTCCGGCCGGCATCGACCGGTTCGAGATCTCGCAGATCAGCCACTTCTTCCAGGCCGGCCTGGCGCCCGCCGTGCCGGTGGACCGGATCCTGGAACTGGGCCGTGAAAACTACGCCGACGGCAACCCGGCGGTGTTCAACATGGCGGTGATGGGCCTGCGCCTGGCACAGCGCGCCAACGGTGTGGCCAAGCTGCACGGCGAAGTGTCGCGTGGCATGTTCTCCGCGCTGTGGCCAGGCTTCGACCCCTCCGAGGTACCCATCACCTCGGTCACCAACGGAGTGCACGTGCCCACGTGGGTGGACAGCCGGATCGCCAAGCTGGCCCGCGACCAGTTCGGCAGCGAGGCCGAGGCCAACGGCCGCTGGGACCTGGCCTACAACGTCAGCGACGCCGATGTGTGGGCGCTGCGCCGGGAGATGCGTTCGGCGCTGGTGGACGACGTCCGCAAGCGGCTGCGTGCCGCCTGGAAGAAGCGCGGCGCCGCCGACGCCGAGCTGGGCTGGACGGACAACGTCCTGGACCCGGACGTGCTGACCATCGGCTTCGCCCGCCGCGTCCCCACCTACAAGCGGCTGACGCTCATGCTGCGTGAACCGGAACGGCTGAAGGCACTGCTCCTGCACAAGGAACATCCCATCCAGCTGGTCATCGCCGGCAAGTCCCATCCTGCCGACGACGCCGGCAAGAAGATGATCCAGGACCTGGTCCGGTTCACCGACGACCCCGAGGTCCGGCACCGGATCGCGTTCCTGCCCAACTACGACATCGCCATGGCGCGCACCCTGTTCCCGGGCTGCGACGTGTGGCTGAACAACCCGCTGCGTCCGCTGGAAGCCTGCGGGACATCCGGCATGAAGGCGGCGCTGAACGGTTCGCTGAACCTGTCCGTCCTGGACGGCTGGTGGGACGAGATGTACGACGGCGAGAACGGCTGGGCGATTCCCACCGCCAATAACGGCGCATCACCGGAAGAACGCGACGACATCGAGGCCGCAGCCCTGTACGAGCTGCTCGAAACCCAGGTGGCCCCGAGGTTCTACGGCAGCACCGTCTCGGAAGCTGCGGGCGCGGCCGGGCCGTCGACGTCGGCGGCCGAGAAGGTGCCCACGCACTGGGTGTCCATGATCAAGCACACCTTGTCGCACCTGGGCCCGGCCGTCTCCGCCGAGCGCATGCTGCGCGACTATGTGAACATCCTCTACCGCCCCGCCGCAGAGGCCGGACGCAGGGCCATCGCCAACTCGTACTCGCAGGCACGTTCGCTCGCATCGTGGTCGGCCAAGGTGCGTTCCAACTGGTCCCAGGTCCACGTGGAGCACGTGGACTCGGTGGGCGTCTCCGAGGATCCGCAGATCGGCGACACCCTGCAGGTCAACGCCTATGTGGCCCTGAACAGCCTCACCCCGGATGACGTGTGCGTGGAAGTGGCCTATGGCCGGGCCGAGGAAAGCGACACCCTGGCGGACATCACCCTGATGGAGCTGCAGGTGAAGGAGGACCTGGGCAACGGCCGCCACCTTTTCAGCGGCTCGCTGGTGATCGACCGCTCGGGCTCCTTCGGCTACACGGTCAGGGTCCTGCCACGGCATGAAGCCCTGGCATCCAAGGCGGAGCTGGGCCTGATCGTCAACGCCTGACCCGTTCGCCAACCGGCCTGAACCGACGCAGGAGGACCCATGACCGAACAAACCGTGGCCGACGTGATCGTGGACCGGCTCAGCACCTGGGGCGTGAGCCGGATTTTCGGGTACAGCGGTGACGGGATCAACGGGTTCATGGGGGCGCTGCGCCGGTCCGGCGGGCGCGTGGAGTTTGTCCAGGCCCGGCATGAGGAAACGGCAGCGTTCATGGCCGTGGGCCACGCGAAGTACACGGGCGGCGTGGGGGTGGTGACGTCAACACAGGGTCCGGGCGCTGTCCACCTCCTCAACGGACTGTACGACGCCAAGCTCGACGGCGTGCCGGTCGTTGCGATCGTGGGTCAGCAGAGCCGTACCGTGCTGGGTTCGGCCTACATGCAGGAGATTGACCTGGGCTCCCTGTTCAAGGACGTTGCATCCCAGTTCGTCCAGCTGGTCAGCGCCCCGGAGCAGGTGCCCATGGTCCTGGACCGGGCGTTCCGCACGGCGAAGGCAACGTCCTCACCCTGTGTGGTCATCGTCCCGCACGACATCCAGTCCGCGCCGGCGCCGCAGCTCGAGCAGCAGCACGGCATCGTGGTCACCAGCCCCTCATGGAGTTCCGCCGCCAAAACGCCGCGGGATGAGGACCTGGACGCCGCGGCCGCCCTCCTGAACTCCTCGGAACGGGTGGCCCTGCTCGTCGGCCAGGGTGCCCGGCATGCCTTCGACGAGGTGGTGGCGGTGGCGGAGAAGCTGGGTGCCGGCATTGCCACCAGCCTGCTGGGCAAGCCGTACGTGGATGAGACCCTTCCCTTCGCCGTCGGGACCATGGGCCACCTGGGCACCACTGCCAGCGCCCACCTGCTGGGCAACTGCGATGCCCTGCTGATTGTGGGCTCCAATGATCCGTGGACCGAGTTCTATCCGCCGCCCGGGGCAGCGCGCGCCGTGCAGATCGACATCGATGAGAAGAAGATCGGCAACCGCTACCCGGTGGAGGTGGGCCTGGCCGGTGACGCGGCATCCGCCCTCACCGCCCTGGGCCGGAGGCTCGAGCACCGCCCGCGCGGGCAGTGGCGTTCGGACGTGGAACATGAGGTCAGCCGCTGGCGCATCCTCGCCGCGGACCGTGCCGCCGTGCCTGCCCTTCCCGTCAATCCGGAACGCGTGGTCCGCGAGCTTAACGGCAGGCTCCCGGCGAACGCGCAGGTGAGCGTCGACGTCGGAAGCTGCGTGTACTGGTACGCCCGCCAGCTGGTGCTGCCGCCCGGGGTCCCGGCGCATCTTTCCGGAACCCTCGCCAGCATGGGGTGCTCCATTCCGTACGGGATTGCCGCCAAACTGGCCCACCCCGACCGGCCGCTGGTGGCCTGGCCGGGGACGGTGCCATGCAGATGGCGGGCGTCGCCGAGCTGGCCACGGTGGCCCACCGGTGGCAGGACTGGGAGGACCCGCGGTTCGTGGTGTGCGTCTTCAACAACCGGGAGCTGACGGAGGTCACCTGGGAACAACGCGAGTCGGAAGGCGAGCCGCGGTTCGCTGCCAGCCAGGAGCTCCCGGATTTCCCGTTCGCCGGATACGCCGAGCTGCTGGGCCTTGGGGGCATCCGGGTGGAGGACCCGGAGCTCCTTGGAGATGCCTGGGAGCAGGCCTTTGCCGCGGACCGGCCCGTGGTGATCGAGGTGCTGACGGACCCGGAAATTCCGCTGCTGCCCCCGTTCCCCGCCGGCAGGGAAAAGGCGGAGAGCATGCGCAAGGGGCTGGCTGCGGAGGACGACGGCGGCCGGGCCTCCGAACTGCTCGACACCTACCTGTCGCAGGAGGAACCTGCCGGCGGCTGACTGCGGCTAGAGCAGGACGGCGGTGACGGCCAGGTCCTTGCCGGCGTAGCTTTCCGCGTCCTGGAGGATCTCACAGATGATCCCGAAGGACCTGTCGCTCCGGAACGGCGCGGCCACCTGCCAGAGGACCGTGACCGGGGCATTGCCGTTGTCCGTGATGGAGTCCGCGAAGTCGTGCAGGGAATCGTTCAGGGCGTCGAGGTTGACGCCGTAGTGTTCCGGGAAACTGAGGACTTCACCGAACGTTTCCAGAACGGCACGCTTGCTGTCAGCCGGCGGGACAACCAGGCTTCGGCGTCCGGCATCGGCCACCTGTTCCTGCAGTTCCTCCAGGGTCCAGGTATCGCCGGAGTAGATCTTCATGGCTTGCTTAGCTGCCTTCCGCTATGAATGTGAACGACTCGTAATGGTCTTCGGTGTAGTACTTGTCTCCGCCGCTGCCGGCCACGATCCGCCGGGCACCCCGGTCTGGTTCCCCGGGTGTGGGCACCGTGTACTCGCGGTAGTATCCGCGGTCGCGGCGGGGCAGGAGGCGTTCGAAGTTGCCGAAGGGCTGGCCATCCTGGCTGTACTGGTATGGGCCGCCTGCGCGGATGAGTGCCAGGACCCTGCGTCCCTCAGGCGGCAGCTCCGATTCCCGGATTGCTGCCAGCCCCGACGGGTTCTCGGCCGGGGCCGGCGCCACCGGGCCGGACGGTGATCCGGGACCAGGTGCCGTCCCCCGGGAGGTGGCCTCCGCCGTCGTGGTGGCTCCCGCCGTCGTGGTTTGCGACGGTTGATCCAGCAGTCCGGGGCCGCCGAACATGACCAGGGCGAGCACTGCCAGGGCGCCCAGCAGCAGGGGCAGGAGGGTACGGTTGCGCATTCCTGGATCCCGGCTACGTGCGGTAAATGCTGATGGAGTTGGCCTCGGCCACGTCCGTCCCCCCGGCAGCCACCACACCGCCCTGCCGCTGCTCGTGCAGCGGCGAGGTGGTCAGGCGGAGCTCGAACCTCCGCGGGGCGGCCTGTTCGGCGGCCCCCTCCGGGAGCGTGATCTGCACATCCGAGGTTCCGCCGTTCACCACGATCAGCCCTGCGAACTCCCCGTCGTCGGTGCCGAGCAGGAGCTGGACCACCCGGTGGTGCGGATCATTCCACCGCTCGGTGGACATGGGCCGGCCGTCCTGGTCGAACCAGTAGAGGTAGGACTGCTCGTCGCGGACGGGGAAGTCGTGCGGCTGGGCGGCGAGGAACTCCTTGCGCAGCCGGATGTAGCGCTTGGTGCTGCGGAGCATTTCGTGGGATTCCGGCGTGCGGGTCCAGTCCACCCAGGTGATGGCGTTGTCCTGGCAATAGGCGTTATTGTTGCCCAGCTGGGTCCGCGCCAGTTCGTCGCCGGCGGTGATCATGGGCACGCCGAGCGAAATGAGCAGCGAGGCCATCAGGTTGCGCCGGGACTGTGCCCGCTTGGCGAGGATGTCGCCGTTCTCGGTGGGGCCCTCCACGCCGTGGTTGTAGCTGCGGTTGTCCCCGTGGCCGTCCCGGTTCTGCTCACCGTTGTCCTCGTTGTGCTTCCGGTCGAAGGAAACGAGGTCGTTCAGGGTGAAACCGTCGTGGGCGGTGATGTAGTTCACCGATGCCAGGCGGGATCGTCCGGAGGCCTGGAAGAGGGCCGCGGAGCCTGACAGCGAGTCGGCGAGCCTGGCGACTGATCCGCCGTGGCCGCCGTTTTCGAGGGCGGCCCGGTCCGCAAGCCAGAAGGAGCGCAGGGAATCCCGGAAGTGGTCGTTCCAGTCCACCCAGCCCACCGGGAACCGCCCGGTCTGCCAGCCCCCGTAGCCCACGTCCCACGGTTCGGCGATCAGCTTTACGTCCGACAGGACGGGGTCCGCCGCGACGGCCAGCAGGAACGGATGCCGTGGGTCGAATTCGTTGGCAGCGTTGCGGCAAAGAGTGACCGCGAGGTCGAAACGGAAGCCGTCAATGTGGAACTCGTCCACCCAGTACCGGAGCGAGTCCACCACCAGCTGGACCACCCGGGGCTCGCCGAAGTTCAGGCTGTTCCCACAGCCGGTAGTATCCACGTACCTGCCGTGCCCGTCCGTGCGGTAGTACTTGTCCTCCCCCAGGCCCCGGAAGCTGACCGTCTGGCCGTCGGGTCCGCCCTCGGCCGTGTGGTTGTACACGACGTCCAGGATGACCTCGAGGCCGGCGGCGTGGAGCGCCTTGACCATTCCCTTGAATTCGTCCTGGACAGCCTTCGGCCCGGCTTCCTGGGCCGCCTTTGTGGCATACGCCGGGTGCGGGGCAAAGAAGGCCGCGGTGTTGTAGCCCCAGTAGTTGGTCAGCCCCAGGTCCTGCAGGTGCGGTTCGTCGAGGTGGAAATGCACCGGGAGCAGCTGCACCGAAGTGATTCCCAGGCTGGTGAGGTGCTCCACCACGGCGGGGTGTGCCATGCCGGCGTAGGTGCCGCGCAGCTCCCGGGGAACATCCGGGTGGAGCATGGTCTGCCCGCGGACATGGGCTTCGTAAATGATGGTGTCGCGCCACTTCAGGCGCAGCCGTTCGTCGCCGTCCCAGCTGAAGTCGCCGGCCATCCGGACGCTGGTGAGCACCCCGTCCCGCTGGTCCACTGCACGGCCGTACGGATCGAGCAGCAGGGGCTGGCCGCCGTCGTCCTCAACCTCCCTGGTGGGCATGGCAAGCGGCAGCGACTGCTCATGGGAGGCGGGACGGAACCCGTACCGCGCGCCATAGGGCAGGTCCTCCACGATGCCGTGGTGGACGCCGTCGGTAACGTTGGGGAGCGCCTGGACACGCCAGTCCCCGCCGGGTGCGATGTAGACGATTTCCAGGCTGGGAACTCCCGGGGCGTAGCAGGCCACGTTGGCCCGGCCCCCGGCGCGGTGCCGCGTGCCGCCGGAATCTCCACGCGGAACGCTGACACCGAGGGGAACTGCCGTGGAGGAGTCCATGGTGGAAGCGGTGTCGAAAAGCGGCATGACCATCACCTAAATAGTAGCCGCCACGGGCATTTGACCTGCCCCGGCGCCGGACATGGCGCCGGGGAGGGAAGGGCCCGCAGAACGCGGGCTCCGTCCCTTCACATTTCTAACTTTTTGAGCGTTTCCTACTTTGTTGCCCGCTGGCGCGAGACCTCGTACAGCGAGATCCCCACTGCCATGGAGGCATTCAGCGATTCCATCGCCGAATCGATGGGGATGGACACGATCTGGTCGCAGTTCTCCCGGACCAGCCGGCTGAGTCCCTTCCCTTCCGAGCCCACCACGATGCACACCGGTTCCGTTGCGAGCGTCAGGTCCGGCAGCGAAACGTCGCCGTCGCCGTCCAGGCCCAGGACAAAGATGCCCATGTTCTTGAACTGCTTGAGGGCATTGTTGAGGTTGGAGGCGCGAGCCACGGGCACGCGGACTGCGGCGCCGGCGCTGGTCTTCCAGGCGGAGGCGGTGACTCCGACCGAGCGGCGTTCGGGAACGATGACGCCGTGGCCGCTGAATGCTGACACGGAGCGGATGATGGCGCCGAGGTTGCGGGGATCGGTGATGCCGTCAAGGGCCACAAAGAGCGGGGCGTTGGCGACGTGCCCCTTCTTCCACTTGTCCACCGTTTCTTCGGCCAGCTCATAGGCGTCCGCATAGTCGTACGGCGGGATCTGCAGGACCAGCCCCTGGTGGACCGCGTCATCCGTCATCCGGTCCAGCTCGGGCTTGCCCGTTTCCAGGAGCGGGATGCCGCGCTCGGCCGCGAGCTTCAGGGACTCCTTGACGCGGTCATCCATTTCGATCCGGATGGCGACGTGCAGCGCCTTGGCGGGGATGCCGGCGCGGAGCGCCTCCACCACCGAGTTGCGGCCGGTGACGACTTCCTCGGTGGCGCGTCCCTTGGGTCCGGACTTCGCCGCGCCCGCGCTGCGGGCACCGGTGCCGCGCTTCGCGGCGGACCGCTCGGCAAGCTGCTTGGCCTTGTGGGCCTTGTGGTACGGCCTGTCCTCCGCCTTGGGCGTTGGCCCCTTGCCTTCCAGGGCCTTTCGGCCATGGCCACCGGTTCCGATGGTTGGGCCCTTCTTCGCTTTAACCGATCGGCGACCATTGTTGGCCATGATGTTCCACCCTTGATTGTGTTGACTGAGTCTGCATACCAGTCTACTGACCGAAGAAAAATCGCCGGACCGCGGCGGGAATCCTTCGGGTCAGTCGCGCTTCAGGCTCCAGGTGGCGCCGTCCGGGCCGTCCTCGACCACCACGCCGGCCTCGTTGAGCATGTCGCGGATGGAGTCCGAGGCAGCCCAGTCCTTGTTGGCCCGTGCCGCGGCCCGGGCAGCGAGCTGCGCCTCCACCAGGACGCCGAGCGCATCCGATTCCCGGCTGTTCCGGGCGTCGGTACCGGCAACGGCGTCGAGCCCCAGCACGCCCGTCATGACGGTGACGGCGCGCATCGCCTCCCGGGCGGCGTCGTCGTCGCCCTCCGCCAGGGCTGTATTGCCCGTCCGGACGGCCTCGTGCAGGGCAGCCAGCGCGCGCGGCACGTTCAGGTCGTCGTCCATGGCCTCGGAAAATGCTTCCAGGCTTCCGGGCGTGCGGCCGCCGTCCGCACCAGGCCCGGCATCCTGGCCCAGGCGTGCCGCGGCCTTGCCCAGGAACCCGTCAATACGTTCGACGGCGGCCGCCGCCTCCTGCAGCGACGTGGGACGGTAGTCAAGGACGGAGCGGTAGTGGGCCTGGCCGAGGTAGTAGCGCACCACCCGCGGCGGGGCGAGTTCCAGCATTTCGGCGGGGCTGATGGTGTTGCCGATGGACTTGGACATCTTCTCGCCCTCATAGGTCACCATGCCGTTGTGCATCCAGAAGCTGGCGAAGGGATGCCCTGCCGCCTGCGACTGAGCCATCTCGTTCTCGTGGTGCGGGAAGCGCAGGTCCAGCCCGCCGCCGTGGAAGTCAAACTCCGTGCCAAGGTACTTGGTGACCATCGCGGAGCACTCCAGGTGCCAGCCGGGACGGCCCGCGCCCCACGGCGAAGCCCAGGACGCCGTGGCGGGTTCGCCCTCCTTGGAGCCCTTCCACAGGGCGAAGTCGCGGGGGTCCTTCTTGCCGCGCGGGTCGGCGTCCGGGGCAGCCTGCATGTCGTCGATGTTCTGCCGGGTCAGGGCGCCGTACTTGCTCCACGAGCGCACGTCGAAGTACACGTCACCCGAGTCATCCAGTGCCGGGTAGGCGTGGCCCCGGTCGATCAGCTGCTGGATCAGGGCGTGCATCTCCGGGATGTGGCCGGTGGCCCGCGGCTCGTAGGTGGGCCGGGAAACGCCGAGGGTGTCGTAGGCCCGCAGGAACTCCTGCTCGTAGCGGTACGCCAGCGCCCACCACTCTTCCTGTGCCACGTCCCCGGGCTCCGGCACGAAGTCCGGGGCGAAAGACGCCTCCGACTTCGCCAGGATTTTGTCGTCAATGTCCGTCACGTTCCGGACCACCGTTACCCGGAACCCCCGGAACGCCAGCCAGCGCGTGAGCTGGTCGAAGGCGATCGCGGACCGGATGTGTCCCACGTGGGGCATGCCCTGCACCGTTGCCCCGCAGTAGTACAGGCTGGCCTTTCCTTCGACCAGGGGGACGAAGTTCCGGACTTCAGCGGAGGCAGTGTCATAGAAGCGCAGGGTCACCGCTCCAGACTAGCCGATGGCGCCGGCAGGCCGCGGGTAGACCAGGGCGGTTGCCACGGCGGTGATGCCCTCACCGCGTCCGGTGAATCCGAGCCTGTCGCTGGTGGTGGCGGTGACGCTGATGGGGGCGTCCGCGGCGTCACTGAGGACCTGCTGCGATTCTTCCCGGCGGGGCCCGAATTTGGGCCGGTTGGCCACGAACTGGACTGCCACGTTTCCTATTTCGAAGCCGGCGGCCCGGACGATCCGCGCGGCTTCGGCCAGGAGTGTCACTCCCGAGGCGCCGGCGAATTCCGGCCGGTCAGTGCCGAAGTGGGTGCCGAGGTCCCCGATGCCGGCCGCCGAGAACAGCGCATCCGCCGCCGCGTGCGCAACGGGATCCCCGTCGGAGTGTCCGGCCAGGCCACGTTCACCCGGCCACAACAGTCCGCCGAGCCACAGGGGGCGCGGGGAATCCTCTGCGGCATAGGCGTGGACGTCCAGGCCGATGCCGGTCCGGGGAATGATCATTTGCGGGTCTTTCATTCCTAGCCTTCCACCCAGCGGGCACCCAGCGGGCCTTCGAGCAGCCCTTCGGCCAGGATCAGGTCCAGCGGCGTGGTGATTTTCAGCGACTGGGTGGAACCGCGGACCACGTGGACCGGGGTGCCGGTCATTTCCACCAGCATGGCGTCATCGGTGACGGCTGCCGACTGTTGCGGGTCGAGTGACCGGGCGGCCTCGTGGGCACGCTGGAGCGTGGGCAAGCGGAACCCTTGGGGCGTCTGGACCGCGCGCAGGTCCTCACGGGGCGCCGTTCCGGTCACGACCTCCGGCGCAGGCGAACCGCCGCCCGCGGTGGCTTTCACTGTCTTGACGGTGTCCACGACGGCGATGGCGGGGATGACCGCCTCGGCACCGGCAGCGAGGGCGTCGGCGATGCGGTGGAAGACGGAGTCCGGCGTCAGGGCGCGGGCAGCATCGTGGACCATGACGGCGTCCGTCCCGTCCATCAGTGCGTCCAGTCCGGCCCGGACGGAGTCTGCGCGGGTGGCTCCGCCGTCAACGATCGTCAGGAGCGGACCGCCGTCGGCAAGCTCTTCGCGGAAGTCTTCGCACAGCCGGCGCAGCCCGTCATTGCCGGCGGGCAGCGCAATGCATACCTGGCTGCTGATTCCGGACGCGACGATGCCGCGCAGGGCATGCATCAGGATGGGTTCTCCACCCAGCGGCACTGCAGCCTTGGGCATGCCATAACCAAGGCGCTGCCCCGAACCTGCGGCCACCAGGATCACCGCGGTGACCAGGCGGTTAGGTGTTTCGCTCATGCGGACTAGCCTACGTCGCCGCGGGCCGCAGTGCCCGGCGCGGTCCCTGCCGTGTGTTGGCTGTGAAGGTGCGGAGAAAAAAAGAAGCCCCGGCGCACTTTCGTGCCGCCGGGGCTTAATTCTTAGGAAGCCAAAACCTCGTCGAGAACGCTTGCCGCCTTCTCTTCGTCGGTCTTTTCGGCCAGCGCCAGTTCTGAGATCAGAATCTGCCGGGCCTTGGCCAGCATTCGCTTCTCGCCTGCGGAAAGGCCCCGGTCGTGATCACGGCGCCACAGGTCGCGCACGACCTCTGCTACCTTGATGACGTCACCGGAAGCAAGCTTCTCCAGATTTGCCTTGTACCTGCGTGACCAGTTGGTGGGCTCTTCGGTGAACTCGGCACGGAGCACATCAAACACGTGCTCCAGGCCATCCTTGCCCACTACGTCCCGGACCCCAACAAGGTCAACGTTTTCTGCTGGAACTTCAATGGTCAGATCACCCTGAGCCACCTTGAGCTTGAGATACATTTTCTCTTCGCCCTTGATGGTGCGCATCTTGATTTCTTCAATCTTCGCAGCACCGTGGTGAGGGTAAACTACTGTCTCGCCGACCTCAAATACCATGTGGACATTTCCCCTTTCCCGCAGACCAGTTTATCACGATTCAGGCATATGCCCGGCCGCGGAGAGGCCCTGGAACCGCGAAAATACGCGGAAATTGGCCCAAATCAACCCCCTTGGACCCCTTGACGGATGCGGATAATAGTGCATCGCCGGTGCGCTGCCAAGGGCGATGTGACGCCGCCGAATCCTCGTTTCGGCGGCTTTCCGGATAGGCTATGCCTAAATCTGTTTCAAGACTCTCGAGGAGTACGTGACGTGCGTTTCACTGCGACGAACCGGGCCCAGCGCGGCAAACTGGCACTGACGGCTGCCGCCCTTGGCATCGGGCTGCTGACGTCGGGCTGCGGGTACATCAATTCCCAGCAGACAAACGAGCAGTACCAGGCGTCGGACGGCATTGTCACCGACCTCGGCCCCCTCAAGCTGAGCAACTTCTTGATCGTTTCCAACGGCGAGGACGAGCCGGGCCGGGTCATCGGTGCCGTGTACAACTCTTCGTCCCAGGACGTGAAGCTCACGGTCAACGGCGCCGAGGGCTCACAGACCGAGATTCCGGTCAAGGCGAACTCCTACGTCCTGCTGAACAACGAAACCGATGAAGCGGTCCTGAGCACCACCGGCGGCATCCCGGGCTCGCTGGTGGATATCAAGATCACCGAAAGCGGCACCAACGTCAGCAACACCGTCAAGGTTCCGGTCCTGGACACCACCTTGCCGGAGTACAAGGAATACCTGCCGGCCGGAAGCACCCCGTCGCCTTCCCCCACGCCGTCACCCACGGCCTCCGAGCTTGGCGGCGGCACCGGCCACTAGGCCGCACAGCAAGCCACATGCAAAAGGGAGGGGCCTGCCGGCCCCTCCCTTTTGTATGTCCTGTGATACGGTCATGGACCCGCGGCGCCCCTACGGCTCGAACTTGTAGCCGAGCCCGCGCACAGTCACCAGGTACCGCGGTGCGGAAGGATCGGGTTCGATCTTGCCGCGCAGCCGCTTCACGTGGACGTCCAGGGTCTTGGTGTCGCCCACATAATCCGAGCCCCACACCCGGTCTATAAGCTGGCCGCGGGTCAGCACCCGGCCGGAGTTGCGCAGGAGCATCTCAAGCAGCTCGAATTCCTTCAACGGAAGCAGGACCTGCTCGCCGTCCACGCTCACCACGTGACGCTCGATGTCCATCCGGACCGGGCCGGCCTGCACCGTGGAGGAGATCAGTTCTTCGGGCTCGCCCTGGCGGCGCAGCACCGCCCGGACCCGGGCCACCAGCTCGCGGGACGAATAGGGCTTGGTGACGTAGTCGTCAGCCCCCAGTTCCAGCCCCACCACTTTGTCGATTTCCGAGTCCTTGGCCGTCAGCATGATCACCGGGACGCTGGATCGCTGCCGGAGCTGGCGGCAGACCTCCGTCCCGGGCAGGCCCGGGAGCTGCAGGTCCAGGAGCACCAGGTCGGCGCCATTGCGGTCGAATTCGGTGATGGCGTCCAGGCCGTTGTCCACCACCTCCACTTCGAAACCCTCTTTGCCCAGCAAATAGGACAAGGGATCGCTGAACGACTCCTCGTCCTCCACAATCAAGATCCTGCTCAAGCGCTAGCTCCTCGTTCTTTTGCGCCGGCGGCGCGGGGTACCTGGGTAAGTGTTGGCTGGTCGGTCCGCTGTCCTGGCTGCTCCTGCCCAGGGGCGGCCGCGGGCGGAACGTCGTCACCGCCGTCGTGCCCTTCCATCTCGGGCAGGCGGAGGGTGAAGGTGGATCCCTGGCCGGGCTGGGACCAGACGGTCACCTCGCCGCCATGGTTGGAGGCGACATGCTTGACGATGCTCAGGCCCAGGCCGGTACCGCCGGTGTGGCGGGACCGCGCCGCGTCCACACGGTAGAAGCGTTCGAAGACGCGTTCCTGTTCTTCCGGAGTGAGGCCCTCGCCCTGGTCCGTGACGGAGATGGAGACGAGCCCGTCCCGGGACCGGACACCAATGCCCACCCGGGTGTTGGCCGGCGAGTACCGGATGGCGTTGTCGATGAGGTTGCGCAGGGCGGTGACCAGCAGGTCCTGGTCGCCGAACACCTTGCCCTCGGTCCGGCCGCCCACCACGATCCTGATGTTCTTGCTTTCCGCGGGCAGCTGGGACCGGTCCACCGCCTCCGCGATCACTGTGTTGACGTCCACGGGGCCGCCCTGCTGGATGACGCTGGCTCCCTGCAGGCGCGACAGTTCGATGATGTCCTGCACCAGCGCGGCAAGCCGGCCGGATTCCTTGTGCATCCGCTTGGCGAAGCGTCGGACTGCCTGCTCGTCGTCGGCGGAGGATTCAAGGGCCTCGGCGAGCAGCGAGATGGCGCCCACCGGCGTCTTGAGTTCATGGGAGACGTTGGCGACGAAGTCGTTGCGGATCTCCTCCGTGCGGGTGATCTCGGTGCGGTCGTCTGCGAGCAGGAGAATGTATTCCTCGCCGAGCATGGCTGCCCGCACCTGCACGATGATGGTTCCCTGTCCCAGCGGCCCGCGGGGCAGTTCCAGCTGCTTCTCCAGGATGACGCCGTCGCGCCGGACACCGGCCGTCATGTCCAGCAGCTCCTTGTGGACCACGGTATGTCCGCGCACCAGGCCGTAGGCGTAGGCTGCGGGGCTGGCACGGACCACGCCGTCCACCGTGTCAACCACCACGAAGGCCCGCCCGATGATGGCAAGTACTTCCGCGGCCCCGGCAGGCAGTGCCAGCTCCTCTGCGTCGATGTCCAGCAGCTGGCGCTGCTTCTCGCTGACCCGGAAGGCGAGCACGCCAAAGGTGCCGAGCGCCAGGCCGACGAGGCCTGCAACCAGACCGATGAGCATAGGATCCACAGGTCCACCTTATGCGCTTGCCGGGGCCCATCCGGCGCGTCCGGACCCCCTGCGACCACGGTTCAACTAACGTTCACCTTCAAGGGCCCAACCGTTTACCGGATACTGGCAGAGTAACCAGTTGGAGTGCCGAACGGCCACACGATTCCTGCTGCCCGGAAGCGGGCCCGGCAGGGGTTTCAAGGAAAGGACGCCTACGTGCGTAAGGTTTTTCAGGAAGAACTCACCGCGGTCGGTGACCAGCTGGTGGAGATCTCCCGCCTGGTCAGCGAAGCGATGGACAAAGCCACCACCTCCTTCGAAGTGGCGGATGTGGACCTCGCCCAGGATGTCATTGCCGCCGACGCGCGCATTGACTTCCTGCAGAACAGCCTGGATGAGCGGGCCATCGACATCCTGGCGCTGCAGGGCCCGGTGGCCAGCGACCTGCGGATGATCGTGGGCTCCCTGCGCATGAGTGCATCGCTGGAGCGGATGGGCGATCTCGCCCGCCACGTCGCGCAGCTGGCCCGCCTCCGGTTCCCGTCCACGGTGATTCCGGCGTCCATGACGGAGACGTTCAAGCAGATGGCCGAGCTGGACAAGGAAATCGCTGCCAAGCTCACCGTCCTGCTGGAGACCCGCGACCTCGAAGTGGCCCGGGACATCCTGAAGGCCAACACGGTCATCAACGACCTGCACCTGAGCGTCTTCAAGGCGATCGCCGCGCCGGAGTGGAAAGAGTCGCCCGCCACCACCGTGGACGTGGCCCTTGCCAGCCGCTACTTCGAGCGGTTCGCGGACCACGGCGTTTCGGTCGCCCAGAAGGTTACCTATCTGGTGACCGGCGCATGGCAGCCGAACGGCATCGAGCACAGCTGACCGCCACGTCCTTAAGAGCGACGGCGGGCTGGCCACCAAGGGTGACCAGCCCGCCGTCGTTGTTTGCTGCCCTATTTCTTGCCCTGGTTGGCGACCGCCAGGATGGCTTCCTCGGCAGCTTCGGGATCGAGGTAGGTGCCGCCCCGCTTGATGGGCTGGAAGTTCTCGTCCAGGTCGTACACGAGCGGGATGCCGGTGGGGATGTTCAGGCCGGCGATGGCTTCGTCGCTGATGCCGTCGAGGTGCTTGACCAGTGCGCGGAGCGAGTTGCCGTGCGCGGTGACCAGGACGGTCTTGCCGGCCTTCAGGTCTTCTTTGATGTCCGATTCCCAGTACGGGAGCAGGCGGACCAGCACGTCCTTCAGGCACTCGGTGCGGGGAAGCGCGTCACCGAGGTCCGCGTAGCGCGGGTCGTGGGCCTGGGAGAATTCGGAGTTGTCGTCCAGGGGCGGCGGCGGGGTGTCGTAGGACCGGCGCCATTCCATGAACTGCTCCTCGCCGTACTCGGCCAGGGTCTGGGCCTTGTCCTTGCCCTGCAGGGCGCCATAGTGGCGCTCGTTCAGGCGCCAGTCGCGCTTCACCGGGATCCAGCCGCGGTCAGCCTTGTCCAGGGCGATGTTGGCCGTGTTGATGGCCCTCTTCAGCAGGGAGGTGTAGAGCACATCCGGGAGCACGTTGTTCTCCACCAGGAGCTCACCGCCCCGTGCTGCTTCCTCGCGGCCCTGGTCGTTCAGGTCAACGTCCACCCAGCCGGTGAACAGGTTCTTGGCGTTCCATTCGCTGTGGCCGTGGCGCAGCAGAATCAGCTTGTAAGTCATGATTTTCATCCTAGCCGAGCGCCGTTGCCGCCCGCCCAGCGTTACAACCCGACGGCGGAGGAGCCTCCGCTGCCGTGGCAACGGTAAGGTGGGTCGGTGGTTCAAAAGGCTGAACGGGTGGCCGCCCCGCAGATCACCGGCAGGAACACCGCGGGCCGGCAGGGCCGGCCGGTGGGCAACGTTACCCGCGGCACCACCAATCCGAACCGCATGCGCCGCCTCGACCGCTGGCTGACCGGACCCCAGGCCTGGCGCCTGCGGTCCGCGGCTGACCCGCTGGTGGTGGACCTGGGCTACGGGGCCACGCCGGCCACCGCCGTCGAACTGTATGAACGGCTGGCCGCCGTCCGGCCGGACGTCCAGGTCCGCGGCATCGAGATCGAACCCTCACGCGTCCAGGCCGCCCTGCCCCTTCAGCGGCCGGGCCTGAGCTTCCACGTGGGAGGCTTCGAACTTCCCATCCCCGGCCGCCCCGTCCTGGTGCGGGCCTTCAATGTGCTGCGGCAGTACGAGGAGGCGGACGTGGCGGGCATCTGGCGGCTGGTCCAGGACCGCCTCCCGGACAACGGCCTGTTCATTGACGGGACCTGCGATGAGATCGGGCGGCGGGTGACGTGGGTGGCGCTGGACGCCGAACGGCCCCTGTCACTGAGCATTTCAGTCCGCTTCGGCAGCTTCGACCTGCCCTCGGACGTGGCCGAACGCCTGCCGAAGGCGCTCATCCACCGCAACGTTCCCGGCGAGCGGGTGCACGGGCTGCTGCAGGCGATGGACCGCTCCTGGCTGGAAGCCGCTCCCCTGGCGTCGTTCGGCAACCGGCAGCGCTGGCAGGGCATGTGCCGGTCGTTGCGCGACGCCGGCTGGCCGGTGCAGGACGGACCGGCCCGGTGGCGTCTTGGCGAAGTGACGGTGGACTGGGAAGCGGTGGCTCCGCGGCCTTAGCCGGATGGGCCCACGCCGGCAGGGGTCCCTGGGCGAGCCTGGGGGCCGGCGGGGATTACCAGGGACCGTAGGGGCCCATGTTGCGGCTGCCGCCACGGCCTGCGTCCTTGACCGCCGGCCGTACGTCAGCAAGGTACACAGAGGCGGCCACCACAGCGGCAAGCCCGAAGAGGCCGAGGGTGCCGAAGATACCGCCGCCGCTGCCGAACAGTGAAATGACGCCAACAAAGGCCGCGCCGCCGGTCAGTGCCAGCCAAAAGGTCTTGGTCCGCTTGCCGGTTGCCTCGAAGGCGTTGGCGCGGTGCCGCGCGCAGTCCACCACGGCCCAGAGCTCAAGGCCCAGTGCCACCAGGGCAAGGATAAAGAACACTGCCGTTTCAACAGGCCGAATAATCAGTTCACCGTCCACAACCCAAGCCTAGCCTCCCAACGTGTCCAGCGCCTGCTCCAGGTCGGCCCAAAGGTCTTCGACGTTCTCGATGCCCACGCTCAGTCGGACCAGGTTCTCCGGGACGCTCGTCGGCTCGGCAGCATGCCGGCGGCGGCGTTCGATCAGGGATTCGACGCCGCCGAGGGACGTGGCCGGCAGCCACAGCTCCAGGGCCTGGACAAGCTTGTCCGCTGCCCCGGCGCCGTCCAGTCCCCCGGCAGGGGCCACCTGGATGCAGACGATGGATCCGAATCCCTTCATCTGGGCTTTCGCCCGCTCATGCCCCGGGTCAGCGGGCAGCCCCGGGAACCGGATGGACTCGACCCGGGGGTGGTTGCTGAGCCGCTCCGCGAGGATCATTGCGGACTGCTGTGACCGTTCCACCCGGAGCGCGAGCGTCCGCAGGCCCCGCAGCCAGCCACGCTTCGAAGGGGCCGGCAATGCCGCCATGGATGGTCCTGTTGTGCAGCAGGGCCGAGCGGATGTCAGGGTTTGACGTCACCAGGGCGCCAAGGACGACGTCGGAATGGCCCGCCAGGTACTTGGTCACCGAATGCAGGACGACGTCGGAGCCGAGGGCCAGCGGTTGCTGCACCAGCGGCGTGGAGAAAGTATTGTCGGTGACCACGATGGCACCTGCCGCGTGCGCCGCCTCCGTGAGTGCCGCGACGTCGGCGATGCCGAGCATCGGGTTGGTGGGGCTCTCCAGCCACAGCATCGCCGCGGGGCGCGCTCCGGGACCGCCCGGTGCCAGCGCAGCCTTGACAGCGGCGGTATCGGCGATGTCCACGGCGCGGAGTTCGACAAAGCCCTTCTGGGCCAGCTCCGAGGCCATCACCAGGGTCCCCGAATAGCTGTGGGTGGGCATGACCAGCGCTCCGCCGGCGGGAATGAGCGACAGGGCGGAGCTGACGGCGGCGAGGCCCGAGGAGTACAGCAGCCCGGGCAGTTCGGCTCCTTCGAGCCGGGCGAGTGCCTCTTCGAAGGGATCCCACGTGGGGTTGGAGTAGCGCCCGTAGCCGCGGTCGCCGGTATCGAGCGAACCCGTGCCGAAGTAGGTGGATGAAAGGACCAGGGGCGGGTTCACGGGCATGTCCCGTTCCCGCGGGGGACGTCCGGCCGCAACCACCACCGTCTCTGCTGACAGGTCGGCCGCGTGCTGTTCGGAAAGACTCATGGTCAAAAGCGTACTGGCCCGGCAGCCATGTTCCCGGAAGGGCATGGCAGGGCCGGCAGGCCTGTCCACATGCGCGGTTCCGCAATCGTTGATTGGCCCTGGCGGTCGGTAGTCTTGAGGTGTGAGCACACAAGGGTCCGGACTTTTCATCGCGTTTGAAGGCGGCGACGGTGCCGGCAAATCAACGCAGGCGGCCCGGCTCGCGGAAGCGCTTGAATCCCGGGGGCTGACGGTACTCCGGACCCGGGAGCCGGGCGGAACCGCCATCGGTGAAAAGTTGCGTTCCCTGGTCCTGGACCATGGCCACGGGCACATTGATGCCCACACCGAAGCGCTGATTTTCGCCGCCTCGCGGGCGGCGCATGCCACCCAGGTGATCCGGCCGGCACTGGAACGTGGCGAGATCGTCCTGACGGACCGCTATATCGATTCCTCCGTCGCCTACCAGGGCGCAGGGCGCAATCTCGGCACGGACGCCGTCCGGTCCTTGAACGAGTGGGCCACGTCCGGGCTGCAACCGCACCTCACCATCCTGCTGGACGTTGACCCGGCAGTGGGGCGGCAGCGCCGCACCGCCGGTGACGCCGCTGAAGACCGGCTCGAGTCCGAGGCGGACGAATTCCACGGCCGCATCCGCGAGGCATTCCTCGGACTTGCCCGCAGCCGCCCGGACGCCTACCTGGTGCTGCCCGCCCGGCTCCCGGTCGGGGATCTGGCGGCACAAATCCTGGAGCGGGTGGACGCCCTGCTGGCAGTCAGCCCAGTCGCCCCGGCAGGTGCGGTTTCCTCCCTTGGCGCCCGTGGCGGCGGTAACCCATGACCGTGTGGGACGACCTCCAGGGCCAGCCCGCCGTCGTCGAACAACTGCGCCAGGCGTCCAGCGGTGACAGCCTGACCCATGCCTGGCTGTTCACCGGCCCTCCGGGATCTGGACGCTCGAATGCGGCCAAGGCGTTTGCCGCTGCGCTCAACTGCGACCAGGAGGACGTGAACCTGCGCGGCTGCGGCACCTGCCAGGCCTGCCACACCATCCTGGGCGAAACGCATTCGGATGTAACCTTCGTCCGGACCGAGAAGGTCACCATCACCATCGACGAGGCGCGTGAACTGGTGGCCACCGCCGGGAACCGGCCGTCGTCCGGGCGGTGGCGGATCATCGTGGTGGAGGACGCGGACCGGATGGCGGAGCGGACCACCAATGTGCTCCTCAAGGCGATTGAGGAGCCCACGCCGCGCACCGTATGGATGCTCTGCGCACCCTCCCCCGCGGACGTGCTGGTCACCATCCGTTCCCGCTGCCGGAGCGTGGCGCTGCGGTTGCCGCCCGCCTCGGATGTTGCCGCCCTCCTGGTTAAGCGCGACGGCGTCGATCCTGCCCTTGCCGAGCGCGCGGCCCGCGCCGCGCAAAGCCATGTCGGCATTGCCCGCCGCCTGGCCAGGGATGAGGCGGCCCGGGAACGCCGCCTCGAAACCGTCCGGTTCCCGCTCGGACTGCGGGGCGTCACGGCGGCCGTGATGATGGCGGACAAGCTCGTGAAAATCGCCACCGCGGAAGCCGCCAGCTCCAATGAGGAGCGCGACGCCGCGGAGAAGGCCGCGCTGCTAGCCACGCTGGGCGCACCGGAGTCCGGAACCCTTCCCCCGGCCATGCGAAGCCAGGTGAAACAGCTTGAGGACGACCAGAAACGCCGGGCGAAACGGTCCATCACCGACTCCCTGGACCGGACCCTCACCGATCTGCTGTCGTTCTACCGCGACGTGCTGATTATCCAGCTCGGGAATGCTGTGGAGCTGGTAAACGTTGAGCTGAGGAGCGAATTGGAGGAGTTCGCCAGCCGCTCAACGCCGGAAACCACCCTGGCGCGGATGGACGCAATCAACAAAGCCCGTGAACGCATCACCACCACCAACGTTGCCCCGCTGTTGACCATTGAATCCATGGCAGCCAGCCTGATCTAGCCCTCCAAGGAGACCCGATGACTGCCCGCCCCCTGCCCGCACGCCCCCGGTCCCTGGCGACCGGGCTCCGTGCCGCCGGCGCCTGGTTCTTGCCATGGTGCTGGCTTCGTGCAGCCTGCTCAACGGCGGAGACCGCACCCAGGAGACGGCAACCGCCAAGGCCGATCCTTCCATCGTGGCCTCCGCCCCTTCCGGGCTGGAGCGCTTCTACTCGCAGGAAGTGGTGTGGGAGCCTGCGAGAACGAGTTCCAGTGCGCCAAGGTCACCGTTCCCATGAACTATGGGGATCCCGACGGCGAGACCATCCAGATAGCCGCCCTGAAGGCTGCCAGCACCGGCAAGAAGACCGGCAGCCTGCTGGTCAACCCTGGAGGGCCCGGGGCCTCCGGCTACGACTTCGTCAAGGACGCAGCCACAACCCACTTCTCGCAGCCGGTCCGGGACGCGTATGACCTGGTGGGCTTCGATCCCCGCGGCGTGAAGCGCTCCGCGCCCGTCACCTGCCTGACCGATGCCGAGCGGGATGCCGCACGGGCCAAGATCTACGACCTGGAAACGGATGAGGGACTGGCAGCTGCCCGGGCCGACAACAAGGCGATCGCGGACCAGTGCGCCGAGAAGACCGGCGAAGTCCTGGCACATATCGACACCCAGAGCGCAGCGAAGGACCTGGACATCCTCCGCGCCGTGGTCAATGACACCAAGCTGAACTACCTGGGCTACTCCTACGGCACATTCCTGGGTTCCACTTACGCCTCCCTTTTCCCGGACAACGTGGGGCGCATGGTCCTGGACGGTGCCCTGGATCCCTCCATCAGCAACGAGGAGCTGACCAGCGGACAGGCCCGCGCCTTCGAAAAGGCCATCCGGGCCTACGTTGCCAGCTGCCAGCAGCAGGACGGCTGCCCGCTGAGCGGTGACGTGGACTCCGGCGTGGAGCAGATCCGCGATCTCATCGCCGCAGTCAAGGAGACGCCGCGGACCGCTAAGGACGGCCGCGTTGTTAACGCCACGATGTTCGTGAGCGGCCTGATCACCCCGCTCTACAATGACCAGAGCTGGCCGGCCCTCACCCAGGCACTTGAAGCGGCGATGACAGGCGATGTGAGCCTGATGCTGCGCCTCGCGGACCTCGGCGCCGACCGGTCGTCCAACGGCTCGTACACATCCAACTCGACGTTCGCCTTCAACGCGATCAACTGCCTTGACTACCCCATGGAGTCCGACCCGGCAGCCATGCGCGCCGAACAGCAGCGCCTGATGCAGGAGTCACCCACGCTTGGTTACTTCTTCGCCTACGGCGGGACCAGCTGCCAGGACTGGCCGCACAAGAACGTCCGGACGCCCGCCCCGGTTGAGTACACCGGCGAATCGCCCATTGTGGTGATCGGCACCACCGGCGACCCCGCCACCCCCGTTGAATGGGCGTCGTCGCTGCGGAAGCAGCTGGGAAATGCCACGCTCATGACCTGGGAGGGTGAGGGGCACACTGCCTATGGCCGGGCCAACAGCTGCCTGGAGGATCCTGTCGACAGGTACCTGGTGAGCGGAGAGGTACCCGCCGACAACACCGTGTGCTGAACACCTCAGCTGCGGCCCCCGCGCCATTTTGACCCGGGCGCGGGGACTCTATTACAGTTGACTCTTGCATGAGGGACCCGGTTCCGCCGGAAGCTTCATGTGTGCTTCCTTAGCTCAGTCGGTAGAGCGTTTCACTCGTAATGAAAAGGTCATCAGTTCGATTCTGATAGGAAGCTCGGGATAAACCCCGGACAGCCCCTAAATGCAGGGGTTTCCGGGGTTTTTCGCTGGTTAAGCAGCAGATACTGCCTGGAATCCATGGACGACTTCCAGGCCTCAGGCGATGACCTCTGCCCATAAATACGTGAGCGGCTTGTACACATTGCTAAGCATGCTTATTATGGTTTCAGTCGAATGGGGATTTGGCTGTGAGGGGAGTCGGAAAGGGTGCGCCTTGCGAACGGGCGCACCCTTTCCGCGTCTCTGGGCACCGCCTGAAGATTTCATCTTCTGCAAAATTCCGGCGCTGACGGTGCGGAGTTTCACCCGGGCCTCCCGGTGCTGCAGTCCTAGACTTTGGCCATGCACCCCTTAGCGGCGATCGGCCTGGTGTTCCTCACCGGACTTGCCTGGACGGTGACCGTCCTGACTCTGTTGATCGCGTTGGCCAGGGCCCGCCGACAGACGGATGAAGCCAGAGCCGGGAGAGCCAAAGCTCGGATGAAGGAGCACTCTCAGACATAGCAGATGCCGCCTGAAGCACGTCAGGCCTTGGTCCAGATAGGGTGCCGGTCAAATCGCACGATGGTATCCGTCACGGCCAGCCCAGGCCAGCCCTACTCCCCCAGGGCTCTCCTCATCACCACGCGCGGCCATGCAGACAGGCCGTCCGCAGCTTCCACCAGAACCAACCGCCGGATCCCCGCCGCCCACAACCGCTCCGGCACAACGGTGAAGCCCAGCCGTTCGTAATAGGGCCGGTTCCAGGGGACGTCCCGGAACGTTGTCAGGGTCAGTGCCTCGAACCCTTGCGGCGCGGCCCATGAGGCAACCTCATCAATGAGGGCACTGCCAATGCCGTGGCGCGCGTACACCGGGTGCACCGTGACCTGTGCGATGTGGGCATTGCCGTCAACCTGGTCCACCAGAATGTAGGCGACAGGCTGTTGCTCCGCAGCTGTACTGACCCAGCACGTCCCGGCGGCTACATACCGGCTGAGCTCCTGCACACTGGGCGGGTCGTCATCTGCGATGGCGTGCATCCCGAGGGTACGGAAGGCCTCACCGGCGGCGGTCTCGATGTTCCGCAGCCGCTCAACGTCCTCCAGCCGGGCTTTTCTGATCACGCCCCCAGTCAAGCACGCCACATCCGCCAGCGGGGTTGTGCAAGGCCGCCCCGGCGCGTGGCAGCCGGCACGTATTGCCCCGCGCTGAATCAGGTACTGGATACTCGGGCGCCGGCCGGGTGCGCGGACCTAAAGTGGTGAGCGGAGCCGGCGACGAGGGTGTACGTCTGAGACCGCGTATGCCTCCCCCAGCCGCCGTCGGCTCCTCCACCGCTTCCCCTCCCGACTGAGGGTTGTACCTCCCGTTTGTGTCCGGACTGCCGGGGCCGCCGCCTATGATGGCGGACATGGATGAGCAGGCCCTGGCGGACATCGCGAACGAGCTCTACGCCGTGCCGCTCGAGGAATTCGTGGCGGCACGCACGGCCGCGGCAAAAGAGGCTGCCGGGGCCGACAAGGAGCTGGCTGCAGCCGTCAAAGGATTGCCCAAACCTTCCGTCGCTGCCTGGGCGGTCAACATGCTTGCCCAGCACGAGCCGGACGTCCTGGCGGAACTGGCCGACCTCGGGTCCCGGATGCGGGACGCACAGGCGTCACTCGACGCACAGTCTCCGGGAACTGGGACGCGAACGCCGCACCATGCTCGCCTCCGCCGTCGACACTGCCCGGTCCGTCGTCCAGCAGCAGGGCCGGGTGATCAGCGACACCATTGCCGCCGACGTGGAGGAAACGCTCCGTGCCCTGACCGCGGACGAAGGTGCAGCGGAGGCCGTCCGCAGCGGGCGGCTCCTGAAGACACTCTCGGCGGACGGGGTGAGCGCCGCGGAGCTGGAGGGCACGGTGGCCGTACCCGATGCCCTGCCTGCGCCATCGGCTTCCCCGCCTCGCCGGCCTGCACTGGCGTCCGTACCGGCCAGGAAGGAACGTCCGACGCCGGAGCGCACCTCCCGGCCAAAGGCCACCAAACCCCGGCTTGAGGCGGTCCGGCAAACTCCCCGGCCCGCCTCGCCGCCTGCGCTGGAAAAGGCAAAGGCCGCCCTCGCCGAAGCGCAGGCGGAAGAAGCAAGGACGAACGGCCTGGCGGAGGAACTGCAGGAGCAGGTGGAGGAAACCCGCTCCGAAATTGACGCCCTGGTGCAAGAGGCTGCCGAACTCCGCGAAAGGTTAAAGGCTGCGGAGGAGCAACTGGACCGTGCCCGCAAGCAGCTTGCGGCCACCGCGGCGGAAGCGAAACAAGCCCTGCGGGAGGCGGACAAGGCAGGCCGGACCGTGATGCTCGCCCGGGAACGTGTCCTCCGGCTCAGCAGCTAGCAGGTTTTGCGGCGGGACTGTCGTGCACCGGCGGCGTCCAAATCCCTGGGGACCTATGCCCCTGCCACTGCGTGCCGTCAGCTGCGAGTGTGTAAGGGTGCCCGCTTGGACACAGCACTCTTGGAGGGACCATGAAAATAAAGGCACCGCTGGTCGCCCTGCAGTTGCTTGTGGGATGTTTCGCTGTCGCGGGAGGCTGGTTCATGCTGGCCGGCGCCATGGAGCTGCAGCAGGACTGGCTGCAGCACACCCCCTTCACTAACTGGACAGTGCCCGGCATCGCACTGCTCCTTCTGCCCGGGGCAGGAGAGCTGCTCGCCGCCACCGCTGTACTGGTCCGGTGGCGCTACGCCCGCGCGGTGGCGATTTTCTCCGGGCTCGGATTGGTGGCGTGGATCCTCGTGCAGCTGGTTTGGATGCAGGTCTTCCACCCTGTGATGCACCCGCTCGTGGGGGCCATCGGAATCATCATTTCGGTCCTGGCCTTCATGCTTCCCCGGGAAGCCGGCGTCGGCAGCCGGAGGTACACGCCAGGGCGCGTGCATCCAGAACCTGGCTCGTAGCCTGCCGGCTGGCACCGCCCTGCGGGCAGGTGCACCCCCCTGGCAGAATCACGTACCGATTACTCGGGTGCCGGGCGCGCCCGGACCGTACCGTAGTGAGCGGAGCCGGCGACGAGGGCGTCCGTCTGAGACCGCGGACGCCTCCCCCAGCCGCCGCCGGCTCCTCCAATCCACAACACGCGGGGCTGTTTCCAGGAATTGTCGGACCCCGGTTGCAGACTGGATTCATGGAAAACCACACCGTTCAGGAATTTCACGTCACGTATTTCGACGCTGACTGCGGCCGGTCGCGGGCCGAAATCTTCGACACCTACGCCGAGGCCCAGCGCTTCGCCAACAAGTACTGCAGCGGTGAAGACGGCTGGGCTGTCATTGACGAGGTCACCGTCGAGCACGTCCGCCTCGCCGCCTGATCCGGTACCCGCCTTAAAGCAGGAACCCGCACTGCCCTCAATGCAGGGCAGCGCGGGTCCGGTACCGCCGTCAGCCGGTCAGGGTACGGCTTAGGCGAAATCAGCGTTAGGCGAAGTCGGACACTGCCGGGTCCGGCCCGATCCGGCCTTCGCCGCTGGCAGTGCGGTCCAGGGCGTTGATGGCCTCGACATCCTCCGCGTCCAGGGAAACCTCGAGTGCCGCGAAGTTCTCGCGGATCCGGGATTCCGTGACGGACTTGGGAATCACCACGTTGCCGATGGCAAGGTGCCAGGCAATGACCACCTGCGCGGGGGTGGCCTGGTGCTTCGCGGCGATGGCCGTCACGGTTGCATCCTCGAGCAGCTCGCCGCCCTGGCCCAGTGGAGACCAGGCCTGGGTCAGGATTCCGTTGGACGCACCAAACTCGCGCAGCTCACGCTGGCTGAAGTAGGGGTGCAGTTCGATCTGGTGGATGGCAGGAACCACGCCGGTCTCGTCAATCAGCCGCTGCAGGCCTTCCACCGTGAAGTTGGATACGCCGATGGATTTGACGCGGCCACGCTTCTGGAGCTCGATCAGCGCCTTCCAGGTGTCCACGTACTTGTCCTGCTTGGGCTGCATCCAGTGGATCAGGTACAGGTCAAGCGTCTCCAGGCCCAGCCGGTCCATCGACTCTTCGAAGGCTGCCAGCGTGGATTCGTAGCCTTGGTCCGAGTTCCACAATTTAGTGGTGATGAAGATCTGTTCGGGGGAAAGTCCGGAGCTGGCGATCGCGCGGCCCACGCCTGCCTCGTTGCCGTAGATCTTTGCCGTGTCGATGTGGCGGAAGCCCGCCTCAAAGGCCTGGCGGACTACCTTCTCCGCCACGCCGTCCTCAACCTGCCACACGCCGTAGCCAAGCTGGGGAATCGTGTTTCCGTCATTGAAAGTCAGGGTAGGTGAAAGAGTCATTCCTTCATCCTGCCAAACCCCTGCTGGCCAACTGCCCGTTTTGGGCCGGAGTAAGCCAGGCGCTTAACCAGGAATATCCCAGCCCCTGCAGCTAGGAGGCTGCCTCGTGAAGGTGTTGCTCGGCGTCGGCCACCTGCTGGAAGACGGCCTCGGCACGGCGCCGCACTGACGCGGCCCCCACGGGCACAGGCCCGACGGCGAGCCGCAGCATCGCGGCCGCCTCGGCAGTGGTGGCAAGCGAGTTTCCAGCCTTGGACAGGGCACGGTGCACGCCGGACAGGGCGACGGGGATGTCCAGCCCCTCGCTGGGTGAGCGCCGCTGCGCTTCCACGCAGACGGCCCGCACCCGTTCCAGGAGGGCCGCGAGCTCGTTGGCGATCTCCACGAGCTCCCCGTACAGCTGGTCGTCCTCCACGCCTTCCAGCACTTGGTGGAAGCGGTCCAGTCCCCGATGGAAGCGGTCGTGCGCGCGGCGCCACAACCCCTTCCCCAGTTCCGCATCGTCCTTGCGCCCCTGCCTGGCGGCGCTGAGAAAGCCCAAGCGCAACCTACAGGTACTGTCCGGGACCGTGGTCCGGGTCGTCGCGCTTGCCATGCTGGGCGGGGGCTCCGGGCCGCTGCCCGGCTGGGGCCCGCTGCGGCTCGCCGTTTTCGCCGATCACGACGCCGGGCGCGATCATCGTGCCCGGCGGAAGCTGGCGCAGCTGCATCTGGGCCGCAGCATGCTCGCGCGCAGCATGCTGCGCCGCGATGGCGGTCTGGATGCCGTGGAACAGCCCTTCGAGCCAGCCCACCAGCTGGGCCTGCGCGATCCGGAGCTCGGCGTCGGAGGGGGTCGCCTCCTCCGAAAAGGGAAGGCTGATCCGGTCCAGTTCCTCCACGAGTTCAGGAGCCAGGCCGTCCTCGAGTTCCTTGATGGAACGCTCATGGATCTCGGCGAGCCGGCCGCGTGCGGCGTCATCGAGCGGGGCGGACTTCACCTCTTCGAGAAGCTGCCGGATCATGGTGCCGATCCGCATCACCTTGGCCGGCTCGTCCACCAGGTCCTGCAGGTTGCTGCCCTTTTTGGTGCCATTCGGTTGGACCGGCTGAGCCGCTACCGGCACCTGGCTGTCATCAACGGGTGTGCCTTCTACCGGGAGGTCCTCAGCTGCCTGAGTGTCGTTCGGATCGCTCATGCGTTCATACTCTCACGAGCGATCCGCCCGGGGTCCACTCGATGAACCCACCTGACACGCTTGTACGCTGCAGGCTCAATCAGCAGCACCTGCCCTGCGGGTTTGCGTCCTGCCGGTCGGTCCGGTCGCGCCAGAACTCCCGCTCGGTAAGCGGCGGTTCCTGGTGCCCGGAGGCGCGGTGGTGTTCCAGGTATTTCGTGTACGCATCGGCGCCCAGGAGGCCGCCCAGGTACCGGGCGAACCCCTGGAATCCGGTGGACAGCGCCGTAAGTCCCGCGCTCATCAGTGGTGCCCTGCCCGTTCGAAGCGGAGTTCGGCCGGGACCTTCTCCCACTCGGCCAGCAGCTGGCGTTCCGCGGGTGTGGGGATGAGCCCGGCGGGGGCGAAGACCCGCGATGGCCGGGCGGGGTCCTCGGTGTCCGTGACGGGTGTGCCGGCCGCGTGGCTGCGGAATGCCCTGATGGTGGCCAGCACCGCGGTGGCAATCACGATGATGCTCAGGACCACGAAGATCACCGACAGCCAGCCCTGGATGGCGGTGTTGCGGACCACGGCCTCCATGGCCGCCGCGGTCTTGGCCGTCCCAAATTCGGTCTTGCCTTCGGCAAGGGCCTTGCTGAACGCGGCGTTGTTGGCGAAGTAGCCCACCGCCGGCGTCGGCGAGAAGATCTTCTGGTAGCTCGCGGTGATGGTGACAACCGCGGCGAACGCCAGCGGCAGGGCAACGATCCACAACCACTTGAACGTGCCGCGTTTGGCGGCGATGGCCAGGCACACGGACAGGGCAATGGCCGCCAGCAATTGGTTGGCGATGCCGAACAGCGGGAACAGCGTGTTGATGCCGCCCAGCGGGTCCGTGACGCCCATCAGCAGTACCGCGCCCCAGGCGCCGACCATGATGGCGGTGCAGAGCCAGGCGCCGGGCCGCCAGGCGTGTTCCTTGAACTTGGGGATGAAGTTGCCGATGGAGTCCTGGAGCATGAACCGGGCAACCCGGGTGCCGGCGTCCACGGCCGTGAGGATGAACAGGGCCTCGAACATGATGGCGAAGTGGTACCAGAACGCCATCATGCTGTCCCGCCGATGAACTGCTGCATGATGTGCGCCAGGCCCAGTGCCAGCGTTGGTGCGCCGCCGGTGCGGGAGACGATGCTTTCCTCACCCACGTTGGCGGCTGTCTGGGACAGCAGCTCCGGGCTGATGTTCACGCCGGTCAGGCCGAGACTGTTCACCCATGTGGCCGCGGTTTCCACCGTCCCGCCGGTCAGCGCCGCCGGGGAGTTCATGGCGAAGTACAGGCCGCGGTCGATGGAGATGGCGGCGACCAGGGCCATGATGGCCACGAAGGACTCCATCAGCATGCCGCCGTACCCGATGAAGCGGGTCTGCCGCTCCTTCTCCACCAGCTTCGGGGTGGTGCCGGAGGAGATCAGGCATGGAAGCCGGACAGCGCACCGCAGGCGATGGTGACGAACAGGAACGGGAAGAGCGCCCCCGGGAAGACGGGACCGTTGTCCCGGCTGGCGAACTCGCTGAAGGCCGGCACGGTGATTTCCGGCCGGACCGCGATGATGGCCACCGCCAGCATCACGATCACGCCGATCTTCATGAAGGTCGACAGGTAGTCGCGGGGTGCCAGGAGCAGCCACACGGGCAGGATCGCGGCGATGAAACCGTAGATGATGATGCCCCAGGCGATGGTCACCCGGTCCAGGGTGAAGATCTCCGCTCCCCAGGAGGTTTCGGCCACGATGCCGCCGCCGATGATGGCGGCCATCAGCAGCACGAAGCCGATGATGGAGACTTCCATGATCTTTCCCGGCCGCAGGTAGCGGAGGTAAACGCCCATGAACAGGGCGATCGGAATGGTCATGCCCACGGAGAAGACGCCCCACGGGCTTTCACCCAGGGCGTTGACGACGACGAGCGCCAGGATGGCGACGATGATCACCATGATCAGGAGCGTGGCGATCAGGGCGGCAGTGCCGCCGACCACGCCGAGCTCCTCGCGGGCCATCTGGCCAAGGGAACGTCCGCCGCGGCGCATCGAGAAGAACATGACCAGGTAGTCCTGGACCGCGCCGGCCAGCACGACGCCAATGATGATCCAGATGGTGCCGGGCAGGTAGCCCATCTGGGCCGCCAGTACGGGACCCACCAGCGGGCCGGCGCCGGCGATTGCTGCGAAGTGGTGGCCGAACAGGACGTTGCGGTCCGTCCGGACGTAGTCCTTGCCGTCCGCCTTGTACTCGGCGGGCGTGGCCCTGCGGTCATCCGGCCTGGTGATGTAGCGTTCGATCACCTTCGAGTAGAAGCGGTAGGCGATCAGGTACGTGCATACCGAAGCGAACACGAACCAGATGGCGTTGACCGTCTCCCCGCGGATGATGGCGAGCATGAACCAGGCCACGCCGCCCAGCAGGGCAACCGCGGCCCACAGCGCAATCTTGCGCGGCGTCCACTTCCGTTCTTCCGCCTCGCGGACGTTCTCGTCCACGGCGGCGGGGGGAAGGGCGGCATCGGTGGTGACCGCACCTTCCTTCCGCGCTGAACCGTTCCGGTCGTCAGGCGTTCCGGCCATGTCTCCTCCTTGAGATGGGTGCGAGCCTCCCCTTACTAAGGCACCTTACCAATGCCGGTCGGCGATGGGGATGGGTTGCACGTGCGCGGGCAGGACGGTGCGGTGAGCGGCAGCCCCGGGGCGCCGAACGTGCGGCTGCCGCCGCCCGACTGGCTGCTACGCCCCCAGCGCCCGCCGTGACGCCGGCAGGGCAGCCCGGGTGAACACCCATGCCAGCGCCGATCCCATTGTGGGAACAGCGAGCATCAGTGCCAGCAGCTGCAGCCAGGGGACCTCCACCGCTGTCCGCATTTCCGTCGAGGCTGCGATCAGGACGGCAGGCACGGCTCCGGCGATGGTTCCGAGCGCGGCGCCGAGGCCGGAGGTGAACAGTGCCTGCGCCGCCGCAAGCGCCTTGCGGAGACGGGGCGAGGCTCCGACGCCGGCCAGTGTCATGTGGTCATTCCGTGCGTCAGCCAGTGCCAGGCCGGTGGTGACGCCGGCGGCACTCAGTGTGATGAGCGCGCTGGCCGCAACGATCAGCCAGAACATCCACTGGTTGTCCCGGGAGATCCCCGGTTCCACCCAGAATCCGGCACCGGGCTGTTGATAGACCCCCGCCACTGCCGCCGCGGCTGCATCAGCCTCGGCCGCTGTCGGACGCCGGTCCAGCTGGACCAGGAGTTCAGCCGGTTCCGCACGCAGGTCCAGCCGTTCCGCGGTCCGCGGCGATATGAAGCCGTAGTAGGGCACTGCTTCCAGTGGTTCGACCGCAACCGCGGGCAGGACGGTGCTGGTGACCGTTTCGTGGACCATGGAACCGTCCGACGGCGACCGCAGCTGCGTGCGGACGTCTTGTCCCAGCAGCGTGGTTTTTCCGTCCCGGACGAACACCGGGTTGGTCACCACCATGCCGCCGGCGTCCAGTACCTCGAGGGCTTCAGCGTCGGCATCGGTGCCCAGCAACAACCGGATCTCCTCTTCGCCTCCCACCACGATTCCGCGCGGCGAAACGGATTCACGGATCATCGAACCCCGGCAGCGCCAGTCCTTCGGGTCCACCACCCTTCGCTGCGGCGTCTTCGGACACCGGTGCTCCTCCGGCACCGCGAGGGAATACATCAAGCAGTTCGAATCCTCCGTCCGGGCGGGAACCGACATATCCACACCCGGGCCAAAGTCGCAGTCAATGGATGCCGGCGAAGTGATGGTCGCCGTCCAGGCAACGGCGTCCACCGCCTGCCCCACGCGGGAGGAAAGTTCAGCCGGGTTCACCGCCACCGACGGTTGGCGGCCGCCGCCGGCGAGGAAGGGGGCGTCCACCTCCAGGGGCAGGCGGACCTGGTTTTCCAGCGCGCTCCACCAGTGGTTCTCCCGCATGGCCGCCTGCTGGCTGGCGGCCAGGACCAGGCCGGCGCTTGCCAGCGTGGCGGCAGCAAGCACCGCAGCTACCGCTGGTACGGTCCGGCCCCGGTTCCGGGCGGAGTCGCGGGCAGCCATCCTCAGGGGCAGGGAAAGCCAGTGTGTCCGCGAGGTGAGCACGCCCACCAGCCAGCCGGTCAGCAGCACGAGTCCCGCAACAGCCAGCACCGCCCCGGTAATCAGCAGGCCCGCCACCAGGGGCAGCTGCTCCGCCTGGCGGTCAGGGTCCTTCGCCGACTGCCCCAGCAGCCAGCCGGCGGCCAGCAGCCCGGCCGCCGAAGCCAAAAGCACGGTGCCCACGATGCTGGCCCGCCGTCCGCTTCCGGCAGGAGCGCGGCCGGACTTGAGGGCGCCCAGCAGTGCCTGGCGGGCAACCAAGTTGGCCGGGGCCAATGCTGAAAGGATGCACGCGCAAAGCCCCATCACCATGGCAACCGACGTCAGCAACGGGTCCGGGTGCACTCCTGCCAGCCGGGCCGACCCTGCGGCCCGCACCCAGAGCACGGCCGCAGCCGCGCCAGCGAAGCCCAGGGCAGCTCCTGCCACAACGGCAATGGAACCCAGCCACAGGCCTCCCGCCGTGACCACCGAACGTACAGTGGGAGCTTCCGCGCCGGAGGCAGCCAGGAGCGCCAGCTCCCGCACCTGCCTTTTGGCGCCCACGGCGAAGGCCGCACCGGCGAGCAGGCCCACTTCCAGCAGGGCCAGGGCTCCCAGGAGGCCGAAGGTGCCGTAGAGGGTCCAGGTCTCGGCGGACGTATCCCAGGTCTGGGCCCCCGGGACCACCCGCTGCTCCATTGGCGGCGGGTCCATCACAACGCTGCGTGAAAGCACCCCGACGCCCCGGCTGTTGGCTTCCCGGACCTGCTCCCAGCCGATCGGTTCCGGCCCCACCAGGTAGTAGGACAGCGAGTGGGGACGTTCAGCTGCCAGGGCCGTCGCAGGCACCTGCCCAGGCTGAAGGTAGACGACGCTGTTGTTGTCGGAGGCGCTCGAGTCACGGAGGATACCCACCGGCACGAACGTTCCTGCCGACGTCGTAAATTCCTCGCCGAAGTCCAGGCCGAAGCGTTCCAGCATGCCCCGCGACACGAGGACTTCCCTGCCCGATTCGGGAGCCCTGCCATCCAACAGCGTGAACTTGCCGGCGAAGACGGGGTGCAGCGCGTCCACCTGCACGCCGTTCAGCGACACGAGCGCTTCCCCGACGCGCGTGGTGAGCTGTAACTGGCGCAGCGGCAGCACCTCGTAGCCGTCCGGAAGCACTTCTTCAGGCGGCGTCGCAACGAACTCGGGATCCACGTTTCCCGGGCTGGAGGCCACAACGGCGTCATTCAGCGGTCCTGGAGCGACTTCCCGTTCACCACCGGCAGGGCGACGAACCGTGCCTGGGCGTTGCCCAGCTCGTACCGGACAATTTCCTCCGGTGTCCGCAGCGAGCTCTGGTACAGGGTGGCCGCTCCGGTCATCCCCGCCACTGGCAGCATGATCAGCAGGACGATCAGGAACGACCGGCGCCGGTGGCGGCGGATGTCCCGGCGGGCCATCCGCAGGGCAACACGGAAGCTGCTCCGGCGCCCACCCGGGGCCGGAGTAAGGTCAAGCGGCATCAGAGGCCGGCCTGCGCCAGGAGCATGGTGGGATCATGCATGGCGGTGGCCTGGTCAACGATCCGCCCGTCGCGGAGGAACACCACCCGGTCCGCCCAGGCCGCGTGCCGGGCCTCGTGGGTGACCAGCATGACGGCCGCCCCCGCGTCCGCCCGCGAGCGCAGCACCTCCATGACGCCCTGGCCAGTGGTCGAATCAAGGGCGCCGGTTGGCTCGTCAGCGAGGATCAGGCGCCGTTGCCCCACCACCGCACGTGCAATGGCCACCCGCTGCTGCTGTCCGCCGGACATCTGGTCCATGAACCGGTCTGCCAGCTCAGGGATCCCCACCTGGCGGAGGGCGTCAGCCGCCTGCCGGCGGGCCTTCTTCGTCGCGGTGCCGTCCAGCTCCAGCGGCAGGGCGACATTTTCCGCCGCGGTAAGGGTGGGGACGAGGTTGAAGTCCTGGAAGACGTACCCCACGGCCCGCCGCCGCAGCCGGGCCAGTTCATTCAGCCCCAGCCCGGCAAGGGGGGTTGATTCCACAAAGACGCCGCCCGACGTCGGCCGGTCCAGTCCCCCGGCCAGCGCAAGCAGCGATGACTTTCCGGACCCCGACGGCCCCATAACGGCAACGAACTCCCCCGCGCCGATGGTGAGGTCAACGTCCCGAAGTGCGGCAACCGCCGTCGCGCCCTCCCCGAAGGTTCTGCTGACCTTGGCAAGCTCCAGGACCTGCTGCGGCCCCCGGACGCTCACCGGCGGCTGTCCGCGTTGAGCGGGGCGGCGTCTTCCGTGACCCCGTTGGACGTCTTGCGCGCGGCAGTGGCGGCGGCCAGCTGCACCATCCTCGCCTCGCAGAGGTCCAGCCAGCGGACCTCCGCTTCCGTCTGGAAGATGAGGGAATCGAGGACCAGGAGCCAGGCGGTGTCGCCACTGCGCTGGTTGGACGCCGTGTCCCGGCGGGCCTTGGTGTAATCCTGCAGGGCACGGATGGACGCCACCCGCTGCGCCTGGATGATGGCCTGGACGTCCACTCCCGGCAGCGTTACGGCAAGCGCCAGCTTGATGGCCAGTTCGTTCCGCGGCGGGTTGGTGCGCTCCACGGGGGCGGCGAACCAGCTCCGCACCTCCGCCGCGCCCTCAGCGGTGATGCTGTACACCACGTGGCCCTCGCCGTCGTCGCCGTCTTTCGCCACCAGGCCGTCCCGCTCCAGCCGGTCCAGGGTGGTGTAGACCTGCCCGATATTGAGGGGCCAGGTGGACCCGGTCCGGTTCTCGAACTCGACCCTGAGCTGGTAGCCGTAGCGCGGCCGGTCCTGCAGCAGGGCGAGGAGGCTGTGACGGATGGACATGCTGCTCCTTCGCTGGTAGCAGCGGCATGCACGGCCCCCCAAGACCCGTGCATACCGCGTATACCGAAAGCCTAGCCGCAGCCCCGGGTTAAGACAATACTGAGTATCTACCGGCTACATGAGCAGCAGGACTTTGCCTACATGGTCGCCGCTGTCGAAGTACCGGTGGGCCGCCTGGACCTGGTCCAGCGGGAACGTCCTGGCCACCAGCGGCCTGATCCTGCCGTCGCTGATGAGCGGCCACACCGCGTCCCGAACCGCATTCATGATGGCGCCCTTCTCCTCCACGGGGCGGGGCCGGAGGGCCGTGGCCACCACGGCGGCGCGCTTCTTGAGCAGCTGGCCCAGGTCGAGCTCGCCCTTGGTGCCGCCCTGGAGCCCGATGACCACCAATCGCCCGTAGTCCGCCAGCGCGTCCACGTTCTGTGGCAGGTACTTGGCCCCAACGACGTCGAGGATGACATCCGCGCCTTTTCCGCCATTTTGCCGGCGCAGGCTTTCGGGGAAATCCTCCTCCGCGTAGTTGATGGCGATATCCGCGCCCAGGAAGGCCTTCGCGGTGCTGACCTTTTCGTCCGTGCCGGCCGTCGTGGCCACCCGGGCACCGAGGGCCTTTGCCAGCTGGATGGCCATGGTGCCGATCCCGCCCGTGGCACCGTGGATGAGTACCGTCTCACCCGGCTGCAGCTGGGCCGTCATGACCAGGTTGGAGTAGACCGTGGCCGAAACCTCCGGCAGCGAGGCCGCCGTCACCAGGTCCACCCCTTCGGGCACCCGCAGGACCTGCTCGGCCCGCACTGCCACCTGCTGGGCGTAGCCGCCTCCCGCGAGCAGCGCCACCACCTTGTCACCCACGGAGAAAGCCTTGGTGACCCCCGGCCCGAACCCGGCGATCCTGCCGGACACTTCAAGCCCGGGAATCTCGGACGCGCCCGGGGGCGGCGGGTAGAAACCCCGCCGCTGCTGCACGTCGGCACGGTTCAGGCCGGCGGCAACGACGTCGATGAGCACCTCGCCGGGGCCGGGCACCGGGGCATCGGCCTCGCGGACCTCCAGGACCTCCGGGCCGCCCGGCTCCGAAATATAGACGGCTTTCATGGACCACTTCCGTTTCTGACTCAATACTGGCTGCAACCAGTGTGCACCGGACACCTTCCGGGCTCTGTTTTGTTGCAGGCAAGCGCCTATGAAACACTACTAGCTGAGGAAGGTTGTCCGAGCGGCCGAAGGAGCTGGTCTTGAAAACCAGTGTGCGGTAACCCCGTACCAAGAGTTCGAATCTCTTACCTTCCGCAAAGAGGGCCCCTGTCCGCCAGTCCGCTGGCCGGCAGGGGCCTTTCGTTTTGCCCAGCAGCTCCGCACGCCGGGTTTCGCCTGCGGCTTCCCGGCGTCTGGTGGAGCGCATGTAAATTCTTTGGACAAATCCGCAGCCGCGCCCTTCCAGCAAAGCTACCGGCCGGTATTCTTTGGTGATGGCCGGCACATGTGGGGGTACGGGCCGGCCATAAACCACCAGCAGCATCACCGGAACCAGGCTACGGGGGCTCCAGGCCGGTGGGCGGTCCGTTCCGCTGGGGGACGTCCCGCCGAATGCACGCTCTAGCCACTTTGCGTTCATTCAGCGCTGCTGTGATGTGCCGGAACACCCACTTGACCAGGAGCAGGGTCCGGGCCACTTGTCCGTTGGTACAACCCGGACACTTCCCATCGGGTCCTACCGGGGACATCCTTATGAAAGTAAGAGCGGATGCATCAGACACCTTGGAAACTGGCGCTGGGAACAGCCTTGTCAGCTGGGCTCATCGCAGCTCCCCTGGCAGCCCTTCCCGCCGTTGCAGATGATCCGGCCGCGGAGGTCTCAGCCGCGGCTGGGAGTTCACCCGTTGTGATCAACGAGGCCTACCTCAGCGGCGGCAGCAGCGGCGCTGCTTATAAGAACAAGTTCGTGGAGCTCTACAACACATCGGACGCCCCGGTCCCGCTGGACGGCTGGTCTTTGCAGTACCGCTCTGCCACCGGGAACCGCTGCGCCTTCGGGCGTGGCGGCCTTGTCCGGGTCCATCCCGGCCAAGGGGCACTACCTGGTTCAGGGCGGCAGCAACGGCTCCAACGGCGCCGACCTTCCCGCCCCGGACCTGGTGGCAGGCGTCCTCAACCCGAGCGGCAGCGCCGGTACGGTGGTGCTCGCAAAGCAGCCCACCGCCGTCGCGCTTTCCACCGGGTCCCAGGTGGAGCCCGGCGGGGTGGCCGATCTCCTTGGCTACGGCACGTCCAACACCTTTGAAACGCTGGCTGCCACCGCCCCCTCGGGCAACACCGACGTCAAGAGCCTGAACAGGACAGCCGGAGCGGACAGCAACAGCAACGCCGCGGACTTCACCCTCAGCGCCACGATCACGCCCACCTCCTCTGGCGGCGCATCCCAGGACCCGGATCCCGCACCTGACCCGGAGCCCACGCCAAACCCTGCCCTGGCCACCATTGCCGAAATCCAGGGCACGGGTACCGAGAGCCCGCTGGCGGGCGCCACGGTGACCACCACGGGCAAGGTCACCGCTGTGTTCCCCACCGGCGGCCTGAACGGCTACTACATCCAGACGGCCGGCACCGGCGGGGACCTCACGGCCACCAACCACGCCGCATCGGACGGGATCTTCGTCTATTCCCCTGCCACCGCGGGTTCCGTGCAGCCGGGCGACTTCGTGCGCCTGACAGGCACCGTGGCCGAGTACTACGGGATGACCCAGCTCAACGTCGGCGCAGCGCCGGGCTCACCAAGCTGGTCGAGGCCGCCCCGGAGGTCAAGCCCACCGCTTTCACCTTGCCCGCCAACGAGGCCTTCCGCGAGTCGCTCGAAGGAATGCTCCTGGCACCCCAGGGACCGCTCACTGTCACGGACAACTACAGCCTGAACCAGTACGGCGAGATCGGCCTGGCCGGCGGCACCACTCCCCTGGTCCAGCCCACCGCGGTGGCTCCGTACGGCACGGCCGAACATGCCGCCGTCGTCCAGGAAAACGCCGCACGGGGCATCAAGCTCGACGACGGCGCAACCACCAACTTCCTCGGCAGCAGCGCCACCAAGGCCCTCCCCCTGCCGTACCTCACAGGCACGGATCCGGTCCGGGTGGGCTCGCCGGCGGCGTTCACCACGAATGTGGTCCTGGGCTACGCCAACAACGCCTGGAAATTCCAGCCGCTCACCCACCTGACGCCCGCGAATGCGGCCACGGTCCAGCCGGCCACGTTCGGCGCCACGCGCACGGAGGCGCCCCGGCCGGTGGGCGGCAACCTGAAGATTGCCTCGTTCAATGTCCTCAACTACTTCCCCACCACGGGTGACCAGCTCACCGGCTGCACCTACTACACGGACCGGGACGGGAACCCCGTCACCGTCCGGGGCGGCTGCAACGCCCGCGGCGCAGCCAATGCGGCGAACTTCCAGCGGCAGCAGGACAAGCTCGTGTCCGCCATCACCAAGGCCGGCGCCGACGTGGTCACCCTGATGGAGATCGAGAACTCCGCGCAGTTCGGCAAGAACCGCGACGACGCCCTGGCCCGGCTGGTGGACGCGCTGAACGTCGCCACACCCGGAGTCTGGGACTACGTCCGTTCGCCGGCCAACGCCCCGCCGCTGAGTGACGAGGACATGATCCGCACCGCCTTCATCTTCAAGAAGGCCGCGGCCGAGCCGGTGGGCGAGTCCATCATCCACAATGACACCGTTGCCTTCGCCTCTGCCCGCAAGCCGCTGGCGCAGATGTTCAAGCCCGCCGGCGGTGCCGCCGGCACCGAGTTCATCGCCATCGCCAACCATTTCAAGTCCAAGGGTTCGGCAGCAACACCGGAGGACACGGACCAGGGCCAGGGCGCCTCCAACCTGGCGCGCACTGCCCAGGCCAGGTCGCTGCTGGATTTTGCCACGTCGCTGCAGGCCAGCAAGGGCACGGACAAGGTGTTCCTGATCGGTGATTTCAACGCCTACGCCAAGGAAGACCCGCTCAACGTCCTCACGTCCGCCGGCTACGTCAACCAGGACGAGAAGGCCCGGAACGCCGACGGCTCGGCCAAGCATTCCTACCTCTTCGGCGGGATGGTGGGCTCCCTGGACCACATCCTGGCTTCCCCCGCCGCCGATGCTGTGGTGTCCGGCGCCGACATCTGGAACATCAACTCGGTGGAGTCCGTGGCCCTGGAATACAGCCGCCACAACTACAACATCACCAACTACTACGCCCCGGACCAGTTCCGTGCCAGCGACCACGACCCCGTGGTGGTGGGCCTGGACCTTGGCTCCGTTCCTGCCACCGTTGACCTGAACTTCCTGGGCATCAACGACTTCCATGGCAGGATCGACGCCAACACCGTCCAGTTCGCCGGAACCATCGAGAAGCTCCGTGCCGCTGCCGCCCCCGGCGCCACGGCATTCCTCTCCGCCGGCGACAACATCGGCGCGTCGCTGTTCGCGTCCGCTGTGGCCAAGGACCAGCCCACCATCGACGTGCTGAACGCCCTGGAGCTGCAGGCATCGGCCGTGGGCAACCACGAGTTCGACGGCGGCTGGGCGGACCTGCGCGACCGGGTCATCGCCGGCGGTGCCAACGCGAAGTTCCCCTACCTTGGCGCGAACGTCTACCGCAAGGGAACCACGGAGCCGGCGCTGCCCGAGTTCACCGTGCTGGACATGAACGGCATCAAGGTGGCGGTCATCGGCACGGTCACCCAGGAGGTCCCCTCCCTGGTGACCCCGGCCGGCATCGCCGACCTTGAGTTCGGGGACCCCGTCGATGCCATCAACCGGGCAGCCGCAAGGATCACCGCAGGGAACCTGGCCGACGTCATCATCGTGGAAAACCACGACGGCGCCGGCTCGGGCGTGGTGGAAGGCTCAACCCTGGCGGAGGAAGTGGCAGCGGGCGGTCCCTTCGCCAGGCTGGTCACCGAAACATCCGCCGACGTGGACGCCATCTTCACCGGCCACACGCACAAGGAATACGCCTGGGACGCTCCTGTTCCGGGCACCGACGGCAAGACCCGTCCCATTGTGCAGACCGGCAACTACGGCGAGAACGTGGGCCTCATCCAGCTGACGGTGGACACCGCCACCAAAGAGGTCACGGCGTCCAAGGGCAGCAACGTCAAGTGCACCACCGATCCCGCCGCCGGCCTGATCGCCGCCTACCCGCGGGTCGCCGCCGTCGACGCCATCGTCCAGAAGGCACTCGCCGGGGCCGCCGTCGTCGGAAACCAGCCGGTCGGTGCCGTTACGGCCGATATCACCACGGCATTCACCACCGACGCCACCGGTGCACCCAAGCGCGACGACCGTTCCAGCGAGTCCACCCTCGGCAACCTCGTGGCCGACTCGCTGCTTGCTTCGCTGCAGCCGGCCGAACTGGGCGGCGCGGAAATCGGCGTGGTCAACGCCGGCGGACTGCGGAACGAGCTCTACTACGCCCCGGACGGCACCATCACGTATGCCGAGGCGAACGCGGTGCTGCCGTTCGTGAACAACCTGTGGACCACGTCGCTCACGGGTGCCCAGTTCAAGACGCTCTTGGAGCAGCAGTGGCAGACCAACCCGGACGGCACGGTTCCCAGCCGGGCGTACATCCAGCTGGGCCTGTCAAAGAACGTGAACTACACCTACGACGCCGCCCGCGCTGCCGGTGACCGCATCACCTCGGTCCGGGTCAACGGTGAACTGCTGGATCCGGCGAAATCCTACCGGGTGGGCACGTTCAGCTTCCTGGCCACCGGCGGGGACAACTTCCGGGTCTTCACCGAGGGCGCCAACACCCGGGACTCCGCTGGTGGACCGGGACGCGTGGATCAGCTACCTGCAGGAGAGCAGCCCGGTTGCGCCGGACTTCGCACGCCGCTCCGCAGCCGTCACCAACAGCACTCCCGCAGAGGTCAAGCCGGGCGAAGCCGTCACGTTGACCGTCTCCAAGCTGGACCTGACGTCGCTGGGCAGCCCGGTCAACACCGCCCTGGCGGCCGTTTTCACCGATGCCGCCGGTGTGGTGACGGAGCTGGGCGCCGTACCGGTCGCGTCCGGGTCCGCCAGCGTAAACCTGGCCGTCCCGGCAGGTGCGGCGGCCGGCACCGGATCCCTGGTGCTGACCGCCGCCGAGTCCGGCACAGTGGTGACGGTTGGCGTGCAGGTGGCCGCTGAGGGTCCTGTCCCGCCGGTGTGCACCGCCCCGGCCAAGCCCGCCCAGTGGTACGACATCCTGGGCTGGATCCGGTACGGCATCGCCTGGCTGCAGTACCAGCAGTGCCTGCGCGGCTGATACCTGGGTGAACACGAAAGCGCCCCACGTTGGTCCCGGACTTCCGGCACCGAACGTGGGGCGCTTTTCGCTGGGAATTTAGTGGAGGACCACAGTTTCCGAGTAGGTGGAGGAATCGCCCTTGATGGCGGTGCTGCTGCGGCCGTCCACCCCCACCGGGACATCCCCCGCAATGGTCACCCGGTTCAGCTTCCGCGGCTGGCCGTCGTAGTTATCCGGGGCATAGTGCTGGGTGATCCGGTTGTCGAAAAGCACAAGCTGGTCCGGTTCCCAGTCCACCCGGACCACATTTTCAGGCCGGGTGACGTAGGCCTGCAGCAGGCGCAGGATGTCCCTGGACTCGGTGTTGGACAGCCCCACGATCCGCAGGCGCTGCGCGAAGCCGCCGATGAAGAGCCCGCGCTCCCCGGTCAGCGGGTGGACGCGGACCACGGGATGGGCGGTTTCGAAGTGGATCCTGGTGAACTCCTTGCGCCGCTCCTCCGCGTTGGCGTGCTCCAGGTTCTTCGGGACGGAGTAGTCGTAATCGTTGGTGTGGATGGCCCAGAGGGTGTCGGCGAAGTTCCGCAGCTCGTCGGGCAGGTCGCGGTAGGCCCCGGCCGAGGAGGCGATGAGCGTTTCACCGCCGTATGCCGGCAGCGTGATGCTGCGCAGCGTTGATGCCTGGGGCGGGTTGACCACGAACGTGACGTCCGTGTGCCAGTTGTTGGCGCTGCCGTTTTCGCTGTCCACCGGCAGGACGGCGGGTTTGCCATCCACCGATGCAACGGTGGGGTGCGCCTTGGTAAGCGGGCCGAAGTAGCCGGCGAACCGGACCTGGTCCTCGTCGCTGCGGACGTTCGCCTCGCGGAAGACCAGGGCCTTGTGGACGTTGAGGGCCTCGCGGATCTGGGCGATGGTATCCGGGCTAAGCTCCGCGCCCAGGTCCAGGCCGCGGATTTCAGCTCCAATGCGGGAGCCGAGCTTGGTGAATTCGAGCTTCGTTTCGGTGATGGTGGTCATGGGTGGTGTCCTTTCGGGGTTCTTGCCGGGTTGTGGAATTGCGGGTCAGTTGCCGGCGCCGACGGCGGTGCGCCAGCGGGAGAAGTGGCGTTCCAGTGCCACCAGCAGGATGTTGACGAGGAGGCCCAGCACGGAGACGGTGAGGATGCCTGCGTACATGTCCGGAATGAGGAAGCTCATCTGGGAATTGACGATCAGGTAGCCGAGCCCGGCCTTGGCACCCACCATTTCCGCGGCGATCAGCACCAGGATCGAGGAGGTGCCGGCCATCCGGATCCCGGTGAAGATGGTGGGCACCGCCGATGGAAGGATGACTTTCTGGAAGAGCCGGAAGCTGTTCAGTCCCAGGGACCTGGCCGCCCGGACCAGCAGCGGGTCCACCGTGCGGACGCCGGCGATGGTATTGAGCAGCACCGGGAAGAAGGCGGCGTAGGCCACGATGGTGATCTTGGATTCCTCCCCGATGCCCAGCAGGAGCGTGAAGACCGGCAGCAGGGCGAGGGTTGCAGTGTTGCGGAAGAGTTCCAGGAGCGGGTTCAGGAACGAGTTCAGCCACCCGTACCAGGCGATCAGGAGGCCCAGGGCAACGGCGATGACCACCGCGATCCCGAACCCGGAAACGGACCGGGTGAGGCTGGCTTGCAGGTGGTTCTGCAGCTGCCCGGTTTCCACCAGCCTGGCGCCCGCCGCGAGGACTTCGTGCAGCGGCGGGAGGAACACCCGGGTGGATGGGCCGGCAAAGTACTGCGGACCAAACTCCCACAGCGCCAGGAACAGCAGGACTGCCAGCGACTTCCAGGCCGCGCGCGCGGCGGCGTTCGCTGCGGCACCCAGCCTTCCTGCCGGCGTCGGGCGTTCCCTCCGGGCGGGACCCGGGTGTGCCGCCGGTGGTCCGGCGGGATGCGGTGCGGGTTCGACGGCGGCGCTCCCCTGCGGGGGCCGGCTCAGGACGGTGCTCATCAGGCGGCGTTCCTTTCGTGGGGGTGTTCATCCGGGGCTGTGCCGTCCGGGAGGATCTTGCGGTGGCCCGAGTCCCGGGCCACCCGGACTTCGTCATGCAGCAGGGACCAGACCTGGTGGCGGTGCTCCACGAACGCGGGATGGGAGCGGATGTCCGCCTCGCCGCCGCGGTCCGGAATGTTGATGTCCACGATCTCCTTGAGCCTGCCGGGCCTGGCGCTCAGCACCGCCACCCGCTGGCCGAGGTACACCGCCTCGTCAATCCCGTGGGTGATGAAGACGATGGTTTTTCCCGTCGCCTGCCAGATCCGCAGGAGTTCGTCCTGGAGCTGCTCGCGGGTCTGGGCGTCCAGCGCCGCGAACGGCTCGTCCATCAGGAGGACATCCGGCTCATAGGCGAGGCTCCTGGCGATGGCCACGCGCTGCTTCATACCGCCGGACAGTTCATGCGGATACCGGTCCTCGAACCCGGCCAGGCCCACCAGGTCCAGGTACTTGCTGGCGGTCGCCGCCCGGTCCTTCCGCGACAGCCCGCGGTTTTCAAGGCCGATCGAGACGTTCGCTGACGCTGTCCGCCAGGGAAAGAGGGCGTACTGCTGGAACACGACGGCCCGGTCCTGGCCCGGCCCGCTGACTTCCTTCCCGTCCACCAGGACCTTTCCGGACGTGGGGCGGGACAGGCCGGCCAGCAGGTCCAGGAGGGTGGTCTTGCCGGAACCGCTGGGCCCCACCAGGGTGAGGAATTCACCGGCTGCCACGTCAAGGCTGAGGGCATCCAGGGCGGTCAGGACGGCGGCCTCCGGCTGGCTGCGGCTATTCCTTCCCTGCCGGACGGGAAATTCCTTGGTGACGTGCTGAAGGCTGATTTTGGCGGTCATCGGTTATCCCTTGGACTCTGCGGCCGGAGTGGTTGTGTCCAGCTGGTTGAATTCGTTGGTGTAGAGCTTTGCCGTGTCCAGATCGCCGTTGATGATGCCGGCGGACTTCAGGTAGTCGGACCAGCGGGTGAAGTCGTTATCCGAGATGCGCCCGCCGGGTGAGGCCACGCCCACGCTCTTCCAGTACTTGAGCGCCTCGGTGCTTTCGTTCCGCCCGCGCTTTGCGATGATTTCCTCGAACTTGGCAATCACCTCTTCACGGGGTGTGGTGCGTTCCCACTCGATGGCCTTGGCCACGCCGGTCACCAGGGTGCGGCTGGTTTCCGGGTTCTTCGCCAGGAAGTCCTTGCGCAGGACGTACTGGCCGGCGTCGAACGGTCCCCCGATGACCCCGACGTCGGTAAACAGGGCCCGGATGCCGCCCTCGGCGAGCGCGCGGTCCTGGAGCACGCCGCCCAGGGTGCCCACGTCCACCTGCTTCTTGCGCAGGGCCACCTCGGTCTCGTTGGGCGGCACCACCACCAGCTGGACCTGCTTGATTTCTTCGGGCGTCAGCCCGCTGTTCTTCAGGTGCGTGGTGATGACTGCCTCATGGTGGGCGCCCAGGGTGTTCACCGCGATCTTCTTGCCGATCAGGTCCCGGGCACTGGTGATGGGGCTGCCCTCCTCCACGTAGTAGCCGGTGAACGTGTCCTTGTCCTCGCCGTAGTAGTTGATGACGGCCTGGACGGGGGCGCCCGCTTCGATCAGTTTGATGACCGCTCCGGTGAAGGCGCCGCCGATGTCCGTCTGGTCCGTGGCAACGGACTGGATGCTCTGCGGACCGCTGGTGGTGTTGCTGACCCACTCCAGCTTGACGTCGCCGAGGTACCCCAGGTCCTCGGCCACCTCCAGCAGGGAGACAGTGTTGGGTGAGCCCTGGTACCTGACGGTTTTCACTTCGGTGCCGCCGCCTCCCGCCGATTCGGCGGTGGCGCTGCCGCCGCACCCGGACAGCACCAGCGCGAGTGCCGCAGCGGCGGCCACTGCGGCTGCCTTGCCTGCGGCGGTGATTCTTCTTGCGGGCAGGAGTCGGTTTCTCATCGGAGGGTCTTTCTGCAATCAGTTGGGTCCGGGCCGGCTGGCTCGTGGCAACCACTAGAACAGAGCGGAATCCGAAGCAGAAGGGGCATCTTCACGGCGGGAAACGGCGAGAAACGGCAGGAAATTTCAGGTTTTCCGGAGTCATGCAGGGTCTGCCGGCGTCGCCGGGCGACCGATACCGACGCCCGACGTCACGTTCCTGCCCGACATCACGGTGTAGCCGTCACCGTTGGTCACCGGGAGCAGTATGGCGAAGTGTTCGGCTGGTTCCGGGAGCCGATTTCTGCGCCCAAACCTCCCGTTTCCAGGTTCCTTCGGGCTACGCCGTCAAGTCATGTCCCGGCCGGGAGCCCCTGGGCACGAAAACAAGCGGCAAATATTTCTCCCTGGACCGGGGCCTTGTTACGGGGCACATCCACCACGCCCACCGTTTGCGCTACTGGATTTCGACGCGCGGATTGCTGGACGCGGACCAAATATCGCGGCGTCAGGGAATATGCGCGTCGATAAGGAGTTTCCGCACCGGAAACTAACCAGCGAGGATGGCGGCCGCTATTTCGTCGGCGTCGCGGAGGGTCCGCTGGCCGCTCCGGTACGCCGGGTATCCGGGGTGGACGGCCTCGGCAGCAATGGCCGTCCCCCACTGGTTGGAGGAGAGCTGGAGGCCCAGGACGTACATGCCCTCGGTGACGGCGCCGTTTGCCGCCACGGGCCGGTACGGGTGGGGCACCACGTCCAGGCCGGTGGACTGGACGGGCGCACCCTCGGCGGTCATCATCAGGCGTGGCCGGACCGCGCCGTCCGCAAGCAACTGCCCGAGGAGCGGTGAATCGTTGGCCGAGACCCGGTTGCCTGGTGCCAGGGCTTCGACCATGGTGCGCGCGGCAGCGGGCGGACCTTCCACCCACGGCGAGGACGCGGTGAACAGCCGGGTCCGGCGGTCAACTCCGAACTTCGGGTCCGGGCCCACAAAGCTGACCACCCCCGCCCGGGCCAGTGCGGCCAACTGCTCCGAGCGCAGGGCCGGCGGCCCACTGGCCAGGCCCTCCACGAAGGACTCGAACCAGCCACGCAGTCCGGCCACCCAGGACGCGTCGGTGATGCCGCCGTCGGCCACTGCGGTCTTGAGGACAGCGCGCCCGTGGTGCAGGGCGCCGATGGCCATCTTGACGGGGTCGTCCTCGCCCAGGGCTGAACGGCGGGCATCGTCCAGCAGGTACTCCACCACTGCGGCGTCGAGTTCCGTCCGGGAACCAAACGTCCTGCCTGCCAGTGGTGCCGCGAGCGCGGGAAGGTCCAGCCGGTGCCGCGGTCCCACATGGACAGCCAGCACGCTCTCCACGCTGTCCTCCCAGTTGGCCGCCGAATGGGCGTGCGGGTGCAGCGCCTCCTCGAGGGCGGCGAGGAAGGCAGCCCTGTCCGGGACGGCGGCGGGCTGCGCGCGGACCAGCGTGGAGTAGTAGGCCCACAGGGTGTCGCGGTGCAGCAGCGGCCACAGGTCGTGGTCGAACCCGGGCCGGATGCCGGCCCTGCGGAACCGCTCCAGCGCCGCCTCGGTGAGGTAGCGGAGGGTGACCGACGCCGGGTAGTAGCCGTCCAGCGCCGCCTTGGCCCGGTAGGGGGTTCCGCGCCGGGAGGCCGCGATGATCAGCGGCTCCTGGCCGGACGGTTCATACTCCAGCCGTCCGCCGCCGGTGACGAACTTTCCGCCGCGGCCCTCGGTGAGCTGCACCATGGTGTCGAAAAAGTTCAGCCCCATGCCGCGGACCAGGACGGGTTCACCGGCAGGGATCCGGGACCAGTCCACATCGGCAGGTGCCGCCGGGGGAAAGTACTGCAGCCCCAAGTGCTCCGCCGCGGCCTGCAGCTCGCGCTGTTCGGGGTTGAGCCTGGACGGGATGTGGCCCAGCGCCAGCACCACCGATCCGGTGCGGAGCGTCTCCCCGGCGGCCAGGCCGACGTCGAACGTTCCGTCCCCTGCGGGGCGCACCGACACGGCGGACGTTTCGTGGAACTGTACGGTGACGCCGTCGGGCGCCTTGTCCAGCAGGTCTTCCAGGGTGGAGCGCAGGTACCTGCCGTACAGGGCGCGGCTGGGAAAGTCGTTGGATTCCAGCACCGCGAGTTCCGCGCGCTCGTCCGCAGTCAGGGACGGCAGCGGGTCGCGCTGCTGCCGCTCCCGCCACTTGTCGAAGGAGGTTCCCGTCAGCGGCGCCGGAAGCGACGGGTCCTCCGGGATGAGGGTGGGGTAGAAGGACTGCGTGTTCATCAGGAACAGCCGCGACTGCTGCGGCTGCCAGACGTGCCCCGGCCCGGCCGGGTAGGGATCGACGACGTCGATATGGACCTTGAGAGCCCCGGCTGAGCCGGCGCGGTGGGCGGCGGAGCGCGCGAGCAGGCGTTCCAGCACGCTGGTGCCGCGGGGGCCGGCACCAATGATGGCGGCCCGGATGCTCTGCGTATTTTCCACGGCATCCAGACTATCCGCTGCCAGCTGAACGCCTTGCCCGCGGGCACCGATGTTGTTTGGATGGGCGGATGACCACCACTGAAGCTGATTCCGCGTCCGTTCCGGGTTCCGAGGCCGGCCCGGGGGGCGCGCCTGCGGGCACCGCACCCGAGCCCACCGACGAAAACGTGTGGCTTGAGGATATCTACGGCGAAGAGCAGCTTGCCTGGGTCAAGGAGCAGAACTCCCGCACGGAGGATCTGCTGGAGGATGCGGACTATGCGGCGCTTGAGGCAGCATCCTGGAGGTCCTGGACTCCACGGACCGCATCGCCATGGTGGGCAAGCGCGGCGACTGGTACTACAACTTCTGGAAGGACCAGCAGAACCCCAAGGGCCTGTGGCGCCGCACCACGTGGGAGAGCTACTGCACCGACTCCCCCGAGTGGGACGTCCTGCTGGATGTGGACGCGCTGTCCGCCACCGAGGGTGAGGAGTGGGTGTTCCACGGCGCCACGTTCTTCCGGCCGGCACCCGGCGCCCCCTACCGCCTGGCCCTCCTGGCGCTCTCCCCCGACGGCGGCGACGCCAACCGCTACCGCGAATTCGACGTCGAAACCCGGTCCTTCGTGGACCCCGCCGCGGGCGGCTTCGACCTGCCCACCGCGAAGGGCAACGTGTCATGGCTGGATGCCGACACTCTGCTCGTTTCCTCCACCGCTGACGGACTGCCCAGGACGGCGTCCTCCTACGCCCGGACGGCGGTCACCCTCACGCGCGGCACCAGCCTCGCGTCCGCTCCCCGGCTCTTTGAGGTCCCCGAAGACCACATGATGGCAGTGGTGGCCCACGACTCCACGCCCGGCTTCGAACGCACCTTCGCCGTGGACTACATCGACTTTTTCAACCGCACCAACCTGGTGCTCCGCGGCGGGGAGTGGGTGGCGATCGACGTCCCCACCGACGTCAACGTCAGCGCGCACCGCGAGTGGCTGCTGTTCCGCCCGCAGCAGGACTGGGTCCTGGACGGCACCACGTACCCGGCCGGCTCGCTGCTCGCCGCCGGGTTCGAGGACTACCTGGCCGGCGGCCGCAGCCTGTCCGTCCTGTTCACCCCGGATGCCCGCACTTCCCTGCAGTCCTGGAGCTGGACGCGCAACTTCCTGCTGCTGAACCTCCTTCGGGACGTCTCGTCCGAAATCCGGGTCCTCGACCCGTCCCGCCCCGTGGCAGGCGCAGACAGCGCTGAAGGCGCCTGGGCGTCCACGCCCCTGGACGCCTGCCCGCCCCTGCACGACGTCAACGCCTACGCCGTGGACGACGAGGACGAAACCGCGGCCGACGGCGGTGCGGGCGACGACTTCTGGCTCGTCGCCACCGGATTCACCACCCCCAGCACCCTGATGCGCGGAACCCTGGAACGCAACCACGACGACGGCGCGCAGCCAGGCGTGGCGAGCCGGCACGCCGTGGTGAAGACGTCGCCGTCGTTCTTTGCGGACAGCGAATACGAGGTGCAGCAGCATTTCGCCGTGTCCGAGGATGGAACACGCGTCCCCTATTTCCAGGTGTCCGCCCGGAACCTGCCGCTGGACGGCCAGAACCCCACCCAGCTGTCCGGATATGGCGGGTTCGAGATCTCCCGGACGCCTGCGTACAGCGGCACCGTGGGCAGGGCGTGGCTGGAGCGCAGGACCGCGGGCCCCGCCGGCGGCAGCGACGGACATTCGCGCGGCGGGGTCTACGTGGTGGCCAACATCCGCGGCGGCGGCGAATACGGTCCGTCCTGGCACCGGGCCGCACTCAAGGAAAACCGGCACAAGGCGTTCCAGGACTTCGCGGCCGTGGCCCGGGACCTCATCAGCCGCGGCGTCACGTCCCGCGAGCGGCTCGGGTGCGTGGGCGGCTCCAACGGCGGGCTGCTGGTGGGGAACATGCTCACGCGGTACCCGGACCTGTTCGGGGCCGTCTCCTGCGGCGTGCCCCTGCTGGACATGCGGCGCTACACCAGGCTGTCCGCCGGCCACTCCTGGATCGCGGAGTACGGCGACCCGGATGTGCCGGAGCAGTGGGAATACATCAGGACCTTCTCCCCCTACCACCTGCTCCGGGACGGCGTGGAGTACCCCGAAACGTTCATCTGGACCGCCACCTCCGATGATCGGGTGGGACCGGTCCAGGCCCGGAAGATGGCAGCCCGCATGCTGGCCATGGGCATCCCGAACGTCTGGTTCCACGAAGCCCTGGAGGGCGGCCACGCCGGTGCGTCCGACAACCGGCAGGCCGCCGCGCTGCAGGCCCGAAGCCAGCATTTCCTGTGGAAGGCACTGGCGGGCGGATTGTCGTGACGCCAGGGTTGTCGGTGCGGCGGGCAGTCGCGGCTGACGTGGAGGCACTGGCTGAGGTGCATATCCGCTGCTGGCGGGAAACGTACCGCGGCATGCTCTCCGACGCCTTCCTGTCCGGCGTCGACCCTGCCAGCCGGGTGGACTTGTGGCGGATGCTGCTGGACCGTCCCGAGCCTGCCGAGGCATGGGTGGCCTGCGACGGCGGGACAGTGGTTGGGTTCGCGGGCGTGCGGCGGGATCCTGCCCCCGGCGCCCCGGAAGGGCATCCGCCGCCGGTCTCCGGAGACTTCCAGCTGTGGGGACTCTACCTGCTGGCCTCGCACCAGGGGCTGGGCCTGGGGCGGCGGCTGCTGGAAGCGGCGCTTGGGAATGAAGCGGCGAGCCTGTGGGTAGCGGCCGACAACAGCCGTGCCATCGGTTTCTACCGCCGGTTCGGCTTTGAACCTGACGGCGCCGAGGACGTCCTGGCCGAATGGGAGAGCCTCCGCGAGATCCGGATGGTGCGCCCCGCACAGCGCGCCGCCTGAGTTCCCTGGTGCGCCGTGCCTGCTGCGCTGTACAAGGCTCACGCCGGCGTTTTGCACTGGGTGCCCGGATCTGCGTATCCTTGGTGGGCTAGGAATAGCAATTGGAGACGTGCCAGAGCGGCCGAATGGACTTCACTGCTAATGAAGGGTCGGGGTTAAACTCGACCGGGGGTTCAAATCCCCCCGTCTCCGCGTTTGGCCCCGGTCTGAGGACCGGGGCCTTTTGCGTTCCCGGGACTTTTCCGGGCTTGTTCGCAGATCGGAGCCTTTTGGGTACGGATCCGCGAACAAACTTCTGAAGGAGTGGGGTCCGGACGGCCAGCGACCGCGCCTGTGGGTACCGTCCGGGGACCGGACACCGCACTGCGGCGGGCCCCTCCCGATGGCACCATAAACGGATGGCAGCAAGTACTCAGGTGGACGGAAGCGGCAGCACCGGGCAGGTGTGGAACCCGCACCTGGCGCTCCTGGTGGCGGCAACGTTCTTTATGGAATTCCTGGACGGCACGGTCCTGACCACCGCCATCCCCAACATTTCCGCCGATTTCGGTGTTCCGGCGGCCGACGTGAACATCACGATGACGGCCTACCTCCTGACAGTGGCCGTGGGCATCCCGATCAGCGGCTGGCTGGCCGAGCGCTTCGGAGCCCGCCGGGTGTTCTGCCTCGCCATCGCCGTCTTCACGGCCGCCTCGCTCGCCTGCGCGCTGAGCCAGGACCTGACCACCCTGACTGTGAGCCGCATCGTCCAGGGCGCCGGCGGTGCCATGATGGTGCCGGTCGGAACCCTGGTGGTGCTGCGCGGAACCCCCAAATCCGAACTGTTGCGCGCCACCGCCTTCCTGGTGTGGCCCGGGCTCCTGGCCCCTGTCCTCGCTCCCCTGGTGGGCGGCGCACTCACCACCTACCTGTCCTGGCACTGGATCTTCCTGATCAACCTTCCGCTCGGCGTGGCCGCCCTGATCGCGGCGCTGCGGCTGGTACCCGGCACAGCCGGAGACCCGGGCCGGCGCCTGGACTGGCCCGGGCTGTTCCTCACCACCCTGGGCGTCGGCGCACTGGTGACCGGCCTCGAACTGGCCAGCGCCCACCCCGACACCCCCTGGGCGGCGGTCAGCGCAGCCGCCGGAGCGCTCTGCCTCGCGGCCGCCGTGCTGTGGATGCGCAAGGCCAGGAACCCGCTGTTCGACCTGGACGTCTTCCGTACCCGAACGTTCCGCGCCATGGCCACCGGCGGTTTCGTCTACCGCCTGACCATCAGCTCGGTACCGTTCCTGCTGCCCCTGATGTTCCAGACAGGATTCGGCTGGTCCCCCATCCACGCCGGCATCATGGTGGCCGCGGTCTTCATCGGCAACATCGGCATCAAGCCGGCCACCACCCCGCTGATCCGCCGCTTCGGCTTCAAGGCAATGCTGGTCTTCGCGTCCCTTGCGTCCGCGGCGACCTTCACCGCCTGCGCCTTCCTCACGCCCGAAACACCGCAGGCGCTGACGTTCGCCCTGCTGGTCTGCAGCGGAGCGTTCCGGTCGATCGGCTTCTCGGCCTACGCCTCGGTCCAGTACGCAGACATCATGCCGGCCCAGCTGACATCGGCGAACACCGTCTCCGCCACCCTTGTGCAGCTCGCCACCGGAGCGGGCATCGCCGTGGCGGCACTGCTGATCCGGATCTTCGACGGCTATCCCGCAGGTTTCCAGGACGCCGCGGGACCATTCCGCGGCGCGTTCCTGGCCATGGCCGCCCTGATGCTCGCCAGCACCATCGACAGCCTCCTGCTGCCCCGGCACGCCGGCGCGGAAGTCAGCCGGCCTGGGCAAGCACCAGTGGAAGAACCGCGCCGGCCCCGGCCTGCCGAAGAGCGCGGCACGCGACCGTAAGCGTCCACCTGCTGTCCGCGAGGTCATCGACGAGCATCACGCTCTGCCCGTGGACTGCTGCCAGCGCCGCCTCAAGCTCGGGCCCGGTTGCCAGGCGGTCCCACACCCCGGCCAGCCGGTAGGCGCTGTTGCCGCCCCGGCTGCCGGTAGGGCCGCCGTGGGCCAGCTGCAGCTCGCCGAGGTAGGGAATCCGGCCGATCTCCGAGATTCCCCTGGCGAGGGAGCCCACCAGCTGCGGCTTGCTCCGTGACGGGATGCTCACGATGGCGGCCGGCCTGCCGGCACCGCTCCAGCCCGGGGTGCGGGCATCGCCGGCGCCCCATTCCCGCAGGACCTGCACGCAGGCCTGCAGCATCCCGGGATCCACGGGCCGGTCCTGGGCACCGGCAGCGAACAGCTCCCGCAGCGCACCGCCCCATCCAAGGTCCGTCAGGCGCGCCAGGACGCGTCCCTCTGCCAGTCCTTCGCCAGGCTTCAACTTTCCCTTCACCGGAACACCCAGGCGGTCCATGCCGCTGGGCCACTGCAGGCGCGCTTCAAGGACACCGCCCGCCCTGCTCAGGGTCTGGCCTGCGGCAGCGGTGGCATCCTCCGCTACCTCTGCCGGGAACCAGCGTCCGGCGCAGTTGTCGCACCGGCCGCAGGGGTGCGCCGTTTCGTCGTCCAGGACGGAGGTGATGTACTCCATCCGGCAGCCCGCGGTGTCCTGGTAGATCACCATGGAGTCCTGCTCGTCCACCCGGGCCTCGGCGATCCGCTGGTACCGCTCCGCGTCGTAGACCCAGGGCTGCCCCGTGGACCGCCAGCCTCCCCCTACCCGCTCGACGGCGCCGTCCACGGACAGGACTTTCAGCAGCAGCTCCAGCGGGGTGCGGCGCAGGTCCACCCGCGCTTCGAGGGCCACCGTGGACAGCGCAGTCCCGGCCTCCGCGAGCGCGGTGAGGACAGCGGCCGCCTTTTCCTCGGAGGGCATGGAGGCGGTGGCAAAGTACTGCCAGATTTCCCGGTCCTCGGAGCCTGGAAGCAGGAGGACATCGGCGTTCGCGGCGCCACGGCCGGCACGTCCCACCTGCTGGTAGTACGCAACCGGCGAGGAGGGCGCGCCCAGGTGGACCACGAAGCCCAGGTCCGGTTTGTCGAAGCCCATGCCCAGCGCGGATGTGGCCACCAGGGCTTTGACCTGGTTGTCCTTGAGCAGTTGCTCGGCGCGTTCCCGGTCCGCGGGATCGGTGCGGCCCGTATAGGCCAGGACCTCGTGCCCCGCCTCCTTCAGGAGCCGGGCGGTGTCCTCGGCGGCGGAGACCGTCAGCGTGTAGATGATGCCGCTGCCGGGAAGATCGGACAGGTGGGTCAGGAGCCAGCCCAGGCGCTGTTTCGAGTCCGGCAGGGACAGGACGCCGAGCCGGAGCGAGTCCCGGCCCAGCGCACCGCGGATGGTCAGGACGCCGGCCCCGAGCTGTTCCTCGATATCGTGCACCACGCGGGAGTTTGCGGTGGCGGTGGTGGCCAGCACGGGGACCGACTCGGGCAGCCGGGTGATCAGGTCCGCAATCCTGCGGTAGTCCGGGCGGAAATCATGCCCCCAGTCGGAGATGCAGTGTGCTTCGTCAATGACCAGCAGGCCGGTGCGCCGGATCAGTTCCGGCAGCTGGTTCTCGCGGAAGGACGGGTTGGTGAGGCGCTCCGGGGAGACGAGCAGGACGTCAACCTGGTCCGCGGCCAGCTGCTCGCGGACCGCGTCCCACTCCAGCTGGTTGGCTGAATTGATGGCGACGGCGCGGACGCCTGCCCTTGCCGCGGCGGCCACCTGGTCCCGCATCAGGGCAAGCAGCGGCGAGACGATGAGCGTGGGTCCTGCACCCCGGCGCCGGAGAAGCAGGGACGCCACGAAGTACACCGCGGACTTTCCCCAGCCGGTGCGCTGGACCACCAGGGCCCGCCGCCCGCCGTCGACCAGCGCCTCAATGGCTTCGAACTGCCCCTCGTGAAAACCGGCTTCGGGGTGGCCCACCAGTTCCCGGAGGACCTCCAGCGCCTGCTGGTGGGTGGCGGAGGCAGGGCCGGACCCGTCGGTTGCTGTGGCAGGTGTCGGGGGCGTGTCTATCAGTGCGGCGGCATGCTGGTTATCGACCATTCATTCAGTATCCCAGCCACCTCCGACAGCCGGCACATGCGGGGACTGTATGTGGAAAGCGGGCCAACACCAGCCCCGTCACATTGGGCTGCCGCCGCCCCTCCTCCACAGGCACCTTCCGCGCCATCGTAAGATAAAGCCCGTGACTAGCGAACAGACAACGACTTTTGATCTCTCGGCATCCTTCAAGGCCTACGACGTCCGTGGCATTGTGGGCGAGTCCATCACCGCCGAAATCGTCGAAGCCGTGGGGGCCGCGTTCGTGGACGTCCTGCAGCTCGAAGGCCAGACCATCCTGGTGGGCGGGGATATGCGCCCCTCCTCCCCCGAATTCAGCAAGGCCTTCGCAGACGGTGCAGCAACCCGCGGCGCCAACGTCGAGCTGCTGGACCTGATTTCCACCGATGAGCTGTACTTCGCGTGCGGTTTCCTTGACCGTGCCGGCGCCACCTTCACCGCCAGCCACAACCCCGCCGGCTACAACGGCATCAAGATGTCCAAGGCCGGCGCCGTTCCCATCTCCTCCGAAACCGGCCTCAAGGACATCCAGACCCTCGCCGAGCAGCACCTCAACACCGGTTCCATCCCCGCCGCCGGCACCCGTGGCCAGATCAGTGTCCGCGACGTGCTCAAGGACTACGCCGAGTACCTCCGCAAGCTGGTGGACCTGTCCGGTTCCCGCCCCCTCAAGGTCGTTGTCGACGCCGGTAACGGCATGGCCGGCCTCACCACGCCTGCGGTCCTGGGCGACACCCTGCTTCCCAAGCTGCCGTTCGACATCATTCCGCTGTACTTCGAGCTGGATGGTTCCTTCCCCAACCACCCCGCCAACCCGCTGGAGCCGGAGAACCTCCGCGACCTGCAGGCCGCAGTGGTCGAGCACGGCGCGGACATCGGCCTGGCCTTCGACGGCGACGCCGACCGGTGCTTCGTGGTGGACGAGAAGGGCGAGCCGGTGTCGCCGTCGGCCATTACCGGCATGGTGGCCCGGCGGGAGATCGCCCGCGCGAAGGCGCAGGGCGAGGCCACACCAACGATCATCCACAACCTCCTCTGCTCCCGCGCCGTGGCCGAACTTGTGGAGCAGGACGGCGGCCGTGCCGTCCGCACGCGCGTGGGCCACTCCTTTATCAAGGCCGTCATGGCAGAGGAAGGCGCAGTGTTCGGCGGCGAGCACTCTGCCCACTTCTACTTCCGGGATTTCTGGAACGCGGACACCGGCATGCTGGCCGCCATGCACGTCCTGGCTGCCCTGGGCGAGCAGGACGGCCCGCTGTCCGAGCTTGCCCGCGAGTACGAGCCCTACGTCAGTTCGGGCGAGATCAACTCGGAAGTCGAAGACAAGCCCGCCGCCGTTGAACGCGTACGCGCCGCCTTCGCCGGCGAGGACCTCACCATCGACAACCTGGACGGCAGCACGTTCACCGCCAACGACGGCAGCTACTGGTTCAACCTGCGCCCCTCCAACACCGAACCGTTCCTCCGGCTCAACGCAGAGGCCACGGACCGCGGCACCATGGAACGCATCCGCGACCGCGTCCTGTCGATCGTCCGGGCCTAGGGCGCGATGGCTGACGGGACGCTGCCGGGAGCTGAAGGACAGGGCGCGTGGCGCGATTCTGTGCCGGACAGCACTGCAACCGACCTGGAGAATCTCCTGGGGACGGGCGTCAGCGCCGCCCAGGAGCAGCTGCAGCGCAACGGCGGCTTCCTGCCCTTCGCCCTCACGGTCCAGAACGACGGCGAGGTGCGGCTTGTTGCCGTCTCCCCCGCCGATGCGGCGGATGATCCGGATGCGGACTTCGACGCCGATGCGATGATCAGCGACCTGCACACCCTGCTGCGGCAGAACCGGGATGACTTCCGCGCGGCCGCCATCGTATGCGACATCATGCTGGTGGAGGAAGACTCGGACGCCATCCATGTGGCCGCCGAACACCGCGACGGTTCAGTCTTCGCCGCGGTTCTGCCCTACGCGGCCAACACAGCCACCCGGACGTGGGAATTCGGTGAACTGGGTGCCGATACCAACGAACCTGCAATCTGGGTGGACTAGACCGCGCCGGCCATGAAGATCAACGCTTTCGCCGACGTCAGCTGCGTGCACTGATGGTGCTCGCCGCCGTTCCCGGTGGCGAGCTCCTGACCACGCAGAACATCGCGGATTCGGTGGGGACGCCCTACAACCACGTCAGCAAGGCAATGGCAAAGCTGCGGAGCCTTGGGCTGATCGAAGTGGTGCGGGGCCGGACCGGCGGTTCACGGCTGAGCCATGCCGGCCGCACGGCAACGGTCGGCCAGATCCTGCGCGAGCTCGATACCCGCACGGACCCTGCCGAGTGCATGGCGACAACAGGCAACTGCCCGCTCATCAATGAGTGCAAGCTGCGGGCAGCCCTGGCGAGGGCCCGGGAGGCGTTCTACCGGGAGCTGGATTCCGTGGTGATCGCGGACCTGCCCGGGTCGCGGCAGATGGCCCCGGTTTTCGAGATGATCGGCCTCCGGCCCGGACTGTAAACGGGTTACCGGACAGCATTCCTGGCGTGCGCCCGCAACATCTGCGCACAATTTGATTTCATCTTCTACGAGCTGTAGAACTTGAGGTATGAAAACATGCATTTGAAATGCATGTATTCGCATCTGGCCGGACGAAGGCCCCGGCCGCTATCTCAGGAGTCCGCATGCTCTCGGAAAAGTCCCGCCCCGTCATCGAAGCCACCCTGCCGCTGGTCGGGTCACGGATCGGCGCGATCACGCCCAAGTTCTACTCCCGCCTTTTCGCCGCCCACCCCGAACTGCTGGACGGGCTGTTCAGCCGCTCCAACCAGCGTTCGGGCAACCAGCAGCAGGCCCTGGCGGGCAGCATCGCGGCGTTCGCCACCCACCTGGTGAACAACCCGGGCACGCTTCCGGAGGCGGTCCTGTCCCGGATCGCCCACAAGCACGCTTCCCTGGGCATCACGGAGCCGCAGTACCAGGTGGTCTACGAGCACCTGTTCGCTGCCATCGCCGAGGACCTCGCCGGGGTCATCACGCCCGAGATCGCCGAAGCCTGGACCGAGGTCTACTGGCTGATGGCGGACGCCCTGATCAAGCTCGAGAAGGGGCTGTACGCCAGCCAGGCGAACGACCGGATGTGGATGCCTTGGCGCGTGGCTGCGAAGACCCCGGCCGGCACCGGTGCCATGACCTTCACCCTGGAGCCTGCGGACGACACCCCGGTCACGCCGGCTCTTCCCGGCCAGTACATCAGCGTCAAGGTGGTCCTCCCGGAAGGCTCCGCCAGGTCCGCCAGTACTCCCTGTCGGCAGACGCCGGGACCAGCCGCACCTTCACCACCAAGCTTGACGACGGCGGGGAAGTTTCCCCGGTCCTGCACCGTGACGTGCAGGTGGGCGACATCCTGGAAATCTCCAACCCGTATGGCGAGATTACGCTCAAGGAGGGTGACGGTCCGGTTGTCCTCGCATCTGCCGGCATCGGCTGCACCCCCACTGCCTCCATCCTGCGTTCGCTGGCCGAGGCCGGAACCGACCGGCAGGTCCTGGTGCTGCATGCGGAAAGCACCCTGGACAGCTGGGCGCTGCGCGGCCAGATGACGGACGACGTCGAGCGCCTGGACAGTGCCGAACTGCAGCTGTGGCTGGAACAGCCCGAGGCGGGTGCCCGCGAGGGCTTTATGTCGCTGCGGGAGGTGGATCTCCCTGCCAATGCCTCGCTGTACCTGTGCGGTCCGCTGCCCTTCATGCAGAAGATCCGCAACGAGGCCATCGACGCCGGCGTCCCGGCCACCAGCATCCACTACGAAGTCTTCGGCCCGGACATCTGGCTGGCCAGCTAGGCCTGTTCATCGATTGCTCCGCAGCGGCCCTTGTGAAGGGTGAAAGGGGCGCCTGCGGAGCAATCGATACAGTAACGACGGCGGCCCCGCACCTTTACATTCAAAGGTGCGGGGCCGCCGTCGTTGGTACAACCGAATGCTAGTGCTTCGACATCCGCTCCTTGAGCGACTCGAGTTCAGCGCGCAGCGCCTCAGGGAGCGAATCACCGAACTTTGCGTACCATTCCTCGATGGAGGCCAGTTCGGCATCCCATTCCTCGCGGTCGACGCGGACTGCGTCCTCCACGTGGGCGTGGGTCAGGTCCAGGCCGGTGAGGTCCAGCGAGTCCCCGGTCGGGACGAACCCGATGGGGGTCTCGATGGCGTCAGCTTTGCCTTCGATGCGTTCAATGGCCCACTTCAGGACGCGGGCGTTGTCGCCGAAACCGGGCCAGGCGAAGCCGCCGTCGGCTGTGCGGCGGAACCAGTTGACCAGGAAGATGTGCGGCAGCCGCGCAGGGTTGGCTTTACCGGACACGCTGATCCAGTGCTTCAGGTAGTCACCTGCGTCGTATCCGATGAAGGGAAGCATGGCCATGGGGTCGCGGCGCAGCACGCCGACCTGCCCGGCAGCGGCGGCAGTTGTCTCTGACGAGAGCGTGGAGCCCATAAAGATGCCGTTGGTCCAGCTGCGCGCCTGGGTGACCAGGGGAACAGTGGTCTTGCGGCGGCCGCCGAAGAGGATGGCGGAGAGCTCCACACCCTCCGGGCTGTAGTACTCCTCGGCCAGCATGTCGATCTGCGAGATCGGGGTGCAGAACCGGGAGTTCGGGTGTGCGGCCGGCTTGTCGGAGTCAGGCGTCCAGGAGTTGCCCTGCCAGTCGGTCAGGTGCGCAGGCACCTCGTCGGTCATGCCCTCCCACCAGACACCGCCGTCGTCGGTCAATGCCACGTTGGTGAAGATGCTGTGGCCCTTGGCGATGGCACGCATGGCGTTCGGGTTGGTGCCCCAGCCGGTGCCGGGGGCCACGCCAAACAGGCCGGCCTCAGGGTTGGTGGCGCGCAGCTCACCCTCCTTGCCGATCCGCATCCAGGTGATGTCATCGCCGAGGGTCTCCACCTCCCAGCCTTCAATGGTGGGATCGAGCAGGGCAAGGTTGGTCTTGCCGCAGGCTGACGGGAAGGCCGCGGAGACGTAGTAGTTCTTCTTCTCCGGCGAGGTCAGCTTGAGGATGAGCATGTGCTCGGCCAGCCAGCCCTCGTCGCGCGCCATGACTGAGGCGATGCGCAGGGCGTAGCACTTCTTGCCCAGCAGCGCGTTTCCGCCGTAACCGGAGCCGAAGGACCAGATGGAGCGCTCCTCCGGGAAGTGGACAATCCACTTGTCGGGGTTGCAGGGCCAGGGCACATCTTCCTGGCCTGGCTCCAGCGGAGCGCCCAGGGAGTGCAGGGCCGGCACAAAGAATGCGTTCGTTGCCGTGATCTTGTCCAGTACGGCAGTACCGATGTTGGCCATGATGCGCATGGAGGCAACAACGTAGGCGCTGTCCGTGATCTCCACGCCAAACTTCGGGTCCTCGGCATCCAGGTGGCCCATCACGAACGGGATGACGTACATGGTGCGTCCGCGCATGGAACCGGCAAACAGGCCGCGCAGCTTTTCCTTCATCTCGGCCGGGGCCATCCAGTTGTTGGTGAAGCCGGCGTCGCGCTTGTTCTCGGAGCAGATAAAGGTCTGCTCCTCCACGCGGGCCACGTCAGCCGGGTCCGAGAAAGCGGCGAAGGAGTTGGGGAACAGCTCCTGGTTCAGCCGGGTCAGGGTTCCGGCTGCAACAAGCTCATCGGTGAGACGGGTGTTTTCCTCTTCGGATCCGTCAACCCAGTAGATGCGGTCCGGCTGCGTAAGCTCAGCAACCTCTTCGACCCATGCCAGCAGACCGGCATGTGTGGTGGGTGCTTTCTCAAGCAGCGGCTTCTGCGCCAGATCGCCCATTTCGGTTCCCTTCCTCGGGTTCATCGGTGTGGACTAAATGCTATGGTCCGGACCACCGGCGGTTTCGAGCGGGATGTCGGGCAAATGACCCTGGAAAAACCGGATTCCGCGAGAATTCAAGGAAAAGCAGCGCGAAAATCGAGGATTAAGTGACTAAGGTCACCTATACCGGTCTAGTCGTGCAGATTACACCGCTTTCGATTTGGCACGGCGGCCAACCTCGCGTAAAGTAATTCGAGGTTCAGGGAGAGCGGTTCTTCTCCAGGGACACGAGATGCGCCCATAGCTCAGCTGGATAGAGCGTCTGTCTACGGAACAGAAGGTCAGGGGTTCGAATCCCTTTGGGCGCACAGATGAGGTCCGCACCGGTTCGCCGGTGCGGACCTTTTGCGTTAACCAGCGCCTTACATTATCCAGCGCCCCGTCCGGCGAGCATCCATCCGGCCGGTACCCCACCTGCCGGCGCCCCGTCCTGTCACCGCCCGGGCGTAGGCTTTCCCCATGATGCCGGACGCTGTTGAGCGCGAATTTGACGTAGTGGTGATCGGCGCAGGCGCCGTAGGGGAAAACGTGGCGGACCGGGTGGTCCAGGGAGGATTGACGGCAGTCCTGGTGGAGGCAGAACTGGTAGGCGGCGAGTGCTCCTACTGGGCCTGCATGCCGTCCAAGGCACTGCTCCGGCCGGGCACTGCACTGCATGGCGCACAGACAACGCCGGGCGCAAAAGAGGCCGTCACGCGCACGCTGGACGCTGCAGCCGTGCTGAAGCGCCGGGATTACATGACCGCCAACTGGCAGGACGACGGCCAGGTGTCATGGGTCAAGGAGGCGGGCATCGAACTGGTCCGCGGCCACGCATGGCTGACGGCGGCCAAGTCCGTGGAGGTGGCCGGACTGGACGGAACCTCGCACCGGCTCCGGGCGCGGCAGGCGGTAGTCCTGGCAACCGGCTCCATGCCCAACACTCCCCCCATCGAGGGACTGCAGGACCTCCAGGTGTGGGGCACCCGCGAAGCGACGTCGGCGAAAGAGGTCCCGGAGCGGCTGGCTGTCCTTGGCGGCGGCGTGGCGGGCACCGAACTTGCCCAGGCATTCGCCCGCCTGGGATCCGATGTAACACTCGTGGCGCGCAGCGGCCTGCTGCGGAACTTTCCGGAGGAGGCCGCACGGCTTGTGGCCGCGGGGCTGCGCGCGGACGGCGTCGAACTCCGCCTCAACACGGCTACCGAGCGCATCAGCGAAAACGACGACGGCACGTTCGGCCTGGCGCTGTCCGACGGGTCCACCGTAACGGCCAACAAGGTCCTGGTCTCCACCGGACGGCACCCCGCACTGGAGGGGCTCGGCCTGGAAAGCCTTGGCTTCGAGCCGGACAAGGACGGCCACCTCGTCCTGGCTACCGACGCCACCGGCCTGGTAGTGGGAACGCCGGGAGACGAGCCGTGGCTGTATGCGGTGGGTGACGCCGCCGGCAACAACCTCTACACGCACCAGGGAAAGTACGAGGCCCGCGCCACGGGCGACGCCATCGCCGCCCGTGCAAAAGGGGAACTGAAAGGCGCGCCGGCCGAATGGAGCCGTTACGCCCAGACCGCCAACCGGCATGCAGTGCCGGGCGTGGTCTTTACCGACCCTGAACTGGCCTCCGTGGGGCGCACCCTGGAGAAGGCGAGGGAGGAAGGATATAACGCCTCCTCGGTGGAGCTTCCCATCCAGGTGGCCGGGTCCTCACTCCATTCCGAAAACTACGAGGGCTGGGCGCAACTGGTGGTGGACGAGGACCGCAAGGTCCTCCTCGGGGCCACGTTCGCCGGACCGGACGTAGCCGAACTGCTGCACGCCGCAACCATCGCCGTCGTGGGCGAAGTTCCGTTGGACCGCCTGTGGCATGCCGTGCCGTCCTATCCGACCATCAGCGAGGTGTGGTTGCGTCTCTTGGAGAAGTACGGCCTGTGACAAGATTTTTGAACTGACCGGTCAGTTTTGTTAAGCTGGAAGCAGCCGCATTCACCGTGAAAGGCGATTCTTGCTTTCAGCGCACCAGCTCCACGTCAAAGGCCGCCGCGATTCCCTGCTTCCACCCACTTCGCTCAGCGTCAGCCGGGGCGAACTGCTTCTCGCCGCCGGCAGGCGCCAGGACCACAGGACAGCCCTTGCCCTGGTCCTGAGCGGCAGGATGAAGCCCAGCAGCGGGATGCTCAGCTGGGACAGCCACCAGCGCATCCGCCAGCTTCGGCTTGCCAGCGCGTTGGTGGACTCCCCCGGCGTCAACGAACCCGAGCAGCACCTGAGCGTCCGCGACCTCGTGACGGAGGATCTGGCCCTGGTCCCGCGCCGTTACCGGGGAGCGCTGCTGAGCGGGCCCTGGCTCAAGGTCAACGGCTTTGAGGATATTGCCGGCCTCTGGACCGAGCAGCTGGAGCCGCGCCGCCGGCTTAGGCTCCTCGCCTCCCTGGCCCTTGCCAACCCCCGCACGGACCTGCTGGTAGTGGACTCACCGGATAGGCACAGCGTGGATGAAGGAGACTGGCTGCCGCAGCTCCGGCAATTGGCGTCCGACGCCGGGCGGCCGCTCGCCGTCGTAGCCACGGTCAGTGCCCTCCCGCAGTCATGGACCGGTCCAGCCGTGGAAATCGGCAACGCGAGGCGGCCCGCGAATCCGGGGGCCACGCACTGCCACGGGAAGCGGCGGATCTTGGGGACGATGCAGGGTCCCGGGAGGAAGCAGGGCCCCGGGAGGAAGCAGGGGCGCAAGGCGACGCGGACCGCCGCCCGGACCACCAGCACACCCACTTCGAAACAGAGGTTGCCAAGTGACCGTACTGCGGCTGGCCCGCTCCGAACTCAAGCGCATGACGGGCGGCCTGCTGCCCAAGCTGACCATCCTGGCGCTGACGATGGTTCCCCTGCTGTACGGCGCCGTTTATCTCTATGCCAACTGGGACCGTACGGGAACCTGGACCACCTGGATGCGGCGCTGGTTGTGGAGGACACCGGCGCCACCGCCAGCGACGGCACCCGGCTTGCCGCCGGGACCAAAGTGGCAGACAGCCTGGTGGAGGGCAACGTCTTCCACTGGGTTCCGGTGGCAAGCACCGAGGAAGCCGACCAGGGGGTCAGCGACGGTGAGTATGCGTTCGCCCTGAAGATCCCGAAAGACTTTTCCGCCAACCTCGTATCGCCGGGCAGCTTCGATTCGGCCAGCCAGGCGATGCTGAACGTCACCACGAACGACGCGAACAACTATCTCCTGAGCACCATCGTGGACAAGCTGACCACGTCCGTGCACAGCACCGTAGCCACGGAGGTGGGCGAGGAAACGGCCAACCAGCTGTTGACCGGCTTCGGTACCATCCATACGCGGATGGTGCAGGCCGCTGATGGCGCCGGCCGGCTGGCCGACGGCGTGGTGCAGCTTCGGGACGGTGCCACCGGGCTCCAGGAGGGAACGTCCAGCCTCAGCGCCGGCGCTGACGACCTTTACGCAGGCCAACTGAAGCTGCGGGACGGCGCCAACCAGCTGACCGACGGCGCCGGACAACTCAGCAGCGGCCTGTCCGTCCTCAAGGACAAGACCGCGTCCCTGCCCACCGACACACAGACCCTCGCCACGGGGGCTGCGCAGGTGGCAGCCGGCAACGCCCAGCTGAACGCGAAGTTCCAGGATGTGGCCGTCCAGCTGGAAACGGCGGACCAGGGACTCCGTACCCGTGTGATTGAATCGAACACCCGGCTGGTCAGCGCCGGCGTCCTGACCCAGGAACAGGCCGACAGTGTCCTGGCCGACTTCGACGCGACGGCGGCCTCCAGCCCGGTGGCGGCGGCGAAGGCCAAGGTCCAGACGGACGCCGCCCAGGTCCAGCAACTGGCTGACGGTGCCGAGTCCGTCAGCGTCGGTGCAGCTCAGCTCGCCGCCGGAACGCCGGCACTCAAGGACGCCGTCCAGCAGGCGTCCAGCGGCGCGGAGCAGCTGCACACCGGTGCCGCCACGCTGGCAACTGGAGGACAGGCAGCGCTGGACGGCACTGCAGGCCTTGCGGAAGGCGCACGGAAGCTGGATGCCGGCGCGGCGCAGCTTGCCTCGGGGGCTGCCACCGCTGCCGATGGCTCACGTTCGCTGGCGGACGAGCTGGGCAAGGGTGCGGGACAGGTGCCCAACCCGGATGACGCGCAGAAGAGCAACCTGTCGCGGGTGATGGCTGATCCTGTTGCAGTCAGCAACGTGTCACAGGCGAAGGCCGATTCCTACGGGGCGGGGCTTGCGCCGTTCTTCCTCACCCTGGCGCTGTGGATCGGCATCTTCATGCTGGTGCAGGTCATGCGGCCCATAACGCAGCGGGCCCTGGCTTCCAACGCGCCGTCCTGGAAAATCGCCGTCGGCGGCTGGCTGCCGTTCCTGGCGGTGTCCGCGGTCCAGGCCACCCTGCTCACCCTCGTGGTGAACCTCGCACTGGGGCTGAACCCGGTGCACCCGGTCCTCATGTGGCTCTTCATGCTGGCGGCGGCCACGGCATTCAGCGCCCTTATCCAGGGCATCGTGGCGCTGCTGGGTTCGCCGGGCAAACTGGTGGTGCTGATCCTGCTGGTGCTGCAACTGGTGTCCTCCGGGGGCACGTTCCCATGGCAGACCACTCCGGAGCCCCTCCACGTGGTGCACCAGGTCCTGCCGATGGGATACGTGGTCACCGGCATGCGGCACCTGATCTACGGTGCCGACCTGTCCATGATCGTCCCCACCGTCCTCGGGCTCCTGGGCTACACCCTGCTGGGCGCCGTCCTGTCCACGCTGGCCGTGCGCAGGAACAAGTACTGGACGTTGAAAGCCCTCAAACCGGAGATTGCAGCATGACCTCCGGCCCGCCGGCGGCAGCAAAGGGGCAGCGGCCAGGACGGACCACTGCTACCCGGCAGAAGCTCTTCGACGCGTCCATGGAGCTTATCGGCCAGCGCGGGGCCGCCAACGTCACCGTGGACGAGATCGCCCACGCCGCGGGAGTGTCAAAAGGCACCGTCTACTACAACTTCGGCAGCAAGTCCGAACTCATCGCGCAGCTGCTGCGGCACGGCGTGGACATCCTGAAGTCCCGGCTGCTCGAGGCCCGGACAGAGCCGGCCAAGGATCCGCTGCCGGCCATGGAAGCCATGATCGGCCAGGCCATGGACTTCATGGCCGAGTACCCGTCCTTCGCCCGGCTCTGGGTCAGCGAGAACTGGCGGACGCCCAGCGAATGGCAGGGCACCTTCGCAGTGCTCCGCGGCGAGCTGCTGGCTGTCATTGCCCAGGCCGTGGACGATGTGGCGAAGGCCTACCCGGTGGACGAGTCCGTGTCCCGGGGAAGCCTGGAGACGGCAATCTTCGGTGCCTGCTTTGTGGTGGGACTCGACCGGCAGACCTACAACCCGGAGCGCAGCCGTGACCAAAGCGTTGCGGCAATCATGGCCATCATGCGCGGCTACGTCCTGAAGCTGCCCGCTCCTCGGGAATGATGGTGCACATGCGCCACATGGGGAACAGCGGAAAGTTTGCGGTTGTCGCCGGCATCGTTGCCGCGTTGCTGCTCGTGCTCACGGGGATGACCCTCGCCGAGCCGGTATTCGTCGCGTTCCTTGGCGTGCTTGCCCTGGCGTATCTGTCCGCCATCGGCGAGGTCCTGGTGCGTGGCCGGCGGTTGGTGTTGCTCTGCGTCGGGGCCGGCACCAGCCTCACCGTCGGCTTTGCCCTGGCATTCCTGAGCACCTGGGAACTGGCCTTTGACGGCCAGTCCTCGTTCCTGGGCACGCCCCTGCCCACGGATGATCCGGACAACTATTTCGTCGGTGCGGCGGTGTCCTATGTGGCAACGTTCCTGGTCCTGTTCATCGGTGCCGCCTGGCCTGCGGGCAGGCGGATTGCGCCGGCCCGGCGGCCCCCGGCGAAGCGGCGGCCGGCACCTTCCCGGCCGGCGGCCCAAGGAGCCGCATCCAGAGGCGCCGGACCGAAAGCGGGTGCAGCAAAAGGCAGCGCAGCACGGGTCAGCGCAGCAAAGGGCAGCGCTGCAAAAAGCGGGACAGCACGAAGCGGGGCGGTTCAGCGCGTTTCCGGGCCGGGGACCACGTCGCGCGTACCCCCGGCAGCCAAGCGGCCGTCGTCGCCCGTTGCTCCCGCCCGCAGGCCTGCGGCCAAGCCCGGCCCCGGTTCCACCCCGCGGCGCTGACGCCGCCTGCCCAGGGTCAGCACCGCCGTCGCCACTCCGCCCAGGAGCAGGAGGCCGCCGGCGAGCTCGGTGGGCGTCGGCACCTCCCCCAGCACAAGCCAGGCGGCCGTCATCCCCACCACGGGGACCAGCAGCGTAAACGGGACAACGGCCGACGACGGGTGGCTGGCCAGGAGCCGGTTCCAGATGCCGTAGCCCACCAGTGAGGCAAAAACGGCGGTGTAGAGCGCGGTGAGGAGGGTGGGCGCCTGAAGGTTGGCGAGCGTGGCGAGGACCGCGTCCGGGCCGTCCACCAGCAGCGAGAGGGCGGTGAGGGGTACCGGAACCACGGCCCCGGACCAGACCACCAGGCCCAGCCCCGAGGCTGCTTTCGCTTTCCGGGCGATGACGTTTCCCGTCGCCCAGGACAGGGCAGCGGCGAGCACAATCAGGAACGGCAGCAGGGGCGCAACGGCACTCCGGCCCACGGCGACGACGGCGAGGCCTGCCACGCCCAGGACGACGCCGGCCAGCTGCCTCCGGTTCGGCCGCTCGCCGAGGAACGCGGCGGCGAGGAGGACGGTCAGCAGCACCTGTGCCTGCAGGACGAGTGACGCAAGGCCGGCCGGCATGCCCAGCGCCATGGACAGGTAGAGCAGGCCGAACTGGCCCGCACTCATAAAGAGCCCGACGCCGAGGACCGCCTTCCAGCCCACGTCCGGCTTCCTGATGAAGAAGATCCAGGGCAGGACCACCAGGACGAAGCGCATGGCCACGAACAGGAGCGGGGGCACATCACCGCCGCCCGGGTGCAGGCCGATGTCGATCGCCACAAAGTTCAGGCCCCACAGCACGGCAACCAGCACGGCAAGCAGGGAGTCCCGGAGATTCACGCTCCCTACTCTGCCAGAACCGCTATGCCAGAACCGCTCTGCCGGAACCCTGGCTAGTGGGCGCGGGGCACCTTGAACCTGGTGATCCTGGCGTCCTGCCCGTCCAGCTCCGCCCAGGGCTTTTCCGTCTCCAGCACGGTCAGGGCGCTGGTGGGGAAACGGGTGGCAGCGTCCATGTACGCGTCATGGTCGGAATCGCGGGAAGCCAGGTGCATCGCAAGGTCCTGCACGCCCGGCAGGTGGGAGATCAGCATGAGCGTTGTCACGGTGTCCGGCACGTGGTTTATGACTGAGAGCATGCGGAGGGCGGAAGCGGCATACAGGCCGTCCTCGAGCTTCGGCGTGGGTGCCTTGTCCCCCAGCTCAGAGCACACCCAGGTGCAGGTCTGGCGCGTGCGCAGTGCGCTGGAGCAGAGGATGAAGTCAGGATGATGTTGTGCTTGAGCAGCCAGCGCCCGGCCAGCGGCGCGTCCCGGTGCCCGCGCTCCTCCAGCGGTCGCTCATGGTCGGGCACACCGCCGGGCCAGTCAGCCTTGGCGTGGCGCATGATCACAAGGCGGCGAAGATGGTGCTCACTCATGCCCCAAGCCTAGCCAAACCCCCAGCCGCGGAGGCACATGCCGGCTGACCCCGTATGCCAAAGGCGGCACATCCCGAAAGCGCCGTTGTTGCGTGAGGTACGAGCGCAGGCGCAGAGGGATCGTGCCGCCGTTGGCGGACGTTGAAAGATCAGATCGAGTATTCCGGAGCGGCCCAGACCACGACCTCCGGGTGCTCGTAGAACCGGTAGCCCTGGCCGCGGACGGTGCGGACGGTGTTGGCGAGCCGGCCCAGCTTGGAGCGGAGGCGGCGGATGTGGACGTCGATGGTGCGCTCGTTGGGCACTTCCTCGGCGTTCCGCCACAGGCCTTCGAGCAGTTCGTCGCGGCCCACGGTGCGGGTGCCATTCTCCACCAGGTAGTTCAGGAGTTCGAACTCCTTGAACGTCAGGTTGAGCGATTCGCCGTCGAGGTGGACTTCGCGCCGGGCAAGGTCGATCAGGACACCGGACGGGCGCGGCTCCTGCGGCTGCTGCGGACGGGGCGTCTCGGTGCGCTGGCGGGAGTTTACGGTGGGGTCGCCAAAGGTGGACCGGACGACGTCGAGCGCGGAACCGGGGGTGCCGGCGGGGGCTACGGCAACCGCCGCGTAGCTTTCGGCGCCGGTTACCAGGGACTGGGCGTAGGCGCGGATTTCCTGCGCAAGCTTGGCGATGGAGGTGCCGGCCGCCGCGGCCGTTTCCTCGTCGATGCCCATGTACAGGACGAACCCGCGGGCAACATTGTCGTTGGCCACCGGGCGGACGGCATTGGGTCCTGCCACCACCGGCGTGGGTGCCGTGACAGGAGCAGACTCAGCCGCGGGAACGGCGCGGAGCTGCCCGTAGGAGTTGGGGTTGTAGCCCTGCGGCGCGTAGCCCTGGGCGGGAAAGCTGCTTCCGGAAGACGGCGAGACTGACGGGCGAGGGCCAAAGCCGGGGCGGAGGCCGGAGGGCTGGCCCGCCTTGGCGGCGTTACGGACAGAGATGTGGACGTATCCGGATGCAACTGACATGGATTGCTTACCTCAATGTGAATGGCCGCCATCGCGGCTCGAATGCTGGGTTTCCCCGCAATGCGAACTGGGGAGGGGCGCCCGACGCTGGGCTTGGGGGCGAATGCCTAAGAACTTCGAGGGGTGGAGAAGGTCAGGCGTGCATTCGACAACAGCGCATGTCGCAGCAGCTGATGTGCTGGGCCAATATTCTGCGGCTGCAGGTGCTGTTGAGTTCTTGTTCACATTGGAAGTGTGCAGCGTAACAATGGCAACTTGCAAGTAACAATGGACCAGATCGTCCGCATTGTGAGACGAAATGCTCTATTGTGGCGCAGATCACGATTCTGACGGAGGCCAAAGAATAACATTCGTTATCCGATTCTATGTCCCGTGCAGCGCTGTCCACAGAATTTCCTTCGCCCATCGGGGCTTCCTAGCCATTTTTATTCAACTGAGTGCGAAATGCCAAAATTGCCCCTTACTCCCCGGGCACGTGTCCAGCGGCGCGCGGAGCAAGGGAAGAAAATTTTCCCGACGGACCCACCTGAATCGGCCGGGAGACGCCTGGAATCACCTCCAATGCCTCAAGTTGGTTGAGCGTTGCTGCTCCATGCCGCCCGTTCCGGGGGCCGTCGCGGTATCCAGCTGGCTAGGCTGGGATTCACAGCCCGGTCACAGGAATCCCTTAGCCGGGCCATACCGAAGGATCGGAGAGTTGTTCCATGGCCACACCGCACTCCACCACGAACAACCTGCCCAAGCTCTCACACCCGGACGGCTCCCCTATCCGCGCCCTGGTGGTGGACGACGAGCCCAGCCTCTCTGAACTGATGAGCATGGGACTGCGCATGGCGGGCTGGTCCGTTGCTGTCGCCGCAGACGGCCCCGAGGCAGTGAAGCTCGCCAAGGACTTCCGCCCGGACGTCCTGGTGCTGGATGTCATGCTCCCCGGATTCGACGGCGTGGAGCTGCTGGGCAGGATCCGTGCATTCGCACCCGAGGTCCCGGCGCTCTTCCTCACCGCGAAGGACGCCATCCAGGACCGCATCGTAGGACTGGCAGCGGGCGGCGACGATTACGTCACCAAGCCTTTCAGCATGGAAGAGGTCCTGCTCCGGCTCCACCGGCTGGTACAGCGTTCCGGCGTGGCCGCCATGGACACCTCCGAACTGGTGGTGGGCGACCTGGTGCTCAACGTGGACACCCGGGAGGTGACACGGGCGGGCCAGGACGTCCAGCTCACCGCCACCCAGTTTGAACTCCTCCGCTATTTGATGGAGAACCCCAAGCGCGTCATCAGCAAAGCGCAGATCCTGGACCGGGTCTGGGACTACGACTTCGGCGGCCAGGCCAACATCGTGGAGCTCTACATCTCGTACCTCCGCAAGAAGATCGACGCCGCCCACCCGCCGATGATCCACACCGTGCGCGGTGCTGGCTACGTCATCAAGCCGGCGGAGTAGGAAGCCATGGCCACCCCTCAAGCTCCGGCAGCCCACCCCCGGAGCTTGTTCAAGCCCGCCACCTGGCACCTGCGCACCCGCCTTATCGCGTTGGCCATGGCGCTGCTGATCGCCATCTGCGGAGCCGTGGGCGTGGCCAGTTATGCCTCCATGGATGCCTTCCTCACCCGCCAGCTGGACGACCAGCTCAACCAGGCCGCGGACCGGGCCAACGATCCCGGCCGCCCTCCCATGGGCGGCTTCAACGGCAGGGATCCGCTGGATGCACGCGGGCAGAGCGTGGGGACCGTCAACGCAAGAATCGTCAGTGGCCAGGTGAACAGCGGCGGCTTTCTTGCCTCCGACACCACGCGGGCCCCACTGTCCACAGAGGATAAAGAGATCCTGCTGGAACTGCCCGCCGATGGCCGCCCCGTGGACCGGACATTATCCAATGGCGGATACCGCCTGGTTGCCGTGCAGACCAACTTTGGCGATGTCCTGGTGACCGGCCTGCCGCTCGCCGGCAAGGAAAGCACCCTCGCCTCCCTGGTCTGGACCTTCGTGTTCGTGTCCCTGGCGGGGCTGCTGATGATCGGGCTGGTGGGAACCGTCCTGATCCGGCGCACCATGAAGCCCCTGGAGCAGCTGTCCGAGGTTGCCACGCGGGTGTCGCAACTGCCCCTCGATGCCGGCGAGGTGGCGCTGGCAGTCCGCGTGCCGCCGTCGAACTCCAACCCCGGAACAGAAGTGGGCAGCGTGGGGCACGCGCTGAACCTCATGCTGGACAACGTGGCGAACGCGCTGCAGGCCCGGCAGAAGAGCGAGACCAAGGTGCGGCAGTTCGTTGCCGACGCCTCGCACGAGCTGCGGACGCCGCTGACGGCGATCCGCGGGTACACCGAGCTGATGCGGATGACCGAGGACTTCACACCGGACGGGCAGAAGTCGCTGGCCAGGGTGCAGAGCCAGTCCGAGCGGATGACGGCACTGGTGGAAGACCTGCTGCTGCTGGCACGGCTGGACGAGGGGCAGCCCCTGAAGCTCAGCGAGGTGGATCTCACGCAACTCGTGGTGGAGAGCGTGAGTGACGAAAAGGTCATGGCCCCTGCCCACACCTGGCGGCTGGAACTGCCCGACGAGCCGGTCCTGGTCAACGGGGACGCCGCTCAGTTGCGGCAGGTCCTGATGAACCTGCTGTCGAATGCACGCAAGCACACGCCGGCGGGAACCACGGTGGTCACCGGCGTCGGCACCACATCCGAGGGCGCTGCGGTGGTGACCGTAACGGACGACGGCGGCGGCATCCCCGAGGAGTTCGTGGACCACGTGTTTTCCCGGTTCGCCCGCGCAGACGCAGCGCGGAAGGGTGCAGGTGACCAGGCGGGGGCCTCGGCCGCTGAGGGAACCAGCGGACTCGGCTTGTCCATCGTGCAATCCATTGTCGAGGCGCATGGCGGCAAGGTCACGGTGACGTCACAGCCCGGGAGGACACAGTTCGCCATCCAATTGCCTCTGATGCGCTAGATTTCACAACTCGACGCGCCGATGCCGTGATGTCCGTTACCTAAATGTGACTTATGCGCCCATCTCCTGTACCGTCGATTAGGTACGGTTCCCGTTCGGGCCGTATATCCGGATGACGCCAAGCTCTGCCACTTCCCGGATTCCGCTTGATCGAAGGCAGAGGCGGGGGACCCACCGTCCCGGGCACTGATTGCCCTTGGGGTTAAGCCAGCACGTGATTTTTCCGTGCGGCCGGATGCCCTCATCCGAACCCGACAGCTAACTCCGCAGGTGTGAGAGGCGATTCATCATGTTTACATTCCCGGCTAAACCGCGCCCAAAAAAGGGCTCAGACAGCGATTCCCAGCGTCCGGAAGGCAAGAAGTTCACCCTCGGCAAGCGCGCCGCGGTCCTCGCAACGTCCGGTGCGCTGCTGGTAGGTATTGGCGCCGCCGGCCAGGCGACTAATGCTTTGATTCCGGCCGCAACCACCACCAGCACCTCGGCGGCGTCCTCCGATGCGCAGATGAGCATCGAAAAGAGCGAGATCCGGTCCAACCCTGCCGAGTCCCCCGCCCCCGCCGAAATCAACGTTGTTCCGCAGGCCGCCGAGCCCGCCCCGGCACCCGCACCGGAGCCCGCCCCCGCCGCAGAACCTGCTCCGGCACCCGAGCCCGCTCCTGCACCGGAGCCTGCTCCCGTCGTCGCGGTCAATGACCCGGCAGGCGCCCAGGCCTACGCGGCCGGCCAGCTCGGTTCCTACGGCTGGGCCCAGGACCAGATGCAGTGCCTGGTGACGCTGTGGACCAAGGAATCCGACTGGACCACCACGGCAACCAACCCCAGCAGCGGTGCCTACGGCATCGTCCAGTCCTTGCCCGCCGAGAAGATGGCAAGCGCCGGTGCGGACTACCTCACCAACTACCGCACGCAGATCAACTGGGGCCTGAACTACATCAAGGAGCGCTACCAGTCCCCCTGTGGCGCGCTGAACTTCCACTACGCCAACAACTGGTACTAAACCGCAGCAGAGGTACAGAACGGTGGTTGAGTCTGTCGAAACCCGACAGGCTCAACCACCGTTTGTGTTAAGAATCCCGTCCGGGGATGTACTGCACCGCCCACCTGTTGCCGTCCGGATCGGCGAAGTAGACGAAGTGGCCCCAATCCTGCAAGTCCACGTCGCTGACGTCCACGCCGTTCTCCTTGAGGTGGCGGTGCGCGGCATCGATGTCGTTGACCACCAGCTGGAGGTTGGAGCCGGTCCCCGGAGGGGCGTCCGTGAGTCCTTCCCCGATGCAGATGGAGCAGGCCGAGCCCGGCGGCGTCAGCTGGACGAAGCGGATGGACTCAGTGGGCCGCTGGTCGAAATCGGCATTGAAGCCCACCTTGTTGACGTAAAAATCCTTGGCGCGGTCCACGTCGGACACAGGGACAAACACGAGTTCAAGTTTCCAGTCCATGGGCACAGGCTACGGCTGCGCTCCTTGTCTTGGAAGGCTTGAACCTCAGCCGGCGATGCCGTAGAGGCGGTCTCCCGCATCCCCGAGGCCGGGAACAATGTAGGACTTGTCGTTCAGCTTTTCGTCAATGGAGGCCAGGACGATGGTGACATTGGCGTCCGAAAGCTCCTCTTCCAGCTTGGCGAGGCCCTCGGGTGCGGCCAGCAGGCAGATGCACGTGACGTCCGAGGCGCCGCGCTTGAACAGGAACTTGATGGCCTCGCGCAGGGTTCCGCCGGTGGCGAGCATCGGGTCCAGGACGAAGATCTGGCGGCCGGTGAGGTCCTCGGGAAGCCGCTCGGCGTAGGTGATGATGTCCAGGGTTTCCTCATCCCGGGCCATGCCAAGGAAGCCCACTTCGACGGTGGGGACCAGCTTGGTCATGCCCTCGAGCATGCCCAGGCCTGCGCGCAGGATGGGAACCACCAGCGGGGTGGGCTTGGTGAATGCGGTTCCCACGGTGGTGCTGACGGGCGTTTCAATGGTGACGGGTTCGGTGCGGACTTCGCGGGTTGCCTCGTAAGCGAGGAGGGTCACCAGCTCTTCGGTCAGCTGCCGGAACACCGGGGACGGGGTGTTTTTGTCCCTCAGGACGGTGAGCTTATGGGCGACGAGCGGGTGGTCCACAACGAGAGTTCGCATGCGTCAAAACTATCACCCGGCGTTGTCCTTCCCGTGCCCGCCGGGGCCGTCGTGATGCATGGCCTCGACCACCACATCCCGCACCACCGGATGCTCGAAATCGGGTGCCGGTCCCACATGCTCCCGCCGCCTGATCAGGTGGAACAGCCGGTGGGCCAGTATCACCATCAGCACCCACGCGAGGCCCAGCAGCCAGCCGGCCATCACGTCAGTGAGCCAGTGGTGCCCCAGGAATACCCGGCTCAACCCCATCGCGATGATGAAAATCACGCCCGTTGTGATGGCGGTGATGCGCACCCAGAGCTGGAAGAAATGCAGGCACAGGATGTAGAGCAGCACGCCGATCACCACGGTGGTGTTCAGGGTATGGCCGCTGGGGAAGGACGGCGTTGTTTCATACGGTGGCACGGCCTCCGTATGGTCCGGACGGGTCCGGCCCACCAGGCGTTTGCCGATGGTGGTGGCAGTCGTGGAGACCGCGGCCGCACCGCCAACCAGGATCAGGGGCCGCCAGGACCGGCTCAGGAACGTGAGCCAGGCGGTCAGGATGCTCGCGAGGATGGGCATCCCCACCCCGCCACCGATGTTGGTGAAGGCGGTGACGAAGGCGTCCGTTTCCGGATTCCGCAGTGACTGCGAATACTCGAGGGCGGGAATGTCGAGGCTTGCCAGGCCTTCCTCATCCACCACGTCCGAGTACACCTCGGCGCCCAGCAGTGCCATGGAGAGCACCAGGCTCCACCGATGATCAGGGTCAGCCACAGGGCGGCGTAGGGTTTGAACCATTTGTCCACACGGTCACGGACGGTGCTCATTGTGCCTCCCGGCGCTGGTCGTCACGGGCTCAGGGTATCCTTCGAAACTATCATTGAGCCATGGTCTCCGCTGGAAAACACGACACGTGGATGGGTCTTGCCCTTGCGGAAGCCCGCCGCGCCCTTGCGACAGAGGACGTGCCGATCGGCGCCGTGGTGCTCGGGCCCGACGGCGCCGTGCTGGGTTCCGGACGCAACCAGCGGGAGGAGCTTGGGGATCCGACGGCACACGCCGAGGTGGTAGCAATCCGCCAGGCAGCGGAGCAGCTGCGCGAGGTCGCCGCCCGCAGCGGCGGGAAGGCAGACGGCTGGCGGCTGTCCGACTGCACGCTTGTGGTCACCCTTGAACCGTGCGCCATGTGCGCCGGCGCAATCGTCCTCGCCCGGATTCCCCGGGTTGTCTTCGGTGCCTGGGATGAGAAAGCCGGCGCCGCGGGATCGGTGTTCGATGTCCTGCGCGAGCGCCGCCTCAACCACTGGGTAGAGGTCTACCCCGGGGTGCGGGAAGCCGAATGCGCGGAACTGCTCCGCGATTTCTTCGCCGGGCACCGGAGCCGCTTGTAGCAGGATGTTGTGGCGGTCCTAACCGGTTGCCCTCCCTGGCTCCACCGCGTCGAGGACGGTTCGTGCCGTCTGGTCCCACCCGGGCAGCCGGTCCCGGGCAGCCAGTGCCGCCGCCCGCCATTCGTCCTTCGCGGCCTGGTCCTGAAGCCAGCGGCGCAGGACGCCGGCAAGCCTCGCGGGGTTCTCCCGGTCTCCCGGCACAAGCGGTACGGCCGCGCCGGGAAGCCGGGCGCCGCCGCCGTCGTTCATCAACCCTGCCAGCCCCAGCGCTTCCTCGGCGCCTGTCCCCTGCCGCACCACCACCGGGATTCCCCGTGCCAGCGACTCCGTGACCACCATGCCGAAGGCCTCCACCCGGGACACCAGCAGGCTCAGGTCCGCGGCGTCCCACGCCCTTTCCAGGGCGTCGCCCAGGAGTTCGCCGGTGATCCGGAGCCGGTGGTCCAGCCCGTTGGAGGCGACGGCGGCCCGCACCTCCGCCGCGTACGCCGGGTCCGCCTGGTCAGATCCCACCATGGCTGCGCTCCATTCAAGATCCTTGAGCAAGGCGAGTGCTTCAACTGTCAGCAGCTGGTCCTTGTTGGGCAGGTGGGCCGCCACGACAATCACGTGGGGCGGCCGGGACCCGGACGCCACCGGTGCTGGATCGACGCCGGGGAGGGCTACGCGGATGCCGGCCAGCCCATGGCGCTCCCGCAGGATGGCCGCCGTGCTGGTGCTGGTGGAGATGATTCCGGAAGCTGCCCGCATGGCCCGCGCCTCCCGCTTCACCGGACCGGGATCCGCCGTAGCATCGACTGTCATGTGTGCCAGCACCCAGCTTGCCGCCCGGCCTTGGCCGCGTACTCCAATTCGTCCGGGACGCCGACGGCGACGAGTCCGTCCACGATGTCCACGGCAGGCTCTTGCTCCGCTTCCGGACCCCAGGCGCCGATAAGGCCACCGAACCGGCGCCGGTCCTTGGCTGAGGGTTCCGGCCACGCGCCGTCGACAGGCACCACCTCGACGTCGGCCCCGAGCTGCGTCATCCCGCGGACCAGCTTGGCGTTATAGGCATTGCCGCCTGAGTGGTGGTGGATGTTGCCGGGAACCAGCAGGCGGATGCGGCGCATGGGCCTAGGCGGACAGGTCCAGCGAGTAGGTGGCCCAGGCGTCCGGATTTTCGCGCAGGGTGACGTCGATCCCTTGCAGGTGCCGGCCGTCGTCGTGGTTTTCAATCTTTCCCGCGACTTCCTGGGCGATGTACTGCGCCAGCGCCTCGGTGGTGCTGAGCCTGCCCGCAAAGTCCGGGTGCTCGTCCAGGTTGCGGTAGTTGAGCCCTGCCAGCACCTCCTCGATGACGGTTCCGGCGGCGCCGATGTCCAGGACAATTTCGTCGTCGTTCAACGTGTGCCGGCGGAACGAAACCTCAGCGACGAAGGTGGCCCCGTGCAGGGCCTGGGCCGGGCCAAAAGCCTCGCGCGGCAGGCTGTGGGCGATCATGAAGTGGCGGCGTACGGTCAGGCTGAACATGCGTTACCTCTGGTCTGTGGGATGGCTGGGGGCTGTCTGCTGCGGTTCTGCGTTGTGTTGCGGGTACTCAATGACGTGGCACAGGGCGTCGATTTTGCCGTGGGCGAGGCCCTGCACCACCTCGGGCAGGTCCTGGAATGGCGACGACCCGGTGAGGAACGCATCGAACACCGGATCTTTCAGGAGGGACACCGCAAGCTCCAGGCGCTCCGCGTTGGTGCGGCGGTGGCGGCGGGCACGGGCCACGACGCCCACCTGGCTGGCCCTGATGGACAGGCGCCTCGCGTGGAAGTCTTCGCCGAGCGGCAGGGTAACTTCGCGGTTGGCGTACCAGGACATCTCGATGACGTCCCCTTCATCGCCGGCCAGCTGCAGGCTTCTCTCCAGGCCTTCCTGCGAGGCTGAACAGTGGAAGACGATGTCACAGTCGGCCAGCGCGTCATCCGGGTGGGCGAAGTCGACACCCAGTGCGTCCGCCAGGTTTTTCCGGCCTGGGTCCAGGTCCACCAGCTGGAGGCGGGACAGTGGGAAGGTGCGCAGGAGGGTGGCCACCATGCCGCCCACCAGCCCTGCGCCGACCACCGCCACCCGGTCCCCCAGCCGCGGTCCGGCCTCCCACAGCGCGTTGACAGCAGTCTCCACGGTTCCAGTAAGGACTGCGCGCCGGGTGGGCACGTCATCCGGGATCCGGGTCAGCTCGGAGACCGGCACCACGTAGCGGTCCTGGTGGGGGTTGAGGCAGAAGACCCGCTGGCCTTTCCATTCCTCCGGGCCCTCCTCCACCACGCCCACCGACAGGTAGCCGTACTTCACCGGCCCCGGGAACTGCCCCTCCTGGTGGGGTGCCCGCATCTGCTGGGCCACCCTTGGCGGGACAGCGCCGCTGTGGACCACCATTTCCGTGCCTTTGCTGATACCGGAATAGAGGGCACACACCAGGGCTTCGCCGGGGCCGGGAGCCCGGAGCTCCTCCGGCAGGAGCTCCCCGTGTTCCCGGGCCGTGGTCCAGTAGGCGGTGGCGTGGATGGGGTTATTCGCATTAGTCATCGTGCTGATGAATCTAGCCGGACAGGAGCGGGCGGGGAAAGTCCGACGGCGGTTCGTGGCGTTGTGCGCCGGTTGGCGGCGGTTCGTGGCGTTGTGCGCCGGTTGGCGGCGGTTCGTGGCGGTGTGCATCTGCCCAGCACGACGTGGTACGGCCGGCGGGTGCACGTGCTCAGTTGTTGTCAGCCTGACAGATATGCGACAACGGCATCCTCAAGGAGGCTTCGTTTCATCGGGAGGACTCCCGGTGGCAAAATTCCGGGCGGCAGGATTCCCTCGGGCAGACACGGTGGTTCCCGGTCGGGTTGCTCGGCGGGATATGTGCGGCCGGTGGGTGATTTCCAGCCGGGTGGTTCGGATCTCGTTGCTTCTGTGGGTGTCCAGCCGCTGTTGTGTTTGAGCCGGTGGTGCTTCGGGCAGAGTTGTGCCAGGTTGCTGATGCCGGTGGTGCCGCCGTGTTGCCACGCCTGGAGGTGGTCGGCTTCGCTGTCCAGGGCGTTGTTGTTACAGCCAGGGAAGGTGCATTTGCCGTCCCGGACGGTCAGGGCTTGTCGCATGGCTTTGGTGAGCCGGTAGCTGGTGCGGCCGATTTCCAGCGGGGCGCCGTCGCGTGGATCGATAAGGACCCTGGTGAAGGAGTCGGCTCCGTCGGCGAGGAGTTTCCCGGCCATGGATGCGGGGATGGGGCCGTAGCCGTCGAGGATGGCCGGTTCGTCCGTTAGGCCGAGCAGGGCGAACACGGGGACTGTAACGATGACGTCCGCCCGCGGGGTCGGAATCTTCCCGACCTCCGGGTCGCCGAGAAACGCGCAGGTTGGGGAATCCCCAAGGCTGCTGTCTCCATGGTCGCCGGCGCTGCTCGCCTCCAGGGACGCTGCCAGGGCGTCGGGGATGCCAAGGTCCGCAGCGGGCTCGTCGGACCCGACAAGCCCGGCGAGCCCGAGGAACTCACCAGGGAACTGTTCCTCCGCGGCGCCTTGAACCTGATCGCCGGTGCCGGGGTGGCCGCTGCCGCCGGCTGCAGCGTTGTTGGTGCCGGGTTGGCTGCCGCGTTGTCTACCGGCGCCTTCCGTGTCCCAACCTCCTGCGGGGGTGGCCATGCTCGGCCCGGTGCCGGTGCCGGTGCCGGCGTCTGTCGTGGTCGTTCCGGCTGGGGCGAGGAGGCGGCGGGCGACTTCGTCGGCCCTGATTTGGGAAAGAGTGCGGGTTTCGTTGGGGCCCTGGAGGCCGCGGGCGATGGCTGTAGTTTTGTTCCAGGCCGCCAACGCGCAGTCTGCCCGCATATAGATCGCGAACCAGGCCATGCCGTCGCGGTCGGGGGTGAAGT
>NZ_AOFD01000014.1 GCF_000332815.1 Arthrobacter nitrophenolicus
CGGCCATCCAGGGGCAGGGCGCCGCGGCGGAGGCCCCGCGGCCAGGCCCGGCTGCATCCCGTCGTGTGGGTATTCGTCATAGCCGTCATGGGCTTCTCGCTCATCCCGTTCTACTGGCTGGTCAACACGTCGCTCAAGAAGGGCGCCAGCCTCTCCCAGGGTGAACTCTTCCCCAGCCAGCCGACCTTCGAGAACTACCAGGCCGTGTTCCAGAGCGCCGAGTTCCTGCTGGCCCTGCGCAACTCGGTGATTATCGCCGTCGTCACCACCACGGTCGCGCTGGTGTTCGCCTCCTTCGCCGCCTACGCGCTGGCCCGGCTCAAAATGCGCCGCAAAGCCTGATCCTGACCCTCATCCTGTCGGTCACCACCTTTCCGGCCATTGCCATTGCTGCCCCGCTGTTCTCGATCTGGCGCGAGATCGGCCTGTACGACACACTCCTTGGCCTGATTATCCCGAAACTGACGTTCGCGTTGCCCCTGGCCATCTACACGCTGACCTCCTTCTTTAGGGAGATCCCGCGTGAGCTGGAGGAATCGGCCTACATGGACGGCGCGACGCCATTTACCGCCTTCCGCAAAGTCATCCTGCCCCTGGCGGTCCCGGGCCTTGCCACGACGGCGATCCTCGTGTTCATCTCGGTATGGAATGAATTCCTGCTTGCCGTCACCCTCACCACTTCCCCCGAGGCCCGTCCGGTCCCGGTGGCGATTGCGTTCTTCAGCGGGACCAGCGAGTTTGACCAGCCGCTCGGCACCATCAGCGCGGCCTCGGTGGTCATCACGATCCCGCTCGTCATCCTGGTGCTCCTGTGCCAGAAACGCATCGTCTCCGGCATGACCGCCGGCGCCGTCAAGGGCTAGAACCCCACATCCACAACCACAAGAAGAAGGAAAACCCGTGAGCAACGAGCAGTCCCCCGGCCAGCAGGCATCCGCCCTGCCAGAACCAGACACCAAGGAACTGAGGGTGGGCGTGGTCGGCATCGGCTGGGCCGGGCAGCAGCACCTGATGGCCTACAACGCCCTGGAAGGCGTCCGCATCGTGGCGCTGGCAGGAATGGAACAGGAGCTCCGCGACTCGCTGCAGGCTGAGTACTCCATTCCGAATGCCTTTGCCGACTGGAAAGAGATGCTGGAGCACGGCGGCCTGGATGCCATCAGCGTGGCAGTGCCCACCTTCCTGCACGCACCCATTGCCATCGCCGCCCTGGAACGCGGGATCCATGTGCTGAGCGAAAAGCCCATCGCACGCAACGCCATCGAAGGCCAGGCCATGGTGGATGCCGCGCGCAAGGCGGGCCGCGTCCTGGATGTTGCCTTCAACCACCGCCGCCGCGGTGACATCGGCGCACTCAAGGAGGTCATTGACGACGGCGGCCTGGGCCGCCCCTACTACGCCAAGGCCTCGTGGCTGCGCCGTTCCGGCATCCCCACCCTGGGCAGCTGGTTCACCAACCCCGAACTCGCCGGCGGCGGACCGCTGGCCGATATCGGTGTCCACGCCCTGGACTACGCCCTGCACCTGCTCGGCGAACCGAAGGTGCTGGCAGTGTCCGCCGCCACCCATTCGGAGCTGGGTCCCCAAGGGCGGGGCGGCGGCAGCAGGTACTCCGCCCAGGCCACCAGCCACGCGTTCGAGGTGGAAGACTTCGCGTCCGCCTTCCTCCGGCTTGAGGGCGGCGGAACGCTCCTCATCGAGGCCAGCTGGGCCACGTACCGGGAAACCGACGACCTGCTGGACTTCACCGTCTACGGAACCGACGGCGGTGCCGAGCTCAAGGTGCAGGGCGCGCCCTTCCCGCCTGTCGGCCAGCTCCGGGTGTTCACCGACAAGGACGGCGAATCCGCGGATTATGTCCCGCCCGTCCTTCCGGGCCGGGCGCACGATGCGGTGGTGGAGGATTTCGTGACAGCCGTCCGCGGCGGCCCCGAGGCCTGGCGCGGGCATGACGGTTCGCTGGCGCTCTACCGCGCACAGATCATCGACGCGTGCTACCAGTCCGCACGGGAGCAGAGGGAGGTTCGTCTCTAATGGGTGAAAAACTGAGGATCCTGGTCTGGAACGAAGGCGTCCACGAGGCCAACAACGAGCCGGCCCACATCGGGGAAATCTACCCGGACGGCATCCACGGCGCCATCGCAGCAGGGCTGCGCTCCTTCTACCCGGAGTCGGAGATTACGACGGCGGTCCTCGCCGACGACCAGCACGGGCTCAGCGAGGAGGTGCTCGCCGAGACGGACGTCCTCCTCTGGTGGGGCCACATCGCCCATGACCAGGTGGGCGACGCCGTCGTCGACCGTGTCCAGCGCCATGTACTGGGCGGGATGGGACTGATCGTGCTCCACTCGGGGCACTTCGCAAAGATCTTCACCCGGCTGCTGGGCACCAGCTGCTCGCTGGCCTGGCGGAACGACGGCGAGCGCGAGCTCGTCTGGACCGTGAAGCCGTCACACCCCATTGCCGAAGGAGTGGACAGCCCCATCGTCATCCCCGAGCAGGAGATGTACGGCGAGCTGTTCGATATTCCAGACCCAGACGACCTGATCTTCATCAGCTCGTTCGCCGGCGGCGAGGTGTTCCGGTCCGGCGTCACGTTCACCCGGGGCAAGGGACGCATCTTCTACTTCAGCCCCGGCGACCAGGAATACCCGGTGTACCACCACCCGCAGATCCAGCGTGTCCTGGCGAACGGCGTCCGCTGGGCTGCCCAGCCCGGACTGGACCGTTCGGCGCCCGCCGTGACGAATCCCGCGCGGGACTGGTTCGCGGAGCGGTAGTTCGCGGAGCGGTGGGAAGACAAGTTGCGGGTTTCCCCATAGCCGCCCCGCGCCCCAGCGGGTACAACTGAGAGATGACTTCCTCAGCTCTGGTGCTAGGGCCCATGATGCGGTTCGTGGATGAGACGACGGCGAGCGTCTGGGTGGAAACCCGCGATTTTTCCCAGGTGTCCGTGCACGCCGGCGGCAGGGAGTGGACTGCTTCAACGTTCGCCGTGCACGGGCACCATTACGCCCTGGTTGACCTGCACGGGCTTGAGCCCGGGACGGTGACTCCGTATTCCGTGGAAGTCGACGGCAGCAAGGTCTGGCCGGAACCGGAGCACGGGTTCCCGCCTCCGGTGGTCGCCACGCTCAAGCCCGGAAAACCGTTGCGGCTGGCCTACGGGTCCTGCCGGACCAGCGTCCCGCACGACGCCTCCGGCAACCGTACCCACGGCGTGGACGCGTTGCGGGCCTATGCCCTGAAGATGGTCTCCGGGACGGATGAGCGGTGGCCGGACCTGGTGGTGTTCCTCGGCGACCAGGTGTATGCAGACCTCACCAGTGAGCAGATGCAGGAGTTCATCAAATCCCGCCGGGACATCAGCGAACCTCCCGGCGAGGAGCTCCAGGACTACGAGGAGTACGCCCACCTTTACTACCTGGCGTGGTCCGATCCCGCCAACCGGTGGCTGCTCTCCACGCTGCCGAGCGCCATGATCTTCGATGACCACGATATCCGGGACGACTGGAACGCCTCACGGACGTGGCGTGAGGAGATGCAGCAGAAGCCGTGGTGGCACCAGCGGATCGTTGCCGGACTGGCCTCCTACTGGGTGTACCAGCACCTGGGGAACCTCTCCCCGCAGGACCGTGCCGCCGACCCGGTCTGGCAGGTCATTGCCGGGCATCACGGGGACGGCGAGCCCGATGTGAGCCGGGAACTGGACAGCCTGGCCGAGCGCGCGGACCGCGAGCCGGAATCCTACCGCTGGAGCTTCTGCCGCGATTTCGGCGACACCCGGCTCATCGTGGTGGATTCCCGTGCCGCACGCAACCTGGCGTCGGACCGCCGCGCCCTGCTGGACGACGTCGAAATGGCCTGGCTGGATGACCGGATGCAGGGCGGTTTCCGGCACCTGCTGGTGGGCACATCCCTGCCGTTCCTGCTCCCCATGGGCCTGCACCACCTCGAGTCCTGGGACGAGGCCATCTCCGAGGGCGCCTGGGGCAGGTTCGCGGCCCGCGCAGGGGAAAAGCTGCGGCAGACTTTCGACCTGGAGCACTGGGGTGCCTTTGAAAAGAGCTTCCGGCGGGTGGCGGCGATGGCCGGGGAGGTGGCGGATGGCCGGCGCGGCCCGGCACCGGAAACGGTGGCGTTCCTCTCCGGCGATGTCCACTTCTCCTACGTCTCGGAGGTGGAACGCAGCTCCGGCAGCAGGATCATCCAGGCGGTCTGCTCTCCCATCCGCAACCCCCTGCCCCGGCTGCTGCGGTCCTTCGGCGCCCTTATGTCCTACGGCCTGGCCACTCCCCTTGGCGCGCTGGCCGCCCGCTCGGCCAAGGTTCCGGACCCGGGACTGCACTGGTCCACGGTCAAGGGTCCGTGGTTCGACAACAACCTGGCCTGCCTAGAAATTGCCCCCGAGGGGCTGAAGCTGTGGTGGCAGCGGGGCGTGGTCCGTGACGGCGACAACGCCCGCCCGCAGCTGGAACGCGTCGCGGACGTCACCATTGCTCCGCGCAAGGCCGGCGAACCGGCAAGGGAGCCCGGCTAGCCCACATCCCCTGCCTGCCGCCGCAAGCGTGCCACCAGCGTGGCGGCGAGCAACGCCGTCGCCAGCTCCAGCCCAATGACCAGCAGCAGCTGGCTGCTGCCCGTCACCTCCGCAGCGAACGACGGCGGCCCGCCACCATGGGCGTGTCCCCCGCCGCCCGTGCCCAGCAGCAGGACCGCATGCAGGACCGCCATCGCCACGGCGGCGGCGGCCACCCGGTGGAGTGCCCCCACTTTGCCGTGGCGCCAGATGTGGACGGTGCAGGGGACGCAGACGGCGGCGAGCGCCACCATCAGGAGCCCGAGCCAGACGCCGTGCCCGCCGGTGGCCGCCACCCACACATGCACCAGGCAGGACGCCGCGGTGACCAGCGCGCACAGCCGGGAATGAAACCCCGGGCTAGTGGCAGGAGCCAGCATTGCTGCCGTCACTGCTGCCCCCGCTGTGGCACGCCGATGCCGCGTTGACGTTGGCGGGCACGTCCAGGACCGGGCTGCGGTCGAAGAACCCTTCGGGGCGGAGCTTGAAGCCCACGGTGTCCACGGGCATGATGGGCCAGTCCTCCACCCGGGGGAAGTGCGTCAGGCCAAAGGTATGCCAGACCACGATGTCCTGGCCGTCGATGTCCCGGTCCTGGGCCACGTAGCCGGGCAGGCCGGCGCCGCCGGGGTGCTGGTTGACGAAGTCCCCCGTGGGGTACCGCTCCTCCTCGGCGTAGCGGGTGACCCAGAGGTCCTTGGTGGCGAACGCCGCGCGGCGGGCAATCGAGGACTCAGGTCGGCAAGCAGGGTGGGCTGGTTGTGGGAGTGGAGCTTGTAGCCCACCGGCTCGCCCAGGCGGTTGCGGGACTCGGGATTGGAGATGATCCAGGTGCGGCCGGCGCGGGCGTCGGCCTCGCGGACGGCGTCGGATTCGCGGGCCAGGACGGTGCGCCTGCGGGAGAAGGCGTTGCCGCGTTCGTTGCCCGGGCCCATGGCCTGGCGGACCACGTCTTCTTCCTCCACCCGGTTGGTGAACCCGTCGATGGCCATGTCCAGCCGGGCACTGAAGAGGTGCTGGTGGAACGGGGCGCCCAGGCCCGGGGCGAGCTGGGAGATATTGTCCGAGCCGCCCTCCGGGAAGGCGGAGGTGAAGACGACGCCGGTGGCCTTGGCCTCGAACTCGATGGTGCCGTCCAGGTAGAGGTACCAGTAGAAGCCGTAGTCGTAGTTGCCGATGGTGGTGTAGAAGGAGATCACCAGGCGGCGGTTGCGCCGGGTGTATTTGACGCCGGACCACAGGTCGGAGTGTTTGGAGAGAATGCCCCAGTCCTCCTCGTGCATGCAGATGCCATTGCGGATCTCGCGCGGGTTGCCGAAGGCGTCGCTGATGACCGGGCTGAGGTAGGTGATGTCGCCCAGGCAGTCGCAGCCCAGCTCCAGCGAGTTGGCGTACTGGCCCACCAGGTACTCGCCTGTGTCGAAGTAGTTCTGCCAGGACCGGATGGGCGACGGGTCGCCGTACGGGACCACCATTTCGGCGATGGAGGCGCGGTTGATGATGGGCCGCAGCCGGTCGCCGTCGCGGAACGCCAGGTTGTGCAGGACCACGCCCTCCCGGACGTCGAAGCCCACGTCCACGCTCCACTTTTCCCACTCCACGTGGTTGCCGCCGGTGACGGTGAAGCTGGGGCCTTCGGGCTGGGTGATGTTGATGGGCTTCTGGGTGGTGCGCAGCGGCCCGGTCAGCTCAGGGTCCGTGTAGTTGCCGTGTTCCGCGGGTATGGGCATGGCGCCCAGGTCGATCACCTGTGTGACCTCCTTGTTCACCACGTCCACGTAGGCCACCAGCCGTCCACCGGGTGCGCCCACGCACTGTCCTCCGGGAAGTCCTGGACGAAGGCCAGGCCCCGCAGGATCCGTCGGCCCTTCTCCCCGGCATATTCAAAGACGCCCGCCGAGAGCGGGGCCACCCGCACTTTGGTTACGTCCAGGCCCCGGTCCGCCAGCGCCTTCAGCCAGCGTGAGTCGGTGGCAAGGAGGGACTCCACCAGCTCGAACTCCTCTTCCAGCACCGGCAGTTCGCCGGTCGCCGCGGTATCGAGTTCGACGGCGGACAGCACCTCCTGCTGCGTGACCGAGACGATGACGTCCCGCGGCGCCGCGCCGGAGACGTCGTGGACAAAGACGCGGAAGCGCCGGTCCGCGTCATCCGCGGCAGTTCCGCGGGGCGGCTCCAGGAGGCCCAGGTAGGCAATCCGGTGCTGCGGTTCCAGCAGGCCTGCCGCCTGCAGGATGGAGCGTACTTCGAGGATTTCCGGCGCCGTTGCCAGGCTGAAGGCGGATGCGGTGTGCGTTGGTGCAAGAGTCATGGTGAAACCTTCGTCCGGGCCGTTGCCGGCCGCTGGTGGTTTATTTTCTATAGTTGTAGAGAATAAACGTCCGTAACATGGCTCACAAGAGTCTGAGCGAAATATTTCCCGGGAGTGCCAGCGGTGCCGAAGATAGTTGACCATGACGAGCGCCGGCTGGAGCTCGTGGACGCCACGTGGCGGATCATCGCGCGGCAGGGCCTCGAGGGGGCCACCATGCGGGAGATCGCCCTGGAGGCCGGATTCGCCAACGGCGCTCTGAAGCCCTACTTCCCCACCAAGGACACACTCCTGGAATTCGCCTTCGGCCACGTGTTCAACCGGACCAACCAGCGGATTGCAGAGGTGACCGCGGGCAAGAACGGGATGGCAGCGTTGCGGGCCTTCTGCCTGGAGGTTTTGCCCCTGGACGACGAGCGCGTGAACGAAGCGCGGATCGTGATCCCCTTCTGGCAGAAGGCCGTCAATGACGCCCAGAAAGCGCAGATCCACCAGCAGTCCATGGCCGCATGGCTGGACACCATCCGGCAATTCCTGGCAGAGGCGCGCGAAGCCGGGGACGTCCGTGCCGCCGTCGACGATTCCATCCTGCCGGCCAGCTCCTCAACATGCTGCTCGGCGCCCAGATCGAAGCGGCGCTATCCCCGGAAAGCGGGACCGACTTCGGCCACGCCGCGCAGCTTGACGGCTACCTCACGCTGCTCGCCGCATGACGGCGCAGATGATCCCCGCGGACGTGGAGACGCCGGACATCCTGGTCGACCTGGACGTGCTTGACCGGAACATCACACGCATGGCGGACACCGTCCGGGCCAAGGGACTGGCCCTTCGGCCGCATGCCAAGACGCACAAGATCCCGGAGATTGCCGCCCGCCAGCTTGCCGCCGGCGCCACCGGACTGACCGTTGCCACCATCGGCGAGGCGGAGGTGTTCGCCGGCGCCGGGGTGGACGACCTTTTCATCGCCTATCCCCTCTGGCTGTCGGACCGGAAGGCCGGCCGGCTTCGGGACCTCGCTCGAAAGGCAAAGCTCACCATCGGCGTGGATTCGGCCGAAGGCGCCGCCCGGCTTGGCCAGGGCCTGGGGACGGCGGCGGGAAGCGTCAGGGTGCTGGTGGAGGTGGACAGCGGCCATCACCGCAGCGGCGTCCGCCCGCACTCCGCAGCCGACGTTGCGCGGGCAGCTTCCGACGCCGGCCTGGACGTTGCGGGCGTGTTCACCTTTCCAGGCCACAGCTACGCTCCGGGCATGCCGGTCGCGGCGGCCGCGCAGGAACAGGAGGCGCTGCGGCTCGCGGCGGAAGCCCTGGCGGCAGCCGGGTTCACGACAGGGGTGCGGAGCGGAGGATCCACGCCCACCGCGCTGCTCACTGGAGATTCCGCCGCCACGGAAGTCCGCCCGGGGGTCTACGTGTTCGGCGACGCCCAGCAGCTTGAGCTGGGCCGCTGCGCCCCGGAGGACATTGCACTCACCGTGGCCGCCACTGTGGTGAGCCACCATGCAGTGGAACCCGGGACACCGCCACGCTTCATCATCGACGCCGGCAGCAAGATCCTCGGCAGCGACAAGCCCGCCTGGGCAACCGGCTACGGGCGGCTGCTTGACCATCCGGACGCAAGGATCACGGCACTCTCGGAACACCACGCCACCGTGGAGTGGCACAGCCCCGAAGGTCCGCCTGCGCTGGGCGAACGGCTTCGCGCCATCCCCAACCACGTTTGCCTGGCCATGAACCTGGTGGACGATGTGGCCGTCGTCAGTAACGGAAGCCTGGTGGAGCGCTGGCGCGTGGCCGCCCGCGGCAAGAACTCCTAATCCTTCGTCAGGAAGGTCTTTTTTCGCCAATCGTTGAAAAAAGATTCGCCAAGCCTTAACCTGAGTGGACTGTGTTCCATGACACAGTCCCGGGGGAACGTCAGATGGCCGTCCGTCGTCGTCAGGATTATCCATGCCAGTACACAGCCCGTCCCGGCCCGCCGGGCAGCAGCTTATGTCCCGCACCGCCGCATCCTTTGACCACTGGAAGCACCTGGTGGCCGAGTCCTTCGTGCCGCTGGCCGCCAGGACCGCGGACGTGGACGGCTTCCGCGGACAGCTGCGCTCCCGCGTGCTGGACCGCATGTCCATCGTGGAAATCACCGCCACGTCGCACGAGGTGCACCGCACGCCGGCGCTGATCGCCCAGGCCGGCGAGCGCTACTTCAAGCTCAACCTCCAGCTGGAGGGCACCGGCCTGCTGATCCAGGACAACCGCGAGGCAGTCCTCCAGCCGGGCGACCTTGCCATCTACGACACCAACCGCCCCTACACCCTCACGTTCGAACAGCAGGCACGGATGATGGTGGTGATGTTCCCCTGCGACGCACTGTCCCTGCCCCCGGATTACGTGGGGCAGCTCTCCGCCGTCCGCATGGACGCCACCGGCCTCAGCGGCATCGTGGGGCAGTTCATCCGCCAGCTCTCGGAGAACCTGGAGGTGCTGAACGGCCCCAGCGGCTCCCGCCTGGCAACCAACGCCCTGGACCTGGTCTCCACCATGCTGCACGCCGAGATGGACATGACCCCGGACCGGATGAAACCGCAGGCACTGCTCGCGGTGTCCATCCGGGAGTACATCGAGGCGAACCTGTCGGATCCGACGCTGTCACCGGCCAGCATCGCGGCGGCGCACTTCATCTCCACGCGGCACCTGCACAACGTCTTCCACGAATCCGGCACCACGGTGGCCAGCTGGATCCGGAGCCAGCGGCTGGACGGCGCACGCCGCGACCTGCGGGACCCCCTGCATGCGGGAAAGCCGGTGGGCGCCATCGCCGCCCGGTGGGGAATCCTGGATGCCGCGCACTTCAGCCGGACCTTCCGCGATGCCTTCGGCGTCTCCCCCAGCGACTGGCGGCGCGGCGGCTAGGGCTTACGCCATGCCTGCTAGATCAGGCCCTGCGCCAGCATGGCTTCTGCAACTTTGGCGAACCCGCCGATATTAGCGCCCAGGACGTAGTTGCCCGGCTCGCCGTATTCGTCGGCGGTGGCAGCGCACCGGTGGTGGATTCCCACCATGATGTCCGTCAGCCGCTCCTCCGTGTGTTCGAAGGACCACGAGTCCCGGCTGGCGTTCTGCTGCATCTCCAGCGCCGAGGTCGCCACACCCCCGGCGTTGGCGGCCTTGCCGGGACCGAACAGCACCCCTGCCTCCTGGAAGACTGCCACGGCGTCCCGCGTGGACGGCATGTTGGCCCCTTCACCCACCGCGAGGAGGCCGCCCCGCACCAGTCTCGCGGCAGCGCCGCCGTCGAGCTCGTTTTGCGTGGCGCAGGGCAGCGCCACGGTGGCATCGACGTCCCACACTGAACCGCCGTCAACATAGGAGACGCCGGGACGGCGGACGGCGTAATCCTTGAGCCGGCCGCGCTCCACTTCCTTGACCTCGCGCAGGAGCCCGACGTCGATCCCCGCCTCGTCCATGATGTAGCCGGAGGAGTCGGAGCAGGCCACCACGGTGGCGCCCAGGGACTGCGCCTTGGCGATGGCGTTGATGGCCACGTTGCCGGAGCCGGACACCACCACGCGCTGGCCGTCGAACGAGGTGCCGCGGGTCTTCAGCATTTCCTGGGTGAAGATCACGGTGCCGAAGCCGGTGGCCTCCGGGCGGACAAGCGAGCCGCCCCAGGAGATCCCCTTGCCGGTCAGCACGCCGGATTCATACCGGTTGGTGATGCGTTTGTACTGGCCGAAAAGGTAGCCGATCTCGCGCCCGCCCACGCCGATGTCGCCTGCCGGCACGTCCGTGTACTCGCCGATGTGCCGGTACAGCTCGGTCATGAAGGACCGGCAGAACCGCATTACCTCGGCGTCGCTTCGGCCGCGGGGGTCGAAGTCGGAGCCGCCCTTGCCGCCGCCGATCGGCATCCCGGTGAGGGCGTTCTTGAAGATCTGCTCGAAGCCCAGGAACTTCACGATGCCCAGGTAGACGGACGGGTGGAACCGCAGCCCGCCCTTGTAGGGGCCCAGCGCGGAGTTGAACTCCACGCGGAAGCCCCGGTTGATCTGCACCCGCCCCGCGTCGTCGGTCCAGGCACGCGGAAGATGATCTGGCGTTCAGGTTCGCAGAGGCGCTCCAGGATGGCGGCGTCGAGGAACTCCGGGTGCCGGTCATGGACCGGGCCGAGGCTTTCAAAGACCTCCACCACCGCCTGGTGGAATTCCGCCTCACCGGGGTTGCGCGCCAGGACGGTGTCCCGAATGGCCTCCAGCCGTGCATCCATGAACTGCTTCCTTGCCTGTTCTCCGGGGCACCGGCGGCACCGGCGGCACCGGCGCGAATAAAAGTTGATACTTCAACTTATAAGATTATGACCGGCGGCCTGTAGCCGGCGATCCGGATTCCAGCCTAGTATCCACAGTGTGACATTCCAATTCCGCTTTATGAAAAGGTTCGGGACCTGCGCCGACGCCCGGATGGCCAACTGATGGCCCATATCTGCCTGCTGCTCTCCGGGGCGGCGCTCCTCATCAATGGCCTGGGAACACTGGGGTTCCTTCCGCGCCGGGACGCCGGGGTGTTCAGCCTCCTGGTGGGCTGTACCCAACTGGCGCTCGGCATCGCCTGCCTGGCGGTGGGCGGCACTGCGCCGCTGACTGCCGCAGGGATGTTCCTGTTCGGCACCACCTACGCCTATGTGGGCCTGGATGTCCTGCTGGGTCTTGGATCGAAGGGCCTGGGCTGGTTCTGCGGGATGGTGGCCGCCGTCGGGCTGGTCCTCGCCGGAGCCTGGCTGGGCTCCGACCCGCTGCTGGCTGTCCTGTGGCTGTGCTGGTCCGCGCTCTGGGGCCTGCTTTTTGGCTCCGCGGCCCTGGGCGTTACGCGGCTGGATCCGCTGGCCGGCTGGAGCCTGGTGCTGTCCAGCCAGGTCACGGCAACGGTTCCGGCACTCCTGGGGCTGGCCGGGCTGTGGCCTTCCGGGGGCGGCGCGGCGGGGGTTGCGGCGGTGCTGCTCGCGGGGGTTTTTGTGCTGGCACAGAGACTGGCCCGCCGGGGAGCTGCTGCTCCCCCGGGGGCCAGTGAAAAGGTGGCTCCCGGTCCTGCCGGCAGGGCGTCCTAGGGCCGGCGTGTTCCCAGGTCCGCGGCTGCCTGCCGGCGCTGCACCTGTCCCTCCACCAGCACGCCGGCAACGTAGACGGCGGGGACAGCCGCCAGGAGGGCCACCGCCGTTTCGGTGCTGCCGCCGATCAGCGCGGTGAAGTTGCTGACCACCAGGAACAGGATCCATGCCAGCAGGACGGCGGCGAGCGCCGGAGCCGCCAGGGTCTGCCACGGCTGGCCGGTGATGCGCTCCCGGCGGAAGAACCCGACGACGGCCACCGAGCAGAGGATGTACAGCACCAGCAGTGCCGCAACGGCCAGCCCGCTGAACCAGGAGAAGAGGCTCAGCACGGGGTCGAGGCCCAGGAGCGCGAAGGGGGCAACGAGCGCGACGGCGGCGCCGGTCTGGATCCAGGCGGCCACGGCCGGGGCGCGGTGCCGGTTGGTCCTGGCGACTGCTGCGGGCATGGAGCCGTTCAGGGCCAGGGAGTGCAGGTACCGGTTGATGCCGTTGTGGAAGGCGATGATGCCGGCCAGCAGCGAGGTGACCAGCAGGACCCCGGTCACCACCCCGGCCCACGGGCCGAAGAGTTCCACCATGGGCCCCAGGACGAAGACGGTGGCGTCCCCTGATTCGAGGGCCGCCCCGGCGGCATCCATGACCTGGGAGGGGCCGTAGTAGCTGACCAGCATCCACGAGATGAACGAGAAGAAGACCGCGATGACGCCGACGGAAAGGTAGGTGGCACGGGCAACGGTGCGGTGTGGGTCCTTGGCTTCGGCCGAATAGATGGCGGTTGATTCGAAACCGAACATGGACGCCACGGCAAACATGATGGCCACGCCGGGAGCCCCGGCACCGATTGCCGCGGGCGAGAAGGACGCAGCAAGGTCCAGGCCCTCCGGCCCCCCGCCGCGGAACAGCACGGTGAAGCCGAACAGCAGCAGCACGGCAACCTCCAGGCCCACCAGCAGGGCAAGGACCCGGGCACCGAGCTCGATGTTCAGCGAGCCGAGGACCTGCACACCCGCCATGGTGGCCAGGGCCAGCAGCCACCACGGAACCTCCAGCCCCATTGAGGCCAGCAACCCGGAGAACACGGCCCCGTAGAGCCCATACATCGCGGCCTGGACGGTGTTGTAGGCCAGCAGCGCCAACCACGCGGCGCCGGCCCCAATCCGCCTGCCGAACGCCGCGGTGATGTAGGCGTAGAAAGCGCCGTTGGCCTGGATCCTGCGGCTCATGGCCACGAAGCCCACCGCGAAGACGACGATCACGATGCCCACGATCAGGTAGGCGCCCGGGGCGCCGGCACCGTTGCCGAGCGCTGCGGCGAGCGGCGAGGCGCCCACGATGCCGGTCAGGGGCGCCTGCGCCGAAAGAACGAAGAAAAGGATGCCCAGCACGCCGATGCTGCCGGCGCGGAGGGCAGTGGAATGCTCCTTGGCCGGAGCGTCAGTGGTCCGGGACTCGGAATTGGAAATACTCATTGGATCCCTCTTAGCGGTCATGAGTTGGGGGGGAAATGGCTATGGAATTCAGCTTGGCAAAGGACGTCCGCGGCGCTTTGTCCTGCAGCGATCAGTTGTTGTCGGTCAGCGCAGCGCCGCGCGGAGCGGCCAGCAGGGAAGCAGCCTGGAGTGCGGCCTCCATGCCGCTTTCGATGGCGCCGTCAATGAAGCCGCCCCACCCGTTGGCGATGTCCGAGCCGGCGAAGAGCACATTGCCGTGCGGTGCCTGCAGCCAGCCAGGGAGGTGGCGAGGAAGCCGGTGCGGTGCATGGGCCACGTTTCACCCGCGAGCGGGTCAGCCACCCAGTCGTGCGTCGCGACGTCGACGACCTCCAGGCCAGGGCACAGGCGTTCCAGCTGTGCCTGGACGGACGCCGGGTGGCCGGCGTCGATCCTGGCGGCGTCGGGACCGAAACCGACGGCGATTGTGTCGCCGTCGAGCGCGTACTCGACCTGGAAGAAATTCAGCGGCCAGTCGGCGTTCCCCAGTGCCACAAACGGCGCGTGCTCACCGCGCAGCCGGATCCAGACCTTGACGCCCTTCGAGACCTGGCCGCGTGCGGCGCCGTCCGCCTTGGCGGACGGCAGTGGCGGCTCGAATGCCACCGCCGGTATGGCATGCAGGGGAACGGTGACGACGGCGGCCTTGGCACCGATGGTGCGGCCGTCGGCACTGCGGACGGTGACGGATCCGCCGCCGTCCGTGATGCCCGCCACCTGGAAGCCGTAGTGGATGGGCGCGCCGGAATCCCGCAGGATCGCTTCGGCGAGGGCAGCCGTGCCGCCGTCGATCTTGTACGTGGCACAGGCCTCGAAGTTGACGGCCCAGTCGCCGTTGGTGAGTGCAACCCAGCGCAGGGCCTGGGTGAGCGCCGCGTCATCCAGCGGACCGTTGAAATTCAGGGTCCAGAAGGATTCCAGGATGTCCCGGGCGGACCCGGGCGGGAACTGCTCCCGGATGCGGTCCCGGACGGAGACGTCGTCGATCTCCTTGAACGAGTCCTTCGCCAGGGGCTGGAACGGCTGGGGGAAGTAGGTCCGGGCCTCCTTGACGAAGTGGCTGTTGTGGCGGCCAATCAACTCCAGCAAGGTGGCGGGTGAGCCTTCGTGGCGGCCGCCGTCGGCCCACCAGTAGGCGCGCTGGGGCTCGGGACTGGGCACCGTGCCGATCCCGTAGCGCTTCAGTTCGGCCCAGACGTACGGCTGCGTCCAGTGCACCCAGGTGCCGCCGATCTCCAGGTCGCGGCCAAGGCGGCTGTCCAGCCAGGTCCTGCCGCCGATCCGGTCCCGGGCTTCCACGATCTGGACGGCGAAGCCTGCCGGGTGAGTTCCCGCGCCGCCGTGAGACCCGCGAAGCCGGCGCCCACCACTATGACGTCCACGTTTGCGTGCTCCATGGCCGTTCCTACGAGTAGACGAAGAACTCGACGGTGGGCGCCAGCACTGACCAGCGGGTCCTGGCGCCCTTGTTGAAGGAGGCCGAACTGCCGGCGGTGAGGTCATAGGCCTCGCCGCCCTCCACCTCGATCCGCAGGTGCCCCTCGATGATGTGGATGGTTTCGTCGGCCTCCATCAGGAGGTCGAAGGGTTCCGGCGCTTCGGCCGGGGTGACGTGCCAGTAGCCGCAGGCCAGGGCGGGGCGGTCCCCCTCGCCGAAACGGCGCACCCACTGGACTTGGCCGAGTTCGAAGGGCTCGTTCTTGGCGGGATCCAGGGTGGATGAAGTGGTGAAGGCAGGTGACAGTGACATGGATGCTCCGGAAATGATGGGGGCGGGCTCGCCGCCGGAAGAGTGGAAAAGGCGGTGCGCTTGTGACCGGCATCACCGCTGCAGCAATCTAAGCAATTGCTTAGTTTTAAGTCAATAGCCCCGCGGGCCTGCGGATGGGCTGGCTAGAATCGAGGGCATGGCCTCTTCACCCTCGCGCGCTGCCGCTTCCTCCAGATACGGCACCGGACGCGAGGCCCTGCTCCGTGCCGCAGTGCACGTGGTGGCGCACAAGGGCCTCCGGGGCATGACGTACCGGGCGGTGGCGGAGGAGGCAGGGGTCAACAACAGCCTGGTGGCCCACCACTTCGGATCACGGGACGCGCTGATCGCGGCGGCCCTGGGCTGGGCTTCGGAGCAGTCCATTGCCGCCTCCCGTTTGCAGGAGGCCGCGCAGCAGGAGGACACCCTCACGGAGGCCCTGATGGCGCTGCTGCTCGCGGAGCCCGAACTGCAGGTCTTCCAGTACGAGATGATCCTGGAGGCGCGGCGGCGCCCTGAGCTGGCGGGGCCGGTATCCGAGCTCTATGAGCGCTACGTCAGCGCCCTGGCGGAGGGGCTGGAAGCGTTCGGGGTGGGTGGATCGGTGCGGGTGGTGGCCAGGGCGCTTTTCGCGGCCCTGGATGGCTTGGTCCTCCAGTTCCTGGCCGGCGTTGACCGGGAAGAGATCGCAGCCGCCCTGGAGGAAGTGCACCGGGTGATCATCCTCCGCCGGGACAGGCCGGCGGGGAGCGCCGGCTTTTAACGCACAATGCCCCTGCCGGGCGCCAGTTGGCGCCCGGCAGGGGCATTAGCAGTTTTTCTGGACGGGCGGTCCGGCTAGCGGAGCACCACGGTCCTGTTCCCCTGCAGGATGACCCGTCCTTCGCAGTGCCAGCGGACGGCGTTGGACAGGGCCTTGCATTCAGTGTCGCGGCCCGCGGCCACCAGGTCTTCGGGACCGTAGGTGTGGTCCACGTCCACCACCTGCTGGGAGATGATGGGTCCCTCGTCCAGTTCCGCGTTGACGTAGTGTGCGGTGGCGCCCACGGTCTTGACCCCGCGTGCGTAGGCCTGGTGGTACGGCTTGGCACCCTTGAAGCTGGGCAGGAACGAGTGGTGGATGTTGATGGCCCTGCCGTCCAGCTTGCGGGTCAGGTCGTCGCTGAGGACCTGCATGTAGCGGGCCAGCACCACCAGCTCCACGTCCAGCCCGTCCACCAGCTCCATCAGCCGGGCTTCGGCGTCAGGCTTGGTGTCGGCCGTAACGGGGATGTGGTGGAACGGGATGCCGTGCCACTCCACCAGGTCCTGGTGGTCCCGGTGGTTGGAGACTACGGCCACCACGTCCACCGGCAGTTCACCGATTCGTGCCCGGAACAGCAGGTCGTTCAGGCAGTGGCCGAACTTGGACACCATGATCAGCACCCTGCGCTTGGAGCCGTGGCGCTCCAGCTGCCACCGCATGCCGAACTTTTCGGCCACGGGGGCGAACGAGTCCCGCAGGGCCTGCAGTGTGGAGTCGTCCCCCTCGGAGGCGAAATGCACGCGCATGAAGAAGTGGCCTTCCGACCGCTCCCCGAACTGGTTGTTGTCGATGATGTCGCAGCCGTGTTCCAGCAGGAAGCCGGAGACGGCGTGGACGATGCCCGGGCCTTCGGGGCAGTCCAGGGTGAGGACGTGCTCCACGGTGGTGGGCGCCTTCGGGGCGGGCAGGTGGGTTTCAGTGGCAGTCATGGCTCAGCACTCGATCACATTCACGGCAAGGCCTCCGCGGGAGGTTTCCTTGTACTTGGTTTTCATGTCAGCTCCTGTGTCACGCATTGTCTTGATGGCCTTGTCCAGGGAGACCTTGTGGCTGCCGTCCCCGTGCAGGGCCAGCCGGGCCGCGTTGATGGCCTTGACGCTGGCGATGGCGTTCCGCTCGATGCACGGGATCTGCACCAGGCCGCCCACGGGATCGCAGGTCAGGCCCAGGTTGTGCTCGATCCCCACCTCGGCGGCGTTTTCCACCTGGGCGGGCGTTCCGCCCAGCACCTCGCAGAGGCCGGCGGCGGCCATGGAGCAGGCCGAGCCCACCTCGCCCTGGCAGCCGACCTCGGCGCCGGAGATGGAGGCGTTCGTCTTGAAGAGGATGCCGACGGCGGCCGCCGCCAGCAGGAAGCGGACCACGCCGTCGTCGTCGGCGCCCGGAACAAACTTCACGTAGTAGTGCAGCACTGCGGGCACGATTCCGGCCGCACCGTTGGTGGGGGCGGTGACGATCCGCCCGCCTGCGGCGTTCTCCTCATTCACGGCGAGGGCGAACAGGTTCACCCACTCCATGGCCAGCAGCGGGTCGGCCGGCGCCTGGACGGGCGACGGCGTTGCTGCCGCGGCTTCCGCGCTGGCCGCGGATGCCGTCAGGGTGCGGAACAGGGCGGGCGCGCGGCGGGGCACTTTCAGCCCGCCGGGCAGGATGCCCTCGGCGTTGCAGCCGTTCTCCACGCATTCGCGCATGACGGCCCACAGCCCCAGCAGCTTTTCCCGAAGCTCGGCCTCGGTGTGCCAGGTCAGCTCGTTGGCGAGCATGACGTCGGAGATGGACATGTTCTCGCGGCTGCAGATCTCCAGCAGTTCGTCAGCGGTGCTGAACTGGTAGGGCAGGACGGTGTCGTCCGCCACCACCTTGTCCGCCCCGGCGGCGTCGCCGTCGACGACGAAGCCGCCCCCAATTGAATAGAAGCTCCGCTCGCTGAGCACCGACCCGGTGTGGTCAAGGGCCCGGAACGTCATGCCGTTGGGGTGTGCGGGAAGGGACTTGCGCCGGTGCAGCACCACGTCCTCGTCCCAGTTGAAGTCCACCCGGTGGGTGCCGGCAACGTGGAGCTCAGCGTCCAGGGCGGCCGCGGCCACCTGGTCGTTCGCCGTGAAGGTGTTCACGGTTTCCGGTTCCAGGCCCTGCAGCCCCAGGACAACGGCTTTATCGGAGCCGTGCCCGCGCCCGGTGGCGCCGAGCGAGCCGAACAGTTCCGACTGGACCCGGACGGTGGAGCTGAGCTGCCCGTCAGCCTTCAGGCCGTCGGCGAACTGCTTGGCCGCCCGCATCGGGCCCACCGTGTGTGACGACGAGGGCCCGATGCCAACGGAAAACAGGTCCAGGACGCTGAGCGCCATCAGGGAACCTCAGGTGAGGCGTACTCCCGCATGCCGTCCAGGAGCCAGCGGCCCAGGAATTCGGCGAAGGACGCCCGGGGGAAGATCCGGAAGGACTCCTCACCCGTCTTCCACAGGATGGTGGGGATGTTCCCGATCTCGGTGGAGTAGGCGGTCCCGGCCTTGAACTCCCGGGGGTGCAGGTCCAGCGAGCAGCCCTTCTCGAGGACGGCCCGCGCCCGGGGGCCGCTCAGCTCGAAGGTGGTCCGGTTGGCGGAGAGGTCCACCACCTGGCCCTGGCCGTCGGCCAGGGCATCCTGCAGGGCCTGAATCAGGTCGCCGCCCAGGGACTCGTGCGCCTCGGTGGGGGCAACCACCAGGAACTCGGCGGGTCCCAGCCAGAGGACCGAGACATCGCCCTTTTTCACGACCTCGCCGCACTTAGCGGGCAGGCCGCCTGTGACGGCGGCGAGCCGCTGGCCCGCTTCGGAGCCGGCGTCAGCCCGCAGGCCCACCAGGGTGAGGAAGGGCAGCTCGCCCAGTTCCACCGTGCCTGCCAGCGAGCCGGCCGTGAAGGCCTCCCGCAGCTGTGCTGCCGGGCTGATGCGGACGGAGAGGTTCTTTTCCGCGGAGCTCTGGGCGGGGGATGCTGCTGTTTCAGCCATCTTTACGGGTCCCTTCGGTGTCAAAAAGCACTGTTTCTGCAACAACCACGTCCACCAGCTGGTCGCCGGCGGCGGCCACCAGGGTTTCGCCGATGCGGTTGCGGCCGTTCTTGATCAGGGCCAGGCCGAACGACCGGCCCAGTGCTGCGCTGTGGTAGCTGGAGGTGACGAAGCCCTCCATGGGCACGGGCCCGTAGGCCGGGTTGGTGGAGCGGCCCTTTTCCACCAGCTGGGTGCCTTCGGGCAGCCGCAGCGTGCCGTCCACCGGCAGGACGCTGACCAGGTGCTTACGGTCTTCGCGCTGCTGGTCCACCCGGGAGTAGGAGCGCTTGCCGATGAAGTCCTTGGCCTTGGAGACGATCCATTCCATGCCCGCGTCCTGCGGAGTGACGGTGCCGTCGGTGTCCTGCCCCACAATGGGGTAGCCCTTTTCGGCACGCAGCACGTGCATGGTCTCGGTGCCGTACGGGGTGATGTTGAACTCGGCACCCGCGGCGGCCACCGCTTCCCAGGTGTTGAGCCCGTACCAGGTGGGAACGTTGATTTCGTAGGCCAGTTCACCGGAGAAGGAGATCCGGCAGATCCGGGCACGGACGCCGGAAGCGAGGGTGGTTTCCCGGAAGGTCATGAACGGGAAGGCCTCGGTCTCCAGGCCGCCGTCGGCAGCGAGTTCCGGTGCCAGCTTCGCGATCACGGCGCGGGACTTGGGCCCGACGACGGCGATGGTGCTCCACTGTTCGGTCACCGAGGTGCAGTGCACGTCCAGTTCCGGCCATTCGGTCTGCAGCCATTCCTCCAGCCAGTCCAGCACCTTGGCGGCACCGCCCGTGGTGGTGGTCATGAAGTAGCGGTCCTCGTCGAGGCGGAGCGTGACGCCGTCGTCGAAGATCATGCCGTCCGGCGTGCACATGACGCCGTACCGTGCCGAACCCGGGGCCAGCTTCTTGAACGCGTTGGTGTAGACGCGGTTCAGGAACTCGCCCGCGTCCTTGCCGCGGATCTCGATCTTGCCCAGGGTGGTGGCATCCATGAAGCCCACGGACTCGCGGACGGCGGCGCACTCGCGCAGCACGGCGGCGTCCATGTCCTCGCCGGCCTGCGGGTAGTACCAGGGCCGCTTCCACTGTCCCACGTCCTCGAAGAGGGCGCCTTGGCCACGTGCCACGGGTGGATGGACGTGATGCGGGCGGGGTCGAAGAGTTCGCCGCGCTGGCGTCCGGCCAGTGCCGCGAAGGCCACCGGGGTGAACGGTGCGCGGTACGTGGTGGTGCCGATGTCGCCGATGCCGCGGGATGCTTCGCCGGCCGTGCGCAGTGCCGCGGCGATGACGCCGATGGCGTTGACGCCGGAGGTCTTGCCCTGGTCGTTGGCGGTGCTGATGGAGGTGTAGCGCTTCACGTGCTCAACGGAGCGCATGCCGGCTCCGGTGGAGCGCAGGACGTCGGCCACGGACTGGTCGCGCTGGAAGTCCACGAAGTGGTGGTGCCAGTCGTCCGGGGTGCCGTTCTCGCCCGGGACCAGCCACAGCTGGCGGGTGGGCGCGGCGGCCTTCGGCTCGTCCAGCGGGGACGGCTCGACGGCGGAGCTGAAGCCGGCGGCGATGGCTGCGGACGCGCCCGCGGAAATGCCCTCGGCGAGGCAGTCCCGGGTGGCGAAGGAGCCGCGGCCGGAGCCGATGGTCTGCTGGTTGGGGACCACGGTGCTCGGTACGAACGCGGCGAGGTCCTCGTCCCAGCGCAGCTTGCCCTGGCGCTGGGAGTGCAGGTGCACCAGCGGGCTCCAGCCGCCGGACACGGCCAGCAGGTCGCAGGCCATCTGCTCGACGCCCGAGGTGAGCTCGCCGTCGTCGTTGATGCTGCGGATGGTGACGCCGTTGAGGCGGCCGTCCGCGTCTGCGGAGGTGTTGGCTACGGCGCTGCCGATCAGCACCCGGGTGCCTGCCTCGACGGCGGCGGCTGCCACCGGGGAGATCTGCGGCCGGGCGTCCACGACGGCGGCGACCTTGACGCCGGCAGCCTGGAGGTCGGCGGCCAGGGCGTAGGCGCTGTCATTGGTGGTGCTGATGACCACGCGCTGCCCGGCGGCCACTGCGTAGCGGTTCAGGTAGCTGCGGACTGCCGAGGCGAGCATGATGCCCGGGCGGTCGTTGTTCTCGAACACCAGCGGACGCTCGTGGGCCCCGGGGGCCAGGACAACCTGCTTGGCACGGATGTGCCAAATCCGCTGCCGGGACACGCCGGGAGCGGCGGGGCTGGAGAGGTGGTCGGTGCGGTTCTGCACGGCAATGACGTAGTTGGCGTCGTACGCGCCGAACGCCGTGGTGCGGTTCAGGACGGTGGATTCCGCGCCGGACACCAGCTCGGCTTCCACGTCGGCCACCCATTCCAGTGCGGGCTTGCCCTCGATGGTCTCGGCAAGCTCAGCCGACGTGGAGCCGGAGAGCAGGGAGCCGCCCAGCTCGGGCTGGTCGTCCAGCAGCATGACGCGGGCGCCGGTGCGGACGGCTTCGCGGGCAGCGGCCAGGCCGGCGGGGCCGCCGCCGACCACCAGGACGTCGGTGTGGACATACTTCTTGTCGTACTCGGCGCGGTCCTCGTCGGGATCCAGCCGGCCCAGTCCGTTCAGCAGTTCTGCCTTCAGGCCGTCCACCAGGGACACGGTGGTGGCGGGCAGCATGGACTCGGCCACGTGGCCCGGGAAACGGGGAGCGATCTTGACCAGGGCGTTGGGTTCCTCCACGCCGGCCGCCAGGATGCCGCGGGGGCGGTCCTCGTAGAGGGAGCTGCCGACGGCGGCGCGGCCGTTGGCGAGCAGCGCCGAGGCGAGCGTGTCCCCGGGGTGGCCGGTGTATTCCTCACCGTCGACGGTGAAACGCCAGGAGATGGTGCGGTCGATGCGGCCGCCGGATGCGAGGCGGGCGTTCTGGGAAGTCACTGGGCTGCTCCTTCCGGGGCTGCGGGGGTGGCGGGGGAAATGCTTGTGCCTGAGATGTCGGGCGCGGCGGTCCCGGTGGTGGTGCTGTCCGCGGCGGTGCTGGCAGTGCCGAACTCCGCGGTCTGCCGTCCGGCCAGGTCCGGCCGGGGCGTGCCCATCGGTAGATGGCCTTGATGTCGTAGCTCACGGTGTCCCTGAGCATGTTGAACCACTGGCGGCAGCCGGTGCTGTGGACCCACCGCTCGGCGAAGGTGCCCTTGGGGTTCTCGCGGTAGAACAGGTACCGGGACCACTCCACGTCGTTCAGTTCGTTAGGGTTTTCGGGGTATGCCACGTGGGCCTGGCCGCCGTAGTGGAATTCGGTTTCATCCCGGGGGCCGCAGTTGGGGCATGAGATCAGCAGCATGTGCGTTGTCTTTCTGTGGTGGCGGCGGCTAGTGGGCCACGGCGGCGGCGCCGTGTTCGTCGATGAGGGCGCCGGTTTCGAAGCGCTCCAGGGAGAACGGCTGGTTCAGCTTGTGCGGGGCGCCCGTGGCGATGGTGTGGGCGAAGGTCATTCCGGCGGCCGGAGTTCCCTTGAACCCGCCGGTGCCCCAGCCGCAGTTCACGAACATGTTGTCCACCGGCGTGGTGCCCACGATCGGGGAGGCGTCCAGCGTGGTGTCCACGATCCCGCCCCAGGTCCGGAGCACGTGGGCCCGGGCAAAGATGGGGAAGAGTTCGACGGCGGCGGCCATCTGCTGCTCGATCACGTGGAAGGAGCCGCGCTGGCCGTAGCCGTTGTAGGAGTCGATGCCGGCGCCCATGACCAGTTCGCCCTTGTGCGCCTGGGAGACGTAGACGTGGACGTGGTTGGACATGACCACGGTGGGGTGGACCGGCTCGTGGAGTTCGGACACCAGGGCCTGCAGCGGGTGGGACTGGATGGGCAGCTGGAAGCCGGCCATTTCGGCCAGGACCGAGCTGTGCCCGGCGGCGCAGAGGCCCACCTTTTCGGTGTTGATGGTGCCGCGGGTGGTCTTGACGCCCACCACCTTGTTGCCGTCCTTCAGGAAGCCGGTGACTTCGCAGTTCTGGATGATGTCGACGCCCATTTCGTCGCACTTGCGGGCGAAGGCCCAGGCCACGTGGTCGTGCTTGGCGATGCCTGCTCGCGGCTGGTAGGTGGCGCCCATGACGGGGTAGCGGATGTCGTCGCTGATGTTCAGGATGGGGCAGAGTTCCTTGACCTGCTTCGGGTCCAGCCACTCCGCGTCCACGCCGTTGAGCTTGTTGGCGCCCACGCGGCGCATGCTTTCGCGCACGTCACCCAGGGTGTGGGCCAGGTTCATCACGCCGCGCTGGCTGAAGAGGAAGTCGTACTCCAGCTCCTCCGGCAGGATTTCCCACAGCTTGAGGGCGTGCTCGTAGATGGCTGCGCTCTCGTCCCAGAGGTAGTTGGACCGGATGATGGTGGTGTTCCGGGCCATGTTGCCGCCGGCCAGCCAGCCCTTTTCGAGGACGGCGATGTTGGTCATGCCGTGGTTCTTCGCCAGGAAGTATGCGGTGGCCAGGCCATGCCCGCCGCCGCCCACTACCACTGCGTCATAGGAGGACTTGGGCTCCGGGTTCCGCCAGAGGAAGTCCGGGTGCTCCGGAAGCTGGTGCGTGCTCACTGGGCGGCTCCAATCAGGTCTGCCTCGGCGGCGGCCAGGGCGGCGTCGTCGTTGAGGTGCGGGTAGAGGGGGAACTTGTCGGCAAGGGCGGTGACGCGGCTGCGGAGTTCGCTGGCGGTGTCGTCGGCCAGGGTGCCGGCGCCGGCGGCGGCGATGAGCGCCGTGGCGATGATGTCCGCGACTTCGGCGAACTCGGCGGCACCGAAGCCGCGGGCGGCAAGGGCCGGCGTGCCGATGCGCAGGCCGGAGGAAACCATCGGCGGGCGGGGGTCGAACGGGACGGCGTTGCGGTTGACCGTGATGCCGATCCGGTGCAGCGCGTCCTCGCCCTGCTGGCCGTCGAGTTCGGAGTTGCGCAGGTCCACGAGGACCAGGTGGACATCGGTACCGCCGTTGACCACGGAGATGCCGGCGGCCCCGACGTCGGACTGCAGCAGGCGCTCGGCGATCAGCTTGGCGCCGTGCAGGACGCGCTCCTGGCGTTCCTTGAATTCAGGGGCGGCGGCCAGCTTGAAGGCCACGGCCTTGGCGGCGATGACGTGCTCCAGGGGTCCGCCCTGCTGGCCGGGGAACACGGCGCTGTTGATCTTCTTGGCGTACTCCTCCTTGGCCATAATGACGCCGCCGCGGGGTCCGCCCAGGGTCTTGTGGGTAGTGGTGGTGACGACGTCCGCGAAGGGGACGGGGTTGGGGTGCAGTCCTGCAGCCACCAGGCCGGCGAAGTGGGCCATGTCCACCATCAGGTAGGCACCCACGAGGTCGGCGATGCGGCGGAACTCGGCGAAGTCCAGCTGGCGGGAGTAGGCGGACCAGCCGGCCACGATCAGTTTGGGCTTGTGTTCCAGGGCCAGGCGCTCCACTTCGGCCATGTCCACGCGGAGGTCGGATTCGCGGACGTGGTACGGGACCACGTTGTAGAGCTTGCCGGAGAAGTTGATCTTCATGCCGTGGGTCAGGTGGCCGCCGTGGGCCAGGGAGAGTCCCAGGATGGTGTCGCCCGGGTTCAGCAGGGCGAACATGGCGGCGGCGTTGGCCTGCGCGCCGGAGTGCGGCTGCACGTTGGCGAATTCGGCACCGAACAGGGCCTTGACGCGGTCGATGGCGAGCTGCTCGATGACGTCCACGTGCTCGCAGCCGCCGTAGTAGCGCTTTCCGGGGTAGCCCTCGGCGTACTTGTTGGTCAGGACAGAGCCCTGGGCTTCCATCACGGCGGACGGAGCGAAGTTCTCCGAGGCGATCATCTCGAGGGTGGACTGCTGCCGCTCCAGCTCCTTTGCTACGGCGGCAGCAACATCGGCGTCGACCTGGGCCAGTGAGGCGTTCAGTACGTTCTGCATGGTTCTCCTTGAAAAAGCCCTTGGGTTACTGATCCACAACTGATCTGTAACTGATATATTAGAACTAACGCAATAGTATGTTGCAGGTCACGAAGCAGTCAACAGCAACTTTTTGGAGAGTCCCTGATGAGCCTGATGCTGGAGAACCACCTGGAGATCGAAGGCGATCTCTCGTTGGCCGAGCGTGCCTACCGGCATCTCCGGGACCGGCTGATCATGCTGGACATCCGGCCCGGTGACGCCATCAACGACGGCAAGCTGGCCGCGGAGATGGGCATCGGACGCACTCCCGTCCGGGAAGCGCTGAAGCGGCTTGAAAGCGACCACCTGGTGATCTCCTACCCGCGGCGCGGCACCTTCGCCACCATCGTGGACATCACCGAGCTGGCCGACGTCTCGGAACTGCGGGAGTCACTGGAGCCGCTGGCCGCACGGCGCGCCGCCAAGCTGGCCACGCCGGCGATTCGCACGGAACTGCGCAATACTGCGGCCTCGATTGCGAAAATGGCCACCGCGGAGGATCCCTACGACCTCATGCGGTATGACATCACGGTGCACCGCCTCATCTACCGCGCGGCTGGAAACGCCCATCTTGAAGATGTCCTGATCCGCTACGACAACCTCGCCACCCGGATCTGGTGCATGGTTCTGGACAAGGGGCCGTCCGTGGCCGGTCACGTTTCCGAGCACGTGGAGCTGCTGGAGGCCATTGCCGACGGCGATGCGGAGCGGGCGGGCAAGCTCGCCCTGGAGCACGTGACCAGCTTCGAGCAGGCCATCCGCAGCGTGCTCTAGGCCAGCAGGCTTAGGAATCCAGGGGGTCGAGCCGCTTCCGCAGGAGGCAGAACTCGTTGCCCTCCGGGTCCTGCAGGACGTGCCACGGCTCGTCGCCGGCCTGCCCCACGTCGGCCGGCCGGGCGCCGAGGGCGAGCAGCCGCTCCAGCTCGGCGGCCTGGTCCCGGTCCACCGGGTTGACGTCGATGTGCAGCGGCAGCCTTCCGGTCCGCGGATTGCTGCTGGGGCTCAGGATGATGGTGGGCTGCAGGCCCCCGAACCCGGCGGCGGGACCGATTTCGATCGCCCCGTCCTCACGGTCGAGCTCCACGTAGCCCAGGACGTCGCACCAGAAGCGGGCGAGCACTTCGGGGTCGGCGCAGTTGAGGACCAGTTCGCTGATGCGGCATGACATGGTGTCCAGTGTATTGGGTGTGACGTGGAATACTTCCGTAGAGGCAAGCCGGAACCGCCGGCGGACGCAGGAAGGGCCACACGAATGCAGGAAACCGCCAGGGTGGACGGAACGCCGCTGGAGCACGTGCTGGCAGCACTGTCCCGTGAACGGGGCAAGGGGCTGCTGCCGGACACGGCCTTCGACCGCCGCCTGGAGCGGACCCTGCCCCTGCTGGCGGATCTCTTCGGCTCCCTGTACAGCTCGCGGCCGGACTGGCAGGACCAGCTCGCAGCCCTCATTGTCCAGGCCGCCCGGTCCTGGCAGGAGCGGCCGGCCGGGCTGAAGGACCTGGACGCAGAGCGCGAAGGCGACAGCGGCTGGTTCCAGTCCAACGCCATGCTGGGCGGTGTCTGCTACGTGGACCGCTATGCGGAAAGCCTGGAGGGCGTCCGCGCCCGGATCCCGTACTTCAAGGAGCTGGGCCTGACCTACCTGCACCTCATGCCGCTGTTCCTGGCCCCCGAGCCGCATTCCGACGGCGGCTACGCGGTGTCCAGCTACCGGGAGGTCAACCCGAAACTGGGAACCATGGAGCAGCTGCGGTCCCTGGCGGCAGACCTGCGGAGCAACGGGATCAGCCTGGTGGTGGACTTTATCTTTAACCACACCTCGGACGAGCACGAGTGGGCCCGCAAGGCGGCTGCCGGCGATCCCGAATACAGCGGCTACTACTGGATTTTCCCGGACCGGACCATGCCGGACGCCTTCGAGCAGAACGTGCGTGAGATCTTCCCGGAAAACCATCCCGGGTCCTTCATCCAGATGGCGGACGGCCGGTGGGTCTGGGCCACCTTCACACCTACCAGTGGGACCTGAACTACTCCAACCCGGACGTCTTCCGCGCCATGGCCGGGGAAATGCTGTTCCTGGCGAACCAGGGCGTGGACATCCTCCGGATGGATGCCGTGGCCTTCATCTGGAAGGAGCTGGGAACCTCCTGCGAGAGCCGGCCCGAGGCGCACACCCTGCTCCGCGCCTTCAATGCGGTGTGCCGGCTGGCGGCGCCGTCGCTGCTGTTCAAGTCCGAGGCCATCGTGCATCCGGACGAGGTGGCGCTCTACATCGACCCCGCCGAATGCCAGATTTCCTACAACCCGCTGCAGATGGCGCTGATCTGGGAGTCCCTGGCCACGCGGGACGCCTCGCTGCTGGCCCAGGCCCTGGAGCGGCGGCACAACATCCCGGCAGGCACGTCCTGGGTCAACTACGTCCGCAGCCACGACGACATCGGCTGGACCTTCGCGGACGAGGACGCCGCGGAACTGGGCATCAACGGCTTCGACCACCGCCGTTTCCTGAATTCCTTCTACGTCAACCGGTTCCCCGGCAGCTTCGCCCGCGGCGTCCCCTTCCAGGACAACCCGCGCACCGGCGACTGCCGCATTTCGGGCACGACGGCGTCGCTGTGCGGCATGGAGGTCAACCCCGCCGAGGCGGTGGAACGGATCCTCCTGGCCCACTCGGTTGCCTTCAGCACCGGCGGCATCCCGCTGCTGTACCTGGGCGACGAGGTGGCCCAGCTCAACGACTACGACTATGCGCAGGAGCCAGGCCACGGGGAGGACAGCCGCTGGGTGCACCGGCCGCACTACCCGGCCGCGCAGTATGCCCGCCGCAACGACCCCGCCACACCGGAAGGCGCTGTGTACGCGGGGCTGAAGCGGATGATCGAAGTCCGCGGCGCCGCCCCTGAACTGGCCGGAACCACGCTGCTCGATTTCAATACCCACAACCGCAGCGTCCTGGCGTACCAGCGGCCGGCAAGCGCGGCCGACGGCGGCCAGACGCGGGTCCTTGCCCTCGCCAACTTCGGCGACTCCACCCAGCAGCTGCCAGCGGAAACCTTCGGCGGATACCTGCCTGCCGCCGTCGATCTTCTCTCGGAAGCCACGCTGGACCTGGGCGAAGGCGTCACGCTGCTCCCCCGCCAGTATCTCTGGCTGCGCGTCACGCCCGGCTAGCACCGGCGCCCGTTTTCCCAACCGGGGGCGGGCCGTGAAACCATACGGATCATGCCCCAGAAGATTGCGTACCAGGGTGAGCCCGGCGCCAACTCCAATATTGCCTGCCAGCAGATGTTCCCGGACATGGAAAGCGTGCCGTGCGCGAGCTTTGAGGACGCCTTCGAGCTGGTGGCCAGCGGCGAGGCCGACCTGGCCATGATCCCCATCGAGAACTCCATTGCCGGCCGGGTGGCGGACATCCACGTCCTGCTGCCGCAGTCCAACCTGCAGATCGTGGGCGAATACTTCCTGCCCATCCACTTCGACCTGCTGGGCATTCCGGGCAGCACCATCGAGGGGGCCACCGAGGTGCACAGCCACATCCACGCCCTGGGCCAGTGCCGGCGCCTGATCCGCGAGGCCAGCCTGCGCCCGGTCATCGCCGGCGACACCGCAGGATCCGCCCGGGAAGTGGCCGAGTGGAACGATCCCCGCAAGCTGTCCCTGGCTCCCCCGCTGGCCGCACAGATCTATGGCCTCGAGGTGCTGGCGTCCCGGGTGGAGGACGATCCCTCCAACACCACCCGGTTCGTGGTCCTGGCACGGGAAAAGGAACTGCCGGCCCGGGACGAACTTCCCGGACCGGCAGTCACCAGCTTTGTGTTCCGCGTGCGCAACGTCCCGTCAGCGCTGTACAAAGCACTGGGCGGTTTCGCCACCAACGGCGTGAACATGACCCGGCTTGAGAGCTACATGGTGGGCAACGAGTTCGCCGCCACCATGTTCATGGCCGACGTCGAAGGCCACCCCGAGGACCTGCCACTGAAGCTGGCACTCGAGGAACTGGACTTCTTCACCACCGAGGTTCGGATCCTGGGCGTCTACGCCGCGGCCGACTACCGCGCGGCGGCCGCCACGGCCTGACGCGGCTGCTGCCCGGGCTTGAGGAACCGGGCGAAGAACGCGCCCAGTTCCGCGGTGGCGGTCAGCGGCAGGACGTTGGCCACGTACTGGTCCGGGCGGACCACCACCACGGCACCGTTGCGGTCCAGGCCCCGGAGGTCGAAGATGTCCGCATTCGGGTCCGTGCCGTAGACCTTCTCGTAGTCGGTCAGCTTGAACGGGCCCACCTGCGGCTTGAATACCGCGGGAACCTTGTTGATGTCGACGGCGGTGTGCCCCTGCTGGTAGATGACCTTCAGGTCGAACCAGGCATCCGGGTCGCCGCCGGCCGGGGTGGCAGCCAAGGGTGATTCCGGCGAGCTGGCGAACCATTCGGCCAGCAGGTCGGTGGCCGAACCGGTCCCCGGCTGTGCCGCGTCCGCAAACACGTAGATCCGCCAGCGGCCGTCCGCGGTGGCGTGGTGGCCCAGGTGGATCGGGTTGGTGTCCGCCACCCGGACCACGGGGGCGGACTTGAAGCGTTTACCCACGGGGAAACCGGTGGCCAGGTCCTGGTGGTCGTCGGTCCCGACAATCAGGGACGGGGCGTACTGGGTCATGAACCCGGCGGGGAATTCGGCGGTGCGGACGTAGAAGTCTTCCAGGTCCGAGGGGTGTTCGAAGTCCTCGGGCTTCTTGGCCATCATGGATGACCATTCCTTATCGAAGTCGATGAGGTTCTTCGCCACCACCTGGCGCTCTTCGGAGTAGGTAGAGAGCAGGCTCTCCGGGCTGCGGCCCTCCAGGACATGGCCCAGCTTCCACGCGATGTTGAAGCCGTCCTGCATGGACACGTTCATCCCCTGGCCCGCCTTGGCGCTGTGGGTGTGGCAGGCGTCGCCGGTGATGAAGACGCGCGGGGTGCGGGTGCCGCGGTCCTCCGGCAGGACGTCGTCGAACCGGTCGGTGAGGCGGTGGCCCACCTCGTAGACGCTGTGCCAGGCGACGTTGCGGACGTCCAGGGTGTAGGGGTGGAGAATCTCGTTCGCCTTGTGGATGATTTCGTCGATGCTGGTGTTCCGCACCGCATGGTGGGTGGCGGGGTCCACCTCCCCCAAATCCACGTACATGCGGAACAGGTGTCCGCCTTCGCGCGGGATCAGCAGGATGCTGCCCTTTTCGCCCTGGATGGCGCACTTGGTGCGGATATCCGGAAAATCGGTCACCGCGAGCGTGTCCATGACACCCCAGGCATGGTTGGCCTGGTCGCCGGCGAGGGTGCAGCCGATGGCCTGGCGGACCTTGCTGCGTGCGCCGTCGGCACCCACCACGTACTTGGCGCGGACAACGCGCTCCTGCCCCTCGTTGGGCCCGGATGTGTGGAGCAGGGTAACCGTGACCGGGTACTCGCCGCTGTCCGCGACCTCCAGGCCCTGGAACTCGTAGCCGAAGTCCGGCTTCAGGCGTGACGGCGAGTTGGCGGCAAATTCCGCGAAGTAGTCCAGGACGCGGGCCTGGTTGACGATGAGGTGCGGGAATTCGCTTATGCCCGTCTCGTCGTCGACGGCGCGGGCGGAGCGGACGATGTTCGCACGGTTGGCCGGGTCCGGCTTCCAGAAGGCCATCTCGGTAATCCGGTAGGCCTCGGCGGTGATCCGCTCGGCAAAACCGAAGGCCTGGAAGGTCTCCACGCTGCGGGCCTGGATGCCGTCGGCCTGGCCGATGGCCAGCCGTCCGGGGCGGCGCTCGATGATGCGCGTGGTGACGTCCGGGAACATCGAGAGCTGCGCGGCGGCAAGCATGCCGGCAGGGCCCGTGCCAACGATCAGCACATCCACTTCGTCCGGAAGTTCTTCGGGGCGGTTGATGCCGACGCCGGCGGCCGGCTGGACCCGCGGGTCACCGGATACGTAGCCGTGGTGGTGAAACTGCACGGTATTCCTCACTTCTTTGTGGTGGCTGCTGTGTTCTATATCAGAACAAGTGATTCGATAATGGAAACGATAGAACTTGGCATCCACTGTACGCCCGATGTGACGCGGGCGACAAGTGCCCCTCAATCACCGCGGAACCCCGCGGAAAAAGGGGGTTGACGAACGCCGGCTCAAGGTGAATAGTGATCGTATACGATTTCGTACCTGATGAGGAGAAGCTTTGGAGCAGGTCAACGAGGACACGCTGGCGTCAACGCGCAAGGTGATCGCGGTGCACATCAACTACCCCAGCCGGGCGGCCCAGCGCGGCCGCACCCCCGCCCAGCCTTCCTACTTCCTCAAGCCCTCCAGCTCCCTGGCACTGACCGGCGGCACCGTGGAGCGGCCGGCGGGCTGTGAACTGCTTGGCTACGAGGGCGAGATCGCCCTGGTGATCGGCAAGGCGGCCCGCCGCGTCAGCATCGAGGACGCGTGGAGCCACGTTGCCGGCGTCACCGCCAGCAACGACCTAGGGGTGTACGACCTGCGCTGGGCGGACAAGGGATCCAACCTCCGGTCCAAGGGCGGGGACGGCTTCACCCCGGTGGGCCCGGCACTGATCCCGGCAGACGCCGTCGACCCCGCGCAGCTGCGGATCCGCACCTGGCACAACGGCCACCTGGTCCAGGACGACACCACGGAAGACCTCCTCTTCCCGTTCGCCCGGCTGGTAGCGGACCTGTCCCAGCTGCTCACCCTGGAGGAGGGGGACATCATCCTGACCGGCACCCCGGCCGGCGCGTCCGTGGCCAAGCCCGGCGATGTGCTTGAGGTGGAGGTCTCCGCCAGCAACCTCACCACCGGCAACCTCACCACGGGCCGGCTGGCCACCACCGTTGTGGAAGGCACGACGCCGTTCGCGGACTTTGGTGCCGGGCCCAAGGTCGATGAACTGCAGCGGGAGGAAGCGTACGGCTCGCGCGAAGCGGCCGGACTTCCCGCCGCTGACAGCGTGTTGACGCCGGAGCTGAAGGGCAAGCTGGAATCCGTGGCCACCGCCACTCTCTCCTCGCAGATGCGCAAGCGCGGCCTGAACAACGTCAGCATCGATGGCCTGCAGGCCACCCGCCCGGACCGCCGCGTGGTGGGACTGGCCAGGACCCTGCGCTACGTGCCCAACCGCGAGGACCTCTTCAAGACCCACGGCGGTGGCTTCAATGCGCAGAAGAAGGCCATCGACTCGGTCAACGAGGGCGAAATCCTGGTGATGGAGGCCCGCGGCGAGAAGGGCACGGGCACTGTTGGTGACATCCTGGCCCTCCGCGCCCAGGTCCGCGGCGCCGCAGCCATCATCACCGACGGCGGCGTCCGCGACTTCACCGCCGTGGCGGGCCTGGACATGCCCACGTGGTTCGCCAACCCGCACCCCGCGGTCCTCGGCCGCCGCCACATCCCCTGGGACACGGACATCACCATCGCCTGCGGCGGTGCCACGGTCCAGCCCGGCGACATCATCGTGGCCGACGCTGACGGCATCCTGGTCATCCCGCCGCCCATCGCCGAAGAACTGGTGGACGACTGCATCCAACAGGAGAAGGAAGAAGCCTTCATCTTCGAAATGGTCAAACAGGGCAACAGCGTGGACGGCCTCTACCCGATGAACGCCGAATGGCAGAGCAAGTACGCGGAGTGGGAACGAATGGAAGCAGGAAAAGCTGATGCCTGAAACGGCCGTCACCGACCTCCCCGCTGCCGCTCCCGGCAGCAAATCCGAACAGGCGTACCAGGCCATTAAGGCGCGGATCGTCGAGGGCACCTACACCCCCGGGTACCGGCTGGTGCTGGGCACCATCGCCAAGGACCTCGGCTTCAGCGTGGTCCCGGTCCGCGAAGCCATCCGCCGGCTGGAGGCCGAAGGCCTGGTGAAGTTCGAACGCAATGTGGGCGCCACCGTAGCCGGCATCGACCCCACCGAATACCTGTACACCATGCAGACGCTCAGCATCGTGGAAGGTGCGGCCACCGCACTGTCCGCCCCGCTGATCGATGCGGTAGCCATCGCACGCGCCCGCGCCGTGAACGAGGAAATGCGCGAATGCCTTGAACACTTCAACCCCGTCCGGTTCACCCAGCTGAACCAGGACTTCCACAGCGTCCTTTTCGAGCACTGCCCCAACCCGCACATCCTGGACCTGGTCCACCGCGGCTGGAACCGGCTGGCCGCACTGCGGTCCTCCACGTTCCGCTTCGTCCCCGGCCGGGCCCGCGAATCGGTGGCGGAGCACGAAGGGCTGCTGCAGCTCATCGAATCCGGCGCCGACCCGGACACCATCGAAAAAGCCGCCCGCCAGCACCGGGCGGCCACCCTGGACGCATACCTCGCCCAAGCAAAGCACCAGTAAGGACATCAACGATGACGACCTCAGTAGAAACCACCCAGCACTACGTCCCCAAGGACCTGCCCGCCCATATCCAGCATTACATCAACGGCGAGTTCGTTGACTCCGTGGGCGGCAAGACCTTCGACGTCCTGGACCCGGTTTCCAACCGCAACTACGCCACCGCCGCGGCCGGCCAGAAAGAGGACATCGACCTGGCCGTTGCCGCCGCCCGCGAAGCGTTCGTGAACGGCCCGTGGCCGAAGATGAAGCCCCGCGAGCGGGCCCGCGTCCTGAACAAGATTGCCGACGCCGTCGAAGCCCAGGAAGCACGCCTGGCCGAGCTCGAAACCTTCGATACCGGCCTTCCGATCACCCAGGCCAAGGGCCAGGCGCTCCGCGCAGCCGAGAACTTCCGCTTCTTCGCGGACCTGATCGTGGCCCAGTTCGACGACGCCATGAAGGTCCCCGGCTCGCAGATCAACTACGTCAACCGCAAGCCGATCGGCGTCGCAGGCCTGATCACGCCGTGGAACACCCCGTTCATGCTGGAGTCCTGGAAGCTCGCCCCCGCGCTGGCCACCGGCAACACCGTGGTGCTGAAGCCGGCCGAGTTCACGCCGCTGTCCGCCTCGCTGTGGGCCACCATCTTCAAGGAAGCGGGCCTGCCCGACGGCGTCTTCAACCTGGTCAACGGACTGGGCGAGGAAGCAGGTGACGCCCTGGTCAAGCACCCGGACGTTCCGCTGATCTCCTTCACCGGCGAGACCACCACCGGCCAGACAATTTTCCGGAACGCGGCCGCCAACCTCAAGGGCCTGTCCATGGAACTCGGCGGCAAGTCCCCGTGCGTCGTGTTCGCCGACGCCGACCTGGACGCCGCGATCGATTCCGCCCTGTTCGGGGTCTTTTCCCTGAACGGCGAGCGCTGCACGGCCGGCTCCCGCATCCTGGTGGAGCGCGCGATCTACGACGAGTTCTGCGAGAAGTACGCCGCCCGGGCCAGGAACATCGTCGTCGGCGATCCCCACGACCCCAAAACCCAGGTGGGCGCCCTGGTCCACCCGGAGCACTACGAGAAAGTCGCATCCTACGTGGAGATCGGCAAGTCCGAGGGCCGGCTCCTCGCCGGCGGCGGCCGCCCCGACCACTTGCCCGAAGGCAACTACATCGCACCCACCGTGTTCGCCGACGTCGCCCCCGACGCCCGGATCTTCCAGGAGGAAATCTTCGGACCGGTGGTGGCCATCACCCCGTTCGAGAACGACGACGAGGCCCTCGCCCTGGCCAACAACACCAAGTACGGCCTGGCCGCCTACATCTGGACCCAGAACCTCACCCGGGCCCACAACTTCTCGCAGAACGTGGAGGCCGGGATGGTGTGGCTGAACAGCCACAACGTCCGCGACCTGCGCACCCCGTTCGGCGGCGTCAAGGCCTCCGGACTGGGCCACGAAGGCGGCTACCGCTCCATCGACTTCTACACCGACCAGCAGGCCGTGCACATCACCCTCGGCACCGTCCACACCCCCAAATTCGGCGCCTAACCAGCAAGCCCCTTTCAAAGAAGAGAGACCATCATGACCAACTTCGTTCCCACCCCCACCGTCCCGGCACCGGACATCGTCCGCTGCGCCTACATGGAGATCGTGGTCACCGACCTCGCCAGGTCCCGCGAGTTCTACGTGGACGTCCTGGGCCTGCACGTCACCGAGGAAGACGGGAACGCGATCTACCTGCGGTCCCTGGAGGAGTTCATCCACCACAACCTGGTCCTCCGCAAGGGGCCGGTGGCCGCCGTCGCCGCCTTCGCCTACCGGGTGAAGTCCCCCGCCGAGGTGGACGCCGCCGAGGCCTACTACAGGGAACTCGGCTGCCGGGTGGAGCGCCGCAAGGAGGGCTTCACCAAGGGCGTGGGCGACTCCGTCCGCGTGGAGGACCCGCTGGGCTTCCCCTACGAGTTCTTCTACGACGTGGAGCACGTGGAGCGCCTCACCCAGCGCTACGACCTGTACTCCGCCGGTGAGCTGGTCCGCCTGGACCACTTCAACCAGGTCACCCCGGACGTCCCCCGCGGCCGCAAGTACCTGGAGGACCTGGGCTTCCGCGTCTCCGAGGACATCAAGGATTCCGACGGCGTCACGTACGCCGCGTGGATGCACCGCAAGCAGACCGTGCACGATACCGCCCTGACCGGCGGCAACGGCCCGCGCATGCACCACGTCGCGTTCGCCACGCACGAGAAGCACAACATCATCCAGATCTGCGACAAGATGGGCGCCCTGCGCATCAGCGACCGGATCGAACGCGGGCCCGGCCGGCACGGCGTGTCCAACGCGTTCTACCTCTACATCCTGGACCCGGACGGCCACCGCATCGAGATCTACACCCAGGACTACTACACCGGCGACCCGGACAACCCCACCATCACCTGGGACGTCCACGACAACCAGCGCCGTGACTGGTGGGGCAACCCCGTGGTCCCGTCCTGGTACACCGAGGCCTCCCTGGTCCTGGACCTGGACGGCAACCCGCAGCCGGTCATCGAGCGCGAGGAAAAGTCCGAGATGGCAGTGACAGTGGGCGCCGACGGCTTCTCCTACACCCGCAAGGACGGCTCACCGGAAGGTGACCGGACGGGGTTCAAGCTGGGAGTGCAGGTCTGACCCATGCTGGAGCCGACGACGATTGAGGCCATCGCGGACGAGCTGGTGGAAGCCGGCCGGACCCGCACCCCTGTTCCCCTCCTGACGGCCCGGTACCCGGGCATGACCGTGGAGGATTCCTACGCCGTGCAGCAGTTGTGGCGGCGCCGCAACGAGGAAGCCGGCAGGACCCTGGTGGGGCGCAAGATCGGCCTCACGTCCAAGGCCATGCAGGCCGCCACGGGCATCACCGAACCGGACTACGGCGCCATCTTCGATGACATGGTCCTGGACACCGGCTGCTCGGTCCAATGGGACCGCTACACGCACCCGCGGGTGGAGGTGGAGCTGGCGTTCGTCCTCAAGGACGGGCTCAAGGCCCCGGCGTCACCATCTTCGATGTCCTGAAAGCCACCGACTACGTGGTCCCGGCCCTCGAGATCCTGGACTCCCGGATCGAGATGGAGGGCCGGACCATCGTGGACACCATCTCGGACAACGCCGCGATGGGCGCCATGGTCATCGGCGGGAACCCGGTCAAGCCGGACGCGGTGGACCTGCGCTGGGTCTCCGCCATCCTCTACAAGAACCAGACCGTGGAGGAAACCGGCGTGGCCGCCGGCGTCCTGGACCACCCGGCCAACGGCGTCCACTGGCTGGCCAACAAGATCGCAGCGCACGGCGACTCCTTGAAGGCCGGGGACATCATCCTGGCCGGCTCGTTCACCCGCCCCATGTGGGTCTACAAGGGCGACACCGTGCACGCCGACTACGGACCCCTGGGGAGTGTCACATGCCGCTTCGAATAGAGGACACGTTCCGGTCCGCTTTAGCCGCACAAAAAGGTAAAGCAGGCCGGCCGCTGGCCGGGATGTGGGTGTGCTCCGGCAGCCCGCTCATCGCGGAACTCTGCGCCGGGTCGGGCCTGGACTGGCTGCTGGTGGACGCCGAACACTCCCCCAACGGGCTGGAGTCCATCCTCGCCCAGCTCCAGGCGATCCACGGCTACCCGGTCCACACCCTGGTCCGGCCGCCGGTGAACGACACCGTGGTGATCAAGCAGTACCTGGACCTCGGTGTACAGAACCTGCTCATCCCCATGGTTAACTCCGTGGCTGAAGCCGAGGCCGCCGTGGCCGCCACCCGCTACCCGCCCCACGGCGTCCGCGGTGTGGGGTCGGCCCTGGCCCGGGCCGCCCGCTGGAACCGGGTGCCGGACTACCTGGCCCGGGCCAGCGAGACCATCAGCGTCACGGTCCAGATCGAATCCACCGCCGCCGTGGACGCGGTCGAGGACATCCTGAAAGTGGACGGCGTGGACGCCGTCTTCATCGGCCCGTCCGACCTCGCCGCCTCCATGGGCCTGCTGGGCCAGCAGGAACACCCCGAGGTGCGCGCCGCCGTCGAACACTGCCTCACGGCCGCGAAGACGGCCGGCAAGCCCGCCGGCGCGAACGCCTTCAACCCGGACACCGCGCGGCATTACCTGGACCACGGCGCGGATTTCATCCTGGTGGGCGCCGACGTCGCACTCCTCGCGCGCGGCTCCGAGGCCCTCGCCGCGCAGTACATCCCGCAGCCGGTGGTTGAGCCCGTCGAAACCAAGCCCCGCGCCAGCTACTAGCCCGGTGGTTGAGCCTGTCTACTCACTCCGGTGGTTGAGCCTGTCGAAACCAGGTTTCGACAGGCTCAACCACCGGTCCCCCCCACTTTCCTTCAAAGGAGCACCTATGTCGCTTGCCCCTGCCTTGTCCCCTGCCGTCTCGCCGGAGCGCGAGGCCGCGCTGCTCACTTCCGTCCCGACCGGCCTGCTGATCAGCGGGGAGTGGGTGGACTCGTCCGATGGCGGCACGTTCGACGTGCACGACCCCGCCACCGGGCAGGTCCTTGCCTCCCTCGCCTCCGCCACCAGCGACGACGCCATCGCCGCGCTTGACGCTGCCGACGCCGTCCAGGCGTCCTGGGCACGCACCGCACCCCGGGTGCGGGCCGAGATCCTCCGCCGCGCCTTCGACCTGGTCACCGAACGCGCCGAAGACTTTGCCCTGCTGATGACCCTGGAAATGGGCAAACCCCTGCCCGAGGCCCGCGGCGAAGTCACCTACGGAGCAGAGTTCCTGCGCTGGTTCTCCGAAGAGACCGTCCGCGACTACGGCCGCTACCTCACCACCCCCGAAGGCAAAAACAAAATCCTGGTCCACCACAAACCCGTCGGACCCTGCCTGCTCATCACCCCCTGGAACTTCCCCCTCGCGATGGCCACCCGCAAAGTCGCCCCCGCCGTCGCCGCGGGGTGCACCATGGTGTTGAAGCCCGCCAAGCTGACTCCTTTGACGGCGCAGTATTTCGCGCAGACCATGCTCGACGCCGGCCTGCCCGCCGGTGTGTTGAATGTTGTTTCCTCGTCGTCGGCGTCCGGGATTTCCGGGCCGCTCCTGAAAGACTCCCGGCTGCGGAAGGTCTCGTTCACCGGCTCCACGCCGGTCGGTAAACGGCTCATGGCCGATGCCGCCCAGAACGTCCTGCGCACCTCCATGGAACTCGGCGGCAACGCCCCCTTCATCGTCTTCGAGGACGCCGACCTCGACAAAGCCGTCGAAGGGGCCATGGCAGCGAAGATGCGGAACATGGGCGAAGCCTGCACCGCCGCCAACCGCTTCCTCGTCCACGAAACCGTCGCCCAGGAATTCACCCGCAAGTTCGCCGCGGCGATGGCCACCCTGGCCACCGGCCGCGGCACCGACCCCAACACCCAGGTCGGCCCGCTCATCGACGCCGGCGCCCGCGACGACGTGCACGCCCTCGTGAGTGCCGCCGTCGACGCCGGTGCCGTCGCCGTCACCGGCGGGGCACCCGTGGACGGGCCCGGCTACTTCTACCAGCACCGTCCTCGCCAACGTCCCCCACAACGCCGCCATCCTCAGCCAGGAAATCTTCGGCCCCGTCGCCCCCGTCACCACCTTCACCACCGAAGCCGAAGCAATCCGCCTGGCCAACGCCAGTGAGTACGGGCTCGCGTCCTACCTCTACAGCCGCGACTTCAACCGCCTGCTGAGGGTGGCGGAGCAGATCGAATTCGGCATGGTCGGGTTCAACGCCGGCGTCATCTCCAACGCCGCCGCCCCCTTCGGCGGCGTCAAACAATCCGGCCTCGGCCGCGAAGGCGGCACCGAAGGCATCACCGAATACACCACCACCCAATACATCGGCATCGCCGACCCCTACGCCGGCTGAGTCCCCGTGGCGCGCGCCCCGGGGCTCTGGCGATCCCCGGGGTGTGCGGGCAGGATGGATGGATGGCGCAGCACCTGGACATTCCGCCGTACTTTTACGGCGAGCTGATCAGGACCACGGCCCGCGTGGTCACCTGGAACGTGTGGGGGCTGTACGGCCCCTGGCAGGAGCGGGAAGCGGCGATAACTTCCACGCTGCTGGAGGCAAGGCCTGATCTTCTTGTGCTGGCGGAGTCCTGGTCAAAGGGTGACGACAGCCAGTCCGCGAGGCTGGCCGGCCCCCTGGGGCTGCCGTACCACGCCTTCACCGGGGTTCCGGCGCAGGAGGACGAGTCAGCACTCTCGGGGGTTGCGGTCCTGTCCAGGTGGCCCGTGGCCGATGCAGCGGGCTTAAGCTTTGGTGCGTTGCGGGTGCAGTACGTCCGTGTGGACGGCCCGCGTGGACCAATCCAGGTGTACGGAGTGGTGATGGACGCGTGGTGGCTTGACGAAAGCCAGGCACGGCAGGATGCGGTCCGCGGACTGATCGCCCACCTGCATGCGGCACAGGATGAGCGGACTCCCCTGGTCGTGTGCGGGGACTTTAACGCCGATCCCGACAGCGATGAAATGCGCCTCATGACGGGCCGTGCGGCAGCGCCGGTTCCCGGTTTGTCCTTCTACGATGCCTGGGACGTGGCGGCACCGGGCATGACGGGCAGCACGTGGTCCAATGCCAATCCAGGGGCAGCCCAGCTCTTGTGGCCGGACCGGCGGATCGACTATATCTTCACCGCCGCACCCCGGCGGGGCGGAGCCGGGCATCCGCGGGCAGCAGCCCTGCTCGGCACCACCCCGGTGGCCGGCATCTATCCGTCGGACCACTATGGGCTTCAGGCCGACATCCGGTACTAGACGCTGAAATTTGTTCAGCATATTAGCCATCAGCCAGTATAGTGAACGAATGACTTCCTCTCTTACAGTCGCGATCGCTGTACCCCTCGAAGCCGAGCTGGTGGAGCAGATCCGCGCCGTCGACCCTTCCGTTACTGTCCGCTACGAGCCGGACCTCCTCCCACCGGAGCGGTTCCCCGCCGACCACTCCGGCGACCCCGCGTTCAAGCGAACCCCCAACCAGGAAGAACGCTACTGGGCCATGCTCAACAGCGCGCAGGTGCTGTACGGCTTCCCCAACGAAAGTCCTGCCGGTCTTGCCCGCATCGCCCGCGAAAATCCCCACCTGCAGTGGATCCACGCGATGGCAGCAGGCGCGGGCGGGGCCGTCAAGGCGTCAGGCCTGGACCAGGAGACCTTGCAGAAGTTCAGGATCACCACATCGGCAGGCGTCCATGCCCTGCCGCTCGCCGAATTCGCAGCGCTGGGGATCCTCAACGGCTTCAAGCGGAGCGCGGAACTGGCCCGGGACCAGGCCGCCAAGATTTGGCCGGACCTCCGGATTCCCACCCGCCTCGTCAACGGCTCCACCCTGGTGGTCACGGGACTGGGCGAGATCGGACTGGAGACGGCACGGATTGCCAGGGCGCTGGGAATGAAGGTCAGCGGGACCAAACGCTCAGTGGAACCCATCGACGGCATCGACCATGTGGTGGACAACGCCGGCCTGCCGGGCCTCCTGGCCACGGCCGATGCGGTGGTCAATACGCTGCCCGGCACGGCATTCACCGAGAAGCTCTTCAACCGGGAAGTCTTCGCCGCCATGAAGCCCGGGACGGTCTTCGTCAACGTGGGCCGCGGCACCGTCGTTGACGAGGAGGCACTGCTGGAAGCCCTGGACAACGGCCAGGTCAGTTACGCCTGCCTGGACGTTTTCGCCATCGAACCCCTCCCCCAGGACAGCCCCCTGTGGGAGCACCCCAAGGTGATGGTTTCCCCGCATACCTCCGCCCTCAGCGCCGCGGAGAACCGCCTCATTACCGAACGCTTCTGCAGCAACCTGCGGACCTTCCTCGACGGCGGCGACCTCCCCCACCTCGTGGACACGGTCCACTTCTACTAAACCCGCCGGCCGAAGCACGATCAGGAGATCCATGCGCATCGCACGCATCAAGACAGCAGAAGGCGCCCGGCATGCAGTGGAGCGGGACGGGACATGGCACCACATTGTTGACCCGTTCGCGGAGCCCCTCAGCTACACGGGGCACACCACCCCGCACGCCGACGCCGTATTCCTCGCCCCGGTCCGGCCCGCGGTGGTGCTTGGAATCGGGCACAACCGGACACTGAACGACCATCCGCTGCCCATCCAGGCCTGGCATAAGTCCGTGCACACCCTCGCGGATCCCAACGATCCGGTCGTCGCGGCCCGGGACCGCGGCACGGTCAATGTGGAAGGCGAACTCGCGATGGTCATCGGGAAACAGGCGAAGGACCTGACGCCCGGCAACGCGCTGGAGCATGTCCTCGGCTATACCTGCGTCAATGACGTGACCAACGCGGACCAGGGCCTGGTGGATGAACGGAATTTCCAGGGCAAGGCCGGCGTGAACTACACGCCCCTTGGCCCGTGGATAGAAACAGACATCCCGGATCCGGACAGCGTGGGCATCGATGTGATTGTCAACGGGACGGCACGGGCCAACTCCGGGACGCACAACCTGCCCTCCTCAGTGGTGGAGTGCCTTGTGTACGTCACGTCCTGGCTGACCCTGGAACCCGGCGACGTGCTCATGACAGGTGCTCCCGGGACGGCAGTGGCCGTTCAGCCGGGCGACCACGTGGAGATTATGGTGGAGCGGATCGGGATCCTGTCCAACAGGATCTCCTGACCCTGCCTGCCGCCTTCGGGTTAATGCACGGCTTCGGCGCGATGAGAAGCGCCCTCTATGATGGATGGTGTTCAGTCACATGAACACCGCTCGTCCTGCCGCGGCAACCCGAAGGAGAATCATGGCCGATTCCCGCAACCCAGGTTCATCAGACAACCAGGGCACCGCTTCCCCAGCCCCCGCCGTGACCCGGGCGGCTGCCGTCCTGGATGCGCTGGCCTCCTCCGCCACCGGCCGCCTCACGCTCAGCGACCTTTCGCGTGAAGTAGGCATTCCCAAGTCGTCGACGTCCAACCTGCTGCTGGCGCTGGAGGAAGCCAGGCTCATCAGCCGCCAGGGCAGCGAGTTCACCCTGGGCCGCAAGCTGGTTGAGCTTGGCGCGGCCTACCTTGGCCGCCTGGATGAGGTGCAGGAGTTCTACCGCTACTGCGAGCAGGCCCCCGTCCTCTCCGGCGAAACCGTTCGCATCGCCATGCTTGACGGTTTGAACGTCATCTACCTCGCCCGCTACGAGGGGCACCCCGCGGTGCGCCTGACGTCGAATATCGGCGACAAAATGCCCGTCTCGCTCTGCGCGGTGGGCAAGGCACTGATCGCGCGGCTGCACGACCATGACATCGAGGAGCTCTTCCCCGACGACGCCGAGCTGCCCGTGCTGACGCCTAAGTCGCTGCGCACGGGTGCGGAATTCAAGGCCCAGCTGCGGACCATCCGCGAACAGGGCTACGCCTTCGAGGACGAGGAGTCCACCACGGGCGTGGTCTGCCTTGCCGTTGCCGTCCCCACCCGGGGAGCCCACGGCCCCAGCCTTGGCCTGTCCGTGACGGCCCTCAAGGCCACCTACACCCCGGAGCAGGGCGCCCAGATGGTCAAGGAACTCCAGGAACTGGCCCACTCGCTGGGCAATCCCATGGGCTGATCCCGCCCGCCGCGGGGATTTTCCCGTCACAAAGTCCACACCCTTGCCGTTTGTTCAACTTGCTGTATTGTGTTCAGCATAGTGATCGACGCAACAGGGTGTCGTTGCTATCCCACCACCAGGCCAACGTGGGCCTGGAGTGCGTTTAAGGGAGTTACTGTGACAACTCGTACTAAATCACCGCAGATTGAGGCGGGCGGCGCCGTCGTCGAACCGGAACAGCTGCGAAGGGCAACTCTTGCCAGCTCCGTGGGGTCAGCCCTCGAATACTACGATTTCTACATCTACGGCCTGGCGTCAGCGCTGATCTTCGGCCCCCTGTTCTTCTCCCCCCTGGGTGAGAGCGGCGCCGTCATCGCCTCCTTCGCAACCTACGGCGTCGGCTTTGCCGCAAGGCCGTTCGGCGGCGTGGTTTTTGGCTACATCGGAGACCGTTTCGGCCGCAAGATGGTGCTGATCCTCACCATCGGCCTGATGGGCATGGCGAGCTTCGCCATTGGCCTCCTGCCCACGTTTGAACAGGCGGGAATGCTCGGTGCCGTCCTACTGGTGGCCCTGCGCATCCTCCAGGGCCTGGGAGCCGGCGCCGAGCAGGCGGGCGCCACCACGCTGATCTCCGAGGTGGCCCCGCCCCGCCGTCGTGGTTTCTTCGCTTCGCTGCCTTTCGTGGGCATCCAGCTCGGCACCCTGCTCGGTGCCGGCACGTTCGCCCTGATGGCCCTCGCGGACAAGGAGGTCCTGCAGGGCTGGCTCTGGCGGGTGCCGTTCCTGGCCAGCGTCATCCTGATCGTCATCGCCGTCTTCATCCGGCTGCGGCTCAAGGAAACCCCGGTGTTCCAGGAGCTTGAAAAGCACAAGGCCGTGGTCAAGAACCCTGTGGGCCAGATCTGGAAGCACTCCAAGAAGAACGTGCTTGTCGGCATCGGCCTGCGGATGGGCGAGAACGGCAACTCATCGGTCTACTCGGCGTTGCTGGTCTCGTTCATCAGCCTTCCGGCAGGCGTCTTCCCGGGAGACAAGTTCATTGGTCCCACCGGCCTGCTGATCGCCGCCGGCTGCGCGGCCGTCATGGTGGTCGCTTTCGGTGCCCTGTCCGACCGGTTCGGCCGGGTGCCCGTCTACCGCTACGGCGCCCTCTTCCAGGCCCTCATTGCACTGCCGGCCTTCTACCTGGTCACGCTGGGCAACCCCGCCCTGGTATGGGCAGTCATGGTGGTGGGCATCGCCCTTGGCGTGCAGTCCATGCTCGGCCCGCAGTGCGCCATGCTGCCCGAGCTTTTCGGTTCCCAGCACCGGTTCACCGGCGTGGCCCTGAGCCGTGAACTTTCGGCGGTCCTGGCCGGCGGCTTCGCCCCGATGATCGGCGTTGCCCTGCTCGCCGCAACCAACCACTCCTGGTTGGTTCCCGCGCTGTACTCGCTGGTCCTGGCAACAATCTCCTTCATCACCACGTTCTTCACACCCGAAACGAACGGGCGCGACCTGGTGGTGGTGGAGGACGCCAGGTAGCAGTCCCTGAAACCCCTGGGGGCGGCCTCTGCGGGGGCCGCCCCCAGGGGTCGTCAGCAGCCCAAGCACTCCCCACATCCCACAGGTCACCAAAAGGTTGAACATGAAGCACGCCAGCACCTCCCCCGCTCCCCCTGCTCCTTCCGATCCTCCGCAGCGCGCAGGCTTCGTCGGGCTGGGGCTGATGGGCGCCCCGATGGCCGCGAACCTGCTCACAGCGGGGTGGGGCGTTACCGGATGGAACCGCTCGCCGTCGGCAGTTGAGGACCTCGTCCGCCTGGGTGGGTCCGCCGCCACAACAGTGGAAGACCTTCGAAACGAACCCGTCATCATCTTCATGCTCCCGGATCTTCCCCATATCGAAGAGGCTGCGGGCGGGCTCCTCGACGCGTGGCGGGCCTCACCGCCCGCACCGGGAACGCTTGTGGTGGTGATGAGCAGCGTTTCGCCCGTGGGCGTCCAGGCCTTCGGCCACGCCGTGCGCGAAGCAAGCGCCGGGAACGCCGCAGTGCTTGATGCCCCCGTCAGCGGCGGCACGCAGGGCGCGGAGCAGGGGACGCTGGCCATCATGGCCGGCGGTTCCGAGGAGGACTTTGCGCGGGCACTGCCCGCGCTGCAGGCCATGGGCACAACAGTGCGCCGGCTCGGCGGGCTGGGCGCCGGGTCCCTGGCGAAGGCATGCAACCAGCTGATCGTGGGCACCACGACGGCGGCCCTCGCCGAAGCGGCCGGGCTTGCGGAACGCTCCGGACTCGACGTCGAAGCACTCTTCGACGTCTTGTCCGGCGGGCTCGCAGCCAGCCGGGTGCTGGAGGTGGTGGGCCCGCGGCTGGCAGCGGAGGATTACACGCCAACCGGACCGGCCAAGTTCATGCACAAGGACCTGTCCTTCGTGCTGGAAAGTGCCCGCAGCGTTGGTGCCGCGGTACCGATGGCATCTGCCGGCGTCGAACTCTATGCCCACCTCATCAGGCAGGGCCTGGGAGACTTCGACCTGGCCGTAGTGCGGCAGGCCATTGCCAACCTCGGCACCGCTTCCCCGGGGAACGCTCCGGCGACTATCAAGGAGACTTTGTCATGACCGCCCTTTTCGACCTGACCGGACGTACAGCCCTGGTCACGGGATCAAGCCGTGGAATCGGCAATGCCCTTGCCCGGGCCCTGGCGGACGCCGGCGCCACGGTGGTGCTGAACGGCGTCAACCCGGAACGGCTCAAGGCCGCCGAAGCCGCAATGGCCGCCGATTTCGCGCCGGGCCGGATCCACAGCTGCGCCTTCGACGTCACCAATGACACTGAAGTTGCTGACGCTATGGCGTGGGTGGAAGAAAATGTGGGTCCGCTGGAGATCCTGGTCAACAACGCCGGCATCCAGCACCGCGTGGCCATGCTTGACCTGGACGTCAAGGACTGGGAGCGGGTCATCAGCACCGACCTCACCAGCGCGTTCCTGGTGGGCAGGGCGGCGGCCCGCTTCATGATCCCCCGGGGCCGCGGCAAGATCATCAATATTTGTTCGGTCCAGACGGACCTGGCCCGGCCCACCATCGCACCGTACATCGCCGCCAAGGGCGGGTTGCGGAACCTCACCCGCGCCATGACGGCGGAATGGGCGGCCGCCGGTTTGCAGATCAACGCGCTGGCACCCGGCTACATCCACACCGAGATGACCCAGAACCTGGTGGATGACGAGCAGTTCAACTCCTGGATCCTCGGGCGGACCCCTGCGCACCGCTGGGGCACGCCGGAGGACCTGGCCGGCCCGGCAGTCTGGCTGGCTTCCAGCGGTTCGGACTTCGTGAACGGCCAAACCATCTTCATCGACGGCGGAATGACGGTGGTGGTCTGATGCGTACCGTGGCCGAACTTCCGGCGGCGGGTCCCGCCGTCGTCGCCCATGCTGCAGGCGACCTGCGCATTGAAAGCATCCCGCTGCCGGCGGCCCGTCCCGACCAGGCAGTGGTGGAGATCGCCTACGGCGGCATCTGCGGCTCCGATCTGCACTACTGGCTGCACGGCGCGGCCGGGGAATCGGTCCTGAAGGCCCCGATGGTGCTGGGGCACGAGATCGTGGGGACGGTCATCCGTGCGGCAGCTGACGGATCCGGACCGGCGGAGGGCGCACCGGTCGCCGTGCACCCGGCCACGCCCGGGCCGGGAGACGGTCCTGCCTACGCCAGGTATCCGGACGACCGGCCCAACCTGTCCCCCGGCTGCACCTATCTTGGGAGTGCCGCGCGGTTCCCGCATACGGACGGGGCCTTCAGCAGGTACGCCACCTTGCCGTCGCGGATGCTGCGGGTCCTGCCGGCGGGACTGGACCTGAAGACGGCGGCGCTGGTCGAGCCGGCCAGCGTGGCCTGGCATGCCGTGGCCCGCGCCGGTGACGTCAGGGGCAAGACTGCCCTGGTGGTGGGCTGCGGCCCGATCGGCACACTGACCGTTGCCGTCCTCAAGCGCGCGGGCGCGGCCCGGATCGTGGCGACGGACCTGCACCGGAAACCCCTGGAAATCGCCCGGGCAGTGGGTGCGGACGAGGTGCTGGAAGCAAGCGACGCTGAAGCACTGGCTGCGGTTGAGGCCGACGTCGTCATCGAGTCCTCCGGCTCCCACCACGGACTGGCGACGGCCATCAAGGCAGCGGTCCGCGGCGGAAAGGTGGTGATGGTCGGCCTGCTGCCGTCCGGACCGCAGCCTGTCCTGATTTCACTGGCCATCACGCGGGAACTGGAACTGCTGGGCTCGTTCAGGTTCAATGACGAGATCGACCAGGTCGTCACTGCGCTGGCCGACGGGTCCCTGTTCGTGGATCCGGTGGTCACCCACGTCTTCCCGCTGGAACGCGGCCTCGAAGCTTTCGAAACGGCCAGGAACTCGGCCGAGTCCGGGAAGGTCCTGCTCGACTTTGCCGGCGCGTAGGGGTATCCCCTCGCTTGCGTGGAGGTTCTCAGGTCTCAGTGAAAGCGCCGTTGCGCTGAGCAAGGGTCCGGAAGATTCCTGTGTGGTCAAGGGCGCCGTCGCCCCGCTCGACCATATCCTCGAAAAGATCCTGGATTACCGAGCTCAGCGGTAGCTCCAGGTGTGCTGTTCTGGCCGCTCCGAGCACGAAGTTGAGGTCCTTCAGCTGGTTTCGGGCGCTGCCGCCACCTGTGAAGTCGCCGTCAATCCATCTGTGCCCTTTTTGGCGCAGTACTTCGGAGTCGGCCAGCCCACCCCGAAGCAGTTCAAGCATCACCGATGGATCCAGTCCCCCGCCGCGCGCGAGAAGCATAGCTTCGGAAACTGCCGTGACCGTGCCGGCGACCACGACCTGGTTGCAGGCCTTGGCCAGTGCGCCCGAACCCCCGGAACCCATGTGCCGGATGGTGCTGCCCACCAACTCGAACACCGGGACGACCGAGCTGAACGTGTCCGCGTCCCCGCCCACCATGATGCTCAGGGTGCCGTTTTCGGCGCCCACGGTGCCGCCACTGACGGGGGCGTCAAGGACTCGGACCCCATGTTCGCGAAGCATCCGTTCGCCAAATGCCGCCACTGCCCCCGGCGAGACTGTCCCGTGCACGACGAGTATGGGCCGGGAAATGCCCCTTGCTGTCCATCCGGCTATCAGGCCCTCTTCTCCCGGAAGCAGCGATTCGACGTGGTTTAGGTCCGGCAGCACGGTGAGAACTATGTCGGCAGCCGCCTCACGAGGTGAGGCCGCAACGCGGACGCCCAGGCCAACCAAGGCCTCCGCCTTTGAAGCTGTCCGGTTCCAGACTGTCAACTCGCCGTAGCCCTTCAGCAGCCGCCGCGCCATGGGTTCGCCCATCGGCCCTAGTCCCATCAGGGCAAGTGCTGGGCGGTCAGGTTCAGGCATTGGGATCCTTTAGTGAATGGGGTTAGCGAACTGAGGGAAGGCGTTACTGGTTGGCCAGGAGATTGGATGGCCACAGGATAAGTTGCGGGAAGATGGCCAGCATGACGACGGCAACCACCATGACCACGTAGAGCGGCACCGCGGCCTTCACAATCTTTTCCATCGGCAGCCCGCTGACATAGGACGCCGCGAACAGGCAGACGCCGACAGGCGGCACGACCAGTCCGACGGCAAGGGCGGCAACGAGGAAGACGACGAAGTGGATGGGATCCACACCGGAAGACACAGCCGCGGGCATGAGCACCGGTGTGCACAGCAGGATGGCTGCGACTTTGTCCATCACAGTTCCGATGATGATCAGGATCATGCCGATCAGCAGCATGACGATGGTGGGGTCAGTACTGACGCTCAACAGCCAGCTGCTGACCTTCGCCGGCAGCCCGTCAATGGTGAAGATGTAAGAGGCGACGCCGGCGATCATGGCGATGAGCAGGATAGTGCCGGTGGTGAGGCCGGCGTCCACGATCATCTTGGGCATCTGGCGCCACTTCATGTCCCGGTAGACGTAGATGCCGACCAACAGGCTGTAGAAGACGGCGACGGCGGCCGCCTCCGTGGGGGTGACGAGCCCGCTGAACATGCCTACCAGGATGATCACTGGGCCGCCCATGGCAGGGATTCCCTCGAGGACGATCCTAAGGCCCTTCTTGAAAGGCGTCCTTGAGACCTCGCCGTAACCGTGACGTGCTGACAGGAAGAAGTTCACAAGCATCAGGACGATGATCAGGACAACGGACGGGCCAAATCCTCCTGCCAGGGCGGCGCCTACCGAGACGTTCGCTGTGGAAGCGGCGATGATCATAAGGATGCTCGGCGGTATCAGTGAGGACAGGGTGGCCGTGACCATGGTCATCGCTGCCGCGTAAGGCCTCGGGTATTTATGGTCAGTCATGGCTTTGATCTCGATCTTGCCAAGGCTGACGATGTCGGCGACTGAGGAACCGGAGATGCCGCCGAAGACCGCGCTCGATGCGATGTTCACCTGGCCAAGGCCGCCACGGAAGCGGCCGAAGATGACTTCGGCGCCACGGAAGATGCGATCCGAAATACCCCCTCCGGACATGAGGTTGCCGGCCAGGACGAACAAGGGGACAGCAACCAGCAGGAAGCTGTTCATGGAGCTCATCATGGACTGCGGCAACAGTTCGAGGGGAATATCGAAGATCAGCAGCGTGGCGATGACGCCGATGCCGAGTGAGACTGAGAGCGGAACGCCCAGCAGCAGCAGGAGGAGGAAAATCCCCAGCAGGGTCAGGCTCATGATGCGATCATCTCTCCTTTGAGGATCCTCTTACGCATATACGGGGAGAAGTAGACGGTCGTGATGTGGGCGACGATGGCGAGTGCCGCGCTGATCACAAGGGGCAGGGTTACCAGGAACATCTTGAGTCCCAGGGCAGGACTGGACTCTCCAGCGGAGTATTGCTGCAGCATCAGTTCCCACGTCTTGTAGATCAGGACACTGAAGAAGACGGTCCCGCAGACGGCGTAGAGATGCATGCTGACCTTTTTAAGCCAGGCTGGTCCCCACGCCACAACGAAGTTCACCCGCGGGTGCACGGCAGCCCGGAAGCCTGCTGCCATCCCCAGGAAGGTGGTGTCCATGAACAGGAAACGGGTCAGTTCCTCGGTCCACGACAGCGAGGCTCCCATCTGCCGGCTGACCATTTGGGCAGCAAGGCTGAGCAGCATCGCGCAGATGCCGACGAAGAGGAGAGCATCCACGGCCTTCCAGATCAGACCATGAGGTTCCGAGACGTCGCTGACCGGAACCACCTGGATGCTATCTTCGGCCGCCTGGTGTTCGGCCCCCCGGACTGGGGTGGTCCCATCATCATGCACTGAACTTGTCTCCTGCACTGGACCCGTCATCTTAACGTCCGAGGAATTCGAGGCTTGACTGGACGAATTCCTTGCCAACCTTGCCCTCAAGCTCGGGGTAAACCTTCTGTGCCGCCGCCTGGAACTCTTCCCGTGCTTCGGGCGTCAGCTCGTTGATCTTCACGCCTTCGCCCTTCAGCTTGTCGAGGGTCTTGGTGGCTTCGTCGTTGTCGTACTTTGTCTTGAAATCAGCGGTCTCGTCTGCAGCTTCCTGCAGGACCTTCCGGGTGTCCTCATCGAAGGAGTCCCACTTTTTCTTGCTGAACCCGAGGACGAGCCCGTCGGAGATGTGGCCCGTCAAGGAGAGGTAGTCCTGGACTTCGAAGAACTTGTTGTTGACTGGTACTTCCAGAGGGTTTTCCTGGCCGTCGATAGTGCCGAGCTGCAGGGCGGTGTAAACCTCTTTGAAGTCCATCGGCGTCGGGTTGGCGCCCAGTGAGCCAAAGAACTTAACCCAGAGGTCATTCTGCGGTACGCGGAGCTTCAGGTCCTTGAAGTCCTCGGGCTGGGTGATGGGGCGCATCGAGTTGGTGGTGTGCCGGGGGGTACGGGTCAGCATGGACACGCCCTTGATGCCCAGCTTGTCCAGTGAGCCCAGCAGTTCCTTGCCCGGCTCGCCTTCAAAGTACTTGGTGACCTCCTCCGAGTCCTTGAAGAGATAGGGAAGGCTGACGGCGTTCATCTTCGGCTCGAAGGACGCGTACACCGAGGTCGACATGATGGTGGAGTCCAGCGTGCCGTTTCCAAGCAGGTTGACGGCGGCGTTCTGGTCTCCGCCGAAGAGGGTGCCGTCGGGGAACGTCTCGACCTTGACCTTGCCGTCGCTCAGCTCGGCAACCTTGTCGGCGAAGTGCTTTGCGCTCACGCCCATGGAAGAGGTTGCTGGGTCGCCGATGCCGAGGCGGATCGTGGTGCTGGCCGCGCCGGCACCCGGGGCCCCGCCGCAACCGGTGAGGGCAGTAGTAACGGTGAGTGCAACGGCCGCAGCTGCGGCGGCCAGGATGCGCTTTGGCATCTGATTCTCCTTTGAATACTTGCTGGTTCCTGACCTAGGGGGACAGGGTACTGATGCTTTGACGGCGGTAATTGCGGCGTACTGGGCTGTGCAGATATGGCCGAGAACTGCTCTTGCTGCTCTCTCGTCCCGCGTGCCCAGCGCCTTCCAGATAGAAGTCAGGCGTGCAGGTGCACGCTTGCAGACCAGGATGGAAGATCGTGGTACCAGTGGAACCGGTACACTTTTTTACCATAGGCCCGGCGCTGCTGTAAACCATTCAGGAGCGGATGCCCGTTTGGTTACTTCGATAACTGCAGCCGGGCAACGCTGGACCGCTCAACCAGTTCGGCGGCTACGCGGATGACGTTGCGTTTTTCCGACGTCTTGCCCTGCGTGTTGGACAACGCGAGCTGCACGGAATGACGGGCGAGCAGATCTATGGGCTGTTTGACGATCGTCAGGGCCGGGGTCATGAGTTCGGTCCAGGGTGAATCTTCGAAGACGATGACGGACAGCCTCCCGGGAATGTCGATCCCGGCATGGGAAAGGCGCCGCAGAACTTCGGTTACCTGGGCAGTGTTTGCCACCACCAAAGCGGTGGGCGGCTCTTCGATATTGAGCAGCGCCGACGCGGCGTCTCCCCCGGCAGGGCCGCGGAACGCGGCATGCCGTATCAGGAGCTCATCCGGCTCCAAGCCGGCCGTCTCCAGGGCTTGCCGATAGCCGGCAATCCGGTCCCTTCCGGTAGTGGAGGAAGCCGGCCCGGAGATGATTCCGATGCGCCGGTGGCCGTGGGCTGCAAGAAGGGCCGTTGCAGCCCGGGCGGATTCGAAGTTATCGATGCTGACAACGTCAACCTCGGGAAGCGAAGGAATTGACCGGTCGACAAAGACCACCTCAGTTCCCAGATCCTGGAGCTGCTTCCAGGTGGCAAGGTTGTTGCCGGTCGGGGTCGCAATAATCCCACTGACCCTGCGTTCGATTAATGTCGCCAGACGTTCTGACTCCAGCTGGTCATCCTCCTGCGTGGTCATCAGCAGCACCTGGATTCCGCGGGAGTGCGCCTCCTGCACCACCCGGTCGGCGAGCCGGGCAAAAAAGGGGTTGGAGACATCGGCGAGCAGCAGCCCCAGCGTTGTGGGCGGGCCGTACTTGAGCTCCCTGGCTGCCGTGCGGGGGTGATAACCAAGGTTCTTCATCACCTCGTTTACTCTCCCGCGCGTGGCCGCGGCGACCGGGCCCGAACCCGGATTCAGCACCCGGGAGACGACCGCAACGGACACCCCGGCCGCCTGGGCAACATCGCGGATGGTCGGTTGTTTCTGCACGCCTACTCCTTGCCTGGCACTTCCTGGACACCTGGAACCTTTTCAGCCTAGGGCTTGACGGTGAGCCCGCGCCTGTGACATAAAAGTGTACCGGTTCCACTTATTTTACCTTAGTTCGGTCCCGCTTAGTTCTGCAGCCCATTACCCAATGGCGGCGAGGCGCAAGGTGAAAAGCAGAGCCCCCACAGCTGCGGTTGATCACAGACCAGCCCGCATCCCTTCCGGAACAGCGCCGTATCCCTTGAAAGGCAACCCATGAACCTGCACCACCTCCTGACCCAGCGCGAAGCCGACGGAGAGCCCATCCGGGTCGGCCTGATCGGCGCCGGACGCTACGGGACGATGTACCTGGCCCAGGCAAACAACATTCCGGGTATCCACGTCGTCGCCATCGCCGACATCAACGTCAAGCGCGCCGAAGGTGCTTTCGAACTCGTTGGATGGCCCAAAGACCAGATCGCCCCGGACATCGCAACCGCCCTCAGGGACCGCTCAACCGCGATTGTGGCCAACGCCGACGAGCTTTTCGACGTCGACATCGACATCATCGTCGAAGCCACCGGTAACCCCATCGTTGGCGTCAAGCACGCGCTGCGCGCCATCGACACGAAAAAGCACATCATCATGGTCACCGTCGAAGCCGACGCCCTGGCAGGGCCCGCACTTGCCAAGCGGGCAGAAGCAGCCGGCGTTGTCTACTCAATGGCATACGGCGACCAGCCGGCGCTCATCATGGAACTCGTCGACTGGGCCCGCACCAGCGGATTCGACGTCGTCTGCGCCGGCAAGGGCGCCAAATTCCTCGAGCACTACCACGAGATGAACCCCGACAACGTCTGGGAAAACTGGGAATTCTCCAAGGAACTCACCGACTCCGGGCAGCTGAACCCCAACATGCACACCTCCTTCCGCGACGGCACCAAGGCCGCCATCGAAATGGCCGCCGTCGCCAACGCGGCAGGACTGGTGCCCTCTGACACCGGCCTGACGTTCACACCAGGAGACGTTGAGGAAATTGCCACAATCTGCCGCCCCGCCGACGTCGGAGGAGCCCTCGCGCACGAAGGGACCGTCGACGTCATGTCCAGCGTCAACCGCGACGGCACCTGGATCCCCCACAACACCCAGGAAGGCGTCTTCGTCGTCGTGAAGGCAACGAACGCCTACGTCTCCGGCTGCTTCAACGAATACCCCTGGCACCCGGACCCCACCGGCCAGTACGCCGCCCTGTACCGCCCCTACCACTATGTCGGCCTGGAACTGAACGTATCAATAGCCAACGCCGTCCTCCGCGGGATCCCCACGGGTTCGCCCACCGGCTTCTTCGGCGACGTTGTCGCCACCGCCAAGAAAGACCTCAAAGCCGGTGAATTCCTTGACGGCGAAGGCGGATACACCGTCTGGGGCCAACTCGTTTCCGCGAAGCACTCCGTCACCACCGGCGCCCTGCCGGTTGCGCTGGCCCACCACGTGGAACTTCGCAATGACGTACCCAAGGGCGGCATCGTCCGCTGGGAAGACGTCATCATGGACGACTCGCTCGCCCAGGCCCTCGAACTGCGTCGCGAAACCGAGGCCCTTGCCCTCGAGGAAAACCTCGCCCGCAGCTAAGTCCGAAACACTCTGCAGACGTTCGGCGCGGACCCACGGACTTCAGCCGCCGGTCCGCGCCGCGTCCGCAAGCACCCTCCCGCGCCCACACCCTCCTACTAGGAGACACCTCATATGACCATCGTCGTCACCGCTGCTTTCAGCCCGAAGGAAGGCGCCTTCGACCAGGTCGTCGCCGCCCTCTCTCCAGCAATCAGTGAAGTGCACCAGGAACCCGGCTGCCTGCTCTATGCGATACACGAAGCCCCAAACAACCAGATATTCATGATCGAAAAATGGGAATCAGCTGAGCTGCTCGACGCCCACGGCCAAGGTGAACCGGTCAAACGCCTGAACGCCTCCCTCGAAGGCCTGCTGGAAAAACCCGTCGTCGTGACCAGGCTCGTGCCAATCCCCGCAGGAACAGCACAACAAGGAGCGCTGTAGTGAATAGCCCTATTGTTGTCATGGGCGTGTCGGGCGCGGGCAAGACTGAGGTAGGCACTGCCCTGGCAGCCCGGCTCGGGGCAACCTTCAAGGACGCTGACGACCTGCACCCCTTGCCGAACGTTCAAAAGATGGCAGCCGGCGTACCGCTCACCGATGAAGACAGATGGCCGTGGCTTCGCCTGGTCGGCGCAGAACTCGCGGGCGAACACGCTAACGGGATCGTGGTTGCCTGTTCGGCCCTCAAACGCGCCTACCGTGACGCTATCCGCGCAGCCGCCCCTTCCACCAGGTTCATCCTGTTAAAGGTCGAGCCTTCGGTATTGCAGCAGCGGTTGGTCCAGCGTCCAGGACACTTCATGCCTGCATCCCTTCTCACCTCACAGCTGGAGACACTTGAGGCCCTGGAAACGGCCGAAGCCGGAATGACCTTGATATCCGAAGGCGGCATTGAAGCGGTCACCGATCAGATTCTCGCAAATCTCCGCCGAGGACATCTCGCAGTAAAGGCCGGTATCAATCAGAACGGAACATAAGACCGTTCCTTCCACGCCAAGGGCCTTGCGCCAAAAGACAAGAGCGGAGCCGGGCCGCTACACCACACTGAGGGGTAACCCGCTACGCCGCCCGGCTGGCGTCCTTGCCTACTCGAAGTGGAGTAACCCTTGGAAACCTACGATGCGCTCCTCGAATCCATCACGCCCACGTCCGGACAAACCCGGACCATCCTGAACCCTGCCACGGGCGAAGCCGTGGGCGAGGCCCCCATCCATGACCTCGAATTCCTGGAGCACGCCGTCGCCACCGCCGTCGAAACCCAGCCCGCCTGGGCGGCGCTGGGCCACGAGGCAAGGTCCGCCGCGCTCCTGAAAGCCGCCGACGCCGTCGAACGCTCCGCCGAGGAACTCGCCCAGCTGCTCTCCCGCGAACAGGGCAAACCCCTCAACGGACCCAACGCCCGCTTTGAAGTGGGCGCCTGCGTGGCCTGGCTCCGCGCCACCGCCGGCCTGCCGCTGGAACCGGAAACGATCGTGGACGACGGCCAGACCCGCGCCGAACTGCACTACAAGCCCATCGGCGTCGTCGCCGCCATCGGCCCCTGGAACTGGCCCATGATGATCGCCATCTGGCAGATCGCCCCTGCCCTGCGCATGGGCAACACCGTCGTCGTCAAACCCTCCGGCAACACCCCGCTCTCCGTCCTGGCCCTGGTCAAGGTCCTCAACGAGGAACTACCCGAAGGCATCCTCACCACAGTCTCCTGCGGCCGCGACGTCGGAGCCCGCCTCACCGACCACCCCGCGATCGGCAAAATCATGTTCACCGGCTCCACCGCCGCCGGCCGCGCCATCATCAAATCCTCCGCCGACACCGTCAAACGCCTCACCCTCGAACTCGGCGGCAACGACGCCGGCATCGTCCTGCCCGACGCCGACCCCAAAACCATCGCCGAAGACATCTTCTGGGGCGCCTTCCTCAACACCGGCCAGACCTGCGCCGCCCTCAAACGCCTCTACGTCCACGACGACATCTACGACGCCGTCTGCGACGAACTCACCACCGTCGCCAAAGCCATGCCCATGGGCAACGGCCTGGACGAAACCAACGTCCTGGGCCCACTGCAGAACAAAGCCCAATACGACGTCGTCGCCAACCTCGTCCAGGCAGCCAAAGACTCCGGCGCCCGCATCCTCCTCGGCGGCAACCCGGACCCCGACCAGCCCGGCTACTTCTACCCCACCACCCTGGTCGCCGACATCGACAACAACAACCCGCTCGTCGCCGAAGAACAGTTCGGGCCGGCCCTGCCGATCATCCGCTACAGCACCATCGACGAAGCAGTGGAAAAAGCCAACGCCCTCGACGTCGGCCTCGGCGCCTCCGTCTGGTCCTCCAACCCCGCCGCCGCCCGCGACGTCGCCACCCGCATCCAGGCCGGCACCGTCTGGATAAACCGGCACGGCGCCGTGGACCCCCGCATCCCGTTCGGCGGAGCCAAACAATCCGGCTACGGCCTCGAATTCGGCGTCGAAGGCCTCAAGCACCTCGGCGTCCCCCAGGTGATCAACGGCTAGGAAAGCGTTGGAGACGGGAGCCCCGCATGCCGGCCGGTGTGCGGGGCTCCCGGGCTTTTGGGGGCTGCCGCTACCCCATGGCCGGGGCGGTGGAGGTGCGGCCGGCCAACTGCCGGCGGGCCCAGCGGGCCAGCTTCTTGCCCTTGCCCTTCCACCAGTTGTCCTCGTCCTTGTCATGGTGCAGCCGGAAGATGATGGCAACCAGGACGAACATGCCCATGACCACGTCAACCCAGGACGCCACCACCAGGGCGATCAGCACAGTGAGTCCGTTGGCGATGATGGACGGGACGGCCAGTGTCCGGAACACGGTGCTGGCCACGTACCTCCGGTGCGACCGCGGAACGGACAAGGCACGCACCATGTCGAAGCACACGCAGACCACCACGATGGTCTGCCCGATGGCCAGCAGGATCTGGCCGGGAACCGAGCCGCTGAACGCGGCCACGGACTCCATCCCCGGGCTCATGGCCGGGCCTTATGCTGAGAACCACACATCAAAAACCCCCAGAAACTGATGGAACCACCGCTGATCCAGCGGTGGTTCCATTGAAGTTTCCGGGGGCGGACGGGGCACGAGTAGTGGGTACTCGAATTTCCCGGGCCGCCTGAAGCCAGGTACCTATTGCCCGATGGCCCTGGGCCGCCACAGCACCACGGCCTGCGATCGGGGCCGGGGGCGCTGGCCGCGGGCCAGGCTCACCACGTCGCCCGCCGCGCCGGCGGCGAAAATGCGGGAATCGAACGGCTGCGGTCGGCGGCCGAGTTCCTCGGTGAGTTCAGAGACGCGCCGCTGCAGGGCGGCCACCTGGTTTTCGAGCTCCAGGATGCGCTTGATCCCCTCCAGCGAAACGCCTTCCTGGGACAACCGCTGCACCTCCCGCAGCATGTTGACGTCCCGCTGCGAGTACCGGCGGGACTTCCCCGGCGCGCGGCTGGGCTTGACGATGCCCAGCCGGTCGTACTGCCGCAGGGTCTGCGGGTGCATGTCCGCCAGCTCGGCCGCCACCGAAATCACGAAGATGGGCTGGTCAGCGTTGATGTCCACCGAACACCTCCGCTGCTAGAGCCGGGCCTTGGCGGCCAGGCCCTCACGGACGTCCGCACCGGCTGTGGCGTCGGCAAAGGCCTTGACCGCGGCTTCGGCTTCCTTGTTCAGATTCTTCGGAACCGCGACGTCGATGGTCACCAGCAGGTCGCCGGTCACCTTCGAGGTCTTCACGCCCTTGCCCTTCACCCGCAGGGTACGGCCCGACGGCGTCCCCGCCGGAACACGGACCGCACCTTGTCGCCGTCGATGGTGGGCACCTCGATGTCGGCACCCAGCGCAGCTTCCGGGAAGGTGACGGGGACATGGATCCGCAGGTTGTCGCCGTCGCGCGTGTAAAACGGATGGGGCTGGACGGAGACGGACACCACCAGGTCGCCGTTGCCGGCGGGGCTTGGCTGGCCCTTGCCGCGGACGCGCACTTTCTGGCCGTCCTTGATGCCGGCCGGAACCCGGACGTCGATCACTTCACCGCTGGGTTCCCGCAGGCCGATGGTGGTGCCGCGGATGGAACCGGCAAAGGAAATGCTGGTGGAGGCGGTACGGTCCGCGCCCTTCTGCGGGGCCCGCTGGAAGCCGGTCTGGCCGAAGCCGCCGCCGAACAGGTCGGCGAACTCGGGCGGGATCCCGCCCGCGGCTGGGTTGAACCCGCCCGCATGCCGGCCCGTATTGCCGGTGAAGAGGCCGCCGAACAGGTCCTCGAACCCGCCGTTGCCGGCGCGGCGCTGCCGGGGGCGAACCGGGCACCGCCACCCATGGCACGGATGGCGTCGTACTGCTGGCGTTCCTCGGGATCGGACAGCACCGAGTAGGCCTCGGAGATGTCCTTGAACTTCTTCTCGGAGGCAGTGTTTCCCGCGTTGGTATCAGGGTGGTGCTCGCGGGCCAGCTTCCGGTAAGCCTTCTTGATATCGGCGTCGGAAGCGTCCTTGGCAACACCAAGGATCTTATAAAAGTCCTTGTCCACCCAATCCTGGCTAGCCAATGGCGTTTCCTTTCAAAAGTTATGGGTCGGTGGTTGAGCCTCAGGGTTTCGACAGGCTCAACCACCGAGACTCAACCACCGAATGTAATGCTACGCAGGGACCGCGACGATAACCTGGGCTGCGCGGAGGACGCGTTCTCCTGACTTGTAGCCGGAGCGGAGCACCTGGCTGACGGTGTCAACCTCGATGTCCTCGCCGGGCTGCTGGATCAGGGCCTCGTGGATCGTGGGGTCGAACTCCACGCCGGTTTCGTCGATGCGGACCAGGCCGTAGGTCTTCAGCGCGTTCTCCAGCTTGGTGGCGATCGCGGCGAAGGGACCGTCGGTCAGGTCGCCGTGCTGCCGCGCGGCGTCGACGTCGTCCAGGACCGGAAGCAAGGAGTTCAGGACGCCGATGACGGCCATCTCCCCTGCCACGGCGCGGTCGCGTTCGACGCGCTTGCGGTAGTTGACGTACTCGGCCTGCAGGCGGAGGAGATCGTTCTTCAGTTCGACCGCCTCTGCATTGCCGGAGCCAGCCGGAACCCCCTGGGCCACGGACTCCTCGGCGGGCACCTCGATGCCGTTGAGGATTTCCTCGGCCTGGGCCAGTGCGTCGCCGTCCGAATCCTGGGCGTCGGCTCCGGATTCGGGGGCGGCGGGCTGGCTGCCCTCGGGGTGCCGTGCCTGGCCGGTCACCGGGTCAACCTTGCGGTTGTCCCGGATGACCGGTTCGGAGGCGCCGCCCTGCTGGCCCGCGGATGAGTTGTGCTCTTCCTCGTTACCGTGGTGCGGCATGGTTTACTTCTTCGCTTCGTCTTCGTCGATGATCTCGCGTCGACGATGTCCTCGTCGGCCTTGGACCCTTCCGGACCTGCTGCGCCTTCGGCACCCGCGGCACCGGTGGCGCCGTCGGGCGAACCGGCCTGGGAGTAAATGGCCTCGCCGAGCTTCGTCTGGGAAGCCTGCAGCTTCTCGAACGCAGCCTTCACAGCGGCATCGTCGGTGCCTTCGAGGGCCTTCTTGAGGCTGTCGACGTCGGCCTGGACCTCGGTCTTCACCTCTTCCGGCAGCTTGTCCGCGTTGTCGGCGATGAGCTTGTCCACGGAGTAGGCGAGCTGCTCGGCCGTGTTGCGGGTGTCGGTGGCCTCGCGGCGGGCCTTGTCCTCGGCTGCGTGCTCCTCGGCGTCGCGGACCATGCGGTCGATGTCTTCCTTGGAGAGCGCGGTGCCGCCGGTGATGGTCATGGACTGTTCCTTGCCGGTGCCCTTGTCCTTCGCGGAGACGTGGACGATGCCGTTCGCGTCGATGTCGAAGGTGACCTCGATCTGCGGGATGCCGCGCGGTGCCGGGGCGATGCCGGTGAGTTCGAAGGTGCCCAGCGGCTTGTTGTCGCGGGTGAACTCACGCTCGCCCTGGAAGACCTGGATGGCCACCGACGGCTGGTTGTCGTCTGCCGTGGTGAAGGTCTCGGACCGCTTGGTGGGGATGGCGGTGTTGCGCTCGATCAGGTGCGTCATCACGCCACCCTTGGTTTCGATGCCGAGGGACAGCGGGGTGACGTCGATCAGGAGGACGTCCTTGCGCTCACCCTTCAGCACACCGGCCTGCAGGGCTGCACCAACGGCCACGACCTCGTCCGGGTTGACGCCCTTGTTCGGTTCCTTGCCGCCGGCCAGTTCCTTGACCAGGTCGTAGACGGCAGGCATACGGGTGGAGCCACCAACCAGCACGATGTGGTTGATGTCCGTCAGCTTGATGCCGGCTTCCTTGATGACGTCGTGGAACGGCTTCTTGGTCCGCTCCAGCAGGTCCTTGGTGAGGTCCTGGAACTTGGCGCGGGTCAGCTGCTCGTCCAGGTGGACCGGGCCGTCAGGGGTGACGGACAGGTACTGGAGCGAGACGTTGGTGCTGGTGGAGGAGGACAGTTCCTTCTTGGCCTGCTCGGCAGCTTCGCGGAGGCGCTGCAGGGCGATCTTGTCCTTGGAGAGGTCGATGCCCTTGACCTTGAGCTGGTTCAGCAGGTAGTCAACCACGCGCTGGTCCCAGTCGTCGCCGCCGAGGCGGTTATCACCGGCGGTGGCGCGCACCTGGATGGTGGAGAAGTTGTCTTCGTCCTTACCGACTTCCAGCAGGGAGACGTCGAACGTACCGCCACCGAGGTCGAAGACCAGGATGAGTTCGTCTTCCTTGCCCTTGTCCAGGCCGTAGGCGAGGGCCGCGGCGGTGGGCTCGTTGACGATGCGCAGGACATTGAGGCCCGCGATCTCGCCGGCTTCCTTGGTTGCCTGGCGCTCGGCGTCGTTGAAGTAGGCGGGAACGGTGATCACAGCGTCGGTGACCTTCTCGCCCAGGTAGGACTCGGCGTCGTTCTTCAGCTTCATGAGGATACGCGCGGAGATTTCCTGCGGCGTGTACTTCTTTTCGTCGATCGCCTTGGTCCAGTCAGTGCCCATATGGCGCTTGACGGACGAGATGGTGCGTTCGATGTTGTTGACTGCCTGGCGCTTTGCGATTTCGCCAACCAGGACTTCGCCGGACTTGGAGAATGCAACCACGGACGGCGTGGTGCGGCCACCCTCGGCGTTGGCAATGACGGTGGGCTCGCCACCTTCGAGAACGGAGACGACGGAGTTGGTGGTTCCGAGGTCGATACCTACTGCACGTGACATTGTGTTGCTTCCTTCTTTCCTTGGAAACTTGCTGGCGCCCGCTAATTGAGCGTTCTGCACTCAACTTACTCAGGCCCTCGACGATGTCAAGCAAAGTTGAGTCGAGTGCACTCAACTCTTTGCTAGGCATCTCTCCGGCCTGAGGCTGCCTTCCCCGTGTTGGCGCGGATTCCGGGACACGGGAAAGCCCGACGGCGGCTCACCCTTTCGCTAGGGGTGAACCTGCCGCCGGGCTAATTCCGCCGTGGCGCCTACCGCTCAGCGTCCGGATCGCCGTGCAGCGGACCGCGCTCTTCGGAGGTGGTCATGACCTGTCCGTCAGTCAGGCCTTCACGGACGGCATCCTCGTTCCGGAAGTCCTCGGCCGGGTTCTCAAGGTCGCCCTCGCCGTACTGGCCGCCTTCCCCTTCCAGCCCCGGCTCAGTGCTGCCCCGGCGGGCGTGCTCATCAAAGGCTGCTTCGTGGCTTTCGGTCATGGCGGCACCTCCTTCGAGTCCGCGTCCGTGCGGGCACAGTGGAAGTCTACCCAGCAGGCGTTTTAGCCAACAGGGCTTCATCCGGTCCGGCCGTTCTTCAGCCTCCGGCCGGGAGAGCTTGCCGGGCCACCAGATTTTCGGGCCGATGTCGTAAGCCAGCGCAGGCACCAGCAGCGAGCGCACCAGCACCGTGTCCAGCAGGACGCCGAACGCCACGATGAAGGCCAGCTGCACCAGGAACATGATGGGAATGACGCCCAGCGCCGCGAACGTGGCCGCGAGCACCACGCCCGCGGACGTGATCACCCCGCCGGTCACGCCCAGGCCGCGGAGGATGCCCGGGCGGGTGCCGTGCTTCAGGGACTCCTCCCGGACCCGGCTCATCAGGAAGATGTTGTAGTCCACGCCCAGGGCCACCAAGAACACGAAGCCGAACAGCGGCACGGTGGCGTCGGCACCCGGGAAGCCAAGGATGTTGTTGAACACCAGCGCGGACACACCCATGGCTGCAGCGTAGGAGAGCACCACGGAGAGCACCAGCAGGACCGGTGCCAGCACGGACCTCAGCAGCAGCATCAGGATAAAGAGGATCACCACCAAAACCACCGGGATGATGATCACCAGGTCACGCTGGGCCGTGGTGTTGGTGTCCAGCGCGGTGGCGGTGACGCCGCCCACCAGGCACCCGGGTCCACGGCCTTGACGTCCACGCGCAGGGCCTTGACAGCTTCTTCGGCCTCGAGGGAGTCCGCCGCGGAGTTCAGCGTGGCATTGATCAGGACCTTGCCCTCGCGGACGTCGGGCTCGCTGGGGGTCCCGGGGGCGCCGGTGATGGGCACGCTGCCTTCAGCCAGCAGGTACGCCTCGCCCACGCCGTCGGCCGCTTTCACGGCGTCCAGCACTTCCTGCGCCTTGCCTTCGTCCGCAACCACGACGGCGGGACTGCCGCTGCCGGCGTCGAAGTGGCGGGCCAGCGCGTCCTGGCCGTCCACCGCATTGGACGCGGTGAGGATGACGTCGGTCTGCGGGACACCGTTGGCCTTGAGTTGGAGGACGCCGGCGGAGGCCGCCACCAGCAGGAGGACGGAAGCGATCCAGATAGTCCGCGGACGCCGCCGCACCAGTTCACCGGTTGCCCGCCACAGCCCCTTTTGGCCCTCCAGCCCCGTGACCAGCTCGGGCTCGCGCTCGTCAGCGGGGGCCAGCTTTGGCCGGAACGGCCAGAAAGCGGTACGGCCCAGGAGGGCCATCAGGGCGGGCAGCAGTGTGAGTGCGGCGAACAGCGAGCAGATGATGCCTGCGGCCGCCACCGGCCCCAGCGCCTTGTTGGAGTTGAGGTCCGAGAAGAGCAGGCAGAGCAGGGCGATGATGACCGTGGCGCCAGACGCCAGGATGGGCTCGAACGAGGTCCGCCAGGCCGTCAGCGCCGCGGCCGTCCGGTTGGTGGTGTGGGTCAGCGCCTCACGGAAACGCGCCACGTAGAGCAGGGCGTAGTCGGTGGCCGCGCCGATCACCAGGATGGAGAGGATCCCCTGGCTCTGGCCATTCAACTGGATCCAGCCCGCCTGCGCCATGCCGAAGACCAGCAGGATGGCGGCACACAGGGCGAACACCGAGGTCAGGAGCACCATGAAAGGCAGGAGCAGCGAGCGGTACACCACCAGCAGGATGACGAACACAGCGGCGAGCGCCACGAGCAGGAGGATGCCGTCAATCCCGGCGAAAGCGGCCACCAGGTCGGCCGCGAGGCCGGCGGGCCCGGTCACGAAGGTCCGCATCCCCTCAGGGGCAGCTTCAGCTACGAGGTCGCGGAGTTCCTTCACCGCCTCCTGCACTTCCACCTCGGACTCGCTGATGGGTGCGATGAACTGGACCGCCTTGCCGTCCTCCGACGGAATGGGCCCAATCACCGCGCTGCCCAGCTTCAGCTCTTCCAGGTCAGTCCGAAGGGCAGCCACTTCACCCAGCTGGGCGGGAGTGAACGGCTCATCGCTTTCGATGACGATGACGCCCGGCACCTCGTCGGAGTCCCGGAACTTGGCCTGCCAGTCCTGCGCGGCAGTGGCCTCGGCACTTGCCGGAAGGAAGGAGGCCTGGTCGTTGGAGGAAACCTCCTCCAGGCGCCCGAAGGTGGGGCCGCCCACGCCGGCGAGCGCCAGCCACGTGAGCACCAGGATGACGGGGACCAGCCAGCGCAGCCAGAACGGAACGCGCTCTCTGCTTACGGTTTTGTGTTTCATGATGCCTTCCGGACGTACCTCACACGAACATTAGTTCCAGAGTAGACTATCTCCATAGTAGAGATAAGTGTCCATCAAGGTTTTTCTTAGAGCTCGCCATCAAGGCACGCACGGCGGGGCTGAAGTAGTATCCGTCAGTACGGCTGGGCAAACCCGGCGGTGATGCCCACCAGAAGGAAAGAGGAGGCGGCCATGGCAGCAAGCGGCCCCGCGGACACGCCGCGCCCTCCGGCAGTCCCTGGGCAGAATGGCGGCCCCCATCCCCTCGTCCGGCTCCTGCAGGAATTCACGCTGGAGGCCAACCGGTACGTGGACACGGCCGGCGGCAGGAAGGACATGCACCGCACGGACCTGAATGCTCTGGCCGTGATCATGCGGCACACGGCCAAGGGAAATCCGGTCACGCCGGGACTCCTCCGCAAGGAGTTGCACCTTAGCTCCCCCGCTACCACGGCGCTGATTGACCGGCTGGACAGCTCCGGCCACGTGGTCCGTGAGCGCGGCAGTTCCGACCGGCGGCAGGTGCAGCTGAAGATGACGCCCAAGGCCTTCCAGGAGGGAGGGGCCATTTTCGAGCCCCTCTCGCGCCGCATGGGTACTGCCATGGCGGACTTCTCCGAGGAGGAGCTGGAAACCGTCTCGCGGTTCATGACCGCGATGGTGGAAGCCACGGTGGCGGCGCGCGAAGAATCCGCGGCGGATTAGGCTGGCGAAATCCTTCCGCGCCGCGGCGTGAGGGGTAGCGTTTGGTTATGAGTGCCCAGCAGCCCGAAGAAGACGTCTACACGCACGGCCACCACGAGTCAGTGGTCCGCGCCCATGCCGCCAGGACCGCCGAGAATTCCGCCGCCTTTGTCCTGCCCCACCTGACCCCCGGCTCGGACCTGCTCGACGTCGGCTGCGGACCGGGCACCATCACCTGCGACTTCGCCGCCCTCGTCTCGCCCGGCAAGGTCACCGGCCTGGACCGCTCACCGGACATCATCGTCCAGGCCCAGGCGCTCGCCGTCGAACGCCAGGTGCCGAACGTGGAATTCGTGGCCGGCAACATCTACGACCTCGAGTTCGAGGACGAGACGTTCGACGTCGTCCACGCCCACCAGGTGCTGCAGCACCTCACCGACCCGGTGGAGGCCCTCCGCGAAATGCGCCGCGTGGCCAAGCCGGGCGGCATCGTTGCCGTGCGCGACGCCGATTTCCACGGCATGAGCTGGTACCCGGCCATCCCGGAACTCGACGAATGGATGGACCTGTACCAGCGCATTGCGCGCCGCAACGGGGCAGAGCCCGACGCCGGACGGCGGCTGGTCAGCTGGGCGCAGTCGGCGGGGTTCACGGACGTTGCCCCCTCCAGCAGCAACTGGCTGTACGCCACAGGACAGCAGCGCCGGTGGCAGGCCCGCGTCTGGGGCGAGCGGGTGCTGCACTCAGCATTCGCGGAGCAGGCGCTGGAGTACGGCTTCGCCAACCCCGCGGACCTGGCACGGATCTCCGCCGGATGGCACCGATGGGGTTCAACCGACGACGGCTGGTTCCTCATCCCCAATGGGGAGGTCATCGCCCGGGCTTAGGCCTGCGGGGACAACGAATTCTGGGCCGAAGCTTATGCCGTGCGCGGCGAGGACGTTGTCATTGCCAAGGCCGGAAGGCCGGTTGCACGGCTGGTCAAGATCGAACGGCCCCACAAGCGCGAACTGGGCTTCCTCGGCCCCCTCCACATCCCCGATGACTTCTATGAGCCGTGGACGGATGACGAGATGGGAATTGACGGGTGCTGCAGCTGCTGCTGGACACCCATGTGTTCCTCTGGGCACTCGCCGAGCCCAAGAGGCTCTCAATCAAAGCCAAAAATGCGATCACCAAACTTGAAAACCAGGTCTTCGTTTCGCCGGTCACCGCCTATGAGCTCTCCTACAAGCACCGGCAGGGAAGACTGCCGGCCGGAGCGGCGATCGTCTCCAGTTTTGGCCGGCAGCTTTCACACCTCTACGCCGCTGAAATCGGCATCAGCGCCGACCATGCCCTTGCCGCCGGCCAGCTCGACTGGGACCACAAAGACCCCTTTGACCGGATGCTGGCTGCACAAGCCATGGTGGAAGGCTTCACCCTCGTCACAGCAGACGAAAACATCCAGGCGTACGGCCCCGTAGCACCCTGTGGTGACCCCCGCCACCGGCCCCCTGCCGCGTAGGATTGACAGGTGCAATTTTCCCTTTGGCTGGCCCTGGCCGGCGCCGGTGCCCTGATCAGCTTCACCCCGGGCGCCGGAGCCATCAACACCATGAGCAACTCGTTGAATGCCGGCTTCCGGCGGTCCATCTGGGGAATCCTCGGGCAGCAGGCCGCACTGGTGGTGCACGTGGTGATCGTGGCACTCGGCGTCGGCGTGCTGGTTGCCAGCTCGCCGGTGGCCTTCAACGTAATCCGCTACGCGGGCGCCGCCTACCTCATCTATCTGGGCGTCCGGCAGTTCCTTAGCAAGCCGAGCCTTGAAGAGGAGCAGGCAGCGGCACTGCGGAACGAGTCCGCCTGGTCGATCTTCCGGCGCGGGTTCTGGGTCAACCTGCTGAATCCGAAGGCCATCGTCTTCTTCCTCGCCTTCACTCCCCAGTTCATCCGGCCTGAACAGCCACTGCTGACGCAGTACGCTGTGCTGACCGCAACCATCGTGGCGATCGACATCCTGGTGATGTGGTTCTTCTTCGCCGCAGCGGCCAGGTCTTTCCAGCGCTTCACCCAGACGCCACGGGGACAGCTGGTCCTGAGCAAGGTGTTCGGCGTGCTGTTTGTCGCCGTCGGGATCCTCCTCGCCCTGATTCACTGATCCCGGGCCCACCAATCCCCGGCATCGCAGCACCCAACCTCACTACATACCCCTTCGGCGGGTTCGTCATGCATCTTTACAAACCGGTCAATTTTTATGAACCACCCGCTAGCCATAGGGCCGGAAAGCGCGCATGCTTAGCATCATGAACTCAGCGTCGAGCCCATACCGCGTCATCGCCGTCTGCACCGGCAACATCTGCCGCTCCCCCATGGCGGAACTTATGCTGAAGGCCGCGCTGGAACGCGAAGGGCTGGACGGACTGGTGGCGGTGGACTCGGCCGGCACCACGGGCTACGAGGCAGGGCGCCCCATCGACCCCCGTGCCGCCCGCCGGCTCGCGGCCACGCAACTCGCGTCCGAGCTTCACATCGCACGGGAATGGCTCCCGGAATGGTTCCGCGAGCGGGATCTCATCCTGGCGCTCGATATCGACCACTACGCCTGGCTGAGCGAGGCGGCGCCGGACCAGGAGTCGCTGGGCAAGATCCGCATGCTCCGAAGCTTCGATCCAGCAATGGCCGGCAAGGACCTGCTGGACCAGGGCATCGAGGACCCGTGGTACGGGGGGCATGCTGACTTCGACGCCGTCTGGCACCAGATCCACGCGGCGCTCCCGGGGATCGTGGAGCACGTCAAGGCGGCCGTTTCCTCGGACGCGGAGCTGCAGCGGCAGGGCAGTTGAGGACCCACCCGGCTTTATCTTGCAATTGAGAACGGTTCTCAATTAGGCTCTTCGCCATGCACCTCATCGTTGTGAGTTCCCTTGATGCCCTCTGCCGCCGCGAAGCCTGCGGGGACCTGGCAGCTGAACATCCCGGGAGCCTCGTGGTCTTCCATGACCTGCTGGAGAACGGGCTGGTCATCCGGCGGGTCTTTGACGCCGCAGGTCCCGTCGAATACGAGGAAACCATCCTCGAACACGGCGGCCTCAGCTGCGCGGTACGCCTGGACCTGGTGCCGGCGATCGACCGCCTGGCTGCATCAGCACAAGGCCCGATCATCATCGGCCTTCCGCCTGCGGTTCCAGCATCAGTGGCAGTCACGGCACTCAACCGCGGGCTCAGCCGGCCGGCAACGGTTTCCTCGGCCATCATTGCCCTCGCGCCGGACGCCCTGGAGGACCACATCTGGGACCCGCACACCCTGTTCGAGTCCGGCTTCACCCCCGTGGCAGACGACGAGAGGACACCGGGCGAGTTCCTGCTGGGCGAACTGGCCTTCGCGGATACCGTCCTCGTGGCGGAGCCCGACATCGTTCCGGCCGATCCCGCAGGCCGCGAGCGCGGCCTGCACCTGCTGCGGGAACTCGCACCGCATGCCCACCGTGCAGCAGGAACGATCCAGGTCCGCCGCTCGGCAGCAAATGCCGCGGCCTCACCCTTTGTCACTGTGGTCCAGCGCATGGACCGGCCCCTGCATCCGGGACGGTTCCGCCAGGTCCTGGGCACGCTCGCCGAGGGCTGCTGCGTCCTGCAAGGCCACTTGTGGGTTGCGTCCGCGCCCGAGTGCCGCATCGCCATCCAGGGCATCGGCCCCCGCGTCTGGCTCGAAAACACCGGGAAGTGGCCGGAAGAACCTGCCGCGACGGAGCAGGCGGGACGTGCGCCGGGTCCCGCCGCCACGGTCCTGGCAGCGACCGGGGAGGGCCTGGACCCGGCGGAGTTCGAGCGGCTGCTGCGGGACTGCGAGCTCACCGACGACGAACTGGCGGCCGGCGCGGTCCTGTCCGACCCCTTCGCCCTGCGGCCCGCGAGCTGACCTGCCGACCACCACCCAACCCCACCAACCAAGGAGGACACCATGAAAGTACGGAATTCACTGCGGGCACTGAAGAAGATCCCCGGCGCACAAATCGTCAGGCGCCGCGGCAGGACGTTCGTGATTAACAAGAAGGACCCGCGGATGAAAGCCCGGCAGGGATAAAGGTACGCTCTACTCCATGAGCCCAGCCCCCGTCATCATCGCCATCGACGGGCGCTCGGGCGCTGGGAAGACCACCCTCGCCGTCGAACTGGCTGCCCGGCTGCGCGCCCACCACAAGGTCTCGCTGTTCCATCTTGAGGACATCTACCCCGGCTGGAACGGCCTGGCCGCCGGCGTGGAACGCTACGTCGCCACCGTCCTCACCCCGCTGCACAGGGGCGAAGCGGCGACGTGGGTGGGCTGGGACTGGGAAAACCATGACGACGGCGGCCCCCGGGTCACGCTTCCCGCCGAGATCGTCATCGTCGAAGGCGTGGGTGCCGCCGCGGCAGAAGCCCGGCCGCTCCTGGACGCCGTGATCTGGGCCGAATCCCCTGACGACGTCCGCCGGACCAGGGCCCTGGACCGCGACGGCGCAACCTACGAACCCTACTGGGACCAGTGGGCCGCGCAGGAAGACGCATGGCTGGCCCGGGATGACGTGCCGGCGCTTGCCGACGTCCGCGTGCAGAACCTGGCCGACGGCTCCGCCGTCGTCGACCTCCTGCGGCTCCTCCCCTACCTTCCGGCGCTGGCCCCGGTCCTGGCCCCGGAGCTCTCCGCCCGCCGCGGGCTCCGCCTTCGCGCCGAGCGGCTGGACGAGCGCCCTGATTCCGCGGCGCTCTTCCATTCCCTCTACGGCGGCTCAGCCAATGCGGTCTGGCTGGACTCCTCCAACGCCGGAACGGCAGCAGCGGGTGTGGCACACACGGACGATGCTTCCGCACGAACCGCAGCGGAGCGCAGCCGGTTCAGCATCATGGCGGACGACGGCGGCACGTTCGGGCAATCGGTAACCCACCGGTCCGGCGAAAGCCTGATCAGCGCCGGTTCCGCAACCGTCAGGGTCACCGGGCAGTTCTTCCGCTGGCTGGACACGGTGTGGGGCCGCCGCGCGGTCCGCGCGCCGGAAGGCTACCCGGGACAGTTCACCCTGGGCTGGCTGGGCTGCCTGGGCTACGAACTCAAGCGTGAAACGGGCGGCACCGACCTGCCCGCCGCTACACCGGACGCCGCCCTGATCTTTGCCGGCCGTGCCGTGGTCCTGGACCACGCCGAAGGCACCGCCTGGCTCCTGGCCCTTGACGCACCTGACGCGGAGGACTGGCTGGGGACTGCGGCCGCCGCGGTTCACCAGGCTGCCGCGCCGGACCACGGCGGCAGCACCGCCGTCGTACTTCCCCAGGCCCCCGCCTTCCGCAGCCGTGACACCGGCGAGGCCTACCGGAAGAAGATCGCCGCCGCGCAGCACGAGATCGCCGAGGGCAACACCTACGAGGTGTGCCTGACCACCACGCTTGAGGCCCGCGTTCCCGCCGCTGCCGTGGACCCGTGGCGCATTTACCTTGCCCTCCGCGGCCGGAACCCTGCACCCTTCGCAAGTTTCCTCCGGCTGGACGGGGTGACGGTGGCAAGCACCTCGCCGGAGCGGTTCCTGAAGATCGCGTCCGACGGCAGCATGCGCGCCGAACCCATCAAGGGGACCCGCCGCCGGGCTGCCGATGCGCAGGAGGACGCGCGGCTGCGGACGGACCTCGCCACCTCACTGAAGGACCGTGCCGAGAACATCATGATCGTGGACCTGCTGCGGAACGACCTCAGCCACTTCGCGGTCCCCGGCTCGGTCACGGTCAGCAGGCTGTGCGCTATCGAAAGCTATGCCACCGTGCACCAGATGGTCAGCACCATAGACGCCCGCCTGCTGCCCGGCTCCTCGCGGGCGGAGGCAGTGGCCGCCTGCTTCCCCGCCGGCTCCATGACCGGGGCGCCCAAGATCAGCACCATGGCCATCCTCGACCGGCTGGAGGAAGGCCCGCGGGGGCTGTATTCCGGCGCCATTGGCTACTTCTCGCTGAACGGCGCCACCGATCTCGCCGTCGCCATCCGCACCCTGGTGGTCAATGCCCCGGGTGACGGAACGGCGGAACTCACGCTCGGCGTCGGCGGTGCCATCACCGCGGATTCCGTGCCGGACGAGGAGTACGAGGAGATCCGGACCAAGGCCTACGGGGTCCTGTCCACGCTGGGCGCGGAGTTCCCCGGGGATTGAGTGCTACTGAACCGTCGCGGTCAGCCGGGCCACGTTATCCACGTAACGGGCCGCGAACGGACGGTTGCGCCAGACGGGAAGCTTAAGCTCGTGCGAGATGTCCCGGTAGGTGTCCTCCACCGCGCGCATCTTGGTGACGATGTCCTCGCCCAGCAGCATCACGGACACCTCGAGGTTCAGCGAGAAGGAGCGCATGTCCATGTTGCTGGAACCCAGAACGGCCACCTCGTCGTCGATGGTGAAGTGCTTGGCATGGAGGACGAACGGGGCCTTGTAGAGGTAGATCCGGACGCCCGCCTCCAGCAGTGCCTCGTAGTAGGACTGCTGGGCGTGGTGGACCAGGAACTGGTCGCCCTTCTCGGAGACGAAGAGTTCCACGTCCACGCCGCGCTGGGCGGCAGTGGTGATGGCGTACAGCAGCGAATCGTCCGGCACGAAGTACGGGCTGCAGATGGAGATGCGGTGCTGCGCGGAATAGATGAGCGTGTTGAAGAGGCGCAGGTTGTTCTCGGTGATGAAGCCCGGGCCGCTGGGCACCACCTGCGCGGTGACGTTGCCCGGGTGCGGGTTCGCCGGCAGCTGCAGCTGGTGCTCCAGCGACTCGTCGGTTTCGCTCAGCCAGTCGGTGGCGAAAACGACATTCAGGGTGGTGACGATCGGTCCACGCAGGCACGCCATCAACTCCACCCACTCCCGTCCGGCCTTGCGGTGGCGGGGGTTGTTGTAGGAGGGCTCGATCAGGTTCTGGGAACCGGTGAAGGCGATTTCGCCGTCGACCACCATGATCTTGCGGTGGTTCCGGAGGTCCGGCCGGCGCCACTGGCCATGGATGGGCATGAGCGGCAGCATCCGCTTCCACTGGATCTTGCCCGCCCTGAGGCGCTTGAGGAGCTTCCTGTAGCCCTGGACCGGAGGGTGCCGATGTGGTCGAACAGCACGCGCACTTCCACGCCGCGTTCGGCCGCCTCCTCCAGCGCGGTGAGCAGGTCGTCCGTGATGTGGTCGGTGCTCATGATGTAGAACTCCGCGTTGACGAACTTCTTCGCCTTCCGCACGGCTTCGGTCATGGCGAGGATGGAGTCCGGGTACCCGGGGATGAGGTCAACCGAGTTGCCGTCCACCATGGGCAGGGATCCCAGCCGGCGGTTCAGCTCCGCTGCGGAGGTCACCCATTCGGGCCCCGGATAGTGGCTTTCGACGTCGGCGAGCGAGGAGATGCCGGCCCGGACCCTCTCGTTGACCTGCTGCTGCTGCTCGCGGCGCCGGCTGGAAAGCCTGAAGTTTCCGAACAGCAGGAACAGGACAATTCCCACGAAAGGCACAAAGAAGATACCCAGAAGCCACGCCATCGCCGTGGTGGGGCGGCGGTTTCCGGGAATGATGCCCACGGCGAGCACCCTGATCACCAGGTCGGCGACGCCGAGCAGCACCACCACCCACATCGGTGCGGTGCCGGCAAGCGAAAATGGCCACAACAACTGACAAACCCCCGGCTCATCGGCTCCCGGCGGACGGTTTCCTGCCGGGGCACTCAGCCCAGCTTATCGGCGCGGCGCCGCACTAAGCTGGAGCCATGACGTCACCTGCTTCCGTGGTTCTTGTTTTCCTTGACTCTGCCTTCCCGGACGGCCGTCTGGCCGATGCGTCCCAGCCGCAACTGCTGGTCACGGACCAGGGAGCCACCCGCGGTGACGGGGCGTTCGAAACCATGCTCGCCGTCGGGGGCAACGTCCGGAAGATCCAGGCGCACCTGGACCGCCTGGACGGTTCCGGGAAAGCGCTGGACCTCGCCATCCCCGGCCAGGACCAGTGGCGCCGGGCCATTGCCGCCGCCATTGCAGAACACCGGTCCCAGCACCCTCCTGTTTCGGATGCCGACGATGAACTGGTGGTCAAGCTGGTGGTGACCCGCGGGGCTGAGGGCGCCGCCGCCCCCACCGCATGGGTCCAGGTATCCCCGGTGGGAGCGGGCGCCCGCCGCCAGCGTGAGACCGGCATCGACGTCATCCTCCTCGACCGCGGCTATGACAGTGATGCGGCAGAGCGGGCCCCGTGGCTGCTGCTCGGCGCCAAGACCCTCTCCTACGCCGTCAATATGGCCGCGCTCCGGCACGCCCATAAGCAGGGCGCGGATGACGTCATTTTCTTCTCCTCCGACGGCCGGGTCCTCGAGGGCCCCACGTCCACGGTGCTTTTGGCCCACGTGGACAAGTCCGACGACGGCACGCCGGTCAAGCGCCTCATCACACCGCAGCTGGACAGCGGAATCCTGGCCGGCACTTCCCAGGGAGCGCTCTTCAAGGCCGCCAAGGAGGCAGGCTGGGAACTGGGGTACGGGCCGCTGGTGCCGCAGGACCTGCTGGACGCCGACGCCGTCTGGCTGATCTCGAGCGTGCGCCTGCTCGCCCCCGTCAACCGGATTGACGGGCAGGAGATCGGGACGCCGTCGCTGCAGAAGGAGCTGACCGCGGAGCTGAATGAACTTTTCGCCGGCATTCAGTAAAGTCCTGTTCCCCCGGCCGGCTGGCCCGTAGGGTGTGGTTCATGGATTCACGCGCGCCGCAGCCAGCTGACAACCTGACCTTCGACGAGTGCTGGGAGCTCCTGGCCGACGACACTCTGGGCCGCCTGGCCCTGGTGGTGGACGGGCATCCGGAGATCTTCCCCATCAATTACGTGGTGTACCGCCGCAGCATTGCCTTCCGCACGTCCGGGGTGACCAAGCTGTGGGGCGCCGCCCAGGAGCGCCCGGCCGCCCTGGAAATCGACGGCTACGACCCGCGCACGGAGGAGGCCTGGAGCGTGGTGCTGCGCGGGGACACCGAGATCATGGAGGACCAGGACGAAAAGGACGCCGTGGACGCGCTGGGGCTGGAGCCCTGGCAGCCCGGAGAGAAGAGCCACTACATCCGAATTTCCCCGCGCGCCCTGACCGGCCGCCGCTTCAGGGTGGCCCGTCCGGATATCTGGAACACCCGTCTGCAGGACCGGCGGCGGGCCTCGTTCGAGTAGCCTGTTTCGCTAGCCCCCAGGCTTGGGGACCCTAGCCTGCATGCACCGACAGCTGGGATTCGAGCCCCGACAGCAGGATGCTCAGTCCCTGGTCAAGTTCCGCAGACCCGTCATAGGTCGCCAGGTCCGGTCCGAGGGACCGAAGGCGGGGAAATTCCCTCGGCGGCAGGCGGTGCAGCCCCAGCCGCAGAAGGGCCTCGTTCTCTTCCGGGTCCACCACGAATTCCTGAAGCTCGTTGAGGATGTGGCCGTAGAGGAAGCCGTAGTAGGCGCGGTACACATGCAGCGCGTCCGGCGGCGCGAATCCTGCCTCGATCAGCAATGAGAGGATCTGTTCCAGCGGGCGGAGCGTCCCCAGTGGCCGCATGCCCAAGGGGGTGGACAGCGGCCTGGTCACCAGCAGCGGCACCACATTGGGGTGCTGGAGCGCCAGGCTCCGAAGGCTGTGGGCGATGTGCCGGAGCTGGGCCTTCCAGTCAGGATCCTTGGGCTGGATGGAGAGCTGGTTGAGCACAAGCTCGGTTACTCCGTCCAGGAGGGCCGCGCGGTTTTCCGCGTAGCGGTAGAGGCTCATGGGGTCCCGGCCGAGTTCCTGGCCCAGGCGGCGCATGGTCAGGGCGTCCAGCCCCTCGGCGTCCACCAGTTCCAGGGCTTTGGCCAGGACCAGTTCCCTGCTGAGCCTGCCCTTGCGCGCGGCCGTACTGCCGGGCGTTCTCGCGGGGGCCATCTTTTCCATCCTGGGCATTGAAAGCGGTGTTCCGGCGAGTTAATCAAGACGCTTGCCGGATGTGTAGTCTACGCGTACAGTCTACACTGTAGATAGGCGTCAATCCCGCTTGGGGTCCTCCTTTCTTGAAGGATCCTCGTTACACTCCATTGCCGCGTGCACGGCATGTGAGGTCTGCTGCTGTAGCCGAACGGCGGCGCCACCGCACTTAGCGAAGGGAAGCCGTCATGGCACATTCGCAGTTCGATATTTTTCTCCAAGAAGCCACCTACCTGGACCAAACCTCCGAACACGTCCTCGATCGCGACCGCCTGTACGGGCTCTACACCAGCTGGTGCTTCATCAACCAGCAGCCGCTCAGTCCGGAGGACAGCTTCTGGGCCGCCATGCGCGACAGGATCAGTCCGGATCGCAGCGGCCTTCACATGAAGGGCCCCGCAGCCACCGACTACATCATGGCCAGCTACCCCGGCTGGTCTGAGCAGGACCAGCCCCAGGGACATCAAGGGCGGCGTGAACCAAGGGCTGCGGCCCCGGTTCACGCCGCTTTTCCATGCCTCGAAAAGCCTTCGACGCCGGGCCCGTCTCCTAGGTGGGAATGATCCGGAAGAGGAACTTCGTCCGGACCATGACCCACAGCAGCCCCAGCACCGCCGCATAGGCTGCCGTGTTCAGCAGGACGTTCTCCTGCTGCAGGGCCGGGATGTTCGCCACCACGGCAATCAGCACCACGTGCATGATGAACACGTAGAGCGTGGCGCGGCCCAGCGGAATCAGGAACCAGCCCAGGGCCCGCTGCACGGGCTTCCAGTACGCGGTGAGGAAGGCATAGGCCGCGACCACCAGGACCAGGACGTTGAGCAGCCGGCCGGGCGCCAGGTACGTCCTCGCAAAGAGCGCGTCGTAGACCGTCCGGTACACGGTGTCCGCGACGAGCGCCAGCCGGACGTCGAAGCCGTTGGCCAGGTAGGGATTTCCCCAGGACAGGAAGGCCAACAGGAAAGCGAGCGCCGTGCAGGCGGCCACCACCCAGGTCCGCGCCGAGAGCCAGGCGACGATGCTGCGCCGGTGGAATCCGGCAACCAGGCCGAGCACGAACAATACCTGCCACACGAGCAGCGGGAACGAGTCCTCGAACTGCGACGGCAGGAGCCGGAAGCGCGTAGTGGCGCCGACGGCGTAGACCGCCAGGGTGCCGGCCAGCACCCACACGGCCTTGCCCCGGTTGAGGGCAGCAAGAATGAAGGGGCTGGCCAGCAGCAGCACCACGTACAACCCCATCACATTGAACTGCCACGGGCCGAACTGCAGCAGCAGGATGGCGGGAAGCACCTGGGGCGGCACCGGGAACTGGAAGAGCGACTCCATTCCTGCATAGAGGTCGTAGGTGCGTCCGGCGCCGTCGTGCCCTGCCCCGCCGGTCCCTTGGTCCACGAAGGTGGTGAGCGCGTCGGTACGGAACACCGGCAGCAGGGAAGCCAGGAAGACACCCACCAGGACGATCAGCGCCGTCAGGTAGAGCTTGCCGGCGCGCCGTGACGTCAGGTCCACGACCGTTCCAAAATCGTCCTTCACCCGTGGCCCGTACACCATGCCCACCACCAGGCCGGAGAAGAGGACAAACAGCTCGGCACCCGAAACGAAGCCCACCGCCTCCTGGGTGAGCAGCTGGAACAGGGACGTCATGCCCAGATGGTTGACCACCACGAACACAATGGCCAGTCCGCGCAGCAGGTCCACGCGGGAATCCCTGCCGGACGGGTCCGTATAGCTCCAGGCCGTTGCGGCGTTGACGCGGCGCGGAATCTGCCACAGAGCCACAAGGAGGATGACGAGCGCGGCCCCCACGGTCCAGGCTGCAGGCCCGGCCAGCGTGTTGGCCCGGACATAACCGCTGCCGCCGGCGGACACTTCCGTGACGGGACCGGTCACCAGGGGCGAGGCCTCCAGCCGTTCCAGCGCCGCCCGGGCAACCTCCGGGCTGCCGGTCAGCAGCCAGTCGATGCTGGCCACGCCGGTGTCCCTGGTGCTGGTGCGCTCGTCCCAGACCACCGCGGCCGTCCTGCCAAACTCCGCCGAGGTGGCTGTGCCTACCACCTGGTCCCACCAGCCGGTCTTGATCTCAGCTTCGGATGCGCCGCCGGAGGCCGGGCTGTAGAAAGCGGCGGTCTGCAGCAGGAACGGTTTGTTCCGCCCTTGGGCATAGGTGGCGTAGAAGTTCTCGCCTCCTGAAGCCGTCAGCATCTCCGCCAGCTCGCCGGCGCGCGGAAGGGTATTGACGGCCGCGCCGCCGGCAGTGTCGTCGTGGAAGGCCGTCAGGCCAACCCAGTCCACGGCGTCATCACCGGGATAGTACGGTTCGTAGGCGCTGTCGGACCCGTCCCAGGCGCCGTCGCCGTTTGTATCCAGCAGTTCGAACCCGTCGCTGCCGGGAGCCGGGGCGTTCCGGTTCCGGTCAAAGGGGTAATCCTTGCCCAGGAACGGCTCCCAGACCATGACTGTCCGGCCGTCGCCGGAATCCTTGAACGCCGCGGACACTGTCCGGAACGCCTCCCGGTACGCGGCCGGCTGCTGGCCCCACTCCACCCAGCCGGCGTTCATGTCCGGGGCAAACCGCACCAGCACCTGGCCCTGGAACTGTGCGGTCAACCGGCGGATTTCCCGAGCGAATGATCCGGCAGCCGCGGCGTCGATCTGGTCCAGCGGCACGGTGGGCTTGACCGTGAGCATGGCGTGGGACCCCTGAAGCGATGACTGTTCAAGGAAGCCCTTGATGTCGTTCTGCTCGGAGGACCGGTACGGAAAGGCGATGTCGTGTCCAAAGACAGCCGGCGACGCTCCCAGCCGCTCGGCAAACCCCGCGGCAGTGTCCTCGCCCCATTCCAGGACGACGCCGAGCATCGGCTCCCCTGCATCCGGGGCGGGTTCGGCCGCCCGGGCCGGCCCCGCCGACAGGACCGCTGCCACACATGCAACAACAAGTGCGGCAAGGAACGCCCAGGCCAGGCGGAGGCGGCAGGGCGCGGCTGTTCGCATGTTCAAAGGGACCCCCAGTGCTGATCTTCGACGGCGGGGCGCTGCCCCCTAAGAACTGTATCGGGCCGCCCCTCCCGCGATGGGATAGAAAAAGCCCTCCCACCTGCTGTAATGCCGCCGTCGGCCGTCCCCCGGGAAGGGCACCGCGACCGCATCCCCGGCAGCGTTTCCGCTTCAGTTACGCAACATGACGACAACGGCGATGCGGCCGCCGGTGCCAGATGTTACGTTTTTGGGGAGTAATGAGTACCGGCGCCAAGCCCTGACTGGCCGGTCGGCAACCCTCCTTCCGCGGCGGGGTGCCTCAGGTGAATACTCGGCATATCGACCGATTCGAGCTGCAAGCGTGAGAGAAGGAGATCCGTCGTGTCCGACGCCCCCGAAGAAAAGCTGTCCTACCGCCTCATCAGCGGCCCGGACAACCGTGAATTCTGTGAGCGGATCTCCACCGCGCTCGCCGAAGGCTACGTCCTGCACGGAAGCCCGGCGGCAGCCTTCAACGGCACCAGCGTCATCGTGGCCCAGGCCGTCGTCCTGCCCGCCGCCATCGCCTCGGCGGACGCCGCCGTCGCCACCGCTGTTGACGACCTGGAAGCAGCCAACGAGGACCTCGAGTTCGACGGCGAGGGCCACGCATGAGCTACGCAGGAGACCTGACGCCGGAGGAAGCCTGGGCCAAGCTTGAGCAGGGTGCCATCCTGGTGGACGTGCGCACCGAAGGCGAATGGGCCCACATCGGCATCCCGGACACCAAGGCCACGGACAACGATCCGCTGTTCATCCAGTGGACCTTCCCCGGCGGCATTCCCAACCCGGATTTCCTCAAGGACCTGAGCCAGCAGGCGCCGGAAGACTCCAGTACCGAATTGGTGTTCATCTGCCGCTCCGGCCAGCGTTCCATCTCCGCCGCCATCGCCGCGACGCAGGCCGGTTTCACCTCCTACAACGTCCTGGAGGGCTTCGAAGGCGATCCGGACCGCTACGGCGAACGGACCGTCAATGGCTGGAAGAACCGCGGCCTGCCGACCAACCTCGGAAAGAACTAAGTGACCTTCAATAACGACGCCGCCGGCTGGAACCCCGACACCCAGGCCGTCCGCGGCGGGCTGGATCGCACCAACTTCCAGGAAACCTCCGAAGCGGTCTTCCTGAACTCGGGCTTCGTGTACGAATCCGCCGCCGCTGCGGAACGCGCCTTCACCGGCGAGGACGAGCGCTTCGTCTACTCCCGGTACGGCAACCCCTCCGTGGCAACCTTCCAGGAGCGGCTCCGGCTGCTCGAGGGCACGGAGGCATGCTTCGCCACTGCGTCCGGCATGTCCGCCGTCTTCACCGCCCTGGGCGCCTGCTGGCTGCCGGGGACCGCGTGGTGGCCGCCCGTTCGCTCTTCGGTTCCTGCTTCGTCATCCTGAATGAGATCCTGCCGCGGTGGGGCGTGGAGACGGTGTTCGTGGACGGCCCGGACCTGGAGCAGTGGCGCGCCGCCCTGTCCCAGCCCACCACCGCCGTCTTCTTCGAGTCCCCGTCCAACCCGATGCAGGAGATCGTGGACATCGCCGCGGTCAGCGAACTCGCGCACGCCGCCGGGGCCACCGTCGTCGTCGACAACGTCTTTGCCACTCCCCTGCTCCAGCGCTGCGGCCAGCTGGGCGCGGACGTCATTGTCTACTCGGGCACCAAGCACATCGACGGCCAGGGCCGGGTGATGGGCGGTGCCATCCTGGGCACCAAGGAGTACATCGAGGGCCCGGTCAAGCAGCTGATGCGCCACACCGGCCCGTCGCTGTCGCCGTTCAACGCGTGGGTGCTGACCAAGGGCCTGGAGACCATGGCGCTGCGTGTCAACCACTCTTCCGCCACCGCCCTCCGGCTCGCTGAATGGCTGGAGCAGCAGCCTGCCGTGAGCTGGGTGAAGTACCCGCTGCTGAAGTCCCACCCGCAGTACGACCTCGCAGCGAAGCAGATGCGTGCCGGCGGCACGGTGCTCACCCTGGAACTTGCCCCCTCCGGCGGCCGCTCGGGCAAGGAAGCCGCCTTCGCGCTGCTGGACGGGCTGCGGATCATCGACATCTCCAACAACCTGGGCGACTCGAAGTCCCTGATCACGCACCCGGCCACCACCACGCACCGCGCGATGGGGCCGGAGGGGCGGGCTGCCATCGGGCTCAGCGACGGCGTGGTGCGCCTGTCCGTCGGGCTCGAGGATGCCGACGACCTGATCCGCGACCTCGAACAGGCCCTGAAGCAGATCTAGCTTTTATCCCGCGGTACATCGTCCGGCTGGAGCTCCAGCCGGACGTCCACGGCGTCGCCCGCCCTGATCCGCGCTTTGTCCCGGACAGCCTTCTTGACGGGCAGCAGGTATGAGCCATCTTGTTGTCCGGGAAGATGGACGTCTCCCAGCGGTGGCCGCCGATCTCCACCGCGACCTTGACCGAGCCGAAGGCCTTGTTCCCGGCTTCGCTTTGCTCCGCAATGTCGTCCGCCACGTCCGGCGGCAGCGTGAGGAAGTGCCATCCCGCTTCGCCGGGATAGAGCCAAAGCTCGGCATGGAAAGAGTACGACGGCGCCACGCGCCGAGTATGGCACGTGGCCTTCCCTAACGCCACGGCTGCCGTCCGGCTAGGCCTGCCGCACCCGCAGCAGGTCGGGAACGGCATCGACTTCGGAGAGGTCAAGGTTGCCGCGCATGGTGACGTTCACGGCGTGCCTCACTACGGCACCGAACCCCATGTCCTCAGGCGGCGGTCCCGCCAGCTCCTGGTCATGGACCCGGCGTTGTTCCGCTGCCCCTGTGCCGCGCGCGATGATCGCCTCTACGCCCTGCCGCGCCAGGTCGAGCTCACCCTGCTCCTCGAGCACCGGCGCGAGGTAGTCCACCAGGGCGCGCGCCACGTCAGGCGCGGGCGCGGGCCGGAAGCTTCCGAAGTCCAGCAGTTCCCCGCCGAGCCCTCCACTGCTCGCCTGCCAGGACGCCATCCTCAGCAGCGCGGTCGGAACCGGTGCAGGGTCGACGCCTTCGCGCCACTCCCGGCCGGCGGTCTCCACGAGGGCACGGACCAGGACGGCAAGGAGGGCGGCGTCGTCGGCGCGCAGGCAGACGTCCGCAACCCGCACCTCCACGGTGGGATGGTTGCGGGACAGCCGGGCATCAAAATAGATCATCCCTTCGTCCAGCATCACGCCCGTGTCCAGCAGCCTCGTGACCAGCCGGCGGTAGGCGGGGTAGGTGCCGTAGATGCCGGCCGGCCCCGCGGTTGGCCAGCGGTTCCAGGCCTGGGTCCGGTAGCTTTCAAAACCTGTCTCCAGCCCGTTCCAGAACGGCGAGTTGGCGCTCAGCGCCGTGAGCACGGCGAGTTTGTCGCGGATGCGGTCCAGGACCGCCACGCCTTCGTCGGGTGACTCCACGAAGGTGTGGACGTGGAAGCCGCAGGTCAGCTGCTCCTGGGCGGTCAGCCCGAAGCGTTCCAGCATCCTGGCGTAGCGCGGATCAGGAGTGGTGTGGCTGTTCAGGCCCAGCGGCGACGTGGCAAGCGCGGCAACGCGGGCGTTGTGTTTCTTCGCGGCCTCGTCCGCGAGCATCCTTCCGGCCCTGATCTGCTCCAGCAGGCTGCCGTACTCCAGGCAGGGCCGGGTCTGGGTCTCAATCTGCTCAAGCTTCAGCTCGGCACTCAGGCCCATCTCGTCGTCGTCGTAAACCGTCTTGTCCTCGGTCTCGAGCAGGCGCGGATCCTGGGCGGAATCGTCGGCAGCCACCCGGCGGCCGGACAGCAGGGCGTCAGCCAGCGCCAGCGGCTCCCCGGTCTCCGGATCAACAATCAGGAGCTCTTCCTCCACGCCGAATGTACGCATAGTGACATTCTGCGGCAATGGGATCGTATTTGGAGGGGCCCGCCGTTCATGACGAAGCGTTAATGCTCAGTCCTGGAAGTACTCCACCTTGGCGCCGATGGTATTCAGCCTCTCCGCCAGGTCCTCGTACCCGCGCTCGATAACGTAGATGTTCCGCAGTTCGGACACCCCGCGGGCCGCCAGCATGGCCAGCAGCAGGCACGCCGCCGGCCGCAGCGCGGGCGGGCAGCCCACTTCCGCGGCGCGCCACTTGGTGGGGCCGTTGACGTAGATGCGGTGCGGATCCAGCAGCTGCACCTGGGCACCCAGCCGGTTCAGTTCGGTCAGGTAGATGGCACGGTTTTCGTAGACCCAGTCGTGGATCATGGTCTGGCCCGAGGCGTTGGCTGCTATGACGGCGAAGAACGGCAGGTTGTCGATGTTGAGGCCGGGGAACGGCATGGGGTGGATTTTGTCCTCGGGTGCACGCAGCTCCGACGGCTTGGTGGTGACATCCACCAGGCGGGTGCGGCCGTTGCGCGCCATGTACTCGCCGGAAATTTCCAGCTGCTGCCCCATCTGGCCAAGGGTGGCGAGCTCGATCTCCATGAACTCGATGGGCACGCGGCGGACCGTGACCTCGGAATTTGTGACGATCCCGGCGGTGATGAGGCTCATGGCCTCAATCGGGTCCTCCGACGGGTAGTACTCAATGTCCGCGTTGATGACTGGCCGGCCCGTAATGCTGAGGGTGGTGGTACCCACGCCGTCGATAACCACACCCAGCATCTGCAGGTAGAAGCAAAGGTCCTGGACCATGTAGTTGGGGCTGGCATTGCGGATGACAGTGGTGCCCTCACGGTGGGCGGCGGCCATGATGGCATTTTCGGTGACGGTATCGCCGCGCTCGGTGAGGACGAAGGAACGGTCCTGCGTGTCAGCCGGCGGTGCCTGGATGGTGTAGAAGCCCGCCGTGGCCTCCACCGAAAGACCGAACTGGCGCAGGGCCTGCATGTGCGGCTCAACAGTGCGGGTGCCCAGATCGCACCCTCCGGCATAGGGAAGCCGGTACTCCTCCGTCTCGTCCAGCAACGGTCCCAGCAGCATGATCACGCTGCGGGTGCGGCGGGCGGCATCCACATCCATCGCGTCAAGGTCCAGGACGGCCGGCCGGCGGAGCCTCAGGTCAGTGTCATTCAGCCAGGTGCACTCCACGCCAATGCTGGTCAGGACCTCAACGATCCGGTTGACTTCCTCAATCCTGGCCAGGCGGCGGAGCACGGTAGTGCCGCGGTTGATCAGGCTGGCACAGAGCAGGGCGACGCCGGCGTTCTTGCTGCTGTTCACGTCGACGGCGCCGGACAGGGTCCGTCCGCCCTCCACGCGCAGGTGCGTCATCTGCGGCTTGCCAACGTTGACGATGCTCCGGTCGAAGATGCTTTCCAGGCGCTGGATCATTTTCAGGCTCAGGTTTTGCTTTCCCTGCTCCATCCGGGCCACCGCGCTCTGGCTGGTTCCCAGTTCGGCGGCCAACTGGCCCTGGGTCCAGCCCTTCTCATTCCGGGCGTCCCTCAGCATGGCGGCAACGTGCTCAGCGGTTTCCTGCGTCATGGCAAAAATATATCATAAATGAGTTATTCCCCCTCATTACAGGCACGTAACGGCCCTCACAAGCGCTTTAGTACCCGATATATGCGATAGAGATCTTGATGGATCAGCCTTCATTCTTGAGCATCCGATGCTTGTTCCGCCGCCGCCACGGCGGGAGACTTGGAGGGAACATTCCTTCTCTGGCAATAACGAAAGGCGCAATGTTCCGGCCCCATGCCCGTCCGTTCCCGCTCAGGCTTGCCTGGCTGCTGGCGGCAGCCGTGCTGCTGGCTGTAGCGGGTCCTGTTTCTGCGGCGCCCTCGCCGGGCGAGGGCGGCCAGGCGCTGCTCGGCAATGATGTGTCCTGGCCGCAATGCGACAGGGAGCTGCCGAAGGGGCAGGCGTTCGGCATCGTCGGCGTCAACAACGGCCTCGCGAACAACACCAACCCCTGCCTGGCGGAACAGCTTGAGTGGGCAGCCTCCTCCCCCGGTTTGCCCGGCCAGCCGGCTGTGTCGCTGTACGTCAATACCGCGAACCCGGGCAGCTCCGGGTCCTGGTGGCCGGACAGCGACGAATACCCCATCGGCCGGCAGGTCCACAACCCCTACGGCCCCTGCAGGGAGGGCAACTACGGCAAGGCCTGCGCCTACATGTACGGCTGGGCCAAGGCCTACGACGACGCCTACATCCGCGGCATCAGCAACCCCGCCGACTATGTGTGGTGGCTGGATGTGGAGACCGAAAACAGCTGGTCCGGCGACAAGGACGCCAACCGCGCGGTCCTGGAGGGCATGACGGACTTCTTCCACAGCATCAATGTCAAGGGAGTAGGCATCTACTCCACGTCCCTGCAGTGGGGCCGGATCGTGGGCAGCGTCAGCAGCACCAGTAACCTGTACCCGTTGCCGAGCTGGCTGGCTGGCGCCCGCAACGCGTACCGGGCCGCCGGCGCATGCCTCAAGGAACCGCTAACGGGCGGCGGCAAGGTGGTCCTCACCCAGTTCGTGGCGCGGGGCTTCGACTACAACCACTCGTGCACCCAGGAACCCTAGCCTCCCAGCCACACCATGTTCCAGGTGCCGGCAGACACGGCGGCCACCACGGCGAGTCCTGCCATGAGCAGCCCGCCCGCCAGCACCCACGCATCCAGCACGCTGTACGTTGAGGCGCGGGCCCAGGTGCGGGTCCCGCCGCCGAATCCGCGCGCCTCCATGGTGACTGCCAGCCTCGACGCCCGCCGGATGGCCTGCACCAGGAGGCCGAAGCTTTGCCCCAGCGTGGCTTTCACCCGTTGCAGGACGCTGCCCCGTGACCCCACGCCCCGTGCGCGCCGCGCCATGCCAATGGTCTGCCACTCCTCAGCCAGCAGGCCCACCAGGCGCATGGCGGCCAGCGTGCCGAGCACGAACCGGTGCGGCAGGCGCGCCTTCTGGGCCAGCGCGTCTGCCAGGTCCGTCGGATCGGTGCAGCTCATCAGCAGCACCGCCGGCAGCGCGATGGCCAGGCCGCGGAGCATGAACCCGAGTCCCGTCTCCAGGGACCCTTGGCTCATGGTCCAGATGCCGACGTCGATCAGCGTCCGTCCGCTGTCCGGCGCCAGGATAGAGGTGCTCCAGCCGCCCACGGCGGCGGCAAGGATCAGCGGCCAGCCGCGCTGCCAGAGCAGCGTGAGCGTGAGCCCTGCAAGCGGGAACAGCAGGACTTCGAAGGCCAGCGCCACCGTGGCGGACACCCAGTCGATGGAGAGTGCCAGGACCACAGTGATCAGGACGACGGCGGCCAGCTTGCTGAGCGGGTTGGCGCGGGTCAGCAGGGCGTTGTTGCCGCGCACGTGCAGTTCCTGCCTCACAGGTCAGCCTTTCTCACAGGGCCACCTTCTCCGCCGCCGCCAGCTTCAGTTCGGTTCCGCCCAGGGCGGCGGTGAACTCGGCATCGTGGGTCACTGAAACCACGGCCGTTCCCGAGTCCAGGAGCTCCGAGAGAAAGGACGCCAGCTCGGCCCAGGTGTTGGCGTCCTGGCCGAACGTGGGCTCGTCCAGGACCAGGACCTGCGGGCTGGCCGCCAGGACGGTGGCCACCGAGAGCCGCCGCTTTTCCCCGCCGGAAAGGGTGTAGGGATTGGCGTCCACCAGCGGCGTGAGCCTCAGCCGTTCCAGCAGCTCGTCAACGCGGTCCTCGCCATGTCCCAGGTGGCGCGGGCCAAACAGCAGTTCATCGCGCACCCTGCCGGTGACGAACTGGTGCTCCGGTTCCTGGAACACCGTACCGATCCGCTCGATCAGCTGCTCGGCCTTCCAGCGGAAGGGGTCGATTCCGGCGCCCCGGCTGAGGTTTGTTGTTGCGGAGATTTTGCCCGTGACCGGCTCCAGCAGGCCCGCGAGGGTCAGGGCAAAGGTGGACTTTCCGGCGCCGTTGGGCCCGGTGATGGCAAGCGCCTGCCCGGCCCGCACCTGCGCGGTGATGTCCTCCTGCACCGGAACCGGCGGGATTTTCCGGAACCCGCTGCGGCGCGGGCGTTCCCGGGACACAGCCGTTTTTTCCGCTGCCAGCAGCAGGTCTCCGGCGCCCGGCCGGGCGTCGCCCGCGCGGGGACGGGTGGCCGGAACGTAGCCGGGCACCCATACGCCGGCGGCCGCCAGCATGGTGCGGGCCTCGTCCAGGACACGGTCCGGCGGACCGTCGAGGAGGACAGCGGGGTCGGCGGCAGAGCCCGGCTGCAGGACTACGATCCGGTCCACCAGGTCCTTCCATACCGACACCCGGTGCTCCACCACCACCAGCGTGGCCCCGGTTTTGTCCAGGCAGCGTGCCACGGCGTCCCGGACCTCCAGCACACCTGCCGGGTCAAGGTTGGCCGTGGGTTCGTCCAGCAGGATCAGCCCGGGCCGCATCGCCAGGATGCCTGCCAGCGCAAGCCGCTGTTTCTGCCCGCCGGACAGCGCCGACGTCGGATGGTCCAGCGGCAGGTGGGACAGCCCGACGTCGGCAAGCGCCTCGTGCACGCGGGTCCAGATGGCGTCGCGGGGCACGGCGAGGTTCTCGGCGCCGAAGGCGACGTCGTCCCCGACCCTGGAGAGGACCACCTGGGTTTCGGGGTCCTGCTGCATCAGGCCGGCACGGCCGCGCTGGCCGCGGGGGGACCCGCCGTCGACCAAGAGCGAACCGGACTCGTCGGAATCGCCGGCCTCGCCGTCGTCGTTCACGTCGCCCAGGACCCCCGCGAGGGCATGCAGGAGCGTGGACTTGCCCGCGCCCGAGGGTCCGAGCAGCAGGACGCGCTCCCCCGGCAGAATGTCCAGGTCAAGGGCGTGGACGGCGGGCTTGGCGCGCCCTGCGTGCCGCCAGCCCCAGCCAC
>NZ_AOFD01000015.1 GCF_000332815.1 Arthrobacter nitrophenolicus
CGGCCAGCAGGCGGGGCCAGCCTCCCGGGCCGTACCCCTGCAGCGGATTGATGACGGCGCGCGGGGATCCGCCGCTGCCAAGGTGGCGCAGGAATGCCGGTCCGTTGCGGTAGGCCGACCAGGCGGAGGTGCCCGGCAAGCCGGTCACAGCCGGCGCGGCCTCCCCGCCCGAGACTGTGCCCGGATCGGCCGGTGCCGGTTCCCCGCCATCCTGCACAGCGGCGGCGGGAAACTCCTTATCCAGGCGGGCCACCCTGGGCGGCACGGCAAGGCGGAGCACATCGCTGAGTGTGCCCGCGTACCGGGCGGCCACCGCGGCGGCAAGATCCCGGACAGCGGGGGTCAGCACCGGAACTGGTGAAACCACCTTGGCCAGCGGCAACAGGGTGGTGCCGGCGTCGGATTCGGCGAGCCGTTCCAGCAGGAAACCGGCCAGGTCCTGGCCGTTGAAGCTGACCTTCACCCGGACACCCGGCCGTGCTTCATCGTCCATGCTGGCCGGAACCGCGTAATCGAACGGCCGGTCCAGGTGCGGCAGCGAGGATTCCACCAGCACACGGGCCACGGGAAGCGCGGCAGCCATAGCTGCGCCGCCGGGCAGCTTCCGCGATGGAAAGCCCTGGAGCAGGGAGGGCTGGACGGCCTGTCCCCCCGCACTGGAAAGGCCGGGTCCCGGCTGGGAGGATCTGTCACCAACCACTGCGGCCCCCTCCATTCAGCCTTCGTCCGGACATGGCAAGCCAAGCACCGGCCACTGACATTCGGGCTGCCGGAAGTGGCCTAGGCGTTGAAGAACGCTTTCAGCTCGTCCACGCGGTCCAGCCGTTCCCAGGTGAAGTCGGGCTCGTCACGGCCAAAGTGCCCGTGGGCCGCGGTCTTGGCGTAGATGGGCCGCTTCAGGTCAAGGGCGTCGATGATGGCGCGGGGGCGCAGGTCGAAGATTTCGGCGATCGCGGCGCTGATCCGGGCGGGGTCAACTGTTTCGGTGCCGAAGGTCTCCACGTACGTGCCCACCGGGCGGGCCTGGCCGATGGCGTAGGCGATCTGTATTTCCGCGCGCTTGGCAAGTCCGGCGGCCACCACGTTCTTGGCGACCCAGCGCATGGCATAGGCGGCGGAGCGGTCCACCTTGGACGGGTCCTTGCCCGAGAAGGCGCCGCCGCCGTGCCGGGCCATGCCGCCATAGGTGTCCACGATAATCTTGCGGCCGGTCAGGCCGGCATCGCCCACCGGGCCGCCGATAACGAATTCCCCGGCCGGGTTCAGGATGTTCCTGGCGCGGGAGATGTCCAGGTTGGCCCCGGCAAGAACAGGCTCGATGACCACGGCCGCGAGGTCGGCGCGGAGCTGGTCCAGGCTTGCGCCTTCAGCATGCTGGCTGGAGATGACCACGGTTTCCACCGAGACGGGAAGGTCGCGGTCGTATCCCACGGTGACCTGGGTTTTGCCGTCCGGCCGAAGGTACGGCAGTTCGCCGGACTTCCGGACCTCGGTGAGCCGCTCGGACAGGCGGTGCGCAAGCCAGATCGGCGTGGGCATGTAGGAGGGTGTTTCGTCGCTGGCGTAGCCGAACATCAGGCCCTGGTCGCCTGCGCCCTGCAGGTCGTAATCGTCCTCCTGGCGCCCCTCGCGGGCTTCCAGGGAGTTGAAGACGCCGCCGGCGATGTCGTTGGACTGCTGGCCGATGGACACCGAGACGCCGCAGCGGGCGCCGTCGAAGCCGTTGGCGGACGAGTCGTAACCGATGCGAGGATGGTCTCCCGGACGATCTGCGGGATCTCCACGTAGGCGTCGGTGGTGACTTCGCCTGCCACATGCACCAGGCCGGTGGTGGCCATGGTTTCCACGGCTACCCTGGATTCCGGGTCTGCCGCCAGCAGGGCGTCAAGGATGGCGTCACTGATCTGGTCGCAGATCTTGTCCGGGTGGCCTTCGGTGACCGACTCGGACGTGAAGAGCCGGAGCGCCGTGGGCGTGGCCGCGGAGGTCTGGGGAAGGTGCAGGGGTAAAGTCACTCAACTACCTTACTGGTTGGAGCACGTTGGCCCCGCGGGAGATGTCTTCCCGCGAAGCAAACGTGGCGCGGAACACTCAGGCCCGGGGTGAAACAGAGTTCAGTTCAAAGCCGATGCGGTTGATGATGGCCTCGGAAACCTCTGCCTTGGTCCCCGAGGCCTCCTGTGGTTCGGAGCCGGAACGGGCCAGGATGACCACGGAGTTGGTGTCCTGGCCGAACACCTTGTCCGAGCCGACGTGGTTGACCACCAGGAGGTCGCAGCCCTTGCGCTGCAGCTTTGCCTCGGCGTAGGCCAGGACGTCTCCATGGCTGTCGCCGGTCTCGGCGGCAAATCCGACGATCAGGCGCTGGCGCGCTTCATCCCCCGCGGCGTTCCGGACTTCAACCAGTTCATGCAGGATGTCCGGGTTGCGGACGAGGGTGATGACGGGATCGGCGCTGTCATCACGTTTCTTGATTTTCGTGTCGGAGACCACGGCCGGCCGGAAGTCGGCGACGGCGGCAGACATGATGACGACGTCGGAGTCCGCGGCCGCCGCCAGGGCGGCTTCGCGCAGCTGGAGTGCCGTCTCGACCGTCACTACTTCAACGCCGGCGGGCGGCGGGACTTCCATGTGGGCTGCCAGCAGGCGCACGGTCGCCCCGGCATTGCGGGCGGCCACGGCCAGGGCCACGCCCTGCTTGCCGGAGGACCGGTTGCCGAGGAAGCGCACGGGGTCCAGGGGTTCGCGGGTGCCGCCGGCGCTGATGGTGACGGTCCGGCCCGCCAGCGGCAGCTGGAAGTCGGTCTGTCCCTGCACGAGTGCCATGGCGGCGTCGAAGATCACCTGCGGCTCCGGCAGCCGCCCGGGGCCCGAGTCGGCACCGGTCAACCGCCCGGTGGCAGGCTCCAGGACGGCTGCGCCGCGGCCACGGAGGGTTTCCACGTTGGCGCGGGTGGCGGCATGCTGCCACATCTCGGTGTGCATGGCCGGGGCGAACAGGACCGGGCCGCGGGCCATAAGGAGCGTGTTGGTAAGGAGGTCGCCGGCCTGTCCTGTCGCGGCCTTGGCCAGGAGGTCGGCCGTGGCCGGTGCAACCACCACAAGGTCGGCCTCGTGGCCAAGGCGGACGTGGTTGACCTGGTGGACGTCGTCGAAAACGCTGTTGCTGACCGGGTTCCCGGACAGCGCCTCCCAGGTGGCTGTACCCACGAAGCGGGTGGACGCTCCGTGGGAATGACGGTCACTTGGTGGCCGGCTTCAGTAAAAAGCCGGAGGAGCGATGCCACCTTGTAGGCGGCAATCCCTCCCCCGACTCCGAGGACTATGCGCACGTGACCTCCGTCAACAGCAAGTCAGTTCAGCGGCAAATTACTCTGCGGCTTGGATCGGCGTGGAAACCAGCTTGCCTTCGTTGATCTCGCGCAGGGCGATCGAGAGCGACTTCTCGTTCAGCTTGGTGTCGACCAGGGGGCCGACGTACTCGAAGAGGCCCTCGTGCAGCTGGGCGTAGTAAGCGTTGATCTGACGAGCACGCTTGGCACCGAAGATCACCAGGCCGTACTTGGAATCGGCTGCTTCAAGCAGCGAGTCGATCGGCGGGTTGATGATGCCTTCAAGGTTCGTGGACACGAATTCTCCAAATTCCTAGCGGGCTGACGGTTCCGGCAGGTGCGGATGCGGGGTCAGCCCCATGAGTGAAACTAGCTCGTCCGCTGCCCGGCGGACGTCGTCGTTGATGACGGTGTGGTCGAACTCCGGTTCAGCAGCAAGTTCCAGTTTAGCGGTTTCCAGGCGCCGCTGCTGTTCCTCCGGCGTTTCGGTGCCGCGGCCCACCAGCCGGCGGACCATTTCGTCCCAGGTGGGCGGGGCCAGAAAGACAAACTGGGCGTCCGGGACGGCCGCCTTGACCTGCCGCGCACCCTGCAGGTCGATTTCCAGGAGCACGGAACGGCCCTCGGCGATTGCCTTGTCCACCGTGCTCTTGAGCGTGCCGTAGGTGTTCTGGCCATGGACCACTGCCCATTCCAGCAGCTCACCGTCCGCGATGAGCTGCTCGAACTCCTCCTTGGATTTGAAGAAGTAGTGGACGCCGTCCACTTCGCCGGGCCGTGGAGCCCTGGTGGTGGCCGAGACGGACAGCCAGACCTCGGGGTAGTTGTCGCGGATGTAGGTGGACACGGTGCCTTTGCCAACAGCCGTCGGACCAGCGAGGACTGTCAGTCCAGGTTTCTTGCTCACGTATTCCTTTGCCGAAGTTCGGGGATGGGCGGGGTGCGTGCCGCCCTAATGCTCGTCTATAAAATCTACCAGCGCCCGGCGCTGGTGGACGCCCAGCCCGCGGACCCTGCGGGAGGTGGCGATGCCCAGTTGCTCCATGATGGCCGCGGCCCGGACCTTGCCGATCCCGGGCAGCGCCTCGAGAAGCTCGGAGACCCGCATCCGCGCCAGGGCGTCGTCCTCCATGGCGGAGTTGATGATGTCCGCCGCGGACCTCTTGCCGTTCTTCAGGCTTTCCTTGGCCGCCGCGCGGGTGGCCCGGGCGGCAGCCGCCTTGTTCAGGGCGTCAGCCCGTTCCGATGCGGTCAAAGGTCGCAGCACCATGGCAGACACCCCCGGATTCGGCGGATTCGTTCAAGGGCGGCCGCCCTTGAACCTGTCCCTGAAACTACCCTTTGGTGCGGCCTGAATCAATGCATCCGGGCAAACGGAACGTTATTCGCCGCGCAGCCCGTCCAGCGTCCGCAGGGCCGCCTCCCGGAGTCCGCCAAGCCCCGGGCCCGCAGCCAGGATGTCCCGGCTGGAAGTCCCCAGGACCTGGGGGTAGGCCGTTCCGAACGTTGCCCGGAGATCTGCCGGGGTGGCCCCCTGGGCCCCCAGCCCGGGGGCGAGGATGGGACCGTGCACTGCCGCAAGATCCATCCCGAGGTCGGCCAGGGCGCTGCCCACTGTCGCGCCGACCACCAGTCCTACGGATCCGAGCGCACCGGGGTAGCGGGTGTTCTCGGCAGCAGCGGCCGAGGCAATCCTGCGGGCCACGGACTCCGCTCCCCCCACGTGCTGGACGGACGGGCCCTCCGGGTTGGAGGTGAGGGCGAGGACGAAAACTCCTCGTCCGGTCTCCGCCGCAAGGTCCAGCGCCGGGCGGAGCGATTCAAAGCCCAGGTAGGGGCTGAGCGTCACCGAGTCGGCCGCCAGCGGTGAGCCGTCGCGGAGCCAGGCGTCCGCGTAGGCGGCCATGGTGGAGCCGATGTCACCGCGTTTGGCGTCGGCAATTGTCAGTACCGATTCGTCGCGGGCGGCGGCGAGGAGTTCTTCGAGCACAGCCATGCCCGCCGAGCCGTGCCGCTCAAAGAGCGCCACCTGCGGCTTGACCGCGGCAGCGAGGGAAGCCACCGCCTCCAAAACGGTGAGCGAAAAGCTCCTCAGCCCGGCGGCGTCGTCGTCCAGTCCCCAGCTCTTCAGCAGTGCGGGGTGCGGATCAATTCCGACGCAGAGGGGGCCACGGGCGGCCATGGCGGCACCCAGCCGGGAGCCGAATGACTCCCGGCCGGTGCCGGATACCTGCCCGGCAGCGGATACCTGCTCAGGCATTCTGCAGGGCCGCCTTCTGCGATTCAGCCAGGGCGGCGGCGTGCTCCTGCAGGCTGGTGACCGACCACTCGTAGGTGCGCATGGCCTCGATGGCCTGGACCGCGGCGTTGAACTCGGCCACCGTGGTGATGCAGGGAATGCCGATGGACGTGGCCGCGGCGCGCAGCTCGTAGCCGTCGCTGCGGGCCTCGCCGCCGGACGGCGTGTTGAAGACCATGTCGATCTCGCCGGCAACCACCAGGTCGGCGATGGTGCCCTCGCCTTCGGCGCTGCTCCCTTCGGCGACCTTGCGGACCGGCGTGGCCTGGATGCCGTTGCGGCGCAGGACATCGGCGGTGCCGCCGGTCGAGACGATTTCGAAACCGAGGTCCGAGAGCCGCTTGACGCCCATGATGACGGAGCGCTTGTCGCGGTTGGCCACGGAGACGAAGACCTTGCCCTCGGTGGGCAGCGCGTTGTTGGCGCCGGCCTGGCTCTTGGCGAAGGCGGTGTCGAAGTGCTTGTCGATGCCCATGACCTCGCCGGTGGACCGCATTTCCGGGCCGAGGAGGGAATCCACGACCTTGCCTTCGAGCGTCCGGAAGCGGCTGAAGGGCAGGACGGCTTCCTTGACGGCCACCGGCGCGTCCAGCGGCAGTGTGGACCCGTCGCCGGACTCGGGCAGCATCTTGTAGGCGCTGCGGAGCTGGTTGATGGTCACCCCGGTGCCGATCAGGGCTGCGGCCTTGGCCATCTGGACGCCCGTTGCCTTGGACACGAACGGAACCGTGCGGGATGCGCGGGGGTTGGCTTCGAGGACGTACAGGACGTCCGAGGCCAGCGCGAACTGGATGTTGATCAGGCCCCGCACGCCCACGCCTTCCGCGATGGCGCGGGTGGCGGTGCGCACGCGCTCGATGACGTTGCTGCCCAGCGTGATGGGCGGCAGGACGCAGGCGGAGTCGCCGGAGTGGATGCCGGCTTCCTCGATGTGCTCCATGATGCCGCCGAGGTACATGTCGGTGCCGTCGAAGAGGGCGTCGACGTCGATCTCGACGGCGTCCTCGAGGAAGCGGTCGATCAGGACCGGGTGGTCCGGGGTGATCTCGGTGGCGTTGGCGATGTAGCGGGAGAGGTTGGCTTCGTCGTAGACGATTTCCATGCCGCGGCCGCCCAGGACGTAGGACGGGCGGACCAGCACGGGGTAGCCGATTTCGTCGGCGATCTTCTTGGCGTCCTCGAAGGACACGGCGGTGCCGTTCTTCGGGGAGACGAGGCCTGCCTTGTCCAGGACCCGCGCGAACGCTCCGCGGTGCTCTGCCAGGTCGATGGCTTCCGGGGAGGTGCCGAGGATCGGAACCCCTGCGTCGGCGAGCTGCTGTGCGAGCTTCAGCGGGGTCTGGCCGCCGAGCTGGACGAACACGCCCATGACGCCGCCGGTCCGCTCCTCAGCCGCGATGACCTCAAGCACGTCCTCGAGCGTCAGCGGCTCGAAGTACAGGCGGGTGGAGATGTCGTAGTCGGTGGAGACGGTTTCCGGGTTGCAGTTGACCATGACTGTCTCGTAGCCGGCCTTGCGCAGTGCCATGGAGGCGTGCACGCAGGAGTAGTCGAACTCGATGCCCTGGCCGATCCGGTTGGGCCCGGAGCCCAGGATGAGGATGGACGGCTTGGAGTGCAGCGCCACCTCGTCCTCTTCGTCGTACGCCGAGTAGTGGTACGGGGTGTAGGCGGCGAATTCGGCGGCGCAGGTGTCCACCGTCTTGTAGACCGGGCGGATGCCGAGGGCCTGGCGGACGCCGCGGACCACGGCCTCGGAGTTGTGCGTGAGCGATCCGATCTGCTCGTCCGAGAAGCCGTGGCGCTTGGCTCGCTGCAGCATCTCCTTGGTGAGAGCACCGGCCTGGCGGATCTCGCGGGAGATCTCGTTCAGCAGCTGGAGCTGGTCGAGGAACCACGGTCGATCTTGGTGGCTTCGAACAGCTGCTCCACGGTGGCACCGCCCAGGAGGGCGCGCTGGACCTGGTGCAGGCGCTCCGTGGTGGGGCGCTTGGCCTTTTCGATGAGCTCGGCGACTTCCCATTCGGGGACGCTGCTGAAGTCCAGCTGCGAGCCCTTCTGCTCGAGGGAGCGCAGGGCCTTCTGCAAGGCTTCGGTGAAGTTGCGGCCCATGGCCATCGCTTCGCCCACCGACTTCATGGTGGTGGTCAGCGTGTTGTCCGCCGCGGGGAACTTCTCGAACGCGAACCGGGGCACCTTGACCACGACGTAGTCGAGGGTGGGCTCGAAGGACGCGGGCGTCTTCTGGGTGATGTCGTTCGGGATCTCGTCCAGGGTGTAGCCGAGCGAGAGCTTGGTGGCGATCTTGGCGATGGCGAAGCCGGTGGCCTTGGACGCCAGGGCGGACGACCGGGAAACCCGGGGGTTCATTTCGATGACCACCACGCGGCCCGTGGCGGGGTCGATGGCGAACTGGATGTTGCAGCCGCCGGTGTCCACGCCCACTTCGCGGATGACGGCGATGGCGACGTCGCGCAGCTTCTGGTACTCGCGGTCGGTCAGGGTCAGCGCGGGGGCCACGGTGATGGAGTCGCCGGTGTGGACGCCGACCGGATCGAAGTTCTCGATGGAGCAGACGACAACCACGTTGTCGTTCTTGTCCCGCATCATCTCGAGCTCGTATTCCTTCCAGCCGAGGATGCTCTCTTCGAGCAGGACCTCGCTGGTGGGGCTGTACTGCAGACCCTGGCCGACGATGCGGCGCAGGTCGTCCTCGTTGTAGGCCAGGCCGGAGCCCAGGCCGCCCATCGTGAAGGAGGGGCGGACAACCATCGGGTAGCCGAGGTCGCCGGCGGCCTCGAGCGCCTCGTCCATGGTGTGGATGATGTGGCTGCGGGCGGACTCAGCGCCGCAGCGCTCCACCACGCCCTTGAACTTTTCGCGGTCCTCGCCGAGCTCGATGGCGGCGATGTTGGCGCCGATGAGTTCCACGTTGTACTTCTCGAGCACGCCGTTCTTGTCCAGCGCGATAGCGGTGTTCAGCGCAGTCTGGCCGCCCAGGGTGGGCAGGACGGCGTCCGGACGCTCCTTGGCGATGATCTTCTCCACCACCTCGGGGGTGATGGGCTCGATGTAGGTGGCGTCCGCGAACTCGGGGTCGGTCATGATGGTGGCCGGGTTGGAGTTCACCAGGATGACCCGCAGGCCCTCCTCCTTGAGGACGCGCAGCGCCTGCGTGCCGGAGTAATCGAATTCGGCGGCCTGGCCGATGACGATGGGTCCGGATCCGATGACCAGGACGCTCTTCAGGTCTGTTCTCTTGGGCATTACTTCTTGTCCTCAGTCTTGTCGGTGCCCTGCTGGGCGGCGTCGCGGTCGATCGGGTTATGCACGGAGTCCACGGGTTCCTTGGAGAGGTTGGCGGTGCGGCCGTCACGGGTGCCCGCCATCAGTTCGATGAAGCGGTCGAAGAGGTAGGCAGCGTCGTGCGGGCCGGCTGCGGCTTCGGGGTGGTACTGCACGGAGAACGCGGGGATGTCCAGGCAGGCGAGGCCTTCGACGACGTCGTCGTTGAGGCTGACGTGGCTGACCTCGACGCGCCCGTAGCGCTCCTCCGGAGCCTGGGTGGCGCCGTCGAGCGGTGCGTCCACGGCAAAGCCGTGGTTCTGGGAGGTGATCTCCACCTTGCCGGTGCGGCGGTCCATGACAGGCTGGTTGATGCCGCGGTGGCCGTAGCGGAGCTTGTAGGTGCCGAAGCCGAGCGCCCGGCCCAGGATCTGGTTGCCGAAGCAGATACCGAAGTAGGGCAGCTTTTCGTCCAGTACTGAGCGGAGCAGCTTGACCTGGGTTTCGGCGGTGGCGGGATCTCCGGGGCCGTTGGACATGAAGAAGCCGTCCGGGTTTACGGCCTTGACGTCCTCGAGGGTGGCGGTGGCGGGCAGGACGTGGACGCGGACGCCGCGTTCGGCGAACCGGACCGGGGTCATGGCCTTGATACCGAGGTCGATCGCGGCGATGGTGAAACGGGGGTCGCCGTCCCAGCCGTGGTCCTTGGGCTCCACGACGTACGCCTCATCCACGCTGACCTCCTCGGCCAGGCGGGCGCCTTCCATGGGGGCGCTGGCCAGGACGGCGTCAAGGAGTTCCTTGTCGGTTGCCTGGCTGCCTCGCCGGAGAAGATGCCGGCCCGCATGGTCTTGTGCTCACGCAGGTGGCGGGTGATGGCGCGGGTGTCCACGCCCTGGATGCCGACGATTCCCTGCTCCACCAGTTCCTCGTCGAGGGAGCGTTCGGACCGCCAGTTGGACGGCCGGCGCGCGGCGTCCCTGACGATGTAGCCCGCCACCCAGATGCGGCGGGACTCGGCGTCCTCGCTGTTGACGCCGGTGTTGCCGATGTGCGGCGCGGTCTGGACAACCAGCTGCCGGGCGTAGGAGGGGTCCGTAATGGTTTCCTGGTACCCGGTCATGCCGGTGGCGAAGACTGCTTCGCCCAGCGCCGTTCCGGTGGCGCCGTAGCTGGTTCCGCGGAAGATGCGGCCGTCTTCGAGGACGAGGGCTGCCGGAGCGGAGGTAGTTGCTGTCACTGTATTCGCTTTCACTGCTGGGTCTGTGGCTGCTGGTGTGTTTGCTGCGGGCATATCCGTCACTGTCTTACTTTCCACTGTTGGCGCCTGCGGCCGGGGCTGAGGAGATCAATTCCTGGAGTGCCGCGTAGAGCGTGTCCTTGTCCGCGGCGCGGCGGGTGCGGAACCCGGTGTCCAGCTCGTGGGAGCCGTGCAGCCAGGTCAGCACCAGCAGGCCGTCCTTCTCGACGAACTTTCCGGCCATCCCGCTGTCCTGCCGGGCGCCGCCAAGCGCGGCGGCGGGAATGTACAGCGCCGGGGCGCCGGAGCGGTCGAAGAGGACGCCGTGGGGGTACACCGAGAGGGTTGCGTTGGTGCGGATGCCAAGGCCGTGCACGGCGATCCGGTCCAGCCAGTCGCCGCCGGTGGTGGTGGCAACGTACTGGCCTTCGGCCGTGGTGATCGGCTCGCCGGGCGCCGCGGGCACGGGAGGCAGCTGTTCGACGTCGGACTGGCGCTTCAGGCGGTTCCGCCAGCCGATGGCGAGCAGGACGAAGACGACGGCGATGACCGCCAGCATCGCCAGTCCGGGGAGGATTTTGTCCATCAGGCGGCGCCTGCCGGAGCGGCTGCGTACGGGTAGGGGGTGTTGAGTTCGCCGTCCAGGACGGTGGGGTGCCCCTTGAAGAACGTGGCCACCACCTTGCCGGGCAGTTCGCGGCCCTTGAACGGCGAGTTCCGTCCCATGGTGGCCATCCGGTACGGGTCCACGGTCCAGCGTGCCGCCGGGTCCACCAGGATGACGTTGGCGGGCTCCCCTGCCTCCAGCGGACGGCCCTGGTCACCGAGGCGGCCGATCCTGGCAGGTGTGGTGGAGGTGACCCGGGCGAAGTCGGCCCAGCCCATCAGGCCGGTTTCGATCATGGTGTGCTGCACCACGGACAGGGCTGTTTCCAGTCCGGTCATGCCCATGGCTGCCTGCGCCCACTCGCATTCCTTGTGCTCGCTGGGGTGCGGCGCGTGGTCGGTACCCACGACGTCGATGGTGCCGTCAGCCAGCCCGGCGCGCAAGGCCTGGACGTCTGCGTCGGTGCGCAGCGGCGGGTTGACCTTGAAGACGGGATCGTAGCTGCGGACCAGGTCATCCGTGAGCAGCAGGTGGTGCGGCGTAACCTCGGCGGTGACGTCGATCCCGCGTTCCTTGGCCCAGCGGATGATGTCCACCGATCCGGCGGTGGACACATGGCAGACGTGCAGGCGCGAGCCGACGTGCTGGGCCAGCAGGACGTCGCGGGCGATGATGCTTTCCTCGGCGACGGCCGGCCATCCGGTCAGGCCCAGGACGGCTGAGACTTCGCCTTCATTCATCTGGGCGCCGGCGGTGAGGCGGGGCTCCTGCGCGTGCTGGGCCACTACGCCGTCGAACGCCTTGACGTATTCCAGTGCGCGGCGCATCAGTACGGGGTCGTGGACGCAGATGCCGTCGTCGGAGAACATCCGGACCCGGGCACGGGAGTCTGCCATGGCACCGAGTTCGGCGAGCTGCTCGCCGGCGAGGCCCACGGTGACGGCACCGACGGGCCGCACATCAACCCAGCCGGCGGTTCGGCCAAGGGTGTAGACCTGCTCCACCACACCGGCGGTGTCCGCCACGGGGGTGCTGTTCGCCATTGCGTGCACGGCGGTGTAGCCGCCCAGTGCCGCGGCGCGGGTTCCCGTTTCCACGGTCTCCGCGTCCTCCCGGCCGGGCTCACGGAGGTGCGTGTGCACATCAACCATGCCCGGCAGGGCCACCAGGCCGGCGGCGTCGATGACTGTCGCGTCCCCCGCGGACAGGCCGGTCCCGGTTTCGGCGATGACGCCGTCCCGGATCAGCAGGTCCGCCGGTTCGCCGCCCAGGATCGAGGCTCCGCGGATCAGATAGGTTCCGGTGTTGCCTGCCATCAGTTGCTCTCCTTGGTCTGGGCGGTGCCGGCCGTGGCCAGGACCGGTTGGGCTGGTTCACGGGTGTCCCCGGAGAGCAGCAGGTACAGGGCGGCCATCCGCACGGACACGCCGTTCCGGACCTGGGCCAGGACGGTGGACCGGGGCGAATCGGCGGCGGCCGCGGAAATCTCCAGGCCGCGGTTCATGGGGCCCGGGTGCATGATGATGGTGTCCTTCATGCCGAGGCGGTCCAGCGCCCGCAGGCGGTTGTCGTCGAAGCCCCAGCGCCTCGAGTATTCGCGGGTGCTGGGGAAGAAGGAGGCGTTCATCCGTTCACCCTGGACCCGGAGCATCATGACGGCGTCCACGCCCTGCGCCAGCGTGTCGTCCAGGTTGTAGCTGACCTTGCAGGGCCATTTTTCGACGCCGATGGGCAGCAGGGTGGGCGGTGCCACCAGCGTGACCTCCGCGCCGAGGGTGCGGAGGAGCCAGACGTTGGAGCGGGCCACCCGGGAATGCAGGACGTCGCCGGCGATGGCCACGCGCATCCCTTTCAAGTCGGCGCCCTCGGAGCCGGTGCCGGACAGCCGCGCCCAGTGCCGGCGCATGGTGAACGCGTCAAGCAGCGCCTGGGTTGGGTGCTCGTGGGTGCCGTCGCCGGCGTTGATGACGGCGGCGTCGATCCAGTCCGTCGCGGCGAGGCGATGCGGGGCGCCGGAGGCCCAGTGGCGGATGACGACGGCGTCCGCGCCCATCGCGGACAGGGTCTGGGCCGTGTCCTTCAGGGACTCGCCCTTGGACACCGATGATCCCTTGGCGGCGAAGTTGATGACATCCGCGGAGAGGCGCTTGGCGGCGGCTTCGAACGAGATGCGGGTGCGGGTGGAGTCTTCGAAGAAGAGGTTCACCACGGTGCGGCCGCGCAGCGCGGGCAGCTTCTTGACTTCGCGGTCGCCCACGGCCGCCATCTCTTCGGCGGTGTCCAGGATGCTGATGGTATTGGAACGGCTAAGGTCCTGGGTGGAGAGCAGGTGCTTCACGAGCCGCCTTCAATCACTACTTCGTTGGTGGGGGCGCCGCCGGGGGGCGTGTCCGTTTCTTCGAGCCGGACCCGGACCTTCTCGGAGGAGGACGTGGGAAGGTTCTTGCCCACATGGTCGGCGCGGATGGGCAGTTCACGGTGGCCGCGGTCGATGAGCACGGCCAGCCGGACAATGCGGGGACGGCCCAGATCGATGAGTGCGTCCAGCGCGGCGCGGATGGTGCGGCCCGAATAGAGGACGTCGTCGATCAGGACCACGACTTTGTTGTCGATGCCGGTGCGTGGCAGTTTGGTGGGATAGGGCGGCCGGGTTCCCTGGTGGGAGAGGTCGTCACGGAACATGGTGACGTCGAGCTGGCCGACGATTGCCGCGGCATCAACAGAGCTGTCCGCGGCCGCGATTTTTTCGGCGAGCCGGACTGCCAGCGGGTAGCCCCGGCGCGGGATGCCCAGCAGGACCAGGTCCTTGGACCCCTTGTTGGCCTCAAGGATCTCATGGGCGATACGAGTGAGCGCACGGTCAATGTCAGCCGAATTCAGGACTGTCCTGGCTGGAACCGGTGCGCTGGTGACAGAAGTCAACGCTCGTCTCCCCTTTCCCCGCCTCACAGGACGGAATTAAAAAAGGATCATGTGCGGTTCCAAAATTACCACACGGCGTTCCGCGGACCGGCGCCGGCGGAACGCGGCGATGGTCACATCCGGGGCCGCCGCGGGGTAAGGATCCTTGGACGGGCGGCACGGCACACCTAGGCTTTCGGGTATGTCGACGCATCCCCGCCAGCCATCGCCCGGGCGCCCTGAAGATCCCTACTCCGGCCCTGCCTCCCCGCTCCCCCGCCAGGCAAATCCGAGCTGGATGGGACACGTGCAGCCGGAGAACTACCGGCCGGCGCCGGGACACTACGGCGGGCCGGTGGAGGCGGTACTGCCGCCGCAGGTGCAGGGAACCGCGCTGCGGGCGGCACGGACCAGCGGCGGACTGCTTGGTCTGACGGTGGCCGGCGGCGCCCTCGCGTTCCTCAGCCTGTTCCTGGTGGTGCCCTTCCTGCTGTCCAATACGGGCACAGCCGGCTTCCTGATCGGGTTCCTGGCCTCGCTGCTGCCGCTCTCGGTGGTGCTGCTGGCCGTCTATGTCATCGACAAGTGGGAGCCCGAGCCGAAGCGGCTGCTCTTCTTCGCCTTCACGTGGGGCGCCGCGGTGTCCATCGCCGCCACCCTCCTGATCCAGCCCTTCTTCGTCCTGGCCTTCCAGTTTTCCGACATCCCGGACCTGCAGACCTACATGGCCACCGTCCAGGCGCCCATCGTGGAGGAATTCGCCAAGTCCCTGGGCCTGCTCCTGCTGCTCCTCCTTGCCCGGCGGCATTTCGACGGGCCGGTGGACGGGGTGGTGTTCGCGTTCACGATCGCCGGCGGGTTCGCATTCACCGAGAACATCCTCTATTTCGGCCGGGCCATCGCCGAATCGGCCAGCCCGGCCAGCGAGTTCGCCCAGGTGTTCTTCCTGCGGGGCGTGATGTCGCCCTTTGCCCATGCCATCTTCACTGGCACGACAGGCTGATCATGGGCTTCGCCGCCCGGCGCTGGCATGCGGGGGCTTCCGTGGCGGCCTTCATTGTGGGGCTGCTGCCTGCAATGTTCCTGCATAACCGCTGGAACAGCATGGGCCAGGGTTTCCTGCTGGACTATGTCTTTGTCCAGGTGCCCATCTTCTTCCTGGCCGTGGCGGGGATCGTCCTGCTGCGCGTTGCCGAGAAGAGGCTGACGCGGCAGCGGCTGCTGGAATACTCCGCTGCCGGCTGGTTCACCACGGCCGAGGTGGAACTCCTGGCCACGCTCGGGGGCCGCCGCACCGTGCTGAACTGGGCCGGCAGCTATGGCCGGAAACGGCAGATGAAGGAATTCCTGAAGGCGGCCACCCGGCTGGCCAACACCCGCCAGCGGATCCTCAGCGGCCGTGACGTCCCGCTGCACCAGGCTGAAGAGCGGCAGCAGCTGCAGCACATCCTGGCCCTCCGCGCAGCGGTGGCGTCGTAAAGGCCGGCACTAACACGGCGTCCAGGGCCGTAGCGGCCAGGCTGTCAGGCCAGCCAGCGCCACCAGCGTGACGGCTCGGGGTCCGGCACCGGTTCCGGCTCCGGCTCCGGCGCTTCGCCCAGGGCCAGTGCGGCCTCGACGATGTCATCCGCAGTGAGCGTCATGACGGCCTCACGATCGAGCTCGTCGAGACTTAGTTCCTTGTCGCGCGAGAGCCTCAGCGCCTGGCGGTTGAGCGCCTGCTCGAACAGTGTGCGGGCGAACCGTGCGTTGCCGGAGTCCTCGCTCGCGTGCAGGCCGGTGAAGATGCGGCGCAGCATCTCGTCCGCCCCCGGCTCCAGCGTGTACTCGTGCTGGGCCAGCATCTGGTGGAAGATCGTCTGGAGTGCCTCGACAGAGTAATCGGGAAACGTGATCTCGCGGGCGAACCGGGAACGCAGGCCGGGGTTCGAGAGCAGGAAGGACTCCATCAGCCGCGGATACCCCGCCACGATCACCACCAGGCGGTGGCGGTGGTCCTCCATCCGCTTGAGCAGGACCTCGATCGCCTCGGGCCCGAAATCCATCCGGCCGTCCTCCGGGGCCAGCGCATAGGCCTCATCGATGAACAAAACGCCGTCCAGTGCACGCCGGATCACCCGGTCTGTCTTGATGGCGGTGGCGCCGACATATTGCCCCACCAGGCCCGAACGGTCCACCTCGACCAGGTGGCCCTTCTGCAGCAGTCCGACCGCCCGGTACATCTCGGCCAGGAGCCGCGCCACGGTGGTCTTGCCCGTGCCCGGGTTTCCGAGGAACACCAAGTGCTGTGATGTGGCCACCTCCGGCAGGCCGTGCGCCTTACGGCGGGCCTGGACCTGGAGCAGTGCGACGAGGGCCCGGACCTGTTCCTTCACGGTCTCCAGTCCGACCAGCGCGTCGAGCTCGGCCTGCACCTCGGACAGCGGACGGGCAGGCCCGGGCTTCGGACCGATGAGATCACCGACGAGGTCGTCGACGCGCTCCGAACCGGGCAGCTTGAGCTGATCGGCCAGATGGCCGATGGTTTCGCGCAGGTCGTCGAGCGGATGGCGGCTGGGAGCCATGCATCCACTGTAGTACGCGATTCCCGGCCGCGGTTCAGCGCTGCTCCCCAAGCAACGGATTGCCCTTAAACAGGAAACTGCTCCCCGTCAGCCGGAACTGAATTTTCAGTCCAACTTTCGGGGAGCAGTTCACGCTGTTCGTGGGGGCCGGCCCGTACGGCATAATGAGCCCGGCGCGGCTGCTAGGCGAGTAGCGACGGCTTCAGCTGCTGCAGGCGGCCCAGGAGCCGTTGATGAACTGGGGCGACTCATCGGTGGACAGCGTCTTGGCCAGCGCCACGGCCTCGCTGACCGCCACACCGTCCGGGACGTCGTCGTTGTAGAGCAGTTCCCAGGTGCCGATGCGCAGGATGGCCCGGTCCACGGAAGGCATCCGTTCCAGGCTCCAGCCCTGGGAATAGGTCTCCAGGAACTCGTCGATCGCGGCCTGCTGCGACACCACGCCCTCGACAATTTCCACGGTGTACGGATTGACGATCTGGTCAGTCTTTTCCCGGCGCGCCCGCAGGACGTCGAAGGGTGAGACCGAGCGCTGCTCGGCCTCGAAAAGAACATCCAGTGCCCTGCTGCGGGCTTTACCGCGTGCGCTCACTACTCAGAGACCCGGCCGAGGTAGCTGCCGTCGCGGGTGTCCACCTTGACCTTGGTGTTGTTCTCGATGAAGAGCGGGACCTGGATCTCGTAGCCGGTTTCCAGGGTGGCCGGCTTGGTGCCTGCCGAGGAGCGGTCGCCCTGCAGGCCCGGCTCGGTGTAGGTGATTTCCAGCACGACGCTCGGCGGCAGTTCGATGTACAGCGGGGTGCCGTCGTGGATGGCGATGTTGACCATCTGGTTCTCGAGCATGAAGTTGGTGGCGTCGCCAACGGTGGCTCCGGAGACCGTGATCTGGTCGTAGTCGGAGGTGTCCATGAACACGAAGTCGGCACCGTCCTGGTAGAGGTACTGGTAGTCGCGGCGGTCCACGGTGGCGGTCTCGATCTTGAGGCCGGCGTTGAACGTCTTGTCCACAACCTTGCCGGACATCACGTTCCGCATCTTGGTCCGCACGAAGGCGCCACCCTTGCCCGGCTTGACGTGCTGGAATTCGATGACGTTCCAGAGCTGGCCCTCGAGCTTAAGGACCGTTCCGTTCTTGATGTCGTTAGTGGTTGCCACTGGTTTCCTCTGGTTTCTCTGTCTGGCAGGTTGGTCAGACGTTCTATGCCGGCCGGGCAGGCCAGACGGCCCGCCGGCGCGTGTTTGTCAAAAATCGCGCGGTTCGGAAAAAATCCAAGAACCATTCTACCGGTAATCCGCCGGCAGGTTTCCCCGGAGCGGGGCGGGGGCAGTTCAGCAGGCCAGTTCCAGGACGTCCCGCGCCCGCTGGAGGGCCACCGTGGACGAGTAGATCAGGGCCGCGTCAGCCGATTCCGCCACCCGCAGGTCGAGTGCACGCGTGAAGGATTCCACCGCCGCGGACGTCTGGCCTGCGCTGTACTGGGTCTTGCCCAGGAACTGCAGCACGAGTGCTTCGCGGGGTGTTCCCTGCACCTCGCTGAGGAGCTGGCGGAAGAGCTCCACCGCGCGGTCCGGGCGGTTGGAGACCCGGAGCACTTCGGCTTCGAAGGCGCGCAGCCGGAAGGACTCCGGATCCCGGAACCGTGCTTCAGCGAGAAGCTCGGCGGCTTCGGAGGCGTGGCCCTCCACCAGCAGGACAAAGATATGGTCCGCGGGGTCGGTGGACGCGGCCAGTGCTTCGCGGCAGGCATCCTCGTTCACGATTGCCGGCAGCAGTGTTTCCGGATTGATCCTGATCCCGGGGAAGCCGGCCTCCGGCCAGTCTGCTGTTCCCGTCATGCCGCCCGCCATCAGGAGGCAATCTCCTGGTAGGCGGCGAACAGGAGCGAGGTATCCGGAACGTCCAGGATTCCCGGCTTCGCCACTCCGTCGAGCACGACGAACCGCAGCAGGTCACCGCGCGATTTCTTGTCCCGGCGCATACCGTCCAGCAGGCCCTGCCACCGGTCGCGGCGGTACGTGACGGGCAGGCCCAGCCCTTCCAGGATGGTGCGGTGCCGGTCTGCGTCGCGTCACTGAGCCGTCCCACGCTGCGCGCCAGTTCGGCGGCGAACATCATGCCCACGGACACGGCCGCGCCGTGCCGCCAGGAGTAGCGTTCCACCAGTTCGATGGCGTGGCCAAGGGTGTGCCCGTAGTTGAGGATCTCCCGCAGACCGGACTCTTTCAGGTCCTCGGAGACTACCTTTGCCTTGACGGCGATGGCCCGCTCGATCAGTTCCCGGATGGCCTCGGAGTGCGGGTCAACAACAGCCGCGGTGTCCCGCTCCACCAGGTCCAGGATGGCGGGATCGGCGATGAAGCCGCATTTGATGACCTCGGCCATTCCGGAAATGATTTCGTTCCTGGGCAGCGTGTCCAGGGTGTCCAGGTCGGCCAGGACCGCCGCCGGCGGGTGGAACGCGCCCACCAGGTTCTTGCCCTCGGCGGTGTTGATGCCGGTTTTTCCACCCACGGAGGCGTCCACCATGCCGAGCAGGCTGGTGGGCATGTGGATGACCTTCACCCCGCGCAGCCAGGTGGCAGCCACAAAGCCGGCCAGGTCAGTCACAGCGCCGCCACCGACCGCGACGATGGCGTCGGAACGGGTGAAATCGTTCTGGCCAAGGACCTGCCAGCAGAAGGCGGCAACCTGGATGTGCTTGCCTTCCTCCGCATCCGGGATTTCGGCTGTCAGGGCGGTGAAACCGGCCTCGGCCAGTTCGTCGCGGACCGTGTCGCCGGTGAGGCGCAGGGCGCGCGGGTGGATAACGAGCACGCGCCGGACACGCTCACCCAGCCGCCCGGGAAGTTCGCCGAGCAGGCCCCGCCCCACGACGACGTCGTAATTGTCGGCGGCGGATTCACCGGTGACTTTGATCACTGTTGATGAAGTGTTCACTGTTCAACTTCCTGTTTGGCAGCTGCGTAGGTCCGCAGTGCTGCTTCGAGCCGTTCGCCCAGTTCGGCAACCGAACCGTGGCGAACGTCCAGGGTGATATCTGCAAGCCGTTCGTAGACGGGCTTGCGGGTGGCGAACATGGCCGTCCAGCGGCCCATGGCGTCCCCGGCCAGCAGCGGACGCCCGGAGTTGCGGGCGATGCGGCTGGCGACAGTTTCGGCATCGCATTCCAGGTACACCACGGTGCAGCGGCTGATCAGCTGCTGGGTTCCGGAGTCAAGGACTGCACCGCCGCCGAGTGAGATGACCGTCGCGGTTCCCTGCGCAGCTTCGACGGCGGCGGCGACTGTCCGGGCTTCGATTTCCCGGAAGGCATGCTCGCCGCGGCCGGCGAAGATCTCGGCGATGGAGCCGTGTCCGGCGACAATGACGGCGTCGGTGTCAACGAAGGGGGCATGGAGCTGCTGGGCCAGCTGCTGCCCGATGGCCGATTTGCCCACGGCCATGGGACCGATCAGGACAATCGGCCGGTCGCCGACTGGACCTGTATTGCTGCGGTGCGGCACTACTGGCCGATCGAGTCCAGGGACGCCGGAATGCTGTCCAGGTAACCCTTGATGTTGCGGGCGGTCTCGGCCACGGAGTCGCCGCCGAACTTCTCGGCGACGGCTTCGGCCAGGACCAGGGCCACCATGGCTTCGGCCACGACCCCTGCGGCGGGGACGGCACAGACGTCCGAGCGCTGGTGGTGCGCCTTCGCGGGCTCGCCGGTGCTGACGTCGATGGTCTTCAGGGCGCGGGGCACGGTGGCGATCGGCTTCATGGCAGCACGGACGCGCAGGACGTCGCCGATGCTCATGCCGCCTTCGATGCCGCCGGCGCGGTTGCTGGCGCGGACGATCCGGCCGGCGTCGTCGCGGACAATTTCGTCGTGGGCGGCTGAACCGCGGCGCGCGGCGGTGCGGAAGCCGTCACCGACCTCCACTCCCTTGATGGCCTGGATGCCCATCAGGGCGGCGGCGAGCCGGGAGTCGAGGCGGCGGTCCCAGTGCACGTAGCTGCCCAGTCCCGGGGGAAGGCCGTAGGCAAGGACTTCCACCACGCCGCCAAGGGTTTCGCCTTCCTTGTGGGCGGCATCCACTTCGGCCACCATGGCGTCGGAGGTTTCGCGGTCGAAGCAGCGCAGCGGATCGGCGTCGAGGGCGATGACGTCGGCGGGGACAGGCAGCGGACGGCCTTCCGGAACCGTCACGCTTGCGATGGACACGGTGTGGCTGACCAGTTCGATCCCGAGGTGCTTGAGGAACCGGGCCGCCACGGTGCCCATGGCCACGCGCGTGGCGGTTTCGCGGGCGCTTGCGCGTTCCAGCACGGGACGTGCCTCGTCGAAGCCGTACTTCTGCATGCCGGTGAAGTCGGCGTGCCCCGGGCGGGGGCGGGTGAGCGGGGCGTTGCGGGCCTGGTCGGCGAGCAGTGCGGGGTCCACGGGGTCCGCGGACATGATCTGCTCCCACTTGGGCCATTCGGTATTGCCCACCTGGATGGCCACGGGGCCGCCCTGGGTGATGCCGTGGCGGACGCCACCGAGGATGGTGACAACGTCCTGCTCGAACTTCATGCGCGCGCCACGGCCGTAGCCCAGCCGGCGGCGTGCCAAGGAGTCTGCGATGTGCCCGCTGGTGATTTCCACACCGGCGGGGACGCCTTCAATAATTCCCATCAGAGCCGGACCATGGGATTCACCGGCAGTCAACCAACGCAACATATCTTCCATCCTGCCACGGGGGGCGGTTACAAAGCCCGTCGGGGAAGGCCGACTGAGGCGCACATCACATCTATGACGGCCGCATTGACGTCATCGCCGCGGCGGGTAAACAGGCGTACCTGTTCCACTGCCTGGTACAGCAGCATCTCGAGGCCGGGGACCACGGTGCCGCCGCCCGCCTGCCACACCGAGGCAACCAGGCTGGGCCAGGGATCGTAGGCAACATCCAGCAGTACACCGGGGGTTGCGGTCTTCAGCTCCGCGATTTCGGACGCGAGGCCATCCGCGGCCCGCGGCGGCAGGGTGGAGATGACGACGTCGGCGGCTGCCGTGGGGTGCGCGGCGTCCGCCAGGCGGCGGATGTCCAGGTCCATCCCCAGGCTTGCGGCGGCGGAGCGTACCTCGCCCGTCCTGGAGGTGTCCCGGACGAAGACCTGGACGTGGTCCGTCCCAAGTTCCTTCAGCGCGGCGATGGCAGACGCGGCTGTTCCGCCGCCGCCAAGGATGACGGCGGCAGGAGCTGTTCCCGTCCCTGCATGCCGGAGGGCGTTAACGATCCCGGCAACATCGGTGTTGGATCCCACGATCTTCCGGCCGCCGTCGTGGTCTTCGAAGGACACCGTATTGACCACGCCCAGCGTCCGGGCCACGCCGCGCACCTCGTCCACCTCGTTAAGCATGGCCGTTTTCAGCGGCATGGTGACCGACAGTCCGCGCCAGCCGGGCTGGTCGCGGATCTGCCGCATCAGCGATGGCAGCAGCTCTTCTGTGACGTCGATGGCCGTGTAGCTGATCCCTATCCCCAGCCGCGTGTAGGCCGCATGGTGCAGTGCCGGTGACTTCGAGTGGCTGATCGGGTGGCCGAGGACGGCAGCCCGCAGGCTCATGCGCAGCGGCCCGCGTTGGCCATGCACCACGCGTTGTACTGCTCAACGTAGACGTTGTGCTCCGCCAGGGTGCGGGAGAACTTGGTCTCCTTGGTGTCCAGGTTGATGGTCACCCAGTACAGGTAGTCATTGGTCTTGGGCCTCGCGGCGGCGTCGATGGCGGTCTTGCCGGGCGATCCGATGGGACCTGGCGGCAGTCCCGGATTGGCGTAGGTGTTGTACGGGTTGGACTTGTCCTGGCGCTGTTCGTCGGTGAAGTTGTAGCTCTTGGTGCCCAGGCCGTAGGTCACGGCGGAGTCCACCTGGAGGAAGCCGTTGGTCTGGTCGTTGGGCTTCAGCCGGTTGTAGATGGCACCGGCCACATCGCCGTACTCGGCCTGGCCGCCCTCGGCCTGCACAATGCTGGCCACGATCACGGCTTCGTACTGTTTGGCCGGATCGGTGATTCCCTGGGACACGAGTTCGTCAACCGTGATTTTGACGAGCGACTGGAGAATGTCCTTTGCCGGGGTCCCGAGGGGGAACCGGTGTTCTCCCGGTGCCAGGTAGCCTTCCAGGTTCTTCGCGTTGGCGGGCAGTCCGAACTGCGCGGGCTGGTTGCTGAGTGCCTGCAGGTCCTGGATCGAGATCCCGGACCCCTCGGCGATCGCCTCCAGGGATTCGTTGACGCGCAGGCCGGCGCTCAGGGCGAAGTAGATGACCTTTGCCTTGTCCTGGCCAAGGAGGACATCCACGGCGTCGCTGTTCTTCATTTCGGACCGGAAGGTGTAGTCGCCGGGCGACAGGGTCCCCCCCGAAGCCGCGAACGCCTGCAGGAAAGTGTCCGCGTTGGCCACCACGCCCTTGCTCTCAAGGTCGACAGCGACGGAGCGGGTGCCTTCGCCGTTGTCCACGGTTACCTGGACTTCCCCCGTTCCCGGGCCCGGGAAGTCGCTGGGCTTGTCGCTGCCGAGGAGGGGCTTGAGGAACTGTGCGCCGACGGCCACGGCAGTGACGAAAACGGCAAGGGTCAGGAAGAGTGCCAGCAGCCGGCGCCGGCGCCGGACCTTCTTGGAGGGCCTGGGCACTACCTGCGCCGCCGTGGAGCCGGCCAGCAGGCCGTGGTGGCCGCCGTCGTCATGGTGCTCGTCATCGTGGTGCCCGGCGTCATGGTGCCCGGCGTCATGGTGGATGCCGTGGTGGGCGTCGTCGGGGTGGACGTCATGGTGGTAAGCCTCGTCGTGGTAGGCCTGCCCGTGGTCCAGGTCGTCCCGGTAGGCCTGCTCTTCCCGGTAGCCGTGCGCGGGAACATGGACCTGGTTCAGGTGTTGGGTGGCGGGTGCATGCTGCCGGCCCACCAGCGCAGGCTCGTCATGGACGGCGTGCACGTCGCCCGCATGCCCATCGTGCTCATGCACGGCGACATCGTGGTGTTCTACGGGGGGCGCGTCCTGGATGGACGGAGGCATCGCGGGAGGAGCCGGGACCGGCTCCTCAACCCGGGCAGGTTCAGCCGCCTGCACCGGAGCGGCCGGCGCGGGTGCAGCGGGCGCACTGGTAACAGCGGGCGGCTCAGGAACAGCGGGAGGTTCGGCGGGCGGCGGCGGAACGTCATGTCCGGTCTCATAAGCCTGCTCGGGAACAGTGCCCTGGCCGCCGGTATTGAGGCTTTTTTCCCGTGCCCGGATTTCCTTGCGGGTCAGCGGCCTCGCCGTCCCGCCGTCAAAGGGGCCGGAAGCGTCGTCAATGTTGGCAGGGCTCACTGTTGCCTTCCATTATCTGAAAATCGGGTCGTGTCCCCCGAAGTGCCGGGGACGGACGCGTCCACCCCGCCGGCACCCTGGTCCACGGACGGGGATGGCGCTGTCACGCGTGAGCCGACATCCGCTCCCCTGGCTTTCTGCATGTCGATGGCGTGCTGGAGAATCCCTGCCGCCGCGACCTGATCCACTACTTTACGGTGATTCCTGCTGCTCATGCCAGCTTCGTGGAGGTTGCGGTGGGCCGTGACGCTGCTGAGCCGCTCGTCCACGAGGTTGACCGGCACGTCCTGATTGCGGCCAGCCAGCTCGGCAACCAGCAGTTCCGCGTAGTCGCCGGCCATCCGCGCAGACGAGTGTTCTTCGCCTTTCATCGTCCTGGGGAGCCCGACAAAAACCTGGACGGCACCGAGCTCCTCCACCAGCCTCGCAATGAGCTTGACGTCGGAGTTCTTTTTCGCGTTCCGGTCCAGCGTCTTGTAGGGCGTGGCGAGGATCGAGTCCCGGTCGCAGATGGCCACCCCGACCCGGACGGTGCCGACGTCCACCCCCAGTTTCACGCCCTGGGGGTAGCCGCCGGCAGCTGCAGGATTGGTCATGGCAGTGTTAGCGCCGTTCGACGGCGTCGACGACGGCTGCCAGGGCGGCGCCCACCTTGCCGGCGTCGGTTCCGCCGCCCTGGGCGACGTCGTCCTTGCCGCCACCGCCACCGCCGAGGATCCCGGCAGCCAGGCGCACCAGGCACCTGCCTTCACGCCGGCGCCGCGCGCTGCCTCGTTGGTGGCCACCAGGATAACGGGACGGTCGTTGGCCACACCGGCCACGGCCACGGTGGCCGGGGCGGTGCCGAGCCTGTTCCGCAGGTCCAGGGCCAGGCCGCGCAGGTCGTCGGCGCCGCTGACCATGCCGGCGTCGTGGGCGATCACGCTGACACCGGCGGCGTCCCGGGCGGTGTTGACCAGCTGGGCGGCCGCTGCCGCCAGCTGCTCCTTGCGCAGGCGCTCCAGTTCCTTCTCGGTCGCCTTGAGCTTGGCGAGGGTGGTGGCGATCCGGTCAGCCAGCTGCCCTGACGGAACCTTCAGCATCTCGGTGAGTTCCGTCACCAGGGCCCGCTCCGCGGCCAGGTGCCGGAAGGCGTCCATGCCAACGAAGGCCTCAACACGGCGGTTTCCAGAGCCGACGGACTGTTCGCCAAGCAGGGAAAGGCTGCCGATAAGGGACGTGTTGGCGACGTGGGTGCCGCCGCAGAGCTCACGGGACCAGGCGCCGTCGATCTCGACAACGCGGACTTCGCTGCCGTAGTTCTCGCCGAAGAGCGCCATGGCGCCCATGGCCTTGGCTTCAGCCAGCGCCATCACCTTGGTTTCCACCGCGTAGTTGTTGCGGATGGCGAGGTTGGAGACTTCCTCGATTTCGGAGCGGGTGGCAGTGCTCAGGCCCTCGCCCCAGGCGAAGTCGAAGCGCAGGTAGCCGGCCTTGTTGAAGGAACCGCGCTGGGTGGCTTCGGGCCCCAGGATCTGGTGCAGGGCGGCGTGCACGATGTGGGTGGCCGTGTGCGCCTGTTCTGCGGCGTGGCGGCGTTCACGGTCGACGGCGGCGCGCACCAAGGCGTCGGCCGGGATTTCGCCCTCGCGGACGATCGCCTTGTGCACGCTCAGTCCCTTGACGGGGCGCTGGACGTCCAGGACCTCAACGACGAAGCCGTCACCGGTGATCAGGCCGGTGTCTGCCGCCTGGCCGCCTGCCTCGGCGTAGAACGGCGTCTCGCTGAGCACGAGCTCGATCTCGTCGCCGGTGGCCGCGTGAGCCACCCGCTGCCCGCCGTGGATGATGCCACGGACCCGTGACTCGCCGTCGAGCTCGGTGTAGCCGGTGAAGACCGTTTCGCCTTCGCCGAGCAGTTCCTGGAACGCGGAGATGTCCGCGTGCCCGCCCTTCTTGGCCTTGGCGTCCGCCTGGGCACGCTTGCGCTGTTCCTGCATGAGGCTGCGGAATTCGGCCTCGTCAACCTTCAGCCCGGCCTCCTCGGCCATTTCCAGCGTCAGGTCGATCGGGAAGCCGTAGGTGTCGTGCAGGGTGAAGGCGTCCTCGCCGGAGAGCGGCTTGCCGGCGGCTTTGGACGCAACGACGGCTTCTTCCAGCCGTGCGGTGCCGGAGGCGATGGTGCGCAGGAAGGCCTTTTCTTCGGCGTAGGCGATCCGGCTGATCCGGTCGAAGTCGGTCTCCACCACCGGGTAGACGCCCTTCATGGCGTCGCGGGACGCGGGCAGGAGTTCGGGCAGGCAGGCCTGCTCGACGCCGAGGAGCCGCATGGCGCGCACGGCGCGGCGGATGAGCCGGCGCAGGACGTAGCCGCGTCCCTCGTTGGACGGGACCACGCCGTCGGCGATCAGCATGAGGGCGGACCGGATGTGGTCGGCCACCACGCGCATGCGGACGTCGTCCGTGTGGTGCGGATCGTCGTCGGACTCGGCGGAGGTGTATTCCTTGCCGGACAGTTCGGCTGCCTTGTCGATCACGGGACGGACCTGGTCGGTCTCGTACATGTTCTCGACGCCCTGCAGGATCATTGCCAGGCGTTCCATGCCCAGGCCGGTGTCGATGTTCTTCTTGGGCAGGTCGGCGACGATGTCGAAGTCCACCTTCGAGCGGACGTTGTCGATCTGGTACTGCATGAACACAAGGTTCCAGATCTCGACGTAGCGGTTGTCGTCCGCTTCGGGGCCGCCCTCCACGCCGTAGGCGGGGCCGCGGTCGTAGTAGATCTCCGAGCAGGGACCTGCCGGGCCGGGCTGGCCGGTGTGCCAGTAGTTGTCCGACTTGCCCATCTTCTGGATGCGCTCTGCGGGGACGCCCGTGTTCTTCAGCCACAGGTCCTTCGCCTCGTCGTCCTCCTCGTAGACCGTGACCCAAAGGCGCTCGGCTCAAGGCCGTACCCGCCGTCGTCAACGCTGCTGGTAAGCAGCTCCCAGGCGTACTTGATGGCGTCTTCCTTGAAGTAGTCGCCAAAGGAGAAATTGCCGCACATCTGGAAGAACGTGCCGTGCCGGGCGGTCTTGCCCACTTCCTCGATATCGCCGGTGCGGATGCACTTCTGCACGCTGGTGGCGCGGGAGTAGGGGGCTTCTTCCCGGGCGGTGAGGTAAGGAATGAACGGCACCATGCCGGCAACCGTGAACAGCAGCGAGGGGTCGCTGGAGACCAGCGACGCGGAGGGAACCGCCGTGTGGCCCTTGCTGACAAAAAAGTCCACCCAGCGCTTTGTGATCTCCTGCGACTTCATGAGCTGTTTACTTACCCTTCTTGGTCCGCGCACCGGCGCGGATAGTTCGTTCAGTTGGCAGGAGTCCGGGGACGGACCCTGCCGGTGTTGTTCCGGCCGGCGACGGCCGGTTGCCTGCCGGTCAGTGGCGGGCGGCTTCGGCCTCGACGCCCAGGGCGGCGCGAAGGTCCGTTTCCCGTTCGCGCATGCCGTCGCGGACGGCGTCGGCGAATTCGTACACGCCGTCAGCCAGCCGGCCGACCGCGCGGTTGAGGCCTTCCGGCCCCAGGCTGGACTGCGCTTCACTTACTTTGCGGAAGGCGATGATCCCGATCGCGACGCCGATTCCCATCCAGACAAGTCGTTTCATTTCCGGTTCTTTCTGGATCTAGCGGCTGCGGCGGCCGGCAGCGGGCTTCTTGCGGTTGGACAGCGCGGTGCGCACACCGTAGCTGAACGCCGCCACCTTGATGAGCGGCGACCCTACCGTGGCGGCAACCAGGGAGGACAGCGCGGAGAGGTTCGCGGACGCGTCGGAGACGTTGGACGAGATGCCGTCCACCTTCTTGAGCTGCTGGTTGGTGGTGGAGACCGTGGCGGTGACCTCATCCATCAGGGGCGTGGCGCCGTCGCTGATGGACCTGATGGCCGTCCGCACCTCGTCAAACACCTTCCCAAGTTTCAGGATGGGCACGGCAAGCAGCAGCACCAGGAGCGCAAATACCCCGGCAGCGATCAGGCCGGCGATATCGCCACCAGACATAGACGTTCATCTCCTCGAATTCTGTGGTTTGGTCCATCCTGCGCGCGCCCAGGAAGCGCGTTCTTGCAGATGTCCCCCAAGTACCTTACATACAAAGAAGCCCGCGGCGCTTGCCACGGGCTTCTTTGGATACGCTGCTTGGGATTAGCGTGCGTAGAATTCGACGACGAGCTGCTCTTCGCAGGTCACCGGGATTTCGGAGCGCTTGGGGCGGCGGACCAGGCGGGCCTGCAGTGCCTCGAGCTTGACGTCCAGGTAAGCGGGGACGGCAGGCAGGACGTCGCGGTGGGCGCCGGCTGCTGCAACCTGGAGCGGAACCATTGTTTCGCTGCGGCTGTGGACGTGGACCAGCTGGCCCTCGCCGACGCGGAACGACGGACGGTCAACGCGGACGCCGTCAACCATGATGTGGCGGTGCACAACCAGCTGGCGGGCCTGGGCGATGGTGCGGGCGAAGCCGGCACGCAGGACCAGGGCGTCGAGGCGCATTTCGAGCAGTTCGATGAGGTTCTCACCGGTCAGGCCCTTGGTGCGGCGGGCCTCTTCGAAGGCACGGGTCATCTGTGCTTCGCGGATGCCGTACTGGGCGCGCAGGCGCTGCTTTTCGCGCAGACGTACGGCGTAGTCGGAGTCCTGCTTCTTGCGGGCACGGCCATGCTCACCGGGGCCGTACGGGCGGCGCTCCATGTACTTGGCGGCCTTGGGGGTCAGAGCGATGCCGAGGGACCGCGAGAGGCGGGCCTGACGGCGAGCACGAGTGTTGTTAGCCACTTGTGTCCTTCCAATATCTGCGGTGTGTCAGTGTTACTGGCCTCCACGATGGAGAGCATCGGCCAACCGCTGCCTTTTGCTACTGGGCACAGGGCATAACCTACTCGAAGGAAATTCAAGGGGATTGTGCGTCCGTGCCTTGCCAGACAAACATCCATCCTACCATGGGGCTACTTCCCCCGGACAATCCGCCGCAGGCGCTCCAGCCGCACCGCGATGTCCCGCTCGGCACCGTTGCCCGTCGGCCGGTAGTAGTCCTTCCCCACCAGGTCATCCGGCGGGTATTGCTGGGTGGCCACCGCGTGCGGTGCGTCATGGGCGTACTTGTAGCCCAGGCCGTGGCCCAGCTGCTTGGAACCGGGGTAGTGCGAGTCGCGCAAATGCGCCGGGATGCCGTTGCCCATGCCTGCACGGACGTCGGCGATGGCCTGGTTGATGCCCATGTAGGCGGCATTGGACTTCGGCGCCGTGGCAAGGTGGACCACCGCCTCCGCCAAAATAATCCTGCCTTCGGGCATGCCGATGAGCTGGACCGCCTGCGCCGCGGCAACGGCTGTCTGCAGCGCGGTGGGATCGGCCATGCCCACGTCCTCCGCGGCGGAGATCACGATCCGCCGGGCGACGAAGCGCGGGTCCTCCCCCGCCTCGAGCATCCGGGCCAGGTAGTGCAGCGCGGCGTCGACGTCGGATCCCCTGATGGATTTTATGAAGGCGCTGGCGACGTCGTAGTGCTGGTCCCCGGCCCGGTCGTAGCGGACGGCTGCCACGTCCAGGGCCCGCTCGGTGTGCTTGAGTTCCACCTTCACCGGGCCGTCGCCGCCGGCGGCGTCATCGGCATCGCCGAAGGCCACGCCAGCAGCCGCCTCCAGGGCGGTCAGTGCGCGCCGGGCGTCGCCGCCGGACAGCCGGACCAGGTGGGCCAGCGCCTCTTCATCGAGCTCGGCCTTGCCGTCGAGTCCGCGCGGATCCTGCACCGCCCGGACCAGGAGCCCTTCGATGTCGCGTCGGTGAGCGGCTTGAGGGTCAGCAGCAGCGAGCGTGACAGCAGCGGGGAGACCACCGAGAACGACGGGTTTTCCGTGGTGGCGGCCACCAGGACCACCCAGCGGTTCTCGACGCCGGGAAGCAGCGCGTCCTGCTGGGCCTTGTTGAAGCGGTGGATCTCGTCCAGGAACAGGACGGTGGTGGTCTTGTAGAGGTCGCGGGCGGTGAGGGCCTCGTCCATCACCCGACGGACGTCCTTGACCCCGGCGGTGATGGCTGAGAGCTCCACGAACTTCCGGCCCGGACCGCGGGCGATGACATGCGCCAGGGTGGTTTTTCCGGTGCCCGGCGGCCCCCAGAGGATCAGTGAACTGGGTCCTGCAGGGCCGGACGTGTCCGCTCCGGCCCCGGCAGCGAGCTGGCGCAGGGGCGAGCCCTGGCCCAGGAGGTGCTGCTGGCCGACTACTTCATCGAGGGTGCGGGGACGCATCCGGACGGCGAGCGGACCGCGCGGGGAGGCACTGCCCGCTCCCCCGGCACTCCGGCGTGCGGCAGGCGCACCGTCGTCGCCGTCGTCGTCGTTGCCCGGCCCGTGCCCGAAGAGATCTTCCACATAGATAGGCTACTTGGACCCGCCCGGCTTTCCCGCCGCCAGCCATCTCCCGAAGGATGCCGCCATGACAGCACAGAACTCCCCCGGCGTCAGGCCCCTGTCCGTCCGGACCGCCTTTGTGCCGGGGAACCGCGTTGCCGGCTGGGCTGAGCGGTTCGGTGCGTCCCATGGCGGGTACCGTCTCTCGGACGACGACGACGGGCTGCGGCTGGTGGCGGGCGACGGCGCCTCCGCACTGCTCCAGGCACCATGGCCGGCGGACGGGCGGCCGGGCCGCGGCGCCGACGCTTTGGAACGGCTGGCCAGCCTCGCGGCGCAGCCGCGGCGGCTTGGCCTGCTCCTGGTCAGGCGCGGCGGGTACGGCATCGGCGTCGCGGCGGAAGGGGATTTGCTGGCTTCCAAGGCCGGAACCCGGTACGTCCAGGGCAGGACAGCCGCAGGGGGCCAGTCGCAGCAGAGGTTTGCCCGGCGCAGGTCCAACCAGGCGGATGCGCTGGTGGAAGCGGTGGCGCAGCAGGCCGCGGAGGTGTTCGGCCCGGAAGCCTTCGAGTATGTGGTCCCCGGCGGCGACCGGGCCCTGGCTGACCTGGTCCTCGGGCACCCTGCCTTGAGGGACTACGCGCGCCTGCCCCGGCTGCCCTACCTCGACGTCTCCGACCCGCGGCTGGCCGTGCTGAGGAAGGCGGCCGCGGACGCTGCTCCGTAAAGGTGCAGGTGACGGACGCCCCGCCGTAGGCCAGTTCCGCCGCCGATTCGACGATTCCTTGCCGATTCGATGGTTCGGAGCATCGAGTGCGCAGGGAACCGTCGAACGGTGAGCGCTAGCAGCCGGTCAGTGCGCGCCGCGGCCGCTCCTGCCGGTACAGGTAGCGGCCGGTTTCCCGGAACCCGGCCCGGGCATACAGCTCCTGGGCGGACCGGTTCGCGACGGTTACCAGCAGCCAGTAGCCGTCCAGTCCCTGCACGGAACCGGCGTGGAGCAGCGCGCGCAGGACAGCGGTGCCATAGCCGCGGCCGCGTGCGTCAGGCAGCGTGGCCATGCAGTAGATGCCGCCGCGCCGGGCCGTGTCCCCACCCCGCGGCGCTGTGTCCCCAGCGGGAATGGCGAGGCGTCCGACGGCGGCCGGCCGGCCGGCGTCGTCCCTCACCAGCGCGTACAGGGACGGGCAGCCCTTGAGGATGTCCGTGGCGGTGGCGAGGGCGTCCGCGCCGCCCCGTCCGTCCACTGTCCACCACACGTTGAGCCAGTCGGCCGACGGGTCGGTGCGGATCTCCACCGAAGCTTCCGGCGTGTGAGCATCGGGCAGGGGGCCTCGGGTCATGATCAGCGTCTCGGACTGCCGGGTGAACCCTTCGGCGTCGAGGAACTCGTCGAGCGCGGCTGTCCGGGCGCCGGCGGGCACCTGGAAGATCACCGGCAGCGGCGCGCCCTGTACCAGGCGCGCGCGTCCCGCAGCAGCGCCGGCGGCACTTCAGTACCGCCGGGATGCCGTGGCCAGATCGAGTTGGCCCGCTGGGTGACCCCGCCGGCGGCACGGAACACCCAGCCGCCGGCCGAGTGCCGTTCCATAGCTGGCCAGGCGGCGTCCATTGCTGCCTCAACATCCCAGGCAGCAGCGCCGCCGGCCGGGCCCGCATGTATGCCGGTCACACCTGTGGCCACAGGACCTCCTTCATTAATGGCAGGAGGCTCCCCGGCGCGGCCGGGAAGCCTCCTGTCATGCAGCTGGTGCGTGCTTACTTCGCGATTGCTTCAGCCTTCTTGGCCTCGGCCGGCTTGACTGCCTCAGGCTTGAAATCGACGCCGGCTTCCTTGCGCTGCTGCGGCGTGATCGGGGCCGGCGCGTCGGTCAGCGGATCATGGCCGCCGCCGGACTTCGGGAAGGCGATGACGTCGCGGATCGAATCCACGCCGGCCAGCAGGGAGACAACGCGGTCCCAGCCGAAGGCAATGCCGCCATGCGGAGGGGCGCCGTACTTGAAGCCCTCAAGCAGGAAGCCGAACTTGGTCTGCGCGTCCTCCTTGTCCAGGCCCATCAGTTCAAAGACGCGTTCCTGCACGTCGCGCTGGTGGATACGGATGGAGCCGCCGCCGATCTCGTTGCCGTTGCAGACGATGTCGTACGCGTAGGACAGTGCAGACTCGGGATCCTTGTCGAAGGTGTCCAGGAACTCGGGCTTGGGCGAGGTGAACGCGTGGTGCACGGCGGTCCACTGCCCGGCGCCGACCGCGACGTCGCCGGAAGCAACCGCGGCGGCTGCCGGTTCGAACATCGGGGCGTCGACAACCCAGCAGAAAGCCCAGTCGCTGGGGTTGATCAGGCCGGTGCGGTGGCCGATCTCCACCCGTGCCGCACCGAGGAGGGCGCGGGACGGAGTCTTCTCGCCGGCGGCGAAGAAGATGCAGTCGCCCGGCTTGGCACCGACGGCGTCGGCCAGGCCAGCGCGCTCGGCGTCCGTCAGGTTCTTGGCAACGGGACCTGCCAGCTCGCCGTCTTCCTTGTACAGGACGTAGGCCAGGCCCTTGGCGCCGCGCTGCTTGGCCCATTCCTGCCAGGCGTCCAGGGCGCGGCGGGCCTGCGAGGCGCCGCCGGGCATGACGACGGCACCGACGTACGGTGCCTTGAACACGCCAAAGTTGGTGTCCTTGAAGAACTCCGTCAGCTCGGTCAGTTCCTGGCCGAAACGCAGGTCCGGCTTGTCCGAGCCATAGCGGGCCATGGCGTCCGCGTAGGTAATCCGCTGGATGGGCGTGGGGATCTCGACGTCGATGAGGCGCCACACGGCCTGGACGATGTTCTCGCCGAGGGTGATGATGTCGTCCTGGTCAACGAAGCTCGCCTCGATGTCCAGCTGGGTGAACTCCGGCTGGCGGTCGGCGCGGAAGTCCTCGTCCCGGTAGCAGCGGGCAATCTGGTAGTACTTCTCGAAGCCGCCCACCTGCAGCAGCTGCTTGAACAGCTGCGGGGACTGCGGCAGCGCGTACCAGGAACCGGGCGCCAGGCGGGCCGGAACCAGGAAGTCGCGCGCGCCTTCGGGGGTGGAGCGGGTCAGCGTGGGCGTCTCGATCTCCACGAAGCCGTCCTTGTGGAGGAGTTCGCGTGCCACCCGGTTTGCCTCGGAGCGCAGCCGGAGGTTGCGGCTGGGGCCGGGGCGGCGGAGGTCCAGGTAGCGGTGCTTCAGCCGGGCTTCCTCGCCAACCTCCACGTGCTCGTCGATCTGGAACGGCAGGGGGTCGGAGGTGTTCAGGATGACCACCTTGTCCGCCATGACCTCGATGTCGCCGGTGGCCAGGGCCGGGTTTTCGTTGCCCTCGGGGCGCTTGGACACAGTGCCGGTGACCTGCAGGACGTACTCGTTGCGCAACCCGTGGAAGACCTCTTCCTCGCGGACCACCACCTGGGCCACGCCGGAAGCGTCGCGCAGGTCCACGAATGCCACACCACCGTGATCACGGCGGCGGCCCACCCAGCCGGCCAGGGTTACGGTTTGTCCAATGTGCTCGGAACGAAGGGATCCGAGGTCATGTGTGCGCAGCACAGCACGCCTTTCTAGAGAGATCAGGGGGAAACTGTGGGAGATATAAAAGGACCGTTGCAGGAACAGTCCTGTCCGAGTTTACCCGCTGGACAGGGACCGCCGCCCCATGGCGGCCCCTGCTGCGGGCAATCCGGCTAAACGGCGGCGGGCTCCGCGCTGGCCACCTGCACCGAAAGGTCCTCCGACGGCGGCATCCAGGTTTCGGGGGCTGCCACCACCTGCTCGCCGGTTCGGATGTCCTTCACCTGGTGGGTGCCGTCGTCGTCCGTGAACCACACGAACGGGATGCCGCGCCGGTCGGCGAACTTGATCTGCTTGCCGAACTTCTCCGCCTTGGCCGCCACCTCGGTGGGGATGCCGCGGCTGCGCAGCTGGGCCGCAACATCCTGCGCGGCACCCCAGCTGTCGTCATGGGTGAGGGCCACCAGGACAGCGGTGGGGACCGAGCGTGAAGCCCTGGCCAGGTCCTGGCTGAGGATGCGGGACACCAGCCGGGTGACACCGATGGACAGGCCGACGCCGGGGAACTTCCGGTTGCCCTTCGAGGCGAGGGCGTCGTACCGGCCGCCGGAGCAGATGGAACCCAGCTGCTCGTGGCCCACCAGGACGGTCTCCACCACGGTGCCGGTGTAGTAGTCCAGGCCGCGGGCGATGCTCAGGTCTGCCAGTACCTTGCCCGGGGCACGCTGGACGGCGGCGTCGATGACCTGCTCCAGCTCATCCAGCCCCTCATCAAGCAGCTCGTTGGACACGCCGAGCGCACGCACCTGGGCCACGAAGGAAGTGTCCTCCGTCCGGATGGCGGCCAGCTGCAGTGCCTTCCGCGCCTGCTCATCCGTGGCACCCAGCTCGGACTTGAGCAGCTCGGCCACCTTCTCAGGCCCGATCTTCTCGAGCTTGTCGATGCTGCGGAGCACACCGGCGGTGTCATCCAGGCCGATGCCGCGGTAGAAGCCTTCGGCCAGCTTCCGGTTGTTGATCCGCAGCCGGAAGTCAGGGATGGGCAGCGCGCTCAACGCTTCGGCGATCACCAGGCGATCTCGACGTCGTACCGGAACGGCAGTTCGCCGTCGCCCACCACGTCGATGTCAGCTGGGTGAACTCGCGGGCACGCCCCTCCTGCGGACGCTCGCCGCGCCACACCTTCTGGATCTGGTACCGCCGGAACGGGAAGGCCAGGTAGCCGGCGTTTTCCACCACGTAGCGGGCAAACGGGACGGTGAGGTCGAAGTGCAGGGCCAGCGCGTGCGGGTCGGCCTTGCCCCCTTTGACCGGGTTGTCGCTGTCATCCTCCTGGAGGCGGCTGAGGCCGTACACTTCCTTGTCGATCTCGCCCTTGCGCAGCAGCTGCCCCACGGTCTCCACGGCACGGGTCTCGATCGAGGCGAAGCCGTGAAGCTCGAAAACCCGCCGCAGCGTGTCCAGGACATGAAGTTCCACCAGCCGCTCCTCGGGAAGCCACTCGGGGAATCCGGACAGGGAGGCGGTGCGTGCCATGGAAGTTCTCCTCTTAAAGCGCCGGATGCTGGCCGCTTTCCGCCCGTTGCGGGCGCCGATCGGCGGCAGTCCAGCCAGTCATGCATAAACTATGTGCGGCAGTCAGTTTATGCGTCATCGGTGTGCATCTCTAATGCGCACGGGCGGCAGGGCCCGGCCGCCAAAAAACCTGTGCTGCCGGCCCTGTTGGCCGCAGTGCAGCAGCCCGACTATGAGGAGGACCCTTGCCGGCCAGTTCACGCAGTGCCCGCGAAGCCAAACGGCGCATCCAGCAGATGGAGGCCAAGCGCGAGCTGCGGCGGGACCAGGAGAAGCGGCGCAAGCGCGACAACCTCGTGGCCGCCGGCGCCGGAACCGCCGCCGTTGTCCTCGCCGTCGTGCTCCAGCTCACTGCCTTTGCCGGCAACCCCACAGAGGATGAATTCGCTGCGGCCGAGGCCGGCCTCACCAGCCCGTCGGCTTCCGCCACTCCGTCTGCGCAGGCCACCAACGGCCCCAACATTCCGGCGGCCGATACCGCCGCCGGAAAGACGTTTACCGGCGAGCTGGTGCTGAACGGGAGCCCCCTGGGCGTAGAGCTGGACGGCACCAGCGCACCGCAGGCCGCCGCCGTCTTCAAGTCCCTCAGCGACGAGGGCTACTACAGCGGAAAAACCTGCCACCGCCTGACCACCGGCGACGCTTTCGGCGTTATGCAGTGCGGCTCCCCCACCGGCGACGGCAAGGGCGATCCCAACTACACCTGGGGTCCCCTGGAAAACACCCCCGCGGACAACACCTACCCTGCCGGGACCATCGCTGTGGCCCGGACAGGCAACAACGCCTACGGCAACGGGACCCAGTTCTTCATCGTCTACAAGGACACCACCATCCCCGCGGACAGCGCCGGCGGCTACACGGTGGTGGGCAAGGTGACCTCCGGACTGGACGTGGTATCCACCATTGCCGCCGCCGGGATTACTCCCGTCACCAGTGACACGGACGGCGCACCTGTGCAACCAGTCACGATAGACTCGTTTTCTCTGAAGTAGGAGCCCGGCCCGCGGCCGCGGTGCAGTACGGAAGTATTCCCTCCAAGCGAAAGACTTTTAGCGGTGACAGACAGTCAGAAATCCGACGAAACAGCAGCAGAACTGACCGGGACGGCCCAGGCCACCACGGACGGCGCAGCCCCGGCAGTGGGCACTCCGGAAACGGAAGCCCCCGCGGCAGAGAACGGCCAGGAACCGGCCGGCGCGCCCGCAGCGGTGGCTGAGGACGAAGCAACCGGCACCGCTCCCGCGGTGGATGCGCCGCCCGCTCCCGCTGCCTCAGCTGCTCCAGCCCCTGCACCCGCCCCGGGGCCCCGCCCCTCTGCTCCGTCGCCCGCGGCTTTCGCATCCCGCCCCAAGCCGGCGGCTGCCGCTCCCGCAGCGGCGCCCGTCCAGGCTCCGCCCGCCACATCCCTGGCCGAGGCTTCGAAGTGGGGCCGGGTGGAAGGCGACGGACATGTCTTCCTCACCATCGACGGCGCCGAGCACCCCGTGGGCCAGTACCCGGGCGTCAGCGATGACGAGGCGCTGGCGTACTTCGCACGGAAATACGACGACGTCGTGGCCCAGATCGTCCTGCTGGAACAGCGCGTCAGCTCGAAGGCCCCCAGCACCGACATGCAAAAGACCGTGACCCACCTGCGGGAGCAGCTCGCCGAGCGCAACATGGTGGGAGACCTCCGTGCGGCCGAGGCACGGCTGGACACACTCACCACGCAGATCACCGAACTCGAAAAGGCGGAGAAGGCCGAGCACGAGGCCGTCCGTGCGTCCGAACTGGCCGCCCGTGAGGCCATCGTTGCCGAAGCGGAACAGATTTCCGGCCAGGACCCGGCCCAGACGCAGTGGAAGACGTCCAGCGCACGGATGAACGAACTGTTCGAGAGCTGGAAAACCGCGCAGAAGAGCGGTGTCCGGCTGGGCCGCAGCAACGAGGACGCCCTGTGGAAGAGGTTCCGGGCAGCCCGCACCGTCTTCGACCGGCACCGCCGCGCCTACTTCTCGCAGCTGGACAGCAACAACTCCGCAGCCAAGGCTGCGAAGGAAAAGCTGATTGCCGAAGCCGAGGCACTGTCAACGTCCACCGACTGGGGCTTCGCCGCCGGTGAATACCGGCGCCTCATGGACCAGTGGAAGGCGTCCCCGCGGGCCAGCCGCAAGGACGACGACGCCCTGTGGGCGCGGTTCCGTGCTGCCCAGGATGTCTTCTTCACCAACCGGCAGGCCGCGAACGACGAGATCGACCAGGAATACGCCGCCAATCTCACCGTCAAGGAAGCCCTTCTGGAGGAAGCCAACGGCATCCTCCCGGTGAAGGACCTCGGAGCCGCCAAGAAGGCCCTGCAGTCCATCCGCGACCGCTGGGAGGAAGCCGGCAAGGTTCCGCGCGCGGACATGGGCCGTATCGAAGCCGGGCTTCGCAAGGTGGAGGACGCTGTCCGCCAGGCCGAGGAAGAGCAGTGGCAGCGGTCCAACCCGGAGCGGAAGGCACGCACCAACAGCGCGCTGTCCCAGCTTGAATCGGCCATCGCCGGTCTGCAGGAGGACCTGGCGGCAGCCGAGAAGAGCGGCGACCAGCGCAAGATCAAGGCTGCCCGGGAAGCCCTCGAGGCGCGCCAGGCCTGGCTCGACCAGATCCAGCGGTCGGCCAGCGAGCTTTCCTGACCCCGCGCCACCCGCAACGCGCAGGCCCGGTCCCGGTTATCCACATAACCGGAACCGGGCCTGCGGCCGTTAACGCCAAGGGGCAGGATGGATGGATGGCGACATCACCGGCTTCCCCTGCTGCCCCAGGCCTTGACCACCCAGCGGGGAGCCAGGCGCCCCGCTTCCCCGAACTGTATGCGCCGGGGATGCCCTTCGCCGGTCCGGAACTGCAGTCCCTCGCCGCGGACGGCCTGCTCGCCCGGCTCCACCACAACGGCTACACCCTGCCGGAAGTGCAGGGCTCGCCCCAGCTGCGGGCGCGGGCCGCCGCGGGCGGTGTTCCCCAGGCGGTCAGGCAGCGCGTCGTGGCAGGCCGGATGACGGCGGCCTGGATCTACGGGTGCGCGGCGGAGCCGGACCGGCTTGCGTTGTTGGTGGATGCCAAACGGCGTGTCTCAAGCCTGCGCAACACGCGCGGCTGCACGCTGCATGAGGTCAGGCTGGGCCCCTTCGACGTCGTCAGCCTGGGCGGGCTGATGGTCTCCAGCCCGCTCCGCACGGCGTTGGACGTGGCACTGCACGTGGAGGCGGAGCGCGCCATTCCTGCGCTTGCGGCGCTGCTGGCACGCCCCCAGCAGGACGTGCGGCTGCGGCTGCTGGTCCTTGCGATAGAGGCCTCGCCGCGGGTTCCGCACAAGAGGGCTGCGCTGGAGAAGCTCGCTTCCCTAGCTCCTGCGCTTGTTTCCGGTGGTGCGGTAGACGTCGAAGACGCCGTCGATCCGGCGGACGGCACTCAGGACGTGGCTCAGGTACTTGGGGTCGCCCATCTCGAAGGCGAACTTTGAGATGGCCACCCGGTCCGTGGACGTGTGGACGCTGGCGGCCAGGATGTTCACGTGGTTCTCCGACAACACCCGGGTCACGTCGGACAGCAGCGACTTGCGGTCCAGGGCCTCCACCTGGATCTCCACGAGGAACACGCTGGACTGGGTGGGCGCCCAGTCCACGTCCACGATCCTGTCCGGCTGGTCCTTGAGGTCGGAGATGTTGGTGCAGTCCGTGCGGTGCACGGATACCCCGGATCCGCGCGTGACGAAGCCCAGGATGGGGTCGGGCGGAACGGGGGTGCAGCAGCGCGCCAGCTTCACCCAGACGTCGCCGACGCCGCGGACCACGACGCCCGAGTCCGAGAAACGTGCTTGGTGACCTGGGTGGGGATGCTGACTTCGGTGATGTCGTCGTCGGCGCTTTCCTTCCCCCCGAGGCTTTCGACGAGTTTCTCCATGACCGCCTGCGCGGAGGTGTGGCCGTCGCCGACACCGGCGTAGAGCCCGGAGATGTCCACGTACTTGAACTCTTCGGCCACGGCCGCCAATGCCTCGTGGGTCATCAGGCGCTGCAGCGGAAGGTTCTGCTTGCGCATTGCCCGGGTCAGCAGTTCCTTGCCGCGGTCGATCGCTTCCTCGCGGCGCTCCTTGCTGAACCACTGCCGGATCTTGTTCCGGGCCCGGGCACTCTTGACGAAGTGCTGCCAGTCCTGGCTGGGACCGGCGCCCTCGGCCTTGGAGGTGAAGATCTCCACCCAGTCGCCGTGGTTCAGCTCGCTGTTGAGCGGCACCAGCTTGCCGTTGACGCGGGCGCCAATTGTCCGGTGCCCCACCTCGGTGTGCACGGCGTACGCGAAATCGACGGGAGTGGAGCCTGCCGGCAGTGCCATGACCTCACCCTTGGGGGTGAAGACGAACACTTCGCGGGCGTTGATCTCGAACCGGAGCGAATCGAGGAACTCACCGGGATCTGACGTCTCCTGCTGCCAGTCCACCAGGGACCGCAGCCACCCCATGTCGCCGTCGCGGGGGCTGCCGGGGCCGACGGCGGTGCGGTTGGGCTGGTCCTTGTACTTCCAGTGCGCCGCCACACCGTATTCCGCGCGGCGGTGCATCTCGTGGGTCCTGATCTGGATTTCCACGGGCTTGCCGCCCGGGCCGATCACTGTGGTGTGCAGCGACTGGTACATGTTGAACTTGGGCATCGCGATGTAGTCCTTGAACCGGCCCGGCAGCGGGTTCCAGCGCGAATGCATGGTGCCAAGGGCTGCATAGCAGTCCCGGACGGAGTCCACCAGGACCCGGACCCCCATGAGGTCGTTGATGTCGTCGAAGTCCTTGTCCCGGACAATCATCTTCTGGTAGATCGAGTAGTAGTGCTTGGGCCGGCCCGTGATGGTGGCCTTGATCCGTGCGGTGCGCAGGTCCTCGGTGATCTGGTCGCGGATGACGCTGAGGCTCTTCTCGCGCTCAGGGGTGCGGTCCCCCACCATCCTCACGATTTCCTCGTACACCTTGGGATAGAGTGCCGCGAAGGAAAGGTCCTCGAGCTCCCATTTGATGGTGTTCATGCCCAGGCGGTGGGCCAGCGGGGCGAAGATCTCCAGCGTTTCGCGTGCCTTGCGGGCGGAGGACTCTGCGGATACGAACCGCCAGGTGCGGGCGTTGTGGAGCCGGTCGGCCAGTTTGATCATCAGCACGCGGATGTCCTTGGCCATGGCCACGACCATCTTGCGGACGGTTTCGGACTGCGCAGCCTCGCCGAAGCTCACCTTGTCCAGTTTGGTGACGCCGTCGACCAGCATCGCCACTTCCGGGCCGAAATCCCGCTTCAGGTCATCGAGGGTGTACGGCGTGTCCTCCACGGTATCGTGCAGGAGGCTGCCGCCAACGTGGTGCCGCTCAGGCCGAGCTCGGCCAGGATGGTGGCCACAGCCACCGGGTGGGTGATGTACGGGTCGCCGCTCTTGCGCTTCTGGCCCCGGTGGCTCCGCTCCGCCACGTCGAACGCGCGCTGGATGAGGTCAAAATCCTCTTTCGGATTGTTGGCCCGGACTGTCCTCAGCAGCGGCTCGAGGATGGGCGAGTACGTGGCTGTGCTGCGCCCGGTCAGGCGGGCAAGCCGGGAGCGGGTACGTTCGCGGCGCCCCGGAAACGTGGCACGGGACCCGGAGTTGTCGACGGGCACCAAGGAACCAGGGCGCGCCGATGCCGCCAGCCCTGTTTGCACACCGGCAGGATTCTTGTCTCCCTGTGCCGTTGGCGCCGACGCCGAACGTTCTTCCAATGAAGCACTCCTCACCACCGCTTTAATTACTTCAGTCTATTCCCCACGCCCTGCAGTTTTATAACCGGCCCTTAAATGTGCCGGGCCGGACAGCGCGATGGTTGCGCTGTCCGGCCCGGGGCCGTCTTCAGGCCCTCGACTGGGATGATGCGGCGGTCAGGCCTGGGCCGGTTCGGTGGAGGCCGTCCGGCCGGCCGCGCCGGCACGGCGGTGCTCCACGCGCTTGGCCTGCCTGACCAGGTCCGGCTCGTTCTGCCGCAGCCAGGCGTACATGGGTGCCCCCACGAAAATGGTGGCGGCCGTGCCGATGAGGATGCCCACGAACAAGGCCAGTGACAGGTCACGGAGCGTACCTGCGCCCAGCAGTCCGGCACCGATGAACAGGATGGCGCCCACGGGAAGGATGGCCACCATCATGGTGTTGATGGAACGGACCAGGGTCTGGTTCACGGCGAGGTTGACCTCCTCGGCAAAGGTGCGCCGCGTGGAGGCGTCGATCTCCGCGGTGTTCTCACGGATCTTGTCGAACACCACCACGGTGTCGTACAGCGAGTAGCTCAGGACGGTCAGGAAGCCGATGATGGCTGACGGGGTGACCTCGAAATCGCTCAGCGCATAGACGCCTGCGGTGATGAACATGGTCACCGCCATGCCCGCGATGGCCGAGAGCGACATCTTCCACGTGCGGAAGTACAGCGCCATTAGGACCGCCGCCAGCAGGACAAAGATCACCAGGCCGATCAGCGCCTGCTTGGTGACGTCCGCGCCCCACGTGGGACCTACGAAGGTTGACGTCACCTCGTTTTCCGTGACGCCGTAGGCCGCGGTCAGGCCCTCCTTGATGCGGAGGGTCTCATCGTCCGTGAGCTTGTCGGTCTGGATCCGCATGGTGGTCCCGGCCACGTTGGCGACGCGCGGAACACTGCCCGCGACGACGTCCGTGACGGCTTTCTCGCCCAGGGCAGCGTCCGTCGTTTGAACGTTGGAGACCGTGAACTCGGAGCCGCCGCGGAATTCGATGCCCAGGTTGAAGCCGCCCTTGACCGCCGGGATGACGATGGACAGGGCCACCGCCACGGCGGCGATGAGGAACCAGATTTTCTTGGAGCCCACGAAATCGTAGGAGCGCTTTCCGGTGTAGAGCTCGTTGCCGAAGTTGGCGAAGCCTGACATTACTTGTTCTCCTTCGCTGCCGTCTTGGAGGAACCGGCAAGCTGCTCCTGCTTCTCCGCCAGGCGGCGTTCGGCAATGGTCATCCTGCGTTCGGCTTCGGCAGCCGCGCCCGCGTTCTTGGCGCGGACCGCCGCCGGCCTGTCCTCCGGGGTGCGGACGCGTCCGGCACCGCGGTACAGCGGCACGGCGCCCAGCCGCTTGGGATCGAGCCCGGACAGCGGGTGGCCCTCGCCGAAGAACCTGGTGCGGGCCAGCAGCTGCAGCGTGGGATGCGTGAACATGAACACCACGATGAGGTCCGCGATGGCGGTGAGGCCCAGGGTGAAGGCGAAGCCGCGGACGTTGCCGACGGCCACGAAGTACAGGACCAGGGCGGCCAGGAGGTTCACGGCCTTGGAGGCCAGGACCGTGCGCTTGGCGCGCTTCCAGCCGTTTTCGACGGCGGACACCAGGCCGCGGCCCTCGCGGAGTTCATCGCGGATGCGCTCGAAGTAGACGATGAACGAGTCGGCCGTCTGGCCGATCGCCACGATGATGCCCGCGACGCCGGCGAGGGAGAGCCGGTAGTTTTCCGTCCAGCCGAGGATGGCGATGGCCAGGTAGGTGAGGATACCCGCGACCACCAGCGAGGCGATGGTGACGAAGCCCAGGGCCCGGTACTGGAAGAGCGAATAGACCACCACCAGCAGCAGGCCGATCAGGCCGGCGAGGAGGCCCATTCGCAGCTGCTCGCCGCCGAGGGTGGCGGAAATCTGCTGCTCGCTCTGGATTTCGAAGCTGATGGGCAGGGCGCCGAAACGGAGCTGGTCGGACAGCGTCTTGGCCGTCTGCTCCGTAAAGCCGCCGGTGATCTGCGGGCGTCCGTCGGTGATGACGGCCAGCGACCGGGGCGCCGAGATCACCTGGTCGTCCAGGACGATGGCGAACTGGGCTTTGGGGTCGGTGCCTGATTCGCCGCCGGCGGCCACATAGAACTGGTTGAGGCGCTCGGTGACCTCTTTGAACTTGGCGGTGCCTCGTCGTCGAACTGGATGTTCACGGCCCAGTCGTTGGTGACGGCGCCCTGGGCGCCCTGCTGCAGCTGGAAGGACGAGGTGACGATGTTGCTGCCCTTGACCTCCACCGGACCCAGGATGTACTTGATGGCCGGGGTGGTGTCCGTGGCAGGCTCGCAGGTGACCAGCGGCTTGGCCGGATCCGAGCGTTCCTGTTCATCCTGGGCCGGGTTGTCACAGTCCAGGGACTCGAACTGCCGGTAGATTTCCGGGGTGATCCAGTTGATGTCGCTGCTGTTGGCCGGCTCCGCGGTGGGCTTGGGCAGCTGGTCCTCGGGCGCCGTGATTCCTCGGGAACAGGTGCGCCGGCACCGTTGAGAAGGACCGGACGGAAGTTCATGTCCGCGGAGGCCTGGATGAGGTCGCGTGTCTGGCTGGAGGGGGTTCCCGGAAGGCTGACCACCACATTCCGGCCGGACTGGGTACTGATTTCGGCTTCGGCAACACCGGAGCCGTCAACGCGCTGGCGGATGATCGCCACGGCCTGGTTGAGCTGTTCCTCGTTGATGTCCGAGCCGCCCTCGACCTTCGGCGCCAGGATCATCTGGGTTCCGCCTTCAAGGTCCAGAGCGAGCTTGGGCGCCCAGCTTGCCTGCCCGCTGAGGGTGCCGCCGGCCAGGACAGCGGTCAGCGCGGCGATGATTACGCCGAGCCAGACCAGGACCCTGAGGCCTGGTTTCTTGGGGCCAGTTCGTGCCATTGTCGATCTTTCTCTTGATCACGGAAGAACCGCCGGTGCCTGCTGTGGCCAGCACCGGCGGCATTCCGCAGCGGTAGAGGGTTATGCGTTCAGCGGGACTAACTGTCCTTCTTGCCCTCGTCGTTGAGGCGCTTGAGGGTTTCGTCGGGCGTCTCCACCGGCGTGGTGGCGGTGCTGCCGCCCTCACGGCCGGTCAGGGAGGAGGCATCGTCCGGTACGGCCGGCGCAGCGGGCTCCGGCTCAACGGTCATGGGCTCAACGGCCACGGGTTCGACGATCTTGGTGACAGCCTGCCGGTGGACCGTGGCGAGGTTGCCCGGGGAAAGTTCAAGGGTGACTTTGTTCTCGGCTTCGTCAACGGCGACGATCCGGCCGAAAAGGCCGAAGCTGGTCATCACGTCGACGCCCGGGCCGAACTTCGACTGGAGCTCCGCCTGCTGCTGCTGCGTCTTCTTATTGCGCCGGAACATCATGAAGATGAAAACTCCGAGCATGACGAACAGGAGAATTGACATTGGATCCAAGGGGAATTCCGTTCCTTAAAGTGCCGAACCGATTTTTCCGGCAACGTCCGCCCCGTTCCGCCGGTGGCCGGACTGCCAGGCAAATGCCTGACGGAATCCCTTTCCCACCGAGGCGGCCAGTTGAATGGCGCCGGCGAAACACGGGCCCGGACGTGCCGAGCGTCATACCAGTCTAAGGGGAAAAACTGAAGGGAGCCTGTTATTGGCTTTCCGGGGCCCAGCCGTCGGATGCTGCGGCGGCGTCGGAGTCGGGATCGAAGAGCTCCAGCTGCTCCTGGGCAAACACGCCGGACGGGATGGCGTAGCCCAGGTGCGTCCACGCCGGTGCCATGGCGATCCTGCCCCGGGGCGTGCGGCCCAGCAGGCCCTCCCTGACCAGGAAAGGCTCTGCCACCGTTTCGACAGTTTCGGTTTCCTCGCCGACGGCGATGGCCAGGGTGGACAGCCCTACCGGCCCGCCGCCGAACTTGGTGATGAGGGCCTCGAGGACTGACCGGTCCAGGCGATCCAGCCCCTTCTTGTCCACCTCGTACATGTCCAGCGCGGCGGAGGCTGCACGGGCGTCAATCTGCTCGATTTCGTGGACCAGGGCCCAGTCCCGGACCCGCCGCAGCAGGCGGTTGGCGATCCGGGGGGTGCCGCGCGAACGCCCGGCAATCTCCGTGAAGCCGGCGGAGTTCACCTTGAGGTCCAGCAGTCCGGCTGAACGGCGGAGGACCAGTTCCAGCTCCTGGACGGAGTAGAACTCCAGGTGCCCGGTGAAGCCGAACCGGTCGCGCAGTGGTCCGGGAAGCAGGCCGGCCCGGGTGGTGGCACCCACCAGGGTGAAGGGCGGAAGTTCCAGCGGAATGGCCGTGGCCCCGGCCCCCTTGCCCACCACGATGTCCACCCGGAAGTCCTCCATGGCCATGTACAGCATTTCTTCGGCCGGACGGGACATGCGGTGGATTTCGTCGAGGAAGAGCACCTCGCCTTCGGACAGCGAGGACAGGATGGCTGCGAGGTCGCCTGCGTGCTGGATGGCCGGGCCGCTGCTGATGCGCAGCGGGGCGTTCATCTCGGACGCGACAATCATGGCGAGGGTGGTTTTGCCCAGGCCGGGCGGGCCGGAAAAGAGCACATGGTCCGCGCTGCGGCCGCGCATCCGGGAGGCTTTCAGCACCAGGGACAGCTGCTTGCGCACCCGGTGCTGGCCCACGAAGTCGTCCAGGTTCTTGGGCCGGAGGGCGGCTTCGATGGCACGCTCTTCCGGCTCCTCCCCTGCCGCCACCAGTGACGGTTCAGCCACGGCTGCCTACGCGGTTGCCCGCCCGGGCGCCGTCCTGGCCCAGCCAGCGCAGCGTGGTCCGGAGGATTTCGGGGACGTTGCCGCGGAAGGATACTTCCGGCTCATCCGCCAGGGCTTTGTCGATGCTGGATGAGGCGTCCTTTTCAGACCAGCCGAGGCTGGTCATCGCCGCCACCACCTGGGGCTTCCATGCTGCCTCGGCGGCAGTGGGGGCGGCTGCGGAACCGGCGGTGCCGTGCGGAACGAGTTTCCCGGCCAGCTCCAGGACGATCCGGCCCGCCACCTTGGGTCCGATGCCGGGGACCTTGGTGAAGGTCTTGCTGTCGCCGGTGTGCGCGGCAACCCGGATGGCCTCGGGATCGTGGACCGCCAGGACGGCAAGGGCCAGCCGTGGCCCGACGCCGCTGACGCTGAGGAGCACGTCGAACACTTCCCGTTCGTCATCGGTGGCGAATCCGAAGAGGGTCAGGGAGTCTTCCCGGACAATCAGGGACGTGAACAGCTTCCCTTCCTCCCCCGTGCGCAGTCCGCTGAGGGTCTGCGGGGTGGCGAACACGCTCATGCCGGCGCCGTTGAGGTCGATGACGGCCGTGGACAGGCCTACGTGCGCTACGGTTCCGCGGAGGAAACTGATCAAGGCCGGGGCTCCTGGTGTAGGCCGGCTCCCCTGCAGGGACCGGCTATCCGAACATATCTACGAATACCCTAGCAAGGGGCCAGGACATTCAGCGGGCACGCCGCGCCTTTGCCTCGGCCGCTGCCCAGGCCTGCTGGGCGGGTGTCAGCGAGGAGCTGCCGGGACCGGTGGTGGCGGACGCCGCTCCGCTTCCGGCCCGCCAGGCGTGGGTAATGGCGAGAGCCAGGGCGTCGGCAGCGTCGGCGGGTCGTGGCGGCGCGTCAAGGCGAAGGATCTTGGTAACCAGCTTGGTCACGGCATCCTTGTTGGACGAGCCGCTGCCCGTCACCGCGGCTTTGACTTCCGACGGCGTGTGCAGGGCCACCGGGATGCCCCGGCGGGCTGCCGCCGCGATCACCACCCCGGACGCCTGCGCCACGCCCATCACGGTACTGACATTCAGTTGCGAGAAGACACGTTCGACGGCGAGGACCTGGGGCTCGTAGCGGTCAAGCCATTCGTCGATAGCCGTGGCGATCACCAGCAGCCGCTGGTCCAGGGTCTCCTCCGGGGAGGTCCCGACCACGCCGACGGCCACCATGGTGGCCCGCCGGTTCCGCTCGACGTCCACGACGCCGATCCCGCAGCGGGTGAGGCCGGGGTCCACCCCCAGCACGCGCAGGGTCACGCGTGCCGGACGCGGGCGGCAGGGCCCTGTTCAGCAGGCAAGGCCGGACGTCACTCTGATTCCAGGGCGGCCTGGACGTCGTCGCTGAGGTCGGCGTTGGTGTAGACGTTCTGGACGTCGTCGAGGTCCTCGAGCGCGTCGGAGAGCTTCAGGAACTTGCGGGCACCGTCGAGGTCCAGGTCCACCTGCATGGAGGGCACGAACTCGACTTCGTCGGTGTCGTATTCGATGCCGGCTTCCTTCAGCGCCTCGCGGATGGCGGGCAGGTCGCCGGGCTCCGAGTGGATTTCGAAGCTGTCGCCGTTGTCCTTGACTTCCTCGGCGCCGGCATCGAGCACCGCCATCAGGACGTCGTCCTCGGAGAGGCCGTTCTTGGGCAGCGTCACCACGCCCTTCCGGGTGAAGAGGTAGCTGACGGAGCCGGGATCGGCGATGGTGCCGCCGTTGCGGGAGATGGCCAGGCGCACCTCGGAGGCGGCACGGTTCTTGTTGTCCGTGAGGCACTCGATCAGCAGCGCCGAGCCCTGGGGTCCGCGGGCCTCGTACATGATCTCGGTGTAGTCCACCACTTCACCGGTGAGGCCTGCACCGCGCTTGATGGCGCGGTCGATGTTGTCGTTGGGGACCGAGGTCTTCTTCGCCTTGGTGACTGCCAGTTCCAGGCCGGGGTTGCCGGCGAGGTCCGGCCCGCCCATGCGGGCTGCGACTTCGATGTTCTTGATCAGCTTGGCGAACGACTTTGCGCGGCGGCTGTCAATGATCGCCTTCTTGTGCTTGGTCGTCGCCCATTTGGAGTGGCCTGACATGCTTTACGCTTCTCCTCTGATCATCCGGATAAAGAGTTCGTGTACGCGTTTTTCCCCAGTCACTTCCGGGTGGAAGGAGGTGGCCAGCAGCTGGCCCGAACGCACTGCAACAATTCTAGCCGTCCCGGGCAGGGGGACAGCGTGGGACGCATGCTCCGGCTCCGCGGGTTCCACCTGCGCCAGCACTTCAACGTCCGGGCCCACCCGCTCCACCCAGGGGCCCCGGATGAACACGGCGTGGACGGGCGGAACGCCCGCATCCGTGGCGCTGAAGTCCAGGCCCTTGAAGTCCAGGTCCGTTTCGAACGAGTCCCGCTGCCGGCCGAAGGCGTTGCGGCGGACCGTCATGTCCAGGCCGCCGAAGGTCTGTTGCGGGGCGCCGGAGAGGTCGGTGGCGGGGTCGGCGATGTCCGAGGCCAGCAGGATCATGCCGGCGCAGGAGCCGTAGACCGGCAGTCCTTCGGCAATGCGCTCCCGCAGCGGTTCGGCCAGGTCGAAGGCCCGCGCGAGCTTGTCGATTGCCGTTGACTCGCCGCCGGGAATGATGAGCCCGTCCAGGCCGTCCAGTTCCTTGGGCCGGCGGATGCCTACGGCTTCGGCACCGGTGGCCTCGACGGCGCGAAGGTGCTCGCGGAAGTCACCCTGGAGCGCCAGGACGCCGATCCGCAGGCCTGCACCAACGCGCGCGGAATCGGCGGAAAGGGAATTTGTCATCCATCCAGCATACGGGCCCGGGCCCTGCCGCCCGCTCCGCGGGGAACACCACGCGGCGGTTGCATGCCGTTGCTGGGATATATTCGAAACATGTTTTCCCTTAGTGTTCCGCTCGGCAAGCTGGTCCGCCGGGCCACCCGGCTCCGGGGCGGCGGCTCCGCCCTGCCGGGCCTGGTGGTCGAAAAAATCGATCCCGGCTTCATGCGGCGGACGCTCAGCACCCTCCCCCATGGCGTTGCGGTGGTAAGCGGCACCAACGGAAAGACCACCACCACCAAGATGGTGGTGGAACTGCTGGAGAGCCAGGGGCTCAAGGTTTTCACCAACCGCACCGGCAGCAATTTCACCCGCGGCGTCGCAGCCGCCCTGCTGGGGGAGGTGGACTGGCGCGGCAGGCTCGATGCCGATATCGCCGTCCTGGAACTCGATGAAGCCCATGCCGTCCACTTCGTCAACAGCGTCCCGCCCCGCTACTGCCTGCTCCTGAATGTCCTGCGGGACCAGCTGGACCGGTTTGGTGAAATCGACAAGACAGCCCAGCTGCTCCAGCAGATCGCAGCCAAGACCACCGGCACGGTGGTCCTGAACCGCGAGGACCCAAGGGTCGCAAGGATCGCCGACACCCTTACCGGGCAGGACGTGAAGTACTTCGGGCTGGACGAGTCGCTGCTGGGTACGTTCCCCAACGACGACGACATGCGCGCCGCTCCCGGAAGTCCCGCCCCGGCCGGCCTTCCGGAGAAGCCGGCGGCCGACGTCGTACTCCGCAATGTGGGTGCCGACACCGCCGAATTCGAGTACGACGGCGGCACTGTCACCACGGCGATGAAGCTCCGCGGCGTGTACAACATCTTTAATGCAGCGGCCGCCCTGACCCTCGCCAGGAGCATTTGCGGCGGAGGCGCCGCAACCGCAAACCACGAAACGCTGCTGGAGGCATTGTCCCAGGTGGCACCGGCGTTCGGCCGCGGCGAAAGCCTGACCGTGGACGGCCAGCCCCTGGACCTGGTGCTGGTCAAGAACCCCAGCGGTTTCCGGCTCGGCCTGAAGTCGTTCCCGGCGGGCGGCTACGCCACGATGATAGCCATCAATGACAACTACGCCGACGGCCGGGACATGTCCTGGCTGTGGGACGTGGAGTTCGATTCCCTGCGGGCGGAAGGCGTGGACCAGCTCACCGGATCCCGTGCCTACGACATGGCATTGCGGCTGCAGTATGACGAGGTCCCCTTCGGATCAGTCCAGCCCGAGATCGCGCCGGCGCTGGCCGCCTTCATCCGGGAAGCTTCGGGCAAGCCCAAGCGGATCTTCTGCACGTACACCGCCATGCTGGCGATCCGCCGCGAACTGTCCAAGATCACCACCGTGGAGGTTGTCTCGTGAGTCTGGAAACACCCTCCGCAGAAGCGGCTGGAGGCCGAAGCAAGGGCGCGCTCCGCGTTGTCCAGCTCTACCCGCGGGACATGAACATCTACGGCGACTGGGGCAACGCCCTGGTCCTGCAGCGCAGGATCAGCTGGCACGGCTACACGCCCGAACTGCTTGAGTACAACGTGGGCGACCCGTTCCCGGCGGACGTGGACATCATTGTGGGCGGCGGCGGCCAGGACAGCGGGCAGCTCGTCATCCAGGACGACCTCCAGGCACGGGCCGCGGAGCTGAAGGGCCTGGCGGAGGACGGCGCGCCCATGCTGCTGATCTGCGGCCTTTACCAGCTCTTCGGGCGGTTCTTCAAGACCCGCACCGGCGCCGTCATCCCCGGCATCGGCGTCCTGGACGTCGAGACCCACGGCACCGATGAGCGGCTGATTGGCAACGTCAAGGTCTCCACGCCCGAGTTCGGCGAAGTCCTCGGGTACGAAAACCACAGCGGCCAGACCACCCTGGGAGAGGGTGTCCGCCCCCTGGGCACCACCGCCAAGGGGACGGGCAACAACAGCAGCGACGGACATGAAGGTGCCCGCTACCGGAACATCGTTGCCAGCTACCTGCACGGTTCGCTGCTGCCGAAAAACCCGGCCATCGCGGATTTCCTGATCCGTACGGCGGCGGAGCGCAGGTACGGAACCTTCGAGCCGGGCCACCCGGACGACAGGTATGCCGTGCTGGCAAGGGAACACGCAGCCCGGCGTCCCCGCTGACAAGGCTTACGGCTCGCGGCTGATGAGCAGTTCGTGGGCTCCGGCAGCCGCCGCCCCCATCGACTCCACCACTGCCTGCGTCCGCTGCCGGGTGGCGGCGTCAGCCTCCTGCCCGGCGCAGGGACCCTGCGGCGCGTCCGAAGCGACCGAACACCAGCGGTAGGGATCACGGACAATGACCGACGGCGCCCAGGCTAGGTCCGTGACGCTCCACTTACCGGAACCGTCCTGCCCAAACTGTGCCCGGACCAGCAGGCCCTCGTTGTTCACGACATACCAGGGCGAGAGTTCCGTGACCCCGTTGCCCAGCCCGTAGACGATCCAGGTTCCGTTGTAGTTTTCGATCGGCAGGACCGAGTGCGTGTGGTGCCCGTACACCAGGTTGAACTGGCCGCTGTCAGCCAGGGCGTGGGCAATCTCCTGCTGCTGGGCATTCGGTGCGCTGGCGTATTCGTCGCCTGCGTGCATGGCGGCCAGGACGATGTCCGCGCCCAGTGCCCTGGCCTTCTCCGCCTTGGCAATCATGGCCGGTGCGTCCAGCATGTCCACCTGCCACGGGTACTCGGGGATCAGTCCGTTGAGTCCGTACGTAGCCTGGATGACAGCCACTTTGGCGGCCGGAGTCTGCACGATGAGGATCCCGTGGGACTCGTTTTCCGTGCGGTATGAGCCGGTGTGCTTGAGCCCCGCCGCATCCAGGGCGTCGAGGGTGCGCAGCAGCCCGTCGGTGCCACGGTCGATGGTATGGTTGCTCGCCGTCGTACATGCCTGGTAGCCCACCGCCTTTGACGCCGAAATGATCTGCGGCGGGACATTGAAGGAGGGATAGGCGGAGAAGGGCCCCTCCGGCCCGGCCACCGGCGTCTCCTGGTGGCAGATGGCAAGATCGCTCCTGCTGATATAGCGGCGCTGGCCCTCCAGCAGCGGCACAAAATCGAGGCCGGGACTTCCGGCGGCGGCGGCATCCTGCTGCGCCTGCTGCCACAGCTGGGTGTGGACCAGCATGTCGCCGGTGACCAGGACAGAGGTGCACCGGAGCACCGGGCACGCCGGCCCCTTCCCGGGAGTGGGAACAGGCGTGGGTGTGGCGCCAGGGGACGGTGTCCCGGCCCCGGTTGGTTGGGCCGTACCAGGCCGGGCAGTGGCGGGCTGCGAGGCTGTCTGTGGCGGCGTCCCGTTCTGTTCAGCAAGCAGGCCGCAGCCCGCCAGCGCACCCGTCAGGCCCAGCGCTCCGGCCAACGACAATGCCACGGCATGGGCGCGCCAGCGCCCGGCCGCCCTGGCGGCTATGGTCCCCATACCCGTCATTGTAGGGATGGCTGCCGCCGGCATCGGTCATTGTTGCCACATTGAGAAGCGTGCCCTGCTGTGAAAGGTTTGCCCCATGACGAACCCCCTCCTGACTCCCAGCCCCCTCCCCTACGGACTCCCTCCGTTCACATCGATCGAGGATTCGCACTACGCCGAAGCCATCCACGCCGGACTGGCCGAGCACATGGCCGAGATCCAGGCAATCGTGGATAACCCTGAGCCTGCCGATTTCGAGAACACCGTGGTGGCGATGGAACGGTCCGGGCGGTTGCTGGAGCGCGCCGCGGCGCCGTTCTTCACCCTGGTGTCAGCCGACGCATCAGAGCGGATCCGGCAGCTGGAAACCGAATTTTCGCCCCGGTTTTCCGCGCACCAGGACGAGGTGTTCCTGAATCGCGCGCTGTTCGACAGATTTGCGGCCGTTGACGCGTCGGGCCGCGATCCCGAGTCTGTGCGCCTCCTCGAGGAGTACCTGAAGGAGTTCCGCCAGTCAGGCATCCAGCTGGACGGTCCCGGGCAGGAGCGGCTCCGGGCCATCAACGCCGAGTTGGCCCGGCTCGGCACGGAGTTCGGCCAGCGGGTCAAGGAAGGCATGAAGTCAGCTGCCCTCCTGCTGGACAGTCCCGATGAGCTTGCGGGCCTGCCGGCCGATGATGTGGCCAGTGCTGCGGAGGCGGCCCGCGAAGCGGGGCACGATGGCAAGTACCTGCTCACCCTCGTCCAGCCGGGAAACCAGCCTGCCCTTGCCTCGCTGGCTGACCGGAACGTTCGGCGCCGGCTGTTCGAGGCGTCGGTGGCGCGCGGCAGCAGTGGCGGCGAACTGGACGTCCTGGACCTGGCACGCCGGATGGCCGGCCTGCGGGCCGAGAAGGCGTCCCTCCTGGGATACGCCAACTACGCCGAACTGGTGGTGGACCGGCAGACCGCTCCGGACTTCGGGGCCGTCCAGTCCATGCTTGGCCGGCTGGCACCGGCCGCCGTCCGGAACGCCGATGCGGAGGCCAAGGCACTGGCCGCCGTCGCGGGCCATCCGCTGGAAGCCTGGGACTGGGCCTACTATTCCGCGAAGGTCCGGAAGGAAAGGTACGACGTCGACGAACAGGCGCTCCGGCCGTATTTCGAGCTTGACACCGTGCTGGCCGATGGCGTGTTCCATGCCGCCACCGCCTTGTACGGCATCACCTTCCACGAACGGACGGACCTTGCCGGCTACCACCCCGACGTCCGGATCTGGGAGGTCCGCAACGAGGACGGCAGCGGCCTGGGACTGTTCCTGGGCGACTACTACAGCCGGGAGTCCAAGCGCGGCGGGGCGTGGATGAATTCCCTCGTGGACCAGTCAGCGCTGCTGGGAACCCGCCCCGTGGTGATCAACAACCTGAACATCTCCAAGCCGCCGGCGGGCGAAGCCACGCTGCTGACCCTGGACGAGCTCCGCACGGCGTTCCACGAATTCGGCCACGCCCTGCACGGGCTCCTGTCCAGCGTCACGTATCCCCGGTTCTCGGGGACGTCCGTGCCCCGTGACTTCGTGGAGTATCCCTCGCAGGCCAACGAGATGTGGATCATGTGGCCGGAAGTACTGTCCAACTACGCCCGGCACCATGTCACGGGGGAGCCGCTGCCGCAGGACATCGTGGACCGCCTCGAAGAATCCCGGCTCTGGGGCGAAGGCTTTGCCACCACCGAATACCTTGCTGCGGCCCTGCTGGACCTCGCCTGGCACACACTGGAGCCGGGTGACGTCCCGGACCACGCGCTCGAGTTCGAGGCGAAGGCCCTCGCAGCGGCGGGGATCGCCCACCCGCTGATTCCGCCGCGGTACCGGACGGGCTACTTCCAGCACATCTTTGCCGGGGCAGGGTACGCCGCCGGCTACTACTCCTACATCTGGAGTGAAGTGCTGGACGCTGAAACCGTGGACTGGTTCTCCGGAAACGGCGGCCTCACCCGGGCCAACGGTGAACGCTTCCGCCGGGAGCTCCTCTCGCGCGGAAACAGCCGCGACCCCCTGGACTCCTTCCGGACCCTGCGCGGCCGCGAGGCAAGGCTCGAGCCCCTCCTGAAACGCCGCGGCCTGGAGTAAGTGGTCACCTGTCCCCCGCTTAAAGAAGTACGACGCCGGTCCCCCACCATAGAGGGTGAGGAACCGGCGTCGTTACTACTGGGAGGCAGGGACTGGTCCGGCAGCACGCGTAAAAGGGGCCCCGCGTCCCCGCTCGCCGCGAAGCGGCCTTAGCGGGACGTGGGGAATAGCGTGCAGAGGATCAGGGCCTGCCGTAAGGCAGAGGACTACCAGCCGCGTTCAGCCAAACGGTGGGGCTGGGGGATCTCGTCGACGTTGATGCCCACCATGCTTCGCCCAGGCCGCGGGAGGCCTTGGCGATGACGTCCGGGTCGTCGAAGAAGGTGGTGGCCTTCACGACGGCGGCGGCGCGCTGGGCGGGGTTGCCGGACTTGAAGATGCCGGATCCGACGAATACGCCGTCGGCGCCGAGCTGCATCATCATGGCGGCGTCAGCGGGGTGGCAATGCCGCCGGCGGTGAACAGGACCACGGGAAGCTTGCCGGTGGAGGCGACTTCCTTGACCAGTTCGTAGGGTGCCTGCAGTTCCTTGGCCGCGACGTAGAGCTCGTCCTCGGGCAGGGCGGCGAGCTTGAGCAGCTCGGCGCGGATCTGGCGCATGTGGGTGGTGGCGTTGGAGACGTCGCCGGTGCCGGCTTCGCCCTTGGAGCGGATCATCGCCGCGCCCTCGTTGATGCGGCGCAGCGCCTCACCGAGGTTGGTGGCACCGCAGACGAAGGGAACGGTGAAGTTCCACTTGTCGATGTGGTTGGTGTAGTCGGCCGGGGTGAGGACCTCGGACTCGTCGATGTAGTCGACGCCGAGGGACTGCAGGACCTGGGCTTCGACGAAGTGGCCGATCCGGGCCTTGGCCATGACCGGGATGGACACGGCGTCGATGATCTGGTCGATCATGTCGGGATCGGACATGCGGGACACGCCGCCCTGGGCGCGGATGTCGGCCGGGACGCGTTCAAGCGCCATGACAGCAACGGCACCGGCGTCTTCGGCGATGCGGGCCTGTTCGACGTTGACGACGTCCATGATGACGCCGCCCTTGAGCATCTCGCCATGCCGCGCTTCACGCGGCTGCTGCCCGTGACGCTGTTCGCGGAGGAACTGGCCTCGCTGCTTACATCAGGTGTAGACACAAAAACCCCTATGGGTAGATAGATGACCTTCGCCGGGCGTGCAGGCGGCAAGTGCCGGACTGTGCACACACGGATAGTGCCGGATCCATTGACCGGGCAGTCCTAATACTAGTCCCACCGGGGCCGGGCGGCTTAATTGTACTTAATCAGCAGGCGACGGCTCCGCCTGTGCCTGCCGGCGGACGGACAGCACGCGCTGCACAACGGTGATGAAGCTGGCCAGGGCGAGCAGCACGAGGGTGGCCAGGAGCACCACCGGGGGCAGGCCCAGGCCGGTCAGGCCGGTGACCACCAGCACGGAAACCAGGCGTTCGGCACGCTCGGCGATTCCCACGTTCGCGGTGAACCCCAGGGACTCCGCTTTGGCCCTGGCATAGGACACCACCATGCCCAGCACCAGGCAAAGCATCGCAGCAACTGCTATGGGGGTATCCGCCCCGCCGGTGAAGAACCAGATGGCCAGGCCGGCAAAAAGCGCGCCGTCGGCGATGCGGTCCAGGGTGGAGTCGAGGAAGTTTCCCCACCGGCTTTTCACATCCTGCATCCTGGCCATGATGCCGTCCAGGACGTCGGAGAAGATGAAGGCCGTGATGAAGAGCGTTCCCCAGAACAGCTGCCCCAGCGGAAAGAACACCAAGGCGCCAACCACGACGCCGGCGGTTCCGATGACGGTGACGGCGTCAGGCGAGACGCCCATCCGGAGGAGCCAGCGGGCCAGGGGGGTGAAGAGCGCGGTAAAGAATCCGCGCGCGTGCCTATTCAGCATCCGTCTCCCCGGGCCAGGCGTCGGCCACCTGCTGGCGGACCTCGTCGAGGGTCTGCGTGATGGCCTTGGTCTGGGCGATGATCGGGAAGAAGTTCCCGTCCCCGCCCCAGCGTGGAACCACGTGCTGGTGCAGGTGGGCGGCGATGCCTGCGCCGCCCACCACGCCCTGGTTCATGCCCAGGTTGAACCCGCCGGGGTTCGCCACCTTCCGCAGCACCCGCATGGCGGTCTGCGTCAGGTCGGCAAACTCAGCGGTTTCCTCCAGCGTCAGGTCTGTGTAATCCGGAATGTGGCGGTAGGGGCACACCAGCAGGTGCCCGGGATTGTAGGGGAAAAGGTTCAAGACCACGTAGCAGGTCCTGCCGCGGTGGACGATGAGGGCGTCCTCGTCGGTGCGTCCCGGCCCCAGGCAGAACGGGCAGTCGTTTTCGTTCTTGAACTGGTGCTGGCCGCCCTTGATGTAGGCCATGCGGTGCGGAGTCCACAGGCGCTGGAAGGCGTCCGGGACACCGGCGAGGTCAAAGTCGTCGGTAACGCCGGCATCCCCTGGATACCCTGCGCCTGTGTTCTCCTGCACGCTGCTGGTTCCGTTCCGCTAGCTGGTCCGGTTACGGACGGCTTCCGTGATCCGCTTGACCGCCTCGGCCACCGGCACGCCGTTGTCCTGGCTTCCGTCGCGGAAGCGGAAGGACACGGCACCTGCCTCGGCGTCGTCCCCGCCGGCGATCAGCACGAACGGGATCTTGTCCTTGCTGGCGGTGCGGATCTTCTTCGGGAAGCGGTCCGACGACGTGTCCACCTCGGCGCGGATGCCCGCCGCCTTAAGCTGGTCGACGACGTCGAACATGTACTCGTTGAAGGCTTCCGCAACCGGAATGCCGACCACCTGGACGGGCGCAAGCCAGGCGGGGAAGGCGCCGGCGTAGTGTTCGGTGAGCACGCCCATGAACCGCTCCACGGAGCCGAAGAGGGCGCGGTGGATCATCACGGGCCGCTGCCGGCTGCCGTCCGCTGCCTGGAACTCCAGTTCGAAGCGTTCGGGCAGGTTAAAGTCCAGCTGGATGGTGGACATCTGCCAGGTGCGGCCCAGGGCATCCTTCGCCTGCACGGAAATCTTGGGACCGTAGAAGGCTGCTCCGCCCGGATCCGGAACGAGTTCCAGCCCCGACTCCTGCGCAACCTCGGCGAGGGTCCTGGTGGCTTCCTCCCAGGCGGCGTCTTCACCGACGTACTTTTCCGGGTCCTTGGTGGAGAGCTCCAGGTAGAAGTCGTTCAGGCCGTAGTCCTTGAGCAGGTCCAGGACGAACGTCAGGGTCTTGGTGAGCTCGTCCTTCATCTGCTCGCGGGTGCAGTAGATGTGGGCGTCGTCCTGTGTCATGCCCCGGACCCGGGTGAGACCGTGGACCACGCCGGACTTCTCGTAACGGTAGACGGAGCCGAATTCGAACAAGCGCAGGGGCAGTTCCCGGTAGGAGCGGCCGCGGGACCTGAAGATCAGGTTGTGCATGGGGCAGTTCATCGGCTTCAGGTAGTAGTCCTGGGCCGGCTTGCGCACCGTGCCGTCCTCGTTCAGTTCGGCGTCCACCTGCATGGCCGGGAACATGCCGTCCTTGTACCAGTCGAGGTGGCCGGAAACCTCATAGAGGTGGCCTTTGGTGATGTGCGGCGTGTAGACGAACTCGTAGCCTGCCTCGACGTGGCGCTGGCGTGAGTAGTCCTCCATTTCCTTGCGGATGATGCCGCCCTTGGGGTGGAAGACAGGCAGACCGGAGCCCAGTTCGTCCGGGAAGGAGAAGAGGTCCAGTTCCGAGCCGAGCTTGCGGTGGTCACGGCGTTCCGCCTCGGCGAGCCGCTCCTGGTACGCCTTGAGCGCGTCCTTGGTGGGCCAGGCGGTGCCGTAGATGCGCTGCAGCTGCTGGTTCTTCTGGTTGCCCAGCCAGTAGGCGGAAGACGACCGCGTCAGGGCAAAGGCGTTGGAGATGAGCTTGGTGTTGGGCAGGTGCGGCCCGCGGCAGAGGTCGCACCAGACGGTGGTGCCGTCCTTGCGCTCCACGTTGTCGTAGATGGTGATGTCACCGGCGCCCACCTCGACGTTCACGCCTTCACCTGCCTCGGCGGCGTCGTTCTTCTTGCCCAGCAGCTCAAGCTTGTAGGGCTCGTTCTTCATGGCCTCGCGGGCATCGTCCTCGCTGACCACGCGGCGGACGAACTTCTGGTTCTGGTTGATGATTTTCTGCATCATCTTCTCGAGGGTCTTGAGGTCCTCGGGGGTGAACGGCTCTGCGACATCGAAGTCGAAGTAGAAGCCGTCGGTGATGTAGGGGCCGATTCCCAGCTTGGCGTCCGGCCGCAGCTGCTGCACTGCCTGCGCCATGACGTGGGCGGTGGAGTGGCGGAGCACGTTCAGCCCGTCGGGGGAATCAATGGTGACGCCTTCGACGTCGGCGCCCTCGGGAAGTTCCTGGTCCAGGTCCTTCAGTTCGCCGTTGACGCGGGCCACAACTACATCGCGGCGCTCAAAGAAGAGTTCCGCACCGGTTGTCCCGGTAGTCACCTTGGTCTCTTCGCCATCGACGACGAGGGTGATCTGCTGGGCATCTGACACGGGTGTCTCCTATTCAAAGTTCAGGCTTCATAGCTTGTGGCGTACGGGGACCACAGCCAGCCATCGTCAATGCTATCTGTTCGGTGATAGGCCGACCAACGCGGCGCACGGCAGGGTCAGCCGTTGAATCCGGTAATGGCAAGGCTTCTGCTGATCCCGTCCAGCGGATGGGGCACGTCCTGCTCCCGGGCTGCCGGATCCGGGAACGGCAGGGTTTCGGTCCGGCTGAGGTCCCAGGCCATGCTGGCACTCAGGCTGATTCCCCGGGGACCGGTCCGCCGGGTGGTGCCCCTAATGAGGAGCAGCCTGGTGCCGAACAGGAGCATCCCGGCTTTTTCCTGGGCCTCGTGGAAGAAGACAGAGTCGACACAGCCCGTGCCGTCGTCGATGCTGATGAACACCACCCGCCTGCCGCCCCGCATGGGTGGGGTCTGGGTGGCCACCCGCACCCCGGCCACCAGGACCTCGGTGCCGTTCCGCAGTCCCAGCAGTTTGTCTGCGGTGGTGACGCCCAGCCTGTCCAGCAGGGGCCGGTGGCTGTCCATCAGGTGGGTGCTGACGTCCACTGCCATCAGGTCAAGCTCTGCCCGGACGTTTTCCACCAGGGTTGGGGCCGGCAGTTCCGGGGTGATATTCCGCAGTTCAACATCCCCCAGGGGAAGTGATAGCTGTCCCTCCAGGACCTCGACGCCTTTCCTGCTGCCGCCGGACGCCTGGAGCTTCTGCAGATGGTGCACCAGGTCGGCCCGGTTGGCTGTACCTCCCGCTTCCCGGTGCAGCGAATCGAAGGCCCCCAGCTGAGCGAGCCTTTTGATGTTTGGTTTGCTGATTTTCGACCTTGCGCGGAGGTCGGCCAGCGATTCGTAGGGCTGTCCGCCAATGATTCTCTTCAACTCTGTTGTGGAGAGCCCGTAGATACCGTTAAGGCTCAGGCGGATGCCGAGTTTTCCGGCGTCAGGGCCGGACTGGATCCGTTCAACCCGATACTCGGCTTTGCTGAGGTTGATATCCAGCGGAAGGATCGGGATACCCAGCCTTCTCGCCTCGGCAACCAGCAGCCGTTTGGGGTACATGCCGGGATCGTGCTCCCACAGCCCGGCAAGGAATGCCTCGGGATGGTGGGTTTTCAGCCATGCTGACTGGTAGGTGGGCACAGCGAAGGCAGCACCGTGGGCTTTGCAGAAACCGAAACTGGCAAAGGACTTAAGGGTGTCCCAAACCTTGTCCACGACGTCGGCTGAATACCCCTTCGCTTTTGCCTTCCTCCGGAAATACTCTTCAACGCCTGCTTCGCCCTCTTCGCTGCTCAGGGCCCTGCGGAACTCGTCCGCTTTGGCCAGGCCGCAACCGGTCATGACGTCGAACGTCCTCAGGATCTGCTCGTGGAACACGGTCACACCGTGGGTTTCCGCCAGCACCGGTTTCAGGTCGGGGTGGGGGTAGACCTCCGGGGCAAACCCGTGCCGGTGTTCAAGGAAGGGCCGCACCATATCCGACTTCATGGGCCCGGGGCGGAAAAGTGAAATATCGATGATGAGGTCGTTGAACTCCCGTGGGGCCATCTTGCCGATCAGCTCGCGCTGGCCCGGTGATTCGATCTGGAAGCAGCCCAGGGTGTGGGTGCTTCGGATCAGTTCATAGGTGGGCTCGTCATCGAGCGGCACCGCATTGAGGTCGATATGGCCGTTGTCCGCAATATAGTCCGGCCCCGAACCATCCGACCCGGCCGAGTGCCGGCCGGCAGCAACAACCTCATCCTTTGACGGATGGATCCGGATGATTTCCCGGACCGCGAAGGCCATGGCGCTTTGCATCCGGACCCCCAGGACATCGAGCTTAAGCATGCCCATGGGGTCCATGTCGTGCTTGTCGAACTGGCTCATGGGCAGCCCCAGCCCGCTCGGCTGGACCGGGGTGCGGTCCAGGAGGGTTGCGTCGCCGAGGATCACGCCACAGGGATGCATGGAGATATGGCGGGGCAGCCGGTCAAGGCGTTCGGTCAGGTCCACCAGCAGATCCAGCTGTTGGTTGCCGTCGGCGTCGCGCTGCTCAACCCTTCCGGCAAACTCCCGGAGTTCGGGTTTTTCCTGCAGCGCTTCACGGAACTTGCGGGCTGAGAAGCGCCACAGCTGCTTGGCGATCTCCCCCACTTCGCCGTCATCCATGCCAAGGGCCATGCCGGCGTCGCGTACCGCTCCCCTGGCCCGGTAGCCGTTCTGCATGCTCATCAGCGTGACGCGCTCGGAACCGAACCGCTCGAAAATCCGCCGGTAGACGTTGTGGCGCTCGGCACTTTCTACGTCGATGTCGATGTCCGGAAGGGTGGCCCGGTCCTGGGAGAGGAAGCGCTCGAAGATCAGGTCATGCTGGAGGGGGTTCACGTGGCTGACGTCGATGAGGTAATTCACAAGGCTGGAAGCGCCGGATCCGCGGGCCGCAGCCCGGACGCCCATGTCCTGGATCATCCTGGACACTTCGGCCACTGTCAGGAAGTAGGAGGAAAATCCGAGGTTCCGGATGATGCCCAGTTCATGCTCCAGCCGGGAAACCATGGATTTTTCTGCAGCCCCGCTAATGCCTGGAAAGCGCCTGCCTATCCCTGCGTTGCAACGCTCCACGAGTTCCTGGTGCGGTTCCTGGCTGATTCCCAGCACGGCGGCCTCCGGCACCACGGGCTGTTTCCACCCCATGTCTGAGGCAGGATCAATCCGGCACAGGTCCGCGAGCGCCTCGGTCTGCGTCATCAGCTGTTTCAGGTCAGCGGCACCGTATCCTGCCGCAGCGATGATTTCCTTGCCGAGCAGGAGCATCTGGTCAGCCGACTTCAGCCAGCCCTGGCCGGTGGGTTGGAGCAGCGGTTCGCTGGCGAGCTCCGGCAGCGATTTCAGGGTCCTGGCCGAATCCAGAACGTCAGCCGTGGGGGCGCCGTCCGCAGCGCAGTACCGGACAGCGTTGGTCAGGATCGCCGGCACGTGGTGTTCCTCGGCGAGCCGGAGCATGCGGACTGCGTGGGCAGTGCTCAATGGTGACCCCGGGGCGCTGAGCTGGGAGACGATCTCAGCCACCACAGTCCCGCCCGGCATGGCATCCAGCCATTGTTTGAAGAGGGTGCGCGGGCGGAGATAACGCCGGCCTCCCATCGCCCGGCCGACATCCGAATCCGGGCCGATCAGGACAGTCAGTACCGGCTTGAGGGTGTGCGGATCAAGTGTCCGGGAGGCAAGTTCTGCACGTGTCAAGGCCACGGGCACCGCTCCCCCGGCTTTTCCCGTTGTCCGGGCATGGGCGTCTGAGATCAGGCGGCACAAGGCACGGTAGCCCGCGCCGTTGTTGTGCCCGCGGGCAAGGACAACCACCCTGCCTGCCACCTGGGTGCGGTGGTCGCCGTCGTCGTCAAGGACCGCAAGGTCTACTCCCACGATGGGATCAAGGCCTGCAGCCATACAGGCCTTGAGGTGCTTGATGGTTCCGTACAAGCCGTCCCGGTCGGTGCAGGCAAGGGCAGTGGCACCGTCCGCTGCGGCGGCCTGCGCCAGTTCATCCGGCCAGGAAACCCCATAGTGGGCGCTGAAGGCGGTGGAGACGTGAAGGTGCGTGAAGCTCATGCTGTTCTGGGCCGGAGGGCATCATGGATCCGCAGGAGCCGCCAGCGGCCACTGCGGATATGGCGGGAAAGGTCAAGGGTCAGCGGTTCTTCGGTGGCATTGCTGCCGGCGGCGCCGTCCGGGGCAGGCAATACCTGCACCCGCCAGATTTCATGGTCCACTATCCCGGGGCCGCTCCCCAGGGGTGCCCTGCTGTCCTCTGCCCACCACTGCCGCCGCTCATACCAGCGCATTGGTTCGGCGCAGACATCGTAGGACCGGCCGCCCCAGGTAAGGCTTACAGGCTGGCCTTCCGGCGAGCACAGGACATCAACGGATTCGCTGAACATGCCCATGCCGCCTCCCGGAATAACCTGACCCTATTCGAATATGTGTTCGAACAGTTCAAGTCTACGCCGGGTTCAGCCTGATGCATAGAAATGGGCAGCAGGGCTTCCCCGCCGTTACCGGACAAGGGGGTGGACGGAGCGTAAAGCAGGGAGCAGGATGGAGCCATGGATACCCAAGACGCACTCCTCAAGCAGGCAAGCCTCAAAGCACAGGACTCCACCTCGTGGCCACCTTCGATATCGACGGCACTATTCCCGGATCCGGCGCATACGTGGTGGGACTGGTCGGTGCCACCCCGGATTATTCGTCGCAGCGGCGGCTGTGCATCGAGTTCATGAACGGGGAGGCCATTGCCTTCTACTCGTTCAACCGCGAACAGGGGGTCGAGGAGAACTATGACCTGTCCGGCGTAACCCACTCCGACAGCACCATCACCGGGCATTTCCCCAAGGCCGCCATCAATGGACTCGGCCAGGGGCATGTCATCTCCGCCTTCAGCGAGGCGGACGGCCGGGAGTTCCAGCACGGCGTCCCGGTAGAGGAAGCCCTGTAAGGCTTCCTCTTTTTGTTGCCCGGGGTTTTTCTTGCCCGGACTTTTTTTGCCCTGGCGCGGGCGGTCAGCTGGATTCTTTGTGGACCCGCATCTCGAGTTCAATAAAGCCCGAGATCATGGCCCGGTACGTGGATTCCACGATGTCCGGGTCAATGTCCTTCTTCTCAGCCGCCGAGCGGACGTGTTCGATGATCCGTTCCACGCGGTCGGGCGCACGGACCTCCGCGTCGTCGCCCTTCAGGGTGCCGGCGATGCGGATCAGCCGTTCGCGGCGGGCGATGAGGGTGACAATCTGGTCATCCACCTCATCCACAGCAACCCGGACGGCAGCGAGCTGTTTCTTATCGGCCAAAGCGTCCCGATCGTTTCCTTGAATAGTTGCCATCGTCTGACAGTATCGAAGCATGCAGCCAAGAGTCGACTTCATTTCATTGGGCGTCCGCAGCGTTCCAGCGTCCAGGGCGTTCTACGTGGATGGCCTGGGCTGGCCGGTCCACAAGGAGGTTCCCGGGGACGTGGTGTTCATCCAGGTCAACCATGGCCTGGTGCTCTCACTCTGGGACGCGGGCCAGATGCAGGCGGAAGCCGGCGTCAGCGCCCCCGGCCCGGTCCCCAGCATCACCCTGAGCCACAACCTTGGCAGCACGGAGGAAGTGGACCAGGTGATGGCCGAGGCGGCAGCAGCGGGCGCCGCCGTCGTCGCCGAACCGGTGACCCAGCCGTGGGGCGGCTACAGCGGCTATTTTGCCGACCCGGACGGATTCCGCTGGGAAGTGGCGTACAACCCCACCTGGGCAGTGGACGACGCCGGCACAGTCACCGTTTGACCGGTCCCCCGGCAGGGCGGGCCTGCTAGAACAGTGCCTCCACGGGCCGGATCAGATCCGGGCCGTTGTTGCGCACGTTGCCCACTTCCTTGCCCACGGACTCCACGAGCCAGTCCGCAGCAACATCCTTGACGCCGGACCGCACCAGATCCACCAGCCGGCCGCATCATCAGCTTCCGGGTCCAGCCAGGCCTGCATGGTGGCCTTGTCCATGGGCAGCGGAACCCGGTCGTGCAGCGCTGTCAGCTTCCCGAACACTGTCGACTCTGATCCCGGCGGCGGTGTGTCAGTTGTCAGGATGGAAGTGGAAAGCATCCACTGCCCCGGCTCGCCGGCCGGCACGGAGGGGTCCCGCCACCATTCGTAGAGGCCGGCAAAGACCAGCCCCCTGTTTTCCCCGGGATGCACGTAGTAGGGCTGCTTGGCCTTCCCCGGGCCCTGCTTCCATTCGTAGTAGCCGTCCGCCGGGACTGCACAGCGGCGCGACTGGACGGCCTTCCGGAACGCGGGCTTCTCCAGCACGGATTCGCTCCTGGCATTGATCATCCGCGAGCCGATTCCCGGGTCCTTCGCCCACGAAGGGACAAGGCCCCAGCGGGCCACATGCAGCTGCCGGACCTGCCTGCGCTCCGGCCCGTCATCCACCAGCCGTTCCAGGACAATGGGGACGTCGTCGGTGGGCGCCACATTCCACGACGGCGGAATGCTCACCTCATCCTCCAGCTCGGCGTCGAATTCCGCCAGGAGGCCCCCCACGGCGCGTGCCATCACATAGCGTCCACACATGGCTCCAGCATGCCATCGGCGACATCTGCTGTCATCCGGGCCGTCCGGCAGCTGCGGGCGCACGGGAATAGGCGCAGGCACGCTACCGTTGACAGGAACGGAACCCTACATCGACACAGAGGAGACCCCTGTGGATTTCACTCCCGAATCCGGCACCATCACCATGTTCTCCACCACCTGGTGCGGCTACTGCAACCGGCTGAAGAAGCAGCTGGATGCGCAGGGCATCGGCTACACGGAGATCAACATCGAGGAAGTGGATGGCACCGCCGAACTCGTGGAGCAGCTGAACGGCGGCAACCGCACCGTTCCCACGGTCCTGTTCCCGGACGGTTCGGCAGCAACCAACCCGTCGGCAGCCGAGGTCAAGGCGCGCCTGGCGGCATAGGCACGGCCGGCCGCACACACTTTTCGATGCGGGTCATGCCCCCAGGCTGCTGAAGGAAGCGGACTCCAGGGCGGCATGGCCCGCATACGTTTGCAGCAGCGCGTCCTCAACGGCCTGGACGGTGGTACCGGGCACCAGGTCTTCGACGGCGCCCGCTGTGGCCGGATCCCATTCAAGCCCCAGGGCCGCGTAACTGTCCGTCAGGACTTTCCGGATCGGGGCGGAGTTTTCCACCACGATCACCGAGCTGAAGAGCCAGCCGCCCGCCACGACCCGCTGGGCGGTGCCCACGAGCTTGATCCGGCGGGAGGAATCGGCCGGGTATGACCCGTGGACGCTGAACTCGCCCGGGCAGTATTCCCCCGGGATTTCCCCCACGGCGGCGTGGACACCGACGGACTGCAGGGCCTGGGCGAACAATTCCCCGAAGTACCCGAAGCGGGTTTTGGAGCCGGCAATCGCATCGGCATCCGGCTCGATGTGGTCCACCACCAGGGTGCCCTGATGGTAGGCGGCTGCGCGTCCGCCGGCCCGGCGGACCAGCGGTTCAAAGCCGTTGTCACGGCAGGCAAGGGCCGCTGCTTCGAACCCCGGCAGGCGGGTGTCCCGCTGGCCGAACGCCACGGTGGGAGCGGGACGGTAAAGCCGAAGGGTCGGACCGATCTGTCCCGACCTGGCCTTTGCCAGGAGCTCCAGCCCGAATTCCAGGTCCCGCCCCGCTCCCAGCGAAACTTCCTGCCGCACCACAGTCAGTGTGCGCGTTTCCTGAACGGGGTGGTGCATGGTGCCGGGCTCCCTTATGGTCATTCCGCAGTTCCTGGTTGGACTGCCGGCGGACAGGCCAACCCTAGGTTACGCCGTCGCCTGCCACATTGTTCACAGCCCGCGGCGGCCGACCCACAGGCCGGCCAGCAGCGGGACCACCGAGGCAAGCATCAGGGCATTCCCCAGCCCGGCATCGTCAGCACGGACCAACGCGCCCGCCACCAGCAGGGCGGCAAACACGAGGACCGAGGCCGTCCGCCGCGCCGTCCGCTCCAGCCGGGCCACCTGGCGTTCAAGGCGGGGGTTGGCAACGGAGAGGTTCCCCTCTTCGGCCCGGGTCAGGAAACCGTCCACCCGCCCGGGCAGCCGAAGCACCAGGCCGGCGGCGTCCAGCGCCTGCCGAGCAGCGTCCTGCACCAGGTTGCCTCGCTCGTCCCGCAGCAAGCGGGCGGCATAGGGTTCCACCGAGTCCCACAGGTTGAACTTCGGATCCAGGGAACTGCACACCCCCGAGGTCAGTGACATGGCGCGGATGATCAGCAGGAAGTTCTCGGGCAGCTGGAACGGCAGCGACCGGACCAGGTCGCCGAACTCCACCGCAAAATCACGGAATTCACGGGGATCCACTTCCCGGAGCTCGGCGAATCCCATGCCCCCGAACCTGGCGAAGAGCTGGGTCATGGCCCTCTCCAGCTCCACCGTGTCGGCCGCGGGTATCAGGACGCCCACGTCCCTGATGGCTGCCACCAGTCCCTTGCCGTCACGCGCTGCGGCAGCGATCAGGAGCTTGCGCAGGCCGCTGCGGGTGGAAGCCGTGACCTCACCCGTCATGCCGAAATCGATGAACGTCAGTTTCCACGGTTTTTCACCGCTGCCGCCATGCACGGGGGTGACGAAAATGTTGCCCGGATGCGGGTCGGCGTGGAAGAAGCCGTTGGTGAACAGCTGGTCGAACATGACCGCGGCGAAGACCGGAGCCACCTCCGCCGGATCGATCCCGGCCGCCCGGAGCGCAGCGACGTCGGTGACCTTGATGGCCGTGACGTCCTCCAGGGTGAGGACACGGCGGGTGCTTTGTTCCCAGACGGCTGGGGCACCTGAACGCGGGCGTCGCCGTCGAAATCAGACGCGAACCGCTCCGAATTGGCGGCCTCGTGAAGATAGTCGATCTCCTCGTGGCTGGTCTGCGCGAATTCCTCCACCAGGGCCGGGACGTCCGCCCGGTCCGAAATGAGGCGGAAGCGGCTGAGCCACCCGCCCACCCTGCGCAGCGCGGCAAGGTCGACGGCGACAATCACGTCGATGCCCGGACGCTGCACCTTCACCACCACGTCCTTCAGCCCGGCCTCCTCGGCGAACTCCGGAAGGAGCCGTGCGCGGTGCGCCTGGCCCAGTGATGCTGCCGCAATCGGAGTCTCCTCGAACACGGCGAATACCCGCTCCAGCGGGCAGCCGAGTTCGGATTCAGCAAGCGTGCGCAGGGCGGCGAACGGAACCGGCGGGACCTCGTCCTGCAGGCCCTCGAGCTCGTCGGTAATTTCCGGGGGCAGCACGTCCAGCCGGGACGACAGGAACTGGCCCACCTTGATCATCAGGCCACCGAGGTCCACCGCGAGCAGGTGGAAGCGTCGGGCGAAGCGCTGCATCCGCCGGGAGCGGGTCCGCTCCGCGGCCCGCGCCAGCCCGATCCGGGGCAGGAAGAGCTCGAACCACCAGATCGACGCCAGGTTCCACGCGGCGAACCGGAGGATCCGCCGGTACCGGGCACTGGTGTTTCCCGCGCCGGATACAGGGTTGAGCAGGTCGTGGCGGAGCGGGGGCACCTGCGTCAGTCCTGGGCGAGGATGGAGTACATCCGGCGCCGCGCCTCGTCCAGTACGGCCACGGCCTGTTTCACCTGTTCCGGTGATCCTGTCCGCCCCACCTGCGCGGCCGCCTGGGCGAGCTCAACGCCTGCCCGGGGCAGGGAGGCGAAACCCGCCCCGGCGGCAGGCCCGCCGGCGCTCCACGGCTCCGACAGGTGGTCGCGGGCCACCTCTTCCCGGCCGGCTTCCGTGAGGGTGTAGATTTTCCGGCCGTTCGATTCCTCGGCCCTGATCACGCCCTCGTCGGCCAGCAACTGGAGTGTGGGGTACACGGAGCCTGCGCTCGGCTTCCAGTTGCCGCCGCTGCGCTCCTCGATTTCGCGGATGATCTGGTAGCCGTGCATGGGACGCTCTGCGAGCAGGGCCAGCACCGCCGCCCGCACCTCGCCCTTGCCGGCACGGGTGCCGGCGCGTTTCTCGAACCGTGAACGCAGCTCCTCCACGGCCTGCCACAGCCCGTCGATATTGCTGCTGCCGCCGAATCCGTAAGCCGGGAACGATCCATTCATGCTGGTCTCCTCTGGAGCATGCGAACGATATACAACGATACTTAACGATACGTCCAGGGCCTCCTAAAGGACCATCATCAGCAGGTCACGTCCGGCGCAGCGTCAGGATCTGTTCGGCGCGCCCGAACGGGCCCATCCGGTCATGCAGGACCGTGGACGTCAAACCGATCCCGTCCCGGCCGAAGGACACCGCGTTGTCCAGCCCCAGCCACTCGCCTTCGGGCCGCCGGTACATGTGGATCTGCAGGTCCAGGTTGGGAAAGGCGAAGCTGTCCTTGCCCGGCGGAACCCGGGCAGCGATGCCGTTGGCGGTGTCCACCAGGCCCATCAGGCGGGCCAGGTCGCTGCTGTCCTCCCGGTCCGTGAGCGGGTGGTCGGTGCGAAGCCACACTTTGCCGGCGCCCGGCCGGTGCCCTTCGGCAACACGCATTTCCAGGGACCTGATGTAGCCACCCGGCCAGACGGCCGAACCGTCGTAAGGCTTGCAGTCGTCCGGACCCGGGATGGCGGAATCCTCGACGGCGGCGACTTCAGCAGTGTCGCTGGTGATCATCCGCCAGGCTGTTGCCCGGATTGCTGTCCGGCCCGCAGCCACCAACTCCGCCTGCAGCAGTTCGATGGTCTTCCCTGGCCTTAGCGTGGAGGTCTCGATGTGGAATTCCCCGCCCGGGATCAGGCCCAGGATCTCGTAGCTGAGCCGGGCCATCCGCATATCCGCCCGCGGCTGGTGGCGTTCAAGGGCTTCGGCCAGGAGCCCGGAGGCGGGCGCCATGTGCTGTTCGTGGGCGTTCCAGGCGCCTGCGCATGGATGGTGGATCGGAAGTGGCCGCCGCCCAGGACCTGGTAATAGGCGTTGCCTTCGGCAAGCCCGGGGAACTCGTCAGTCAACGCTGGCCTTTCGCAGAGAACTTCAGTGAATTGCCACTAACTCTAACGGCTGGCGCAACACCGCAGCAGCGGTCCGGCGCGAAATGCTGTGCCGGCGAAATGATTGAGTCTGGATGAAGCCAGCGGACTAGACTCAGGAACTGGTCCTGTCAGCGACCTCGAAACGAGGTATTCCATGCGCGTCATCAGCTACAACCTCCGCAAACACAAGGCCAGCGGCGAGCTTCTCGCCCTGGCCAGGAACCATGACGTCGATGCCCTCTGCCTCCAGGAGGTGGACGCCAGCGACCTCCCTGAAACGCTGGGCCCGCTGCACCTGGCGCACGTCACCAAGGGAAACCGGCTGGGCCTCGCCGTCTACTACCGCACCAGCCGCTTCACCGCGCTCGATACCCAATCCTTCGCGCTGAAAAAGTCGATGCATGACAGGTCCTGGCACCGGCGCACGAACGGCTGATCGGCGTGCGGGTGATGGACAACGACACCCAGCACGAACTGGTCATCGGCTCGTTCCACGCGGCGCCGCTCACCGCCTCCAACTCGCTCCGGCGCAAGCAGATCCACGCCGCCCATGCCGAACTCCTCAGCATGGGCAGGGGCCTGATGACGCTGATGGTGGGTGACTTCAACTACCCGTTCTTCACGAAGAACCTGGACATCCACATGAAGAACTCCGGGTATGCCCTCTCCCTCAGCAACCGGCGCACCTACACCCGGTACAAGGTCTTCAAGGGCCACTTCGACTTTGCCACATCCCTGGGCCTGGACATCCAGAGCGTGGAGACGCTGCCGCGCGGCAACTCGGACCACCTGCCCATCCTGGTCACGGCGGAATACGGTCCGGACTACTAGGAAGCGCCGCCGCGATCGGGGCCGGCGGCAGCGAGCCGCCGCCTCAGGCCGGGCCAGGCGGCCGCGAAACCGGGATGCAGTTCCTTCTGCTCCACCGCATCGAGCGGGATCCACAGCAATTCGATGCTCTCAGGATCGCTGATGACCGGGTCGAAGGGCTCGCGCACCAGGACCACCACCGTGGTGTAGGACCAGTAGCCCAGGTCCAGGACAGAGGTGAACAGCACGTCCACACCCTCCGGCGGGACCGCCGCCTCTTCCCAGGCCTCCCGGAGCGCGCCGGCCACGGGCTCCTCGCCCTGGTGGAGGGCTCCGCCCGGGAGCCCCCACGTTCCGCCGTTATGGCTCCAGAACGCCCGGTGCTGCAGCAGCACACCCTTCGCCGGATCGTAGGCCAGCACGCCGGCAGCGCCGAACCGGCCCCAGAAGCGCCCGCGGTCCCCTTCCACCCAGGCGTCGCCCGGATCCCGGGGACCCGTGCGGACGGGCGGGGTGGCGGACGCTGCGGAAGCCAGAGAATGATCCATCAGCCCAGTCTGACAGGTGCATCACGCCCGGGCCCAGTATCCGCGGACGTCAGTTGCCGTGCGCGCGTTCGACGGCGAAATCACCGCCGGGATACATGATGGTCTCGTGCCCGTCATCAAAGCGGACCAGGTAAGGCGGGGTTCCGTCCTGTCCCCGCACTTCCAGGATCACTCCGTGTCGGTCCGTGGATCCAACATGCCGGCCGTGGACGATAATGCGGTCGCCCTGCGCTGCCTCCATGGCAATCACCTCCAGCCCCCAGATTACGACTCTCCCGGGAACCGGAACAGGCCCCGCGTGGCAGGATTTCCCTATGCCGCTGAACATCGTCCTGGTTGCTGATACGCACATTCCCAAGCGGGCCAAGGACCTGCCCGCCAAGGTATGGGCCGCCGTCGAAAGCGCGGATGTGGTCTTCCACGCCGGGGACTGGGTGCAGGCGGAGGTGCTGGACAAATTCCAGGAACGCAGCCGTTCGCTGGTGGGCGTCTACGGGAACAATGACGGGCCGGATCTGCGCGCCCGGCTCCCTGAAACCGCGCGCATCACCCTGGATGGCGTCCGGTTTGCCATGGTCCACGAGACCGGGCAGGCAAAGGGGCGCGAGCTGCGGTGCGAGGCGCTCTATCCGGACGCGGACGTCTTGGTCTTCGGGCACAGCCATATCCCCTGGGACGCCACCTCCCCTGCTGGCCTGCGGCTGCTCAACCCCGGCTCGCCCACGGACCGCCGGCGCCAGCCCGCCTGCACGTACATGACGGCAATTATCGACGCCGGCCGGCTGGCGGAGGTGCGCCTGGTCGAGGTCACGCGGGAGTAGTTCCGGGTTGGCAGCCGGCCTCCGGTTGCCTAGGCTGGAACGGTAAGCATGCTTAGCTTTCCTGGAATCGTTCCACCAGCAGGAGGACCACCATGACAGACCAGTACACCTTCCGGAACCCGGTCACCGCCTACGAGCACATTTCCCCGCCGAAGCAGCACCAGCCCGAACCGGGGCTGGACGCGGAGCTGATGCCCAAGGCGGACCTCGGCGAGGAAACCTACCGCGGCACGGGGCGGCTCGAAGGCCGGAAGGCAATCGTCACCGGCGCGGACTCGGGCATCGGTGCCGCCGCGGCCATCGCGTTCGCCCGGGAGGGGGCCGACGTCGTCATGTCCTACCTGCCGCAGGAGGAGGAGGACGCTGCCAGGATCGCAGGCATTATCGAAGCCGCAGGCAGGAAGGCCGTGAAGGTGCCCGGGGACCTCAAGGACCCGTCAGCCTGCCGTGACGTGGTGGACACCGCCGTGGCAGTCCTGGGCGGTGTGGACATCCTGGTCAACAACGCCGGAAAGCAGGTGGCCCAGGAGGACCTCGCGGACATCACCGACGAGCAGTTTGACCACACGCTGAAGACCAATGTCTACGCCATGTTCTGGCTGACCAAGGCAGCCCTTCCGCACATGCCTGCAGGGTCCACCATCATCAACACCACGTCGGTGCAGGCCTACAACCCCTCACCGACGCTGGTGGACTACGCCACCACCAAGGCCAGCATCAACAACTTCACCAAGGGCCTGGCCCAGCAGCTCGCTCCCAAGGGGATCCGTGTCAACGCCGTTGCGCCGGGCCCCATCTGGACACCGCTGCAGGTCAGCAGTGGCCAGCCCAAGGAGGACCTGCCGGAATTCGGGCAGTCCACTCCCCTGGGCCGCGCCGGCCAGCCCGCAGAACTCGCGCCGGCCTACGTGTTCCTGGCCTCGCCCGAGTCCAGCTTCGTGCTGGGCGAGACGCTGAACGTCAACGGCGGCAGCCCCACCCCATAGGTCCTAGGCCTGGTCCTGCCCGGCGAGCAATTCATCGGTGGCCTGGTCGGGCTGGCCGTCGAAAAACTGTGCAAGAACGGTTTTGAACACTGTTTCGCCGGGTGCGGCGCGGAGGAACAGCGTCATGGACGACTGCAGCTTGCGGGCGTCAATGCCGCCCAGGATGTCCTCTGCGGCGCGCCCGGCATGGTTGGTGAGGGCCTGTGCGCACTCCAGCAGGCGCGGGCCCAGTACGTCGTGCTCAAGGTATCCCCGGGCTTCGTCCAGTGACCTGATCGCATACTTCCGGGAGGTGGCACTCTGTCCCAGCCCTGCGATCTGCGGAAAGATGAACCACATCCAGTGGCCCCGCTTGCCACCGAGTTGAAGTTCGGCCAGGGCCCGCTCATACGTCCCGCCACTGTCCTGTGCAGCGACGAAGCGTCCAAGGTCATAGGGATCGTTCATGGATGTCTCCTTCTTGTGGGGTCTTGCGCCCGGGCGGGAAGCCGGCGCTTGGCGGCTGCCCAAGCACTGCCGCCGCCTGCCGCAGGCTGCCGTGCGGATCCTCGGCCCAGCGGGCCAGCACCACGCCGGCGCGCTGCCGGTCCCGCTCCGGCAGCCCGGCAAGCAGCGGCGCCACGACATCGGCCACCAGGGGTCCCTCGAGTTCCGCCGTGGAGGCGGAGCGGAGGAACCCCTCGATCCGGGTCAGGTCCGAGTGGCGCAGCCAGGCGGCCTTGGCCTGGAGCAGCACCACGGCTGCCAGCCGCCGCTCGAAGACCGGCCTGGCGCCTGGCCTGGGCCGGCCCCAGAGGGCGGAGGCCAGCTGGACGACGTCATCATGGTCCAAAACCTTGAATTTCCGGAGCGCATCACGGACGGTTCCCCGGACAGCGCCCACGGAGGAACCGTAGGAGGCGAGGATCCCGCCCAGCCGGGCGGCGGCGTCGTCCGCGCGATACCAGGAGCCCTCATTCTGCAGGGTACGGTCGATGAACTCCGCTGCCGCGTCAACGACGTCCGGCCCTGCGCTCATCGCCGGCCCGCCCCGGCGTGGGTGATGCAGAACGGGGTCCACGGCCGGGCTTCCAGCCTGCCCTCGGCGATGGCTTCGCCGCATACGGCGCACGTGCCGTAGGTTCCGGCGTCCAGCCGGGCGAGGGCGGCCTCCACCTGGTCCAGGCCGGCGGCGCTCTGCTTCAGGAGTGCGGACGCCTGGGACAGTTCGAAGGCGATTGTGGCACCCTCGGGATCGTGCTCGTCGTCGACATTTGAATCGAGCCGGGCCGAACTGGCCGAGGCGATGTCCGCGCGGAGGTCCGGAAGCAGCGCAGCCTTCCGCTTCCGCTCCTCCTCAAGCAGCACCCGGAACCGCTCAAAATCTGGCATGGAGAAAGCCTAGCGCGCCCCTCAGTACCAGTTCCTGGCCACGGAGTGGTCCCACGCCGCGCAGGGTGTCCGGTAGCGGTCCCGGGATATACCCCAGCCCCCACTCGATCTGGGTGCGGTAGCTGGTGAGCCAGTCGCTGCCGGCGCTTCCCAGCTTGCCGGGCGGCAGGGCCTGCGGAATTCCATAGGCTCCGGAGTAGGGGTTGGTGGCAGTGGTCAGCCAGTTGGATTCCTTCGTCCAGAGCTGGGCGAGGCAGAGGAACTGGTCCTGCCCCCATCCATAGGACGCGAGGCGGCCGGAGGCATAGCTTTTGGCTGCGGCGGGATCGTTGACAGCGCCACCCGGCACGGAGGGCACGACGACGGCAGGCGGGGCGGGGCTTGCCGGCGCAGGGGCGACGGGGCCGGGGTCCGCCGGGGCCGGGTTGGTGTTGACCGGTGCCGGATTTACCGGCGGGGGGTTCACTGGCACCGGTACCGCCTGGGCCGGGTTTGGCGGTGCGGGAGGCTTTTGCGCAGCGGCAAGGGCGGCATCTGCAGCCGCCTGCCGGCGGGCCTGCTCCTCGGCAGCGGCGCGTTTGGCTGCCTGCGCCGCCTCATAGGCCGCAAGCGCCGCCCGGCCTTGCCGGTATTCGCCCTCAAGCGCCGCCGTCGTGCCCTTGAGGGATGCCAGCTGGGCGGTCAACTCTCCGCTGCGCCGCTGCTCTTCGGCGACCTGGCGGGCCACCGCGTCCTGGGCGGAACGGGCAGCGTCCAGTTTGGCCTTCGCCTCTCCGGACAGGCGTTCACGCTCCGCCCGGGCGGCCTTTTCCTGCTCCGCCAGGGCAGCGGTGGCCTTTCCCGCGGCCTCCGCCCGGCTGACCAGGTCCGCGGTCTTGGCTCCCACGACTTCAACCACATTGAGCCCGTGAATGCTGTTGTTCTCAAGGGCTTCCAGTGCCACAAAGAGTCCCATGGTGGTTCCGCCGGTTTTGTACGACCTGGCGGCCAGCGCACCAATCGCCTGCTGATGCCGCTGCAACTCCGCATTTGCCTCGGCAGCCTGGCCGGCAAGGGCATCCACCCTCGTTGTTGCGGACTGCAGGGCGGCGTCGGCCAGTGCATAATCGGCCGCAGATACGACGGCGGCTGCCCCGAGCGTTTCGGATTCGGATTGCAGGCCTTGCAGCAGGCCTGTGATCTTCTCGATTTCGGCCGCCTTGCCGGCTTCCGACTGCTGCGCTTTCTGCACGTCCTCCCACGAGGGATACCCGCCCGGCGGGGCGTCGTCCGCGGACGCCGGAAGCAGGGCGGACGGGCCGGCCAGGGCGAGGGCCAGCACCCCTCCCAGCAGCGGGGGCATCAGCATGCTTCCGATCAGGCGCATAGTTCCGAAGCCTATCGGGTTTCAATGCGAGGTTGAGGGTTAGGACCGCCAGCCTGCTTTGTCTTTATGATTTTGTGACACAAATAACAGGCCGCGCCGGACGCTCGGTATCACCCGAGGTCAACCGGATGTGGTATGAAACTCCAAACATTTGCTTAATATGATAGAAGCGCCTCGGATGTTACCCAAACGTGACAATTGCTCCGGGGCCGGGTTATGGTCTTCAGGTGTCCCTCCCAAAACGGGACATTCCCATCAGTATGCCGAGCCCTGCCACTGATACGGGATTCAACCGCTTTCCAGCTGGCAGGGACGGGGGAACCAAGTTTCCACGGCCATTTGTGGCCTTGGGGTTAAGTCGACAGCGCCTTCGTCCATTACGGGCGGTCGCCCTTCGGCCGGGTATCTCCAACCCGAACCCGACAGCTCACCCCGCAGGCATGGGAGAGGCGATCACACGTGTCAAAAAATTTTCCTACCGCCCGTCACCGCGCGACTCCGGCCCGCTCAATCGCGCTCCAGGGCTTGGCTGCTTCCGCAAAGTCCCAGGCCCGGACGCTCAGCCGTCCGGTGCTCGCAGTTGCCGCTGCGTCCGGCATTGCGTTCGGTGTTGGAGCTCCCGCCCACGCTGGCGTGACCGGCCCGGACACCACCGAAACCGCTAGCGTCCAGGCGTACAGCGCTCCGGCCGCTGCCGTGGCTGCTCCCGCTGCCGCAGCCCCCGCCGCCGGCAACGTCTACACCGTGGTCTCCGGCGATACCCTGGGTGCCATCTCGGCTGCACATGGCGTCAGCCTGAACGACGTGCTGGCCGCCAACGGCCTGGATATTTCCACCATCATCTACCCCGGTGACCAGATCACCATTCCGGGCGCCGGCTACGTGGCACCTGCTGCTGCGCCTGCTCCGGCCGCACCGGCCCTGGCGAGCACCGGAACCACCGTGAACTACGCCTCCGCCGCCGTTGCCCCGGCCCCGGCTCCCGCCCCGGCCGCCACCGGCACCGGCACCGGCGCAGCCATCCTGCTTCCGCCTACAGCCAGCTGGGCGTGCAGCAGGACTGCACCGCCATGGTGGAGAAGGCACTGCGCTCCGTTGGCCTGTCCGTCGGTGACCTGGCTCCCGGCCAGTTCTACCAGTACGGCACCACCGTGGGCACCCCCGCCCCCGGCGACCTGGTGATCACTGCCGGCCACGTGGGCGTCTACGCCGGCGACGGCCAGGTTGTCAGCGGCGGCGTGGACGGCTACAAGACCGAAGTCCACTCCATCAGCTGGCTCAGTGGAGCTTCCTTCGTCCGGGTAGCCTAGTCACCCGGCGCAGCTGAAGCAGCCGCAACAGACGCAGTACAGAGACAAGGGCGGCGGCCGGGAACTCCCGGCCGCCGCCCTTGCCCGTTAATGTGCTTCCGGCAGAGTCCGGCTCTTTCTGTCACGTACCGCAGAACGTCATGTACTTGCCGAAGTCTTCCGGGGCCCCTTCGGCGTAGCGTTCCAGGCCGGGACGCTCTTCATAGGGGGCACGCACTGCTTCCAGGAGCCTGTTCAGTGGCTCCAGGTCGCCCCCGGTGGCTGCAGCCAGGGCCTCTTCCACCAGGTGGTTCCGCGGAATGTACACGGGGTTTAGCCGGTCCATCCGGTCCGCGTCCGGTTTCATGGACCGCCAGCGGCCGGCCCAGGCATCAAATGCCGCGAGGTCCATGACCATGCCGCGGACCGGCCGTTCATTTCCGCGCGCCGCTTCGCCCAGGTAGCGGAAGAACCGGGTGTAGTCCACGGGGCCGTCCTTCAGGATCGCTACCACGCCGTCCACCAGTTCGGACGCCGCTTCGGCTTCAGGCTTCCCGCGGGGACGGCCGGCAGGCCCAGCTTGGCCTGCATTCCGTTGAACCACGCATCGCTGTACTGCCCGCGGAATTCGCCCAGCGCCTCCACGGCGGGAGCGACAGCCTGCTCCTGGTCCTCGTTGATCAGCGGGAGGATCGACTCGGCGAGGCGGGCCAGGTTCCATTCGGCGATGACCGGCTGGTTGGCATAGGCGTACCGCCCGCCCACATCAATGGAACTGTAAACGGCGGCCGGGTTGAAGTCGTCCATGAATGCGCAGGGGCCGTAGTCGATGGTCTCGCCGGAAATGGTCATGTTGTCCGTGTTCATCACGCCGTGGACGAAGCCCACCAGCATCCATTGCGCCACGAGCGCAGCCTGGGCCGACACCACCGCCCGGAACAGCGCAAGATAGGGATTGTCTGCCTCGGCGGCGGCAGGGTAATGCCGGCTGATGGCGTGGTCCGCCAGGCGGCGCAGCAGCTCGAGGTTGTCCGTGGCCCGCGCGTACTGGAAACTTCCCACCCGCAGGTGGCTGCCGGCCACCCTGGCCAGGACCGCCCCGGGCAGCATGTCGTCCCGGCGCACCATGCGTCCGGTGCCGACGACGGCGAGCGACCTGGTGGTGGGAATGCCCATCGCGTGCATTGCCTCACTGACGAGGTATTCACGGAGCATGGGCCCGACGACGGCACGGCCGTCCCCTGCCCGCGCGAACGGTGTGCGGCCCGAGCCTTTGAGGTGGATATCGCGCAGGCGGCCGTTGGCGTCCACGATTTCGCCGAGCAGGAGGGCGCGTCCGTCCCCGAGGAGGGGTGAGTAGCCGCCGAACTGGTGGCCGGCGTAGGCCTGGGCCACCGGAGCGGCCCCTTCCGGCACGTGGTTGCCCAGCAGCAACCGCACGCTTCCGGGCTGCGCAGGTAGCTGGCATCCAGCCCGAGTTCTTCCGCGAGGGCGTCGTTGAAGACCAGGAGCCGGGGCTCCGGGGCTTCCTCCGCCTGCCAGGGAACTGCCATATCTGCCAGTTCGCTGGCGAAGCGGCTGTCGAAAGTGACGGTTGATTCTGCAGCTGCAGTCATGGGTTAACCCTATCCCCGCGGTTGGTCCGGCGGTTGATCAGCCAGGTGGCGAGCCAGAGGACCACGCCGATGGCCATCAGTCCGCCGGCTATCTGGTACTGGATCACGTTCCGTCCCACCCACGGCCCGGCCAGGAAGGCGCAAAGGATGGCTGCGACCAGGGGCAGGGGTCCGGGCGAGGTGAAGAAGACTTTCCGGTTCGGATCCCGTTTCCTCCGCAGCACCAGGCACGCCACGTTGACGACGGTGAAGACGCACAGCAGCAGGAACGCCGTTGTGCCGGAAAGGTTGGCGACAATGTTGCTTTCCGGATCGCTGGTCACGTAGAGGATGAGCCCAGGGCAAGGACGGTGGAGAAGGCAATGCCCGCCCACGGGGTGCGGCGGACCGGCAGGACCTTGCCCAGGGGATGCGGCAGGACCTGCTGGCGGGCCAGGCCGTAGATCAGCCGGCTGGCCATGAGCATGTTGATCAGTGCCGTATTGGCCACGGCGAAGACGGCCAGGAACGGGAAGATCCGGTCGATGGGAAAGTCCGGTGAGCCCTTGTGCACCACCTCGAGCAGTGCGGCGCCTTCGGCTTCGCGGATGCCCTCCAGTTCGGTGGGCGAGAGGACACTGACCACGGACACGGCAACCAGCATGTACAGCAGCACGGCGATGCCGAGGCCGGTCAGCATGGTCCGGGGGAAGATCTTTTCGGGCTGGCGGGTTTCCTCCACCATGTTCACCGAGTCCTCAAAACCCACCATGGCGAAGAATGCGATGGAGGTGGCGGCGGTGACGGCGAGGAACAGGCCTTTGTCCTGGTAGTCGTTGAAGACGAAGATCCCGCCGGGGTTGCCCGTGCCCTGGGCCATGACGAAGAACCCGACGCCGATCACGATGCTTAGCGCCACCATTTCCACCAGGGTGAGCACCACGTTGAACTTGACGCTCTCCCCCACGCCCCGCAGGTTGATGGCGGCCAGCAGGAGCATGAATGCCAGGGCGACGGCCGTAATGACGCCCTGGCCGGGATCACCCATGACTCCGTTGATTTCCAGCCCGCCGAAGAAATTCTGTGCCAGGACGTTGGCTGAGGTGGAGGCGCTGGTGATGCCGGAGCAGACCACTGCGAAGGCCACCAGGAACGTGACGAAGTGGATGCCGAAGGCTTTGTGCGTGTACAGGGCAGCGCCCGCCGCCTGGGGATACTGCGTGACCAGTTCGAGGTAGGAAAACGCCGTCAGCGTCGCCACCACGAAAGCCAGGAGGAACGGCAGCCAGACGATGCCGCCCACCGTTCCGGCCATGGTGCCGGTGACGGCGTAGACACCGGCGCCAAGAATGTCCCCCACGATGAAGAGCAGGAGGAGTTTCGGGCCCAGGACCCGTTTCAGCTCGGGCTCCCCGCCCGCAGGTGTGACGCCGTCGACTTCCTCGGACGTGGCGCTCATTGTCGGCCTCCTTGCCGGGTCAGGTGGTGGACTGCCTGGTGTGCCAGGTCGGCGCGGGGGCTGCGCCGCTGCGGAAAGGGAATGTGCTGCAGGTCTGAAGCGGCCATGACGGCGGCGGCGCCGGCGCGTGCGGATGCCTGGGCAGCAAGCATGGTGGCGTCGTCGCCATAGCGGGATGAAAAATGCGTCAGTACCAAGGCACGGGCACCGGCGTGCGACGCCAGCTCCCCCGCTTGCCCGGCGGTGAGGTGGCGGTATTGCTGCGCCAGGCCGGCGTCGTCATCGCTGAAGGTTGATTCGGCAACCAGGAGGTCGGCGCCGTCGGCCAGTTCCTCAGCACCGGCGCACGGCGCGGTGTCCATGACGAATGCGAAACGCTGGCCGGGCCGGTGGATGCTCACGGCCTCGAGGTTGACGCCGTTGAGCGTGCCCTCGCGCTGCAGGCGGCCGACGTCGGGTCCTGCGATGCCCGCCGCCGCCAGCCGGTCGGGCAGCAGGGTCCGGCCGTCCGGTTCCACAAGCCGGTAGCCAAAGGTATCGATGCGGTGCTTCAGCGGCCGGACCTCAAGCCCGTCGGCGATGATTCCCGCTTTGCCGTGGGGGTGCAGGCGCAGATCGATGCCGGGCGAACTGATCGAGACCAGGGCACGGACCACATCCTCGCCTGCGGCCGGATAGTGCAGGTGGACGGGATGCCGCACGCCGTCGAGGGCCAGCCTGGACAGCACGCCGGGAAGGCCGTAACAGTGGTCGCCATGGACGTGGGTGAGGCAGATACGCGTGATGTGGGTTGCCGGAACACCCGCGTGGATCATTTGCCGCTGCGTTCCTTCGCCCGGATCGAACAGCAGGCCCTCGCCATCCCAGCGCAGCAGGTACCCATTGTGGTTCCTGGCGCGGGTGGGCACCTGGGACGCGGTGCCGAGGATGACGAGTTCACGCATGCTCTGAAGGACCAAAAAGCAGGTTCCGGACGTATCCGGGACCTGCTTCCTGGTTTCGTGGTTTTAGTGCCGCCGGAGCATTCCCATGATTTTGTGGGCCATGCCGCCGGTCCTGCCGCCCGTTGCGTGCGGCGTCCGCCTGGCGGCGTTCATCCCGGTACCGCGGACTGTTCCGCTGGTGCCGGTCCTGCCCGTGAATCGTCCAGCGGCATTCCTGATCATGCTTCCCAAGTTCATGTGAAACTCCCTAAGTCCTGATCTACCAACTGATATTCATCAGCCTGCTTATTAGTCTAGCCGTGATCCCGTTTTCGGCCAGGGCGTGCTGGCCCCCGCCTGCTGTCAGCGCTCCAGGTCCTCGGGGTCGAACTCGCTGAGCGGCGACCCTCCGAAGTTCTCGGTATCGTCACTTGCCTCGGCCTCGGGCCCGGCCGGGTTTTCGCCGAAGTCGACGTCCGCCACGGCTTCACCGAGGGTGGGCGCATCCGGCGGCACTTGCTCATCGCCTGCGTTGTACCGGGCGTCCGCCGTCTCGTCGCGGAGCGTCTGGTCACTCAGGAAATCCTCTTCTTCACCCGAAACAGTCTCTCCTTGGAGAAGCGGATCCTCCTGCCAGCGGTCCGGATTGTTCTCCGCGGCGCCCGGGTAGCTGTCCGGCTCCCCCTTGACGGGATCCAGCTCAAAGGACGCAGCGGCGCCGGGGGTTTCATCCAGGAGCACATCATTTTCCTCGACCACCTCGAGGTTGTCATCGGGGAGGTTCTGTTCAGTCATGGTGATGCCTTTCTCTTGAACTCCGGGCGAACAATAGTAAGCATACTGATGAAAAGGGCGGGATGTGAACCGGGTCTTTCCCCATGGATCAGTGCAGCAACCAGGATCCGTCCGAAGGGGGTTCCGGCTTCCTGCGCAGTTTGCGGAACAGGATGATAAAGGGCCACGCCAGCAGCTGCAGCAGCCCTGCGAGGAGGAGCAGCCAGACCACCAGGACAAGGACCGGCGAGTACAGCAGGAAAACGCCGATGGCGGCAGTGATATAGCCTCCAACCAGCGCCAGAAGCGCCCCAGGGTCCATGGGAACTCCTCATCTTAAGTTGTCGAAAGTCAGGGAGGCGTGAGCCGTTTAAATGGGAAAACGCCAGACGGGAAGGGCCGCGCGTGATTCGTGGATCCGAGAGGTGGTGCGGGTTCGAGCGGCTGCCAGGCATTCCTCCGAGGGGCTGGGGAAAATCACCCAATGCATCCGGGCCGCTTACTTCCTAACGGTCATCCCAGAGTACGCGCCTGCCTCCCGGGGTGGAAGCATCCCCCGGTGCGGCCGAGCCCGGCCTGAGCTTGGCCAGATGCAGGATCCCGAGCACCAGGAACAGCAGCGACAGAGCCAGCGGGGGCCACAGCGCCGGCGGGCTGAGCGGGACACCGAAAAGCGGCTTGGCCAGTTCTCCGATTGCGAGGGAAAAGATCAGGATGAAACCCAGCACGTGGAGTGCGGGTAAAAGCAGAAGCCCCACGGCGCGGTTCCTGAAGGTCAGGACGGACAGGATCAGGAAGCCGGGCATGATGAAGCACAGATCCAGGATGAAGATCGAGTAGAGGGAATCGATCTGCTCTCCGCTGTTCATCAGGGGCAGGAGCATCGCGATCCACAGTGGGTAGAAGATCAGCGGCTGGAGGATCGCGCCCGAGGCCGAGAGCAAGCGGATACCCTTCGGGAGGGCCGGTGGGGTCAGATCGCGCCTGAAGTGCGCGCCCGCCAGGACCATGCACCAGAAGGCCAAGGCGAAGATGCCCATGTAGGCCAGGTAGAGGCCGTTGTAGGCCCGTTCAATCACATAAATCCCGTACGCGTAGAAAAGGTAGCCCAGGATCCCCAGTGCTGCGATGTGGTGCCTGGTCTTCCCGGGTCCGGCCGCGACGGCAAGATAGCCGAGGCCAAGCCCGGCTGCCACTGAGAGCAAGTCCTGGGAAAATGCCCCGGGCAGGATGTTACTGCTGACAATCCCGGCATAGATTTCCGGACGCGCGGCGCCTGCCGCCGCAACCGGCAGGGTGAGGACGGCGGTCAGCGCCCAAAGCGTCCTGTGGAGCCTGATGTGATGGAGCATCTGTGCCTTCCCCGGAGGTGGCCCGTGGGCGCCTCTTTGTTCGCGGCTTATTCCACAGGCTCGCACTGGAACCCGGGGTCCCCCAAGGGCCTTAGGTCCCCTCCATATCCACGGTCGGCCGCCTCCGCGCCCGTGACCTTTGGCCCTACAATCCGCGGCCCCCGGGCGGGAGTGTTAAACGTGTCCAGCACCGCACAAGACGAGGAAGCACGGCCATGACAATCCATAAACCAATCGCCGTAGGCACCAACGACTCGGCCAAAGCCAGGCGGCCGTCCTGTGGGCAGCCCGCCGGGCCCAGCGGGCGAATGTCCCGCTGGTGATTCTCCACGTCGTAGACGACCGCTGGGTGGCAGATCCCTACCCCTGGTTTGGGGTGCTGGAAGAGGCCGGCGACAAGCTCCTGCAGGTGGCCGCCGGACGGATCCGGGGCACCTTCCAGGTTCCCGTCACCACCCGGCTCCTCAACGGAAGCGTTGGCGGAGCGCTCGCCAAATATTCCGGCAAGGCATCAATGCTGGTCGTGGGCTCGGGGACCGGGCACCTTGGCGGCGTCCTGGCCGACCGGGCACTCCAGGTTGCCGCCACCGCCAAAGTCCCGGTTGCCGTGGTAGGGACGCAGGATCTCAACGGCCGCTCCGGCGTGGTGGTGGGCGTTGACGGTTCCAAGGAAGCGACCCTCGCCGTCAGCTTTGCGGCCGCAGAGGCTGACCGGGAGGGTGAGGAGCTCACGGTGGTCTACGCGGTGCGAACACCCGATCCAATCGTGGATGCCGGACTGTCGTCCACCACTCTGGCGGAGCTGATCGTGCAGGAAGAACGGGTAGTCCTTTCCGAAACAGTAGCCGGGCTTGAGGAAGACTACCCGGACCTGAAAGTCCATCAGATCCTCGAGACCGAAAAGACCCCCGTGGACGCCTGGTGGATGCCGCCGCCGGAGCCAGGCTGCTGGTGGTAGGCAGCCGCGGCAGGGGCGGCATCAAGCGCCTTCTCCTCGGATCCACAGCCCACGGCGTCCTGAAGCACCTGCCGTGCCCCACGGTCATTACCAGGATCCAGGCCGCCAGGAACAAGGCCTAGGCCTGGACCGGCACCATGAAGAAGACCCCCGCAGTCATCCTGCTCATTCTCGGCATCCTTGCCTCGATCGCCGGGGCCACCGTCCTGGCTGCGGGGGTGGTTGCCTCAGTGGTGGGATCCGTCCAGGGCGACGGATACCTCACCTCCGGCACCGCCCGGCTCTCGGTGGGCTCCCACGCCCTGACCTCGCCAAGAATCGATGCCGTGGGCGAGGGCGTCCCACCCCGGCTGCCTTTCGACGTCGGCACACTCAGGTTGCGCGCATCCTCCGTTGACCCCGGCAGGGAAATCTTCCTGGGGATTGCTCCCCAGGAAGATGTTGAGCGATATCTTTCCGGCGTGCACCACTCCGAGCTCCTCGAGGTGGACAGCCGGCCCTTCCGGGCGGAGTACCGTGACGTTCCCGGCACCGGCTCGCCGGCACCTCCCCGGGAGCAACAGTTCTGGAGCGCATCCGTTGCGGGTGCCGGCGAACAGGAGCTGACTTGGGACTTGGCTGCGGGAAGCTGGGCGATAGTCATCATGAATGCCGACGGCAGCACCGGCGTCGACGCGCAGGTGCAGGCCGGCTTCCGTTCAGATCTGATCCGGCCTGCGGCCACCGGCCTGCTGGTGGGAGGCGCAGTCGCACTCGCCATCGGCATCCCCCTGCTGATCCTGGGGGCGGTGGGACTCGGGCGGCACGCCGGTCCTCCGGGCGCAGCGGTACTTCCACCACAAGCGCCTATGAATCCGGAGGCACGGGACAGCGCCCCGTATCCCGCTCGGCTCATTGGGGAGCTGGATCCCGCCTTGTCACGGGCCATGTGGCTGGTGAAGTGGTTCCTGGCCATCCCGCACTTCATCGTCCTGGTCTTCCTGTGGTTCGCGTTCCTCGTGACCACCGTCGTGGCCGGGTTCGCCATCCTGTTCACCGGCCGCTATCCGCGGGCCCTGTTCGACTTCAACGTCGGGGTCATGCGCTGGAACTGGAGGGTGGCCTTCTACGCCTACGCCGCAGCAGGCACCGACCTCTACCCGCCCTTCACCCTGGCACGCACGGCCTATCCGGCGGACTTCGAGGTGGACTACCCTGAACGCCTTTCCCGCGGCCTCGTCCTCGTCAAGTGGTGGCTCCTGTCCATTCCGCACCTGCTGATCGTTGCCGCCCTGGCCGGCACCACCTGGACCTGGCCGGCAGACACCGAAGACCTCGGAACCACGTATGAACGGGGTACCGGCCTGTCCCTGCTGGGAATCCTGGTCCTGGTGGCAGTGGTGGCGCTGCTCTTTACCGGCCGCTACCAGCGCCCGCTGTTCGACCTGATACTCGGGATCAACCGCTGGATCTACCGCGTCATGGCCTACACGGCCTTGATGCGTGATGAATACCCGCCCTTCCGGCTCGACCAGGGACCCCTTGACCAGGAACCAGGGAACGCCAGGCGGACCTTCGGCCCTACCCCTCCGGCAACGGCCGCGACAAGATACGAGGGACCACCGCCGCCACATGAGGAGCTGAAATGAGCACAGCGGAAACACCATTTGCCCGGATTCTCGTGGGCGTGGACGGGTCAGAGCCCTCCGTGGAGGCGCTCCGGCAGGCCCAGCGCCTGGCGCTGCCCCTTGGCGCCAAGGTCCTCGCCACCGCCTACTGGGACTACCCCCAGGTGTACGCCGGCTACGTCATGGTGGGCATCGAAGGCTTCGAGGAACGCGCCGGGCAGATCCTTGACGAGGCGGTGACAAAAGCCTTCGGCCCGGAGACGCCGTCGAACGTCGTGGTGGGCCTCGTCCGGGGGCACCCGCGCGAGTCACTGATCGAAGCCAGCAGGGACGCGGACATGGTGGTGGTCGGACGGCGGGGCCACGGAGGTTTCGGGGGCATGCTGCTCGGATCCGTCAGTTCGGCCCTCGTGTCCCATGCCCACTGCCCGGTCCTGGTGGTCCACACGCCTGAAACAGACCACAACAAGTCCTGAAGGGGAATGCCGTGAGCAGGCCGGATGCGACCGGCAGCGGGCCGACGGATCCGCTGCCGGGAAATGGACGACGCCGGACGGCAGCCATTGCACTCGTAGCCGCCCTGGTGCTCGTCGCCGTCGTCCTGGCCGTCCTGCTGCAGCGCCCCGCGGAGAGCCCCGAGCCCGC
>NZ_AOFD01000016.1 GCF_000332815.1 Arthrobacter nitrophenolicus
AGTAACACAGTTGAACCTTCAACTAATCCTCTCCCCCAGTATAGTCATTCGTCGGCCTCAAACCTTGGGTACCACCTCCGGAATTCGGCGACGCCGATACAGCGGCTTGCCCGTTGCTCAAAGTCTTCAATGCGATTGAACAATACATAGGAGCCTCACTGGTGGCGAAGCTCCGGCAAAATAGGCGTTGCTTTGCTCATTGCGTGCAAAAGCAGGGTTCTCTGGTACGGGATACTTTCTTCATGACTTTCCGCTATGACCTTGGGGACGCCCTCGCTGAGCACATCGATCCCGCTATGAACGCTGCAAACCGGCTCAGTACGATCGTGACAAAAGGTACGTATGCCGCGGGGAGCTGGATTGCAACGGTTACGCAGCATGATGCTGGCTTTGTTACCGGAACAATTGGTACTGCGCCGGCGACTCAAGCCGTAGCCGGGATTCCCTGGAGCCTGGCCTCCGGAATCGACCACCTTTCGGCCCTCGCTGACAGCCTTCAGTCAGCGAGAACGATCGGATACCCCCTTGCGACTCTCGCTAGAGGCGCAATGGAGGCGTATGGGCGGGCGCACTTCCTGGTGGATGCCACCGACACGGAAACTTTAGTTAAACGTTGGTTGGCTACACGTCTAAGTGACCTAAAGTTCGCAAGCATGTCCTGTGAGGAGCCGGCAGAAGCGCTGCGCTTAGAACAGCTGAGAGATGATCTGAAGTCCGATGCTTCCTCACTGAATTTCTCTGCCGCCGATACCAAATTGTCCTTCACCGCCCTAGCGACCGCCGTTCACGATCATGTGTATCAAGGAAGCGATGGCTCGGCCGAGTATTCAATGCTTTCGGCCGTCGCGCACGCAGAGAACAGTGGTATTCACCGCCTGTCAAAGTTGGAGCAAAGAGACACATCTCCCGGCGTAAATTCCGCCAGAATTGAAGCATCTGATGAATTCATAGGTCACGTCGTAAGTATTGCCGTCACTATTCATTTTAAGGTTCTTGCAGATTGCATTCAAAAATTTGGTGATGACGTGAGCCAGGACCATCCGCTGTTTGCCTCTCTCGCGGGTGTGCACAGCATGTTGGAGAATTGCTAAGTCGGGGATGGCCACAAGCACAGCTGCCAACCTTCGTGCGCGCCTACGTTTCCCTAGACTTCTGAACTCGCCGCCCTGCAATTGCTGTCAGGGAATCAGCTCGGGCCGGCTCTACGAGTAGGGATGTCTTCTGTGATGTGTGCTCATAGGGTGATCACACGTTGATTGGGGGAAGCGATAACCGCTGCAAGCACCGGAGCAAGGTCCCGTGATGAGGACTCATTTCCTGTCGGCGCCTCATGACATACTCATATTCAGAGTTCCTTGCTCTGCGCGACGGAGGACTGCTCACAGTCCATGGGACGGTGGTGTGGACGAAGCGAGCGGCCTCCTGGGACAGCCGCTTGTCAGTTTCCCATCCTGCGATGGCAGACGGAGAGCTTCACTTGAGAATGAAGGTGAACCCCAAGCGGCCGTATTCACCACATGTGCTTCTGGTTGCCCGGGACGTCTGCATGCTCCGTCTAGATGTCAATGACAAGCATAGGGAGGGCGCCGAGATGTTCGACTGTACGCACATACAAGAAACGCCATATCCGGACTCCCGGCCGACGTTCCTCCCCGACCCGCCACCCCCGCTAAATTTCCCCCGCGACGGGAGATCCGGCCCGGCTTGTACCGATCCGTATTCCATTACTTCACGGAACGCTACAAGATAGATGCAGGTGGTGTTACCTGGTGCGATCCTTGGAAGGAGGCTCCCTTATGACCGAAACAACGAGCGAGATCGTTGATGAAATGGTTGCCAGTTACAGGCGTCAAATCGATGTGGAAGAGGCTGGAGGCGGCTTTCTTTTCACACTCCCCCACACCTTGCACGACGGTACACCTGTGGTTCTTTACGTCGAGTTTGATGGTGAAACTGCTCAAATAAGTGATCAGGGCTTACTCTCAGACCATTTGGATATGGCGGGCGTGGACCTGGGAAAGAAGCAGATTTCGGCCGCGTGGCTGCAGATTAGGTCTTCAGTGGGATATTTGCCAGCGCTGGCGGCTGAGGATTGGGAGATCAGCGCTTTCGCTGACAGGAAGTCACTTAGCAGTGCGCTATACGCGGTGGCAGACTCTGCGATACGTGCAGATGGGCTGAGGGTCCTTGCTTCCCAGTACCGTCCGAAATCCTTCTCCGAGCGAGTAGTAAGCACACTGGGTCATCGCCTCACTGTTGTTCCACGCGCGGTGATTCCGGGAAAGTATGGTTCCAAGAGAGTTGTTACATGCTCGGTCGGGGTAAAACACGTGAACTACATACAGGCCGTGGGCGCCTCCGACCGTATGAGCAGCTTCGATCACACCATCTCGCTATTTAACAGTTCCACCATTCCACCCGAGAAACGGATTGCGCTGCTACAAGGCCCTGTTTCCAAATGGGAGAACTGGCAGGTAAAAGCCTTGGAGGACGTCAGCACTACCCGTTTTGAAGATGGGCTGGGAGCGATGGTGGACGAACTGCTTCATGCTGAAGCAGCATAGCGTCTGACTCCTGAATCAAGAGTGCATCAGAGACGCGTGCCGCCCAAGTTGAATTAGAGTGGCTAGGCGTCTTCCCTAGTCTCCGTCTGTGCAAGGCGGTAATTTGAGCATTCCTTAAGCCAGATCTTGACTTCGTTGTAGGACAAGCCTAGAACTCAACCTCACAGACGAAGTTTGGAGGCTACGGTGAACGGACAGCGGATCGGTTACGTGCGGGTCAGCACGTTGGATCAGAACGAAAAGCGCCAGCTCGAAGGCCAAATTTTGGACCGCGTCTTTACGGACAAGGCGTCCGGGAGGGACACCGCAAGACCCCAACTAGCTGAACTGCTGCGGTTCGCTCGCGACGGGGACACGGTCCTCGTGCACAGCATGGACCGGCTCGCCCGGAACCTTGACGATCTCAGGGCCCTTGTTCAGGGCCTCACGCGCAGAGGTGTCCGCGTCGAGTTCCTGAAGGAGAACCTGACCTTCACCGGTGAGGACTCCCCCTTGGCCAACCTCCTGCTCTCGGTAATGGGTGCCTTCGCAGAGTTTGAACGCTCGCTCATCCGGGAACGCCAGCGGGAAGGAATTGCCCTGGCCAAGCAGCGCGGAGCTACAAGGGCCGGAAAAAGATGCTCTCATCTGAACGTGTCGCCGAGATGGTCAAGCGTGCCGACACCGGTGTTCCCAAAGTCATTCTGGCCCGTGATTACGGAATCAGCAGGGAGACTGTTTACCAGTACCTGCGCCAAGCCAAGCTGGCATGAAGCTCCTTGCTCGAGCGACACGGCCGCCTGGGCGGGACAACCTACTTTACAGAACGTCGGTTTTCGGCGTTTGGTCCCGGCCGTCACTAGGTGAGAGAAACGCGCATCTGTTTGCTGCCGCACAACCGTTTTGTCCCAAGAGCCGCGCCGTGGCGCGGGTAGCAAGGTCAATGCCATATTCTTGCGCCGAAGGGCATTCGCTACGGGAGGAAAACATGTACTTCAAGCCGTCGGCCGGGATTTTTGTGGGCGGATTAGCCACGTCATTCGGCGGCACGCTTCTCATTCTGATGGCCGCAAATTCATCTGGTGAAGACACCGGCTTCATGGCGCTTGCAGGCGTCATGGCAGCCATCGCCGGCATCATAATGCTCTGCATCGGTGCTGCACGGGCCTTGAGAATCATCGATGCTTTGCCGGCTGCTTTCAGGAACCTGGACAGGGCACAAGCGTCTCAGCAGCAAGCTCCGGCGCCCCAGCAATCCATGGGATCCCAGCCGCCCGGCTACCCGCAACAGGGATATATCCAGCCGCCAGTGCAGTAACGCCCAACGCAGAGCGCTTGCCTACTACTCCCCCAGCTTTACAGAATCTCCATTATCGGCGTTAGACCACGGGAGTAGAAGTAGCTGCGAGAATCCCATCTATCCTTGAACGGTGACTCTCATGACCGTTGTTTTTTCCTTCGCGCTTGTTGCCGGACTTCTGACACTGGTCCCCGGCTTGGACACGGCATTAGTCCTGAGGTCATCCATTTCCAAGTCGCGAAGCTTCGCCTTTGCCACGGCGCTGGGCATCAGCACCGGGCGCGATGATTTGGGGCGTAGCCGCAGCAGTCGGCGTATCGGCGCTGCTGGCCGCTTCGGACTTGGCCTACCGTGTGCTCACACTCGCCGGAGCGGCATACATGGTCTGGCTGGGGGCGACTTTCCTGTGGAAGACTATGCGAAAAGATAAAATCCCTGCCAGGCCGGCAGGTGAAGCGGCTGGAGTCACCTCCGAAAGAAATGATTTGTTCAAGGGCTGGCTGATCGGCACCGGAACGAACCTGCTCAACCCCAAGGTGGGTGTCTTTTACATCGCCACCATTCCCCAATTCATACCGGCGGGCACCTCACCACTGCTGGTAGGCGTGCTGCTCGCCGGCGTCCACTGCCTGCTGTCCATGGCTTGGTTCACATTGCTGATCTTCGGTTCAGGCTACGCCGCCCGCTGGCTCCAGGGCGTCCGAAGCATTCGCATCATCGATAGCATCACCGGATCTGTCCTCGTAGGTTTCGGCGTGAAACTCGCCCTCGACCCTGCCCACTAGCTTTTCCTTGCTGTCCTCAAAGACTCACAACTCATCGTGAATGTCCGCGAACAGTCCCTCTATTTTCCCCTCGGTCGGCGGGGTTGGCCACGGTGCCCCTGATCTCTTCTTAGCCGGCAAGTCGTCCTGGTCTTCGACCCTGCCGTGCCGGAGGACTGTCGTCGTCGACAGGGCGCCGGGACACTAGCGCGAGCCGGTGCAGTCAGCTGTCGCCGAAGTCGTACTCGTAGAGCGCTCCGCTGGCGCCCAGTGCGAGCAACTGTTGCAGAAGCAATCCTCCTCAGGCCGGAAGACCCGACGGGACGCTAGCGCCAGGAGTGCCCGGAACATCACCGGACGCGTCTCTGCAGGGATGGACCGGCAGGAACGCAACCAGCTAGTACTGCGGTGCCCCCAGGCGTCCCAGCCTTGCGTTGCGGGTCGCAACACTTAGGGCAAACCTGACAAGGTAATCATTGAGCTGTATGGATGCCTGCTGGGCGGCTTCTGCGTCCCGGGCCAGGATTGCCCGCAGCAGCTGCAGGTGCATCCCCTTCCCTGCCCGCACTTCTTCGGCGGCATCAACAACATGAGCCAGCCAGAACCGCCTGGACAGCCCCTGCAGCGGGGTCATGGCATCACCCAGGTACTCGTTGTGTGCAGCTTCGCAAAGTATGCGGTGCGTCGCCCGGACGGCCCGAACGTAGTCCTCCAGATCGTGGATGTCTGCCAGCTCCTCGGTGAGTGCCTCAATGCCGGCGAGTTGGGCGGTGGTCGCCCTTTCACATGCCAACGCCACCGCAAGAGCCTCCATGGCCCTGCGGACTTCGAGCCGCCGGAGTTGTTCATCCACCGAATTCGCCGGGATCTCGATCCCCCGGCCGGGCCTGATGCGGACCAAATGGTCCCGGTCCAGACGCTGGAGAGCTTCCCGCAGCGGCGTCCGTCCGAGCCCGACCTCCTCCACCAGTCCGGCCTCTGTATGGAAGGTCCCCGGTTCCAGCCGCCCGGTCTCGATCATCTCGGCAAGCAATAAATACGCGTCGTCAGCCTTCGTCATCCCACTCCCCTTCCCCTACAGGCTACACAATAGGCACGCGCATACTCTTGATATATTCCGAATATATACTCTACGCTGAAGGTGTAGCAGTGATCCCCACCACATGGAGAATGTCGTGAAGTACAACCCGGCCACCGAGCCCAGCCCCTTGCCTTACTCCCCTTTCAAGAGCTGCACTGTCCCCCGTCCCATCGGCTGGCTCTCCAGCGTGAGCACGACCGGCGTGGAGAACATCGCGCCCTACAGCCAGTGGCAGAACTTGACCTTTGACCCGCCGATGGTGATGTTTTCGGCCAACCAATACCCGGACGGGCGCCGGAAAGACACAGTCATTAATGCTGAGAGCACCGGCTGGTTCGTCTGGAACATGGCGACCTACCCGTTGCGTGAAGCTGTGAACAAGTCCGCCATGGCCCTCGGTCCTGAGGAAAGCGAATTCGAGCATCTGGGGCTGACGCGCACCTATGCAGAGAACTTCCCGGTCCCGATGGTGCAGGAGAGCCCGGTTAAGTTCGAATGCAAGTACCACTCCACCCACCGCATCCCCGGGGCCTCCGCGGTCGGAACGGTCGATATCATCTTCGCCACTGTCGAAACGGTGCACATCGATGATGAAGTCATCACGGTTGACGGCAGGCTGGACATCAAAAAAATTGAGCCCATCGCCCGTCTGGGATACTTCGATTACACCGTGGTGCGCGAGACATTTGAGATGCGCGTGCCCGGAGCGGACCAGGACGCCCAGATGGGTCTGGAAGGACGGGCAGCATGACCAACCACAGCAGCTCCACCCGGGCGGCCGCGGGACCGCTGCCTGAGACCACCGCAGCGGATAAGAGCAAAAGGTTCAGGGACCTCATCGCCGTCAACTTCGGCAACACCCTGGAATGGTACGACTGGACGATCTATTCGATCTTCGCCCCCTATTTCGCCGTCCAGTTCTTCCAGCCCGACAACCCCACCTCCGCGCTGCTGTCGACACTTGCCGTGTTCGCCGTCGGCTTCGTGACCCGGCCCCTGGGCGGGTTCCTCTTCGGCGCGTACGCCGACCGTGCCGGCCGCCGCAAGAGCTTGACCGTCGCCATGATGCTCACAGCCTTCGGCAGCATCGCCATCGCCATCGCACCAACCTACGGCTCCGTTGGGGTCCTGGCGTCCGTGCTCCTGCTCGTCGCCCGTCTCCTGCAAGGCCTGGCCCACGGCGGCGAAATGGGCACCTCCGTGACCTACCTGGTCGAACGCGCCCCCCAGGGGCGACGCGCACTTTTCGGCAGCACGTCCTGGGTCAGCGTCGTCCTCGGAACCATACTCGCCACCATCACCGGCCTGATCCTGAACTCCAGCCTCCCCTCGGACGACATGAAAGCCTGGGGCTGGCGGATCGCCTTCGCCATTGGTGGCGTGCTCGGCCTCTACGCCCTTTACCTCCGCCGGCGGCTGACCGAGACCGACGCATTCGAGAAAGCCTCGCACTCCGACGGAAACGACCCCGATGCCGAGTCACTCCTGCCCGGCCAATCAGGTTCGGCCGGGCAGGTAAAGCGCGGCCTGCTTCACTACTGGCGCTCAATCCTCATCGTCTTCGGCCTGTCAGCAGGCGGCTCAGTCATGTTCTACACCTGGCTGATCTACATGCCTACCTACGCACAAGTCCACTACAAACAGGATGCTTCCAGCGCACTGGTCGCCAGCCTCATCGCCCAGGTATTCTTCCTCGGGGCCGTCCTGGGCGCAGGGTGGCTCGGAGACCGCATCGGACGCAAACCCCTGGTCATCGCCTTCGGCGCAGCTTTCGTCCTGCTGACCATTCCGATCTACAACCTCGTCGACGGGACCTTCGGAACCCTGCTCCTGGCCATGCTGGCATCACTGACAGCCATGGCCCTGCTCTTCGGAGTCAACGGCGCAGTCTGGGCAGAAGTATTCCCCACCAAAGTCCGCGCCGCCGGAGTCGCGGGCCCCCTTTCCTTCGCTACAGCCATATTCGGCGGAACCGCACCCTACGTAAACACAGCCCTCGGCCAGGCAGGCCACCAGGACTGGTTCCTCTTCTACCTCGTAGGAGTCGCCGCCATCACCCTGATCACCGGCCTACTCATGCGCGAAACCAAAAACAACAGCCTCGTCCGTGGGGCATAACACAGTCCCCAAACCTGCCCTTCCGGAAAGCGCTGGGGACGTGCAGACGTCCCCAGCGCTCTCCAAACGCTCCGCCTGGGAAGACACCAAACTCGGGCGCGGCGGAGTTTGCAGGCCCAACGCCTCCTCGAGGTCCACCTTCCCGATCCCGATTCGGGCGCTTCCGCAGCGGCAGATCAATCTCCCCTAACCGCTGTGACCGCCATCCCTCTTGGTTCCGCTACCGCCAACAAGTCAAACAATCAGGTGAACCACAATGAAGCAGCGAACCGATCCCCAGCCTGACCGCATGTGTGCCTCTTCCCGGGGCAGCCGTTGGCAGGAGGCACCCCCCATGACACAGGACCTTGTACCAACCAGCTATGACGGTGCCCTGTTCCCCGACATGGAGGAATAACTTCCCACACCGGGTGGACTGCCATTTGGGTTGGCACTCCCGCAGTTTCCCTGAGTCACTGACATCAGACCCGGTGAAGGCGGTTCAGTCTCCCGCGTCCAAAAACAAAGTCACAAGTCAGTTCACACTTACTTCCTTAAGGAGCCACCATGGCACCCGCCGATTTCACCACCGGTGCCCGCCCGGTCAAAGCAGCCCGCGGCACCGTGCTCACCGCAAAGTCCTGGCAGACCGAAGCCCCGTTGCGCATGCTGATGAACAACCTGGACCCCGAGGTCGCCGAGCGCCCGGATGACCTGGTGGTCTACGGCGGAACCGGCCGTGCCGTCCGCTCCTGGGCCGCATTTGACGCGATCACCCGCACGCTGGAATCCATGGAAAAGGACGAGACCCTCCTGGTCCAGTCCGGCAAACCGGTCGGGGTGTTCCGCACCAACGAATGGGCGCCCCGGGTGCTGCTGGCCAACTCCAACCTGGTGGGCGACTGGGCCAACTGGCCCGAATTCCGCCGGCTCGAGGCCGAGGGCCTGATGATGTACGGCCAGATGACGGCCGGATCCTGGATCTACATCGGCACCCAGGGCATCCTGCAGGGCACCTTCGAGACCTTCGCCGCAATCGCCCGCAAGCTGACCGGAGACGAGAACGGCACCCTCGCGGGCACCCTGACCCTCACCGGCGGCTGCGGCGGCATGGGCGGCGCCCAGCCGCTGGCCGTGACCCTGAACGAGGGCGCCTGCCTCATTGTCGACGTCGACGAGACCCGCCTGCGCCGCCGCGTCGGCAAGCGCTACCTGGACGAGGTGGAAACCGATCTCGACGCCGCCATCGCCAAGGTGCTCAAGGCCAAGGAAGAGCGCCGCGGCTGGTCAGTGGGCTACGTGGGCAACGCCGCCGAAGTCTTCCCGGAGATCCTGCGCCGCCACAAGGCAGGCGAACTCACCGTGGACATCGTCACCGACCAGACGTCCGCGCACGATCCGTTGAGCTACCTGCCCGAGGGCATCTCGGTGGCGGAGTGGCACCGCGAAGCCGAAGCGGACCCGGAAGGTTTCACCAAGAAGGCCCAGGCATCGATGGCCAGGCACGTCCAGGCCATGGTGGAATTCCAGGACGCCGGCGCCGAGGTCTTTGACTACGGCAACTCCATCCGCGACGAAGCCCGCAAGGGCGGTTACGCCCGTGCGTTCGAGTTCCCCGGCTTCGTTCCCGCCTACATCCGCCCGCTGTTCTGCGAGGGGCTCGGCCCGTTCCGCTGGGTTGCCCTGTCTGGCGACCCGGAGGACATCCGCGTCACGGACGAAGCCATCAAGGAGCTCTTCCCGGACAACGCCCACCTGCACCGCTGGATCGACGCCGCCCAGGAGCGGGTGGATTTCGAGGGCCTGCCGGCCCGCATCTGCTGGCTCGGCTACGGCGAACGCCACCAGGCCGGCCTGCTGTTCAACCAGCTCGTGAAGGAAGGGAAGGTCAAGGCTCCCATCGTGATCGGCCGCGACCACCTGGACTCCGGCTCCGTCGCCTCCCCCTACCGCGAAACCGAGGCCATGGCCGACGGCTCGGACGCCATCGCCGACTGGCCGCTGCTGAACGCCCTGCTCAACACCGCCTCCGGCGCCACCTGGGTTTCGCTGCACCACGGCGGCGGCGTGGGCATCGGCCGCTCCATCCACGCCGGCCAGGTTTCCGTCGCCGACGGCACCGACCTCGCCGCGCAAAAACTCGAACGCCTCCTCACCAACGACCCCGGCATGGGCGTCATCCGCCACGCCGACGCCGGCTACGACCGCGCCCTCGACGTCGCCCAAGAGCGCGGCGTCCGCATCCCCATGAATGAAAGCAGGTAAGGGATGAAGGACCGGGATTTTCGGGAACAGATGAGCAAGCAACCCCGAGCAACCCGGGAAGGCAAACAGGATGGTACCGAGCGCCCGCCAAGGAGCACCAATTGAACGGTCGGAGTCAGACCACGATGCGGTATCGAGGCCAGGGTGAAGAAACGCACTCTTTACGAGCAGAACCCCGAATTGAACTTTACTGAAGCCCGCGGAGCGAGAACCGGGGAGCACTGCCCGATGGAGGGATGGCGGGAGCATGTAGGCCGGACAGCTGCCTGGCAAGGCATCGCGAAGGGCAGCGTCCTGCAGACGGACAACAGCCCATCTGTGGGGTGGATGCTGGTCGCAAGCGAATCCAGGCACCCTCGGCCCAAGGACGGCCATTCTTTCCCGGGAGATACCATTGGCAGTTTCTAGCCCACCACTCATTCAGCGCGCTGGACGAAACCCGCAGCTTCCCTCGGGGAATAAACCCTGGCAAGCCCCCCGCATCGACAATCCCGAGACCGGATTCCCGGTTGCCGTCCTTCCGGCCGCCCCGCCTTATTGTGACGACGGCTGCCATTACTGCGAGGGACCGGAGACCGACTAGCCCCCGTAGAAGCGCCCGAGAATGCTTAGCCTCTTTAACAGAAAGAACCACCATGAACTCCTACCGATGCGATGACTGGGGCCGCTTTGTGGGCGCTGAAGTCGAGATCCGCAGGCGCGGCCGGTTAGTGCGGGCCGGAGTCGTTGACGCCGTCGCCGCCGACGTCGCAATGCTGTGGCTGGCGGCGGACGGCGCAGAAAGCCGAAGGATCTTCGAAGCAGCAGAAGGATTCGAAGTGTGGGCTGATTCCCACGACCTGCCGGAGAAGCGCCGTCCCGCGGCGATCAGCCAACAGGCGACAATGCCGGCGCCTGAGGCTGCGAGGACCAAATGCCCGAGATGATGACGAGCAACAGCACAAGCCACTGCCGCCAGGTTGCCACGAGATGACTTACACCTACAGGAGCAAAGCAGGTTCCGAACAGCGGGCGGTGCGCGACAGGCAGAAACTCCACCAAGGACTCATCATCCAGGGCCAAGGCCTGGCCCGCATCTCCAGCAGACTTAGCAGTCTGCGAGGCGAGCTGGACTCAGGAATTGCACAAGCTATCTGGGACGATGTGCCCGTGCACGTAGTCGCTTGCGCAGCAGGTGTAACCCCCGCCAAAGCAAGATCCCTCGCGTTGGCCTGGGAAGAACTCCCCCACTCCGGCGTCACCGCCAAATCCCACGTTCAAAGCCTCAGCGCCGTTAGCCAGCAGGCCAACAAACTCGAGGCCGTACGAGGGGAATTACAAAAGCAACAGGAACAGCTCATCGTCAGAGCGCTTGAAACGGGACTACTCGACCCAGCACAGCTGGCGACGGCTTCCGGCCTCACCCTCGAACAGATCAGCATTCTGGCCCGCGCAACACGCCACAACAAGCCTCTGACACGACCCGCCCCGGGTCCTGAAAACTTGGCGCCTGCGGGCCTGACACCGAACCTCATGGAAAACCTAGGAGACGAGAAGAACCAGTGACAACGACCTCAGCTTCGCCCGAGGCACCGCAACAAGGCCCTTACGTGTTGGATTCGACCGCGTCGGCAGATCCCCGTGCCGGAGCGGTGAGGGCCGGTGCAGGTGAGCTTCCCGCTTGGCAGCTGACCAAATCCGCAGGACACGTCATCGTCGACTCGCTCGTTGCCCATGGCGTCACGCGCGCTTACGTCGTTCCCGGCGAGAGCTTCCTCGACGTCCTCGACGGGCTCCACGATTCGCCCATAGACACCGTCGTGTGCAGGCATGAGGGCGGTGCCACTTACATGGCTGAAGCTGACGGCAAAATGAAACAGCTGCCGGGCGTCGCCATGGTGACCCGCGGCCCGGGTGCAGCGAATGCACACGTTGGCCTGCACACCGCTTGGCAGGACTCCACTCCCCTGGTGCTCTTCGTGGGCCTCATCCCGTTCGCGCACAGGGACCGGGAAGCCTTTCAGGAGTTCGATATCAAGGCATGGTTTAACAGCGGCGCCAAGCGGGTGATGGTGCTTGATCACGCCGAACGAGCCTCCGAAATCGTTGCTGAAGCCATGTTCGCAGCCATGAGCGGGCGCCCCGGCCCTGTTGTGGTCGGTCTTCCCGAAGACGTCATCCGCGAGCACGTTGACCCGGCAGTGCATCCGGTCATACCCGTCGCCACGGGCGGAATGACGACGGCGGACGCAGCTGCAATAACCGCAGCACTGTTAGATTCCACGAAGCCCTTGTTCGTCACCGGTGGCAATGACTGGTCCCAGGCGGCCGCCGATAAGCTCACGGCCTGGCTGGAGAAGCACCATCTCCCCGCAGCCGCAGAATGGCGGACGCAAGGGACCGTCCCCTTCGACTCCCCATCATACGTCGGGCCAATCGGTTACGGCCGGCCACGCCCCACCTATGATCTCCTGGAAGAAACCGACCTGCTGATATTCGTCGGCACAGTGCCCGGCGATGTCATCACCGACGGTTTTGTCTGCCGGCAGGACTGGAACAAGAAGAATTTTCTCGTCACGATCGACTCCTCCCTGCGCGGACGATCCGGCCCGGTCTCCTGGCAGATCGTGGCGAAACCTGACGTCTTCATCCGCGACCTTGTCGAGATCGAGCTCCCGGTGAAAGAAGAATGGAAGGCCTGGACATCCCGCATGCGCAAGGAACAGAAAGCCTTCGCTGCTCTGCCACCTGCCGCTCCAGGCAACGGTCCGGCACGAATGGACACCCTCATGGCCAACCTCGTCCCCACGCTTCGCCATGACGCCATGGTCACTTTCGGCGCCGGGGAACATACCAACTGGGCCCACCGGTACTTTCCTACCCGCCGTTACGCCTCCATGCTCAGCGCACGCAACGGATCCATGGGGTACTCGGTGCCCTCAGCGATCGCCGCCTCCCTCGAAACACCCGGACGACGGGTCATTACCATCGCCGGCGACGGCGAATTCCTCATGAACGGGCAGGAACTGGCCACCGCAGCACAATACGGAGCCACTCCCCTGGTTGTCGTGATGGACAACCAGGAATACGGAACCATCCGCACCCACCAGGAACGCCACTACCCGGACCGCGTCTCCGGAACCCAGCTGAAGAACCCGGATTTCGCCCTGATGGCCCAAGCCTTCGGCGGCCTCGGCATAAGAGTCGAACAAGATCACGATATCCCGCAGGCCCTCACCGCAGCCCTCAAAGCCATAGACGATGACAACGTATTCGCACTCATCCATCTCATCGTCGAACAACGCGTCAAAGCGTACTAACACCCCCCTTGCCGATCCTGGACCGTTCCGGAATCGACCACATCACTGGAACATCCAGCACATTAGCCTCCGCCGACCCTGACGCCGGACAGCACTCCCCTTCCTCCTCACAGGGACCCATGAAAACCGCTAGGGTTTCCCAACCTCGCAACTGAGAGGCTCCTGATTCAATCTTCAAAGGGCCACTGCAGAGGGACCTTGAAGGCTCATACCGCGTGCCCAAAAAGAACGAAAGTCTCAATGGAAAGCACGCGCGCTCTGCCGGACCTGGAGAAGTCACCAATGTTCCCGACCATGCCCGCCGCCCTCTCGGTACGAGTCGAGAGGGCAGGCGGATGAGATTACTTGATCCTGCTTACCGGTAAAAAGCGAATACATCGCGATTCACTGTCAATAAAACGGAACTTCGCGCTATCTTGACGCACCGCCGTTCCCCGTCCGCCGGATAGGTTTCGCTCCGGACTCCCGCGGGATACGTGACTTTCAGCCCCCGAGCGCCGATGTGCTTGCTTGCTTGTCACCGTTCAACGTTCCGTCCGCCGTGAGGGTTGCCGCGGCGAGTTTCGGTGGATTCGTCAGGCGCCCCGTCACCTCTGCAAGACTGGCCGGCGTTTCGGTATTCGTCGCCCAAAGCGAGTCTGACCACTTGATCCCCCGGGAACTTCTTGCGCGCACCTGGTCCTACCTTCTCAACGATTCAGGGAAACAGACCTACGCCCGACGCGACCCCGGCGCCCACAACTTCACCCCTGACGCCGTCAACAAACTGAGCAGCTGGAGCACCGGACGGTTCCAGCCCATTTCCCGTGCCGCCCAGACGCGGCCGGGGAAATGAACGTCTTCCTCGGCGGGGCTTGCCGACCACCGCCAGAAGCTGGTCCCGGGGTATCGGCGGAGCAACACCCGAGGCGGGGTCGGACAACGTTCTGGCACGGCATGGCCTAGTTGTCGGTCGCTTCCTGTGCCTTCTTGTGGAACCATTCGATGTGCTCTTGCAGGAGTCGGGCCGCGAGTTCTCCGTCGCGTGCCTTGACGGCGTCGAAGATGCCGTGGTGTTGGGTGCGGAGTATGGAAATGACGTCCGGCCAGGCGTCCATGGCCTCCATGGCACCTTTCACGTACCCGACAATGGCACCGCTTAGGGATTCCATCATGGTCGCCACTACTGCATTGCCGGCAAGGGAGCTCAGCGTCACATGAAACCTGGCGTCCAGTTCATGGAAGGCTTCACGATTGATGTCTGGGTGGTCCATGGCGTGCAGTAGCTGAGCGGCCTGCTCCAGGTCTTCCTCACCGCCAACTCTTTTCGCGCCGGCCCGGGCTGTCCAGGTTTCGAGCAGGATGCGGGTCTCCACGATGTCTGCGACCGGAAGTGTGCTGCTGGCAACGTGCAGCCGGAGTGCGGACGATAGTCCGGCGGACGGGTCGGAGACGACGATTGCACCAGAGGTGGGTCCGGATCCGACGGAGCTTCGCAGTATTCCCATGGCGTCGAGGACGCGGATGGCTTCGCGCACTGAGGCCCGGGAGATGCCGTAGTTTTCGGCGAGTGTTCGTTCGCCGGGGAGGCGGTCGCCGACTTTGATTTTGCCCGAGCGCAGGTCCGCTTCGATGTCTTTAAGGAGCGCGTCATGGGTGCGACGGCGTGGGGTCGCTCCTGCGTCAACGGTTGCCACGGGCGGGTCGGTCCTTAATGCGCGGGGAGTGTGCGGGCATGCCTGCCCGCACACTCCGTACTGTTTGGGTTGGAACGCTAGGGCAGCATCCAGCCAAGGATGGGGGTGGACTGGAGGTAGGACAGCGTGCAGAGCACGAGCAGCAGCGCAACACTCCATCCCACTACTTTACGCAGGATCACGGATTCCTTGCCTTCAAGGTTGACCGAGGATGCGGCGATAGCGAGGTTTTGTGGGCTGATCAGCTTGCCGACGACGCCGCCGGAGGTATTGCCAGCCACGAGAAGGTTTGGATCGATTCCGGCCTTCAGGCCTGCGGTCTGCTGGAGCTTGCCGAACAGGGCGTTGGCTGAAGTGTCAGAGCCGGTGACTGCCGTGCCGATCCACCCCAGGACCGGTGAGAGGAATGCGAAGAAGGTGCCGGTGCCGGCCAGCCAAGTGCCGATGGAAATCGTCTGCCCGGAGAAGTTCATGACATAAGCCAAGGCGAGGACCGTGATGATCGTCAAACCTGCCCAGCGCATCCGGTAAATGGTGTTCCAAATCTCCTTTACCGCATCTCCAATCGTGATGCGGTAGCGGCCACCGTCGTTGTACTTGGAATACACGGCGGCGACGATTAGGCCTGTGAGCAACAGCAGGGTGCCCGGGGTGGAGAGCCACTGGAATGAGTAGACGGTGGATGAGATGGGCTTGCCCTCGGCATTGACGAGGGCGTCGTGCAGGATCGGCCACGGGATCTTGATATCGGTCGAGGCGAGGAATGCGGGGACGTTCACGCCAAGTTTCCACAGCTTTGCGATGCCGAAGACGACGATCACGAGGAAGTACGGGAACAGGGCCAGCCAGGTGCGCCTGGGGGTCAGGCGGTCTTCGGCGGTATCTGCGGTGGCGACAGCTGAGCCCCGGCGTGAGCCGCCGCCTGCCGTGGCGGAGGCTGCCTCCTCGGCTGCCTCAGCGAGCACGCCCAGGCGTTCGCGTGCGGCGTTGCTGCCCTTGGGCGTCCAGACGCGGAAGAACAGTACGGCCGCGCCGAGCCCGGCGAGGGAGGCGACGATGTCGGTGAGTTCGTAGGAGAAGTAGTTCGAGCAGAGGAACTGGGCAACGGCGAAGGAGAAGCCGACAACGAGCGCGGCGGGCCAGCAGTCCTTGAGGCCCTTGCGGCCGTCGAGGATGAAGAGCAGGATCAGCGGCACGATGGTGGCCAGCAGCGGTGCCTGGCGTCCGACGATGGAGGCAATGTCCGTGGCCTGAAGCCCGGTGAGCCCGGCGGCGGTGGTGATCGGGATGGCCATGGCGCCGAAGGCGACCGGGGCGGTGTTGGCGACCAGCACGGCGGCAGCGGCACGCAGCGGAGGCAGTCCGAGAGCGAGCAGCATGGTCGCGGTGATCGCGACCGGGGCGCCGAATCCTGCGAGGGCCTCGAGCAGGCCGCCGAAGCAGAAGGCGATCAGGACCGCCTGCAGGCGCACGTCGCCTTTACCGATCACGTCAAAGACGCGGCGGAGGTCCTCGAAGCGTCCGCTGAGGACGGTGACCTGGTAGAGCCAGACGGCCATGATGACGATCCACAGCACGGGGAAGGCGCCGAAGACCCCGCCCTGGGTGGCGGACAGCAGCGCCAGGCCGGCCGGCATCTGGAACGCCACGATGCCGACGAGCAGGGCCGCCAGCAGGGCGAAGGCCCCGGCGATATGGGCCCTGGTTTTGACGACGGCGAGCAGGATGAAGAAGGTCAGCAGCGGCAGCAGGGCGACGATGGCCGACCAGGCGATGCTGTTGAGCACCGGGTCGGTGCTGGGGGTGAACTGGTCCACGGAGTTCCTCCACATTGAGGGGGCGACAGGGGGAGTATGGTCTGACCTCTGTGGTCGGACCAGTAGAGTGTAGCGCACATCTCCCCGATTGTGAGCCCCTTCACTTGAGCATCGGTTGTTGCCAGTGGCGCCGGTCACGTGGTCTACTATGGTCAGACCACAACCCCTTAGCCCGAAAGGCTGTCATGCGAATCGCTTTGTTCGCTACGTGCATCGTGGATGCGATGTACCCCGCCACGGCGCGGGCCACCGTAAAGATTCTGGAGAGGCTGGGACACGAGGTCGTGTTCCCGTCCGGCCAGGCCTGCTGCGGGCAGATGCACGTTAACAGCGGCTACATCAAGGAAGCCGTCCCCGTCATCGCCAACCACGTGAACGCCTTCGACACCGAGGACTACGACGTTGCCATCGCCCCTTCGGGGTCCTGCGTCGCGTCCGTAAAGCACCAGCACCCCATGGTCGCCCGCGCCTGCGGCGACAAGGACTTGGAAGCCCGGGCCACCGCAGTCGGCGCCAAAACCTACGAACTGTCCGAACTCCTCGTGGACGTCCTGGGCGTCACAGACGCCGGTGCGCAGCTGGCTCCTACTTCCCGCATCGGGTCACCTACCACCCCAGCTGCCACGGCATGCGCCTGCTGCGGCTGGGTGATCGGCAGTCCCGGCTGCTGGCCACCGTGCAGGGAATCGACATGGCAGAGCTGCCCGAAGCGGACCAGTGCTGCGGGTTCGGTGGCACGTTCTCGATGAAGAACGCCGATGTCTCCTCGGCCATGCTGGAGGACAAGACGGCCAACATCGCCTCAACCGGCGCCAGCCTGTGCGCCGGCGGGGACGCCTCCTGCCTGATGCACATCGGCGGCGGCCTCTCCCGGCAGGCAGTGACGTCGCCACCCTGCACCTGGCCGAAATCCTTGCAAGCACCGTTGAGGAGCCCGCGGCCGTTAGCGGCGATGTGCTCGTCTCCATCGGAAAGGCAACACGATGAGCACCTTCCTTGGCATGCCCTCCCTGCCCGTCTACGGCACAGGCAACCTGCACGCCTCCCAGTCCTTCCCAAAGGCGGCCCACCGGGAGCTTGGCAACGCCCAGCTCCGGGCCAACCTTGGCCACGCCACCCACACGATCCGGGACAAACGGCTCAACGTGGTCTCGGAACTGCCTGACTGGGAAAATCTACGCGACGCCGGCTCCGCCATCAAGGAATCTGTGATGGCCCGCCTGCCCGAGCTGCTGGAACAGTTCGAGGCGAACTTCACCGCCCGCGGCGGCGTGATCCACTGGGCCAGGGACGCCGATGAGGCCAACGAAATCGTGGCCGGGCTGATCCGGGCGACCGGGGAAACCGAAGCGGTCAAGATCAAGTCCATGGCCACCCAGGAAATCGGCCTCAACGAGTACCTCGAAGAACAGGGCATCGCCGCCTATGAGACCGACCTCGCCGAGCTGATCGTTCAGCTGGACCACGACAAGCCCAGCCATATCCTGGTCCCGGCAATCCACAAAAACCGCACCCAGGTACGGGACATTTTCCTCCGCGAAATGGAGGGCGTGGACCCTGAGCTGACCAACGACCCCGCACGCCTTGCCGGCGCCGCCAGGGCGCACCTGCGCCGGAAATTCCTCACCGCCAAGGTCGCCGTCTCCGGTGCCAACTTCGCCCTCGCAGATTCCGGTACCCTCGCCGTCGTTGAATCCGAAGGCAACGGCCGGATGTGCCTGACCCTGCCCGAGACTCTGATCACCGTGATGGGCGTGGAGAAACTCCTGCCCACCTGGCAGGACCTTGAAGTGTTCATGCAGCTTCTCCCGCGGTCATCAACTGGTGAGCGGATGAACCCCTATACCTCCCTCTGGACCGGCGTCACCGAAGGAGACGGGCCCCAGAACGTCCACCTGGTTCTGCTGGATAACGGCCGCAGCGCTGCCCTGGCCGATGAAATGGGCCGCTCGGCACTGCACTGCATCCGGTGCAGCGCTTGCATGAACGTCTGCCCCGTCTATGAACGCACCGGTGGCCACGCCTACGGGTCAACGTACCCTGGCCCGATCGGGGCGATCCTCTCACCCCTGATGACCGGCATCCAGGCCGAGGAGAACAACTCGCTGCCTTATGCGTCCTCGCTGTGCGGGGCCTGCTACGACGCCTGCCCCGTCAAGATCAACATCCCCGACATCCTGGTGCACCTGCGCAGCGTGGACGTGGACAGCAAACGCGGGAAAAAGAAGATCCCCACCCAGATGGACATCGGCATGAACGCCGCATCCTGGGCGCTGTCCTCCGGCAAACGGCTGGGCATGCTTGAAAAAGGCCTGCCACTGGGACGCCTGGCGGCCGGCCCGGACAAGAAAATAACCAAACTGCCCGGCATCGCCGCCGGCTGGACGCAAAGCCGTGACATCCCGGCCCCGCCCAAGCAATCCTTCCGCGACTGGTGGAAGAAGGAACACCACGCCCCGGACACCGCCCCCGCCGCAGCCTACAACCAGGAAGACCAGCCATGAGCGCCCGCGAAGAGATCCTCGACCGGATCCGCACCGCCCTAAAAGACACCCCCGAGGTTCCCGTTATCCCTCGTGGGTACCGGGCCTCGAGCCAGTTGGACGAAGCCGAACTGATCGAGCTGCTGGTGGACCGCCTGATCGACTACAAAGCCCGGGTCTCCATCGTGGACACCGCGGACGTTCCTGCCAAGATTGCAGAACTCCTCGCCGGGGCCGGCAGCTACGTTGTGCCAGCCGGGCTGGACGCCGGCTGGCTCACCGGACCGGAACTCGAACAGGACAGCCGGCGGCGCACGGACTCGGTGACCGCGCCACTGAGCGTCGCCGAGCTCGATGGGATCGACGCCGTCGTGACGGGAAGCGCCGTGGCCGTCGCCGAGACCGGGACCATCATCCTGGACGGCAGCCCCAACCAGGGCCGCCGCGCTATCACCCTCGTCCCGGACCACCACATCTGTGTTGTGAAAGTCGCCGACATCGCCGGGATCCTGCCCGAGGCCCTGGGCCGAATCAACGGCACCAGGCCTTTGACCATGATCAGCGGGCCCAGCGCCACCAGTGACATCGAACTGGAACGGGTTGAGGGAGTTCACGGCCCCCGCACACTCGACGTCATCATCGCCCGCTAAAACTACGGGGGCGCGGCCGGCATCCAGGCCGTGCCCCCACAGTGCCGGCGCCCACCCGTTCACCACCGCCGCCGAACGAAAGGCACCCCCATGCCCGTCTACCGCCACGACACCTGGAACACTCTCCGCGGCGCGGCCGTGGAAATCCGAAAAAACGGGACCACTATTCGCACAGGGCTCGTCGAAGACGTCATGCCCGATTCCTCCGCCCTGTGGATCGCCGCCCACGGGCTGACAGGCCGCGTACTCATCGAAGCCGCTGAAGGACACGAAGTGTGGGTGGAACCAAAGCAACTAAAAGGTACCCGCGCCTACCGCATGACCTGGTCCGCGCTTCACCCCGACCCGGCCGGTACCGGCGTGAAGGCCCCACCCACGGACGGCTGCGCTACCACATCCGTACAGCAGTAACGGAAAGAGCATGACCAACGGGTTCCTCTGACTTGTCTACTTCCTCTCCGACAGCACCGGCATCACCGCGGAAACCCTCGGCAACACCTTGCTGAGCAGATAGGCATCACGCTCAAACCCAGCGGCCGGCCAGTACCGACTGAGGCTGGTGCTGGTCCGTGATGGTGCAATCAGCTTCTGAGATTGAGTGCAGGCGGCTTCTGGAAGGGACATTAGGTCCGGAATCTCGTGTGAATAGGCAACACCCCGAACCGGCGTCCGGGGTGCCTGGCCAGGGAGGATACGCCTGTCGCCGGAGTTCACGACAGTCCTTTCGAAACTGTAGAGGTGTAGAACATTACATCGCCAGCCCCTGTCCCAAGAGATGTCCATCAGGCCCCTGATTCTTTGGACTATTTCGATGATTGTCGGTGCACTGCACCCGGGTTTCCTGCCGCTCCTCATGTCAGGTTGGCTTTTGAGAGCATCATGGAGCGACTGTCAATGAAACCGAATTTCGCCCTATTCTGACGCCGAAGTTGATGGGCGCGGTGTGTAGCGGACGCTCCTAGGGTTTCTGTTCCATCGGGCACGACCCGATGGCTACTGACGGCTTTTTGCGTGGACCGTATCGGTGGCGCCAGATGACCATCCTGCGTTTTCCTCCGGCACAAGGATCAGATCGAGGTAGCCCTTGAGGATGCCGGGCACGTCCACGGTGTCAGGATTGAGGAGCCACTCGGTTTGAATTCCTTCCCATAGAGCCACGATGGTAGGTCCCGCGACATCAGGGTCGACGCCCGGCCTGAGCCGGCCAATGCTCGCCAGATACCGCAGTTCCCCGCTGTATTCCTTCCGTAGGCGGGCGAAGCGCTGGACGAAGTAGTTGCGGGCGGGGTGGTCCTCAGTTGTGGCTTCCCCGGAGAGTACGGAGTAGAGCTCTACGAGGTGGGGAAGCCCTTCATTGTGCTCCGCCTGCCGCACGATGGTTTCGGCAAATCGCTCCCGTGTTCCCGGGGTGCTCGTAGATATCCGGTCACGGTACTCGAGCACCGCAACAAGCAGCTGCGCTTTGGTGGGGAAATGGTGCAGGAGCGTCGTCTGACTAATTCCTGCCCGGTCCGCAACGTCCTGGATACTGCCGCCGTTGTAACCCCGTGACCCGAAGACCTCTACCGCAGCTTCAAGAATTTGCCGTTGACGCTCAGCGGTCTTGGCGTAGGGGCCGCGCGGTCCTGAGCGTGCGTTCGCCTTCTTAGTCATGTAATCCAGTCTAATTTCATGAAAGCCGAGCATTCACTCGGGTTTCATGTTAGCCTTGTCACGTCGGGCCATCCGGCTCCGGTGCCGCGTCCGCGGCGCTGACCATAACGAAGTGGGACTCATGCCATCTTTGACACGACGACAACTCCTTTGCGGTGGGCTCGGCGCCTCCGCCCTCGCCCTTCTCACCGGATGCGCCACTCCGGGAACTGTTTCCGTCAATACCGCACCTGCAATTCCTGCCGCCAGTGCCGGTGAGAAAGTGACCCTCACGTACTGGTCCTGGCTCAAGAACGTCCAGAAGGTTGCTGACATCTGGAACGCCAGCCACCCGAACGTCCAGGTCGAGACGGTATGGATCCCCAGCGGCAACCGCGGCGGGTACTCCAAGCTTTACGCCGCGCTAGCGGCCGGCGGCGGCCCTGACCTAGCGCAGGTTGAAATGCGCACGGTCCCCGAGTTCATGCTCGTCAACGGGCTCGTGGATCTCTCGCGCTACGGTGCCCGTGACTATGCGAACCGTTACGACCCCGCACTGTGGAGCCAGGTGAGTTTCTCCGGGGGTGTCTACGGCATCCCCCAGGATTCGGGGCCAATGGCCACGTTCTACCGCCCGGACGTCTTGGCTAAAGTAGGCGCCTCTGCCCCAGCGACGTGGGAGGAGTGGGCAGCCGTCGGGCAGGAGCTGCGCAGTGTCGACGCTTATATCGACTGTTTCTCCCTCGCGGACACCTCCTACTTCGTGTCTTTTGCCGCGCAGGCTGGTGCCCGCTGGCTGCGTCCAGCCGAGGATGGATGGGTCATCAACATGACTGACGATTCAACGCTGAAGGTCGCGCGGTTCTTTGACCGGGCCATCGATGACGGCATCGTTACTACCGCTTACGGCCCCTTTACTCCCGGCTGGTACGCGGCGGCCTCGAGCGGGGAGTTCGCCTCGCTAACGAGCGGCAGCTGGGCCGATGCGCTCGTACAGAGCGTCAGCGGCGGAGCTGGAAAGTGGCGTGTGGCGCCCATGCCCATCTGGGACTCAACGGGATATGGGTCGAGTTACCTTGGCGGGTCTACCGCGGCTGTCCTGGCTAACAGCAAACACCCCCGCGAGGCCCTTGAGTTCGCTGTCTGGATGACGTCCACTCAGGCCGGCATCGACGCCGAGATCGCCAACAGTGGCATCGGATGGTCGCCCGTGCCGGGCATGATCGGTGCCGCGCGTGAGAAGCCATCCGACTTTTCGGGGGGCAAAACTACAACCAGAACGTCATCGTGCCAGCGAGTAAGTCGCAGAACATGGACTGGTCTTGGTGGCCCGTCACCACGCAGTCCTTCAACATTTTGAGCGACGGGTTTCGTCGTAAGGCATCGGGCACGAGCTTCGTCGACACCGTAGTGGCTGCCGAGCAACAGATCATGACCGCCTTCAGGAACAAGGGCCTGACGATTAGGAAGGAGCAGGCATGAGCACCGCCGCAGAAACAGCACATCCGGCAGTACCCAGGCGGGAGGGCCGTGACCGGGCAAGGCAACAGCGTCGTGCCGTCACCAGCGCACCCTGGATCCTGCTCGCACCCTTCCTGGCACTCTTCGCCCTCACGTTCATCTTCCCGATCATCGCTGCGGTCGGTTCAAGCTTCACAAAAGTGACCCGCAGTGGCCTCTTCGGCGAAACGGGCGTCCACTCCGGGTTTGCGGGTTTCGAAAACTATGCCCGCGCACTCGGAGACGGAAGCTTTGTCGCCTCGATCGGCCGGGTGCTGCTCTTCGGCATGGTCCAGGTCCCTGTCATGATCGCCCTTTGTACGGTTCTTGCGCTCCTACTGGAGTCAGCCTCGGCTAAGTGGCCCGGTTTCTTCCGCGCCGCGTATTTCATGCCTTACGGCGTGCCGGGTGTCATCGCGACCATCCTCTGGTCGTTTCTTTACGTCCCGGGCCTGAGCCCGCTGGTGGACGCGGCCGGGTCTGTGGGCCTCACCGTGAACTTCCTTGGCCCGGATACCGTGCTGTGGTCCATCGCCAACATCGTTACGTGGAGCTACACGGGCTACAACATGCTGATCGTCATAGCCCAGCTCAAGGCAATTCCCAGTGAGGTTTATGAAGCTGCGCGCGTGGACGGTGCCGGACCTTTCCGGGTCGCGTGGACAATCCAGCTGCCGCTCATCCGGCCCGCCCTCGTGCTCACCACGGTGTTTTCCATCATCGGCACGCTTCAACTGTTCGCCGAGGCCCAAGTCCTCCAGACTGTTGCGCCGGCCGTCAATAGCCAGTACACCCCGAACCTGTCCGCCTACACTACTGCCTTTGCGTACAACGACTACAACGTCGCCGCCGCCCAGGCCGTGCTCATCGCCCTCGCGGCTTTCATCCTCTCCTTCACCTTCCTCCGGTTCACGAACAGGAAGTCCTCATGACTGCTGCCACCCCCACCCTTAGCCAGCCGCAGAACATCGCCGAGAAGCCGCCTGTGACCCGTCGTCGGCGCCCCGACTCCACAACCATTCTCGTCACCGGGCTGCTTGTCGTCGCAGCGCTCTATTTCCTGGTCCCGGTCTACTGGGTGGTGGTCGCCGCGACAAAGACCAGCGGTGACCTCTTCGCCACCAACGGGTTCCTGTTCGCCCCGCACTTTGTCTTGTGGGACAACCTGGCGAACGTCCTCGCCTACGGGGACGGCATCTTCGTGCGCTGGTTCCTCAACTCAATTCTGTATGCAGGAGTGGGCGCAGTCGCCGCGACGTACTTCGCCGCCGCAGGCGGTTACGCCCTGGCCAAATACAACTTCCGGGGCAACAGTTTCATCTTCGGGCTCATCCTCGGCGGCGTTCTCGTCCCCGGCACCGCCACGGCCCTGCCCCTGTTTCTGTTCTTCAGCCAGCTCGGTATCGCCAACACGTACTGGAGCGTCCTGCTACCCTCCCTCGTTTCGCCGTTCGGCCTGTTTCTGTGCCGGGTCTACGCGCAGGCAACCGTGGATCCGGCATTGTTGGAGGCTGCCCGCATCGATGGTGCGGGCGAGTTGCGTATCTTCCATTCCGTGGGACTGCGCGTTCTCACTCCCGCCCTCGTGACGGTGTTCTTGTTCCAGCTTGTGGGCATCTGGAATAACTACTTCCTGCCGCTCGTGATGCTCTCCGACTCGAAACTGTTCCCCATCACGGTCGGTCTGAACAACTGGCTTAGCCAGGCCGACCGACTGCCCGAGTTCTACCAGCTGACCACCGGCGGCGTACTGCTGTCTGTCATCCCGCTGGCCATCGCCATGATCGTCCTTCAGCGTTTCTGGCGTGGAGGCCTCACAGAAGGAGCCGTCAAATGATCCCGAACCCAGCGGAGGCAACAGCCTCCACCGCTTACGTCACCGACCCGGGCCCGGGAGAAGGACGGCGGGTACCTGCCCGTTCCTGCTTCACACCGACGCCCCGTCCCTGTCCCTCGACGGGCAATGGCGATTCCGGCTCCTCAACGGAGTCCCCGGAACGCCCGGCGGCCGGGGGGTCTTGCCCCGGGGGGAAGCCGCAGACGCGATGGCCGCCGCGGAGTACGACGACACTACGTGGGAGTCGCTCACCGTGCCCTCCCACTGGGTGCTTCAGGGCGACGGATCGTACGGCCGCCCGATCTACACCAACGTGCAGTTCCCCTTCCCCATCGACCCGCCGTTCGTCCCCGACGAGAACCCCACCGGAGACTACCGCCGCACGTTCGAACTGCCCGCCGACTGGAAGACCAACGACTCAGCCGGCGACGGCCGCATCGTCCTGCGCTTCGACGGCGTCGAATCCCGGTACAAGGTATGGGTCAACGGCACAGAAATCGGGTGGGGCGCCGGCAGTCGCCTCGCCCAGGAGTTCGACGTCACCGACGCCGTCAGCGTTGGCACCAATACGATCGCAGTCCGCGTCCATCAATGGTCCGCTTCCAGCTACCTCGAAGACCAAGACCAGTGGTGGCTCCCTGGAATTTTCCGGTCAGTGACCCTCCTGTCCCGCCCGGCCGGCGGCATCGAGGACATCTGGCTCAGGACCGGCTACAACGACGGGGCCGGGATTATAGAACCGGAAGTTAAGGCGACGCCGTCCTCATACCCTGTTCGCCTCCGCGTACCCGAGCTCGGCATCGACGTCGAGTGGGCTAACCCCGCCGATGTTGCACCCGTGGCGGTTTCTGCCGTCGAACCCTGGACCGCCGAAACCCCAAGGCTCTACGACACGACGGTGGCGAGCAAGACCGAAACTGTGTCACTGCGGATCGGCTTCCGCACCGTTGAAATCGTTGGAGACCAGTTCCTGGTCAACGGACGCAAGGTCGTGTTCCACGGTGTCAATCGCCACGAGACCCACCCCACGCTCGGCCGCGTCTTCGATGAAGACTTCGCCCGCGATGACCTCGCGCTCATGAAGCGCTCCAACGTCAATGCAATCCGTACCAGCCACTACCCACCCCACCCAAGGCTGCTCGAACTCGCAGACGAGATGGCTTCTGGGTCATCCTCGAGTGCGACCTCGAGACTCACGGGTTCGAGCGGCACGACTGGCCCGGAACCCGAGTGACGAGAAGATGTGGCGCGAGGCGTTCCTTGACAGGATCGAACGGACTGTGGAGAGGGACAAGAACCGCCCCTCGATCGTCATGTGGTCCCTCGGCAATGAGTCCGGCACAGGGCAGAATCTCGCCGCCATGTCCGCATGGGTGCACGCACGTGATGCAGGCCGACCTGTCCACTACGAAAATGACTACGCCGGCGCGTACACCGACGTGTACTCCCGCATGTACGCGACCCTGCCCGAGGTGGAGACGATTGGGCGCGACGGCGACACCACGCCGCTGCTGGGCTGTTCCCCTGCCGAGGGGGCACGGCAGCGGAGCAAGCCGTTTGTTCTGTGCGAGTACGTCCACGCGATGGGCAATGGCCCCGGGAACATATCGCTGTATGAGGACCTGGTCACGAAATACCCGCGGCTGCACGGCGGGTTCGTGTGGGAGTGGCGCGACCACGGTATCGCCGCCCGTACCGCGGACGGCACCGATTACTTCGCCTACGGCGGCGACTTCGGCGAGGAAATCCATGACGGCAACTTCGTCCTCGACGGCCTCGTCCTCTCCGACTCGACCCCCTCTCCGGGACTGTATGAATTCAAGGCCGTCGTGGCGCCAGTGGGACTTACCTTTGAAGGGCTCGAGCCGGGCGGCAAGCCCCTGGTCCGGGTGGCAAACCTGCGACACAGCGCTGATCTGGGAGACCTGATCTTCCGCTGGCGCCTTGAAGATAACGGCGAACCAGTCGCCTCCGGTGAGCTCACCGTCGATGGGCTCGACGGCGGTCCTCTCGCCCCTGGCGCTTCAGCTCAGTGCCCCTCCCAGTGTCCGCGGAAGGATGCACGGGAGAGGTATGGGTGACCGTCGAGGCCGTCCTCGCGCAGGATGCCGGGTGGGCGCCTTCCGGGCACGAAGTCGCCTCGGCGCAAGGCCGCCTCGCGTTACCCGCGACGCGCCCGCTGCCGTTCGCTGCCGGGCTCCCGGGCCGAGCTTGGCGGCAAGGGGAAAGCGCTGGGCTCCTGGAGCTCGGACCGGCAGTCTTCGATCAAGGGCGACTCGTTACACTCGCGGGCCTCCCTGTCGATGGGCCCCGCCTTGAACTGTTCCGGGCTCCCACGGACAATGACCGCGGCGAATCCCGGGGCGGATACATCGACACCGACCCCTGGGCACCAGACGCAGACGGAATCCCCGGCGTAGGAACTCCCGGGCCTTCGTCGGCAGCACGCTGGTACAAAGCCGGACTGGACCGGCTGCACGGGCGCGTTGAGGCAGTCGAAGTGCTCGATGAACGGGCCCTCCGTGTCCGCACCCGGTACGCCGCGGCGGACCAGGTCCGCACCGTCACCGTCGAGGAGCAATGGATCCTCGATTCCGAAGGTCTGTGGCTGCGGGTGGACATTCTTCCGTCCTCCGATTGGGACGGCGTTTGGCCCCGCGTCGGGGTCCGGTTCGGGCTACCCACCCACGTGGACGCAGCGTCATGGTTCGGGCTGGGCCCACACGAGTCCTACCCGGACAGCCTCGAAGCTGCGCATGTAGGACGGTACGCCGCCGGGATCGATCAGCTCGCCGTGCCATACGCGCGGCCGCAGGAGAGCGGTCACCGCGGGGGTCTTCGTTCGCTCAGCCTGCTCCGGGGCTCAGAACCGTGGATACGGTTCGACGCGTTCCCGGATGCACGGGGCCGCCTGCCGGGCTTCACCTTGAGCCGCTACACGGCCCAGGAGCTGGCCGCAGCTGGACACCCGCACGAGCTGCCTCTTGCCACGCGCTCATGGCTATATCTCGACGCGGCTCAGCACGGGCTCGGCACCCGCTCGTGTGGCCCCGATGTTTGGCCCGAGTCAGCGTTGGCGCCGGAGGCACGAACGCTGACCTTCCGCCTGGGGCCCCCAAATGACCAGCCTCGTAATGCCCAGTACGAGCACCGAAACCGTCCCGATCTCGGGTCGACAGACCACGCTGCGCTACGGCCCCTACACCGCCGAAATAGCCAGCGTAGGTGCAACGTTGCGCTCCTTGCGCCACAACGGCAGAGACCTGATTCTCCCCTTTTCGGAACATCAGGTCCGCCCCGCCTACCGAGGTGCAGTCTTGGCCCCCTGGCCCAACAGGGTGATCGCAGGTCGATATGAATTCGAAGGCGTGGAATATCAGCTCGGTATCAACGAACCGAGCCGGGGCCATGCGCTCCATGGGTTACTGGCCTGGCAAGACTGGTGCCCCGTGGAATCCGACGAGTCCTCGGCAATTCTGTCCACCGTCATTCAAGCGCGGAGCGGTTACCCCTTCCGTTTGGACGTACAGGTGTCCTACCAGCTGGATCTTTCCGGGCTGCACACCACGGTTACAGCCACCAACACCGGCCCTGGCTCTGCACCTTACGGGGCGGCCGGACACCCATACCTGATCGCCGGCGAGGGCCGGGTCGACGACTGGATTCTCGAGCTGCCCGCAAGGAAAGTGCAGCAAGTCACGGCAGACCTTCTGGTACCAACGGGAGTAAGTGACGTTTCCGATGATCGACGCTACGACTTTGTGTCCCCCCGACCTATCGGTTCCACAACACTAGACCATGCCTTTACCGACCTTGTACGTGACGATGAGGGCTACTCAACTGCACGCCTGACGACATGGGACGGGTCGGGAACTTCGATGACATGGGGCCGGGACTGTCCCTGGGTTCAGATACACACAGCCGACCTTCCGGATGTGGAATCCAGCAGAGCCGGCCTGGCGGTAGAACCAATGACCTGTCCGCCTAATGCCTTCAACACCAGGACAGACCTCATAGTCCTCCTCCCGTGGAGACGCTGGCCAAGCAGTACGTCGCTTCCGTCACCGGCAGCTCGGGACAGCTCTGCACCTCCCCCGGCCTGGTCTTCGTCCCCGCCGGCGAAGGTGGTGAGCGCTTCGCCGCAGCAGTCACCGGCGCCATCAGCGAACTGTCCGGCCAGACCATGCTTAGCGGAGGCATCGCCTCGGCCTGGCAGCACGGCCATGATGCCCTCGAAGCAGCAGCCGATGTGGAGGTTCTCGGCCGCGGCCAGAAGGGACCGGGAGAAAACGCACCGGCACCGGCCGTGTTCTCCGCCGAGCTGGATGTATTCATCAACAACCCCGTCCTGCACGAGGAAATTTTCGGCGCGGCATCCCTCGTGGTCCGCTACAAGAGCATCGAGGACCTGATCGAGGCAACCAGCAAGCTGGAAGGACAGCTCACCGCGTCCCTGCACATCACCGAGGACGACTACACCGCTGCCGCACGGCTCATCCCCACTCTGGAGCGCAAAGGTCGGCCGCATCATCGTCAACGGCTGGCCCACCGGCGTCGAGGTAGGCCACGCAGTGGTCCACGGCGGCCCCTTCCCGGCCACGTCCGATTCGAAGTCCACCTCCGTGGGATCGCTCGCTATCGACCGCTTCCTGCGCCCGGTGGCCTACCAAAACTTCCCCGACCAGCTCCGCCCCGCGGCACTGCAGGACGCCAACCCATGGAAAGTCAACCGGCTCATCGACGGCAAGCCTGAACAGTCCCGCTAGGAACCTCCCGCCTTCCGGCCCCGGGGCGTGCCTCCCGCAACGAGTCGCCCTGGGGCCGGAGCCCCAACCGCACACAGAATTGAGCATTAATGTCCGCCATTGCGCTGGAAGATATCGCGGGAACGCTCCGCACCGCCCGCCTGAGCGGCGAACCAATCGCTGCACCGACGGAAACTTGGCCGGCCCTTGACCCGGAAGCCGCCTTCGAAGTGCAGAAGCTCAACGTCAGCCACGCCGTAGCCAACGGCGATCGGCTGGTCGGCTACAAGCTCGGCAACATCGCCAAAGTCATGCAGGACGCCTTCGGCCTGGACCAGCCCGACTACGGCCACCTCCTGGCCAGCAGCTTCGCCTACGAAGGCACAGCCCTCAATCGGGACTCCTTCATTGAGCCGTTCGTTGAGCTGGAGCCGGCCTTCATCCTGGGCAAGAACCTCGGCGGCAAGAACACCACGGTCGCCGACGTCATCAACGCCGTCGAATACGCAGTGCCGGCCATCGAAATCATCGACTCCCGGGTGAAGAACTGGGCCATCGGCCTGGCAGACACCCTCGCCGACAACGGCTCCACCGGCGCGATCCTTCTCGGCGGAACACCCCGGCGCCTCACCGACCTGAACCTTCGCGACACCCGCGGCGTCCTAACCTTCAACAACCGGGAAGTCATCTCCGGAACCACCGGCAACATCCTCGGCAACCCCCTCGCCGCCGTCGCCTGGCTCGTGAACCGCATGGCCGACTACGACGTGAAGTTCGAAGCCGGCCAAGTCATCCTCCCCGGCAGCTGCCTGCAAGCCGTTCCGATGAAGGAAGCCGGCCGCTGGTCAGGGACCTTCGAAGGCTGGGGCACCATTGAATTCGACGTCGTCTAGTCGAAGGTATTAGTCCAATGTGGAGTGCAGAAGTGGGCCAGCCGGCACTAGGTCACATTGCACTACACCCGAACCTGACGTCTAACCCCCTGACGTGGGCGGACTTGAACAGCGGACGGAGCTCCCATTCGTTCTCCGGTGCCCGCCCCGGTTGCAACTGTTGACAGATGCTCCGAAGGACCTTAGCGGACTCATTAACTCCAGAATCGGCGAACTATTTCGATCAGTCCCGAGCTTCACCACGCTTTTCCCTTGCCCGGCATCTGTCAGGGTGGAGTCTGAGAAGGTCAGGAACCGCTGTCAGCAAAAACGGGACTTCGTCTTATCCTGACGCAGCAGCTGCATTCGTTGCGCCCAATTAGCCGAAGGTTCTTAGGACCACAGCACCGAGGGAGTAAACTCACAGGGACTCACAAGACTCACAAGGACTCACAGATGCCCTCGCTGCCGAACCCTTTCCGCCCCACCGCGGGGGCTACTCCCCCGGAACTCATCGGGCGCCAGGGAGTGCTTGACGAGTTCGAGTACGGTCTTAGGCTCGGTTCGGGCGCCCCAGGATTGCTGACCATCATTACCGGCGCCCGCGGCATCGGCAAGACGGCGCTGCTCAGCGAGGCCCAAGACAAAGCGCGGGAGCAAGGCTGGATCGTCGTCTCCGAAACCGCCACGCCCGGCTTCCTCGGCCGGATCGGCGAGACCATGCGGCTTCACCTGGAAGAACTCGGCCCCGGCCCTGCCGGCCGCCGAATCACCGCCCTTGGCGTAGCCGGATTTACGGTAACGACTCAACTGCCGCCCGAGCGGCAGGTAGATTGGCGCCGGCTGGGCGAGCAACTCCTGAATGAACTCGCGGAAAAGAAGACCGGGCTGCTTTTCACCGTTGACGAGATCCACTCAGCTGACCGGACGGAACTGTCCCAGCTCGCCGCGGACGTCCAGCACTTTATCCGCGACGGGCTGCCGATAGGCCTGCTTTTCGCCGGGCTTCCGGCTGCGGTTTCGGACCTGCTTAACGAAGGCGTCGCCACGTTCTTGCGCCGGGCGGAACGGATCGACCTGCACGCCGCGGCCATCAATGAAGTTGAACGTTCCTACGAGGACACGTTCCGGCAGGCCGGAATCAAGATCGACGAGGACCAGGTCCGGCGGGCGGCTGAGGCGACCGGGGGCTACCCCTTTCTGATCCAGCTCATCGGCTACCAGCTGTGGCGTCAAGCCGAGATCAACAATTTCACCTTGGAAGCGGATAACGTCACCCAAGCCATCGCAGCAGCCAGTCGCCGCCATGAGATGACGGTTATAGAGGCAGCTCTCTCCACCGCCTCGGAGAAAGACATGGATTTCCTCCGTGCCATGGCCGAAGACGATGGTGTTGTTGCCGCCGGGAACATCGGCAAGCGACTCAACGCGAAAAGCAACGTCGTCGCCAACTACCGGGCCCGGCTCATCGCCGCGGGACTTATCGAGGCCCCCGCGTACGGCAAGGTCGATTTCGCCATCCCAGGCCTCCGCGAATACCTCCGCAAAAGTCGAGACAAGTAGCTCCCTTCATCGGGCACAGCTTCATCTCGCCCACCAACCAGCCTTATCGAGTCTCCATTATCGAGGCTTGAAATTGGCGGAGTGGGGGCGTCGGAGAAGGGCTAGTTTCGCCTGCCAAAGCACTCGAATTTGCCCATCTGAGTTGAGCGGCGACTCTGGACAGGACGGCGGCAACGGGCGCAGTCTGGCGTTGTGCGCAGCAAAGATGTCCACGTGGGCGAGACGTATCGGGTTGAAGTCCCGCAACGCCTGCCGCCGGAGCTGTCGGTTCCGCTCTGGGCCGCAGTTGACTGGCCGGCTTTGATGCTGCTTCAGGGATGTTGGTTTGAGCTCACGGTCCTCGACATCGAGGCAACACGGGCACCGGCGACCGTCCACGGGATTCGGTTGCTGCGACGCACCGACGTGGTCCTTCCACTCAACAGCGCGCAGGTCGCCGAACTGGGTTTGCCAGCGGGGTCTTACGAAATTGCCGGGCACGTGCGGCCGCTTGACGACGAGGCTGTTGTCTCGATGCCGGCCGTTCAAACGGTCACCATGCCGGTCAGATGGCTGCATACCCTGGCGTCCAAACCTTCCCGGGACCACAGAGACGCCAGCTACAGCGGACTATGAAAGTTGGTCCCTGCCGGCGTCGGTTTCCCTGAGTTCAGAGCACAAGCGAGAACGACCAGAAAATGACAAGTCAGCAGCCTCCGCAGCGCGTCTACTTGTACCACCACCGCCCAGTTTCCCGCGCACGCGCTGCCCTGGGAAGAGTTAGCTTATGTTCGCGCCCGCGCGGTCCGGCTACAAGCTAATACCGCCTTTCCCGGCTAGAACACCCAGTCCCATGGCTTTACAGAACGGCCGTTATCGGCGCCGGGGAGAAGCGCAGGAAAGGGCTTCTCCTGACCTCCAACCTGCGCCTGCGCTCCCATGCGTTGGGGCCCTCAAAGCGCGTCGCCTGGAAACCGCAAACAGGCCATTATTGCCGCCTGACAGAAGGCAGGCCCGTCCAACAGTGAAGCCAGTCGTCGGTGCCAATTCGAGCGTCGGGTTGCCGTGTTTTCGTCGACCTGCCGGTCTCGGGTTGAAGAACTTCCCCGCCTGAGCGTTGGCCCTTCTCTTCAAATCGGCTTCTACGCCCCACCCTCATACGGAAAACCGGTGGTTACGCCTGCCCCTGCAGTACAGCGCACGGGCTGCCGGCCTGCTCTGCAGCGGCGCCTCCTATTGTCTGAACTGGAGACGTGCTTCAGAGAAGCCTTGAACCCGCGTCAGTTCGATACTCAGTACGAGTTCTAGTTTAACTTCATACACATGGATAGTGGAGTGCGTCTCACTGCCGGTTTTATCATCGTGGTAAGCGTCACAACCGTCGCGACGACAAAGACGTCATGTGACGACCGGCATGGCCGCGCATGCAGGCTGAAGACGAGGCAAAGCGCCTCTTTCGAATTGAGGTTTCGTTAGATGAAAAACCACTACCGGGCTGCATCAATAACCGGGATCGTATCGCTGGCTATTATTCTTTCTGGCTGCGGAGCAGCATCCGAGCGCTCTGCGCAAGGCCCGCAAGTAGATGCTTCGATCGCTCCTGAAATTGGCACCGCACTTCAAAAAGAGGGGCCAGTCCAAATCATTGACCAGGATTTTCTCTCGGCAAGTATCCATGCGGAGATGATGGCCCAATTGTTGGAAAAAATGGGCGGCGAAGCATCGACGCTTAAAATTGCAGACATCAATTCTACATGGCCAGCGATGGCTAAAGCAGACAATCTGGTGAATCCAGAAGCCTGGGATATCTTTTTTGGCCCTCAAATTGAAGAGTACGTCGAAAAAGAAAAGAGCGTCGTTCAACTAGGGACACTTTCTATTACTGCCGAGGAGGGTTGGTATGTTCCTACGTATGTTATCAAAGGCGATCCAGAGCGGGGCATCGAACCAGCTTGTCCAGGCCTTCCCGACTGGAAGGCGCTCAACGATTGCGCGCATATATTCGCTTCCCCGGAGACGGGGGGTAAAGGAAAATACCTCACGGGTCCGGCTGGTTGGATCGATTACTACGGTGACGCTCAAAGGATTGAAAACCTAGGCCTCAACTACGAGGTTGTTGCTGCTGGTTCTGAGGCAGCCCTGGTTGCAGAAATTAAGCGGGCGTATGACCGAGGAGAGCCGCTTCTCAGCCTGATGTGGTCGCCGCACTTCGTAACCCAGAAATATGATCTGACGCGAATCGAGTTTCCCCCGTATACGAAGGAATGCTGGGGTACAACGTTTGCCTGCGGCTGGCAGGATCCCAGCTTGCTCAAGCTAGCAGGCAGTGAGTTTCCAGAGAAACATCCCACAGCCGCTGACTTCGTCTCGAAATTCTCTCTTAGTGATGATGATCTCGGCGCACTGATGGTTGAGATGGAAGAGAGTCAGGATGCCGCAGACGTAGTTGTTAAGAAGTGGATTGACGAGAATCCTGACGTGTGGTCGCAATGGCTGCCGTCAGTTCCTTCAGAATCATGACGACAGTGACCAAAATAGCCCCTGAGCAAGAGACTCCCCGTGCAGAAATGCAAGAGGTGGAGACCAAGAAAAGTAGAACTCGCCGCGAACTGAATCATGTGGTCAGCGGCCTGAAACCCCCCTATTCCTCCCGTGCTCGACGGGTCGCCTTGTATTTGGGCCTTCTCGTAGCCGTGTTATCAGTGTCCTCAGTGGTAGGACAACAATTCCCGACATCATTTCGGGTACCTTTCGGTTCCGCTACAGAAGCAGTATTCGAATGGGGCGTCGATCATCTGGCTTGGCTGTACGAGCCTGTCGCCGAAAGCCTCGAAGACGTATTAGTATCCATGCAGTTCATGCTCGTGGACCTTCCAGCACCGTTGCTGGCACTCCTTCTTATTGGAATTGCCTACGCACGATGCGGTCCTCTTATCGCCGGACTTCTGACGGTTGCCCTTGGCTTCGTTATCTCAGTGGGATTGTGGGACGAGACGCTGCAAACCCTGGTGCTGATGGTTGTGGCTGTGGTGATCGCCGTCATTTTGGGCATCCTCATTGGCGTCGCTGCACAGATGAACAGAAGGTTTGAAGCTTTCGTACTCATCGCACTTGATGCCATGCAAACTTTTCCAGTTTTTGCCTATTTGGTGCCGATTGTGTTTATTTTCGGCCCTGGAAATACTGGTGCCCTCATTGTGACTATTATTTGGGCGCTCCCGCCAGTAACTCGTATGACAATACTAGGAATTAAAACGGTCCCTTCCGAAAGCATCGAGGCCGCCACGTCCTGCGGCTCGACCGGTTGGCAAATCCTGAGGAATGTACAAATACCCCTGGCACGTCCCAGTATCATGGCTGGCGTCAACCAGACAGTCATGTTTGCCATGAGTATGGCTATCGTTGCCGCCATGATCGGAGCTGGTGGTCTGGGTCAGTCGGTATGGGGCAGCCTGACCCGGCTCGCATTCGGACAGGCACTTGAGGCGGGGATTGCTCTCGTCCTCTTCGCTATCGTGCTAGACCGCGTTACCGGCCAAGGGAAAAAAAGCACAGGACATGGACTGTTCTCCGACTTCAGAACCTTGGTTACGACAACCGGCGCAGAGCGTCCCGCGCTTGTGAAAAGAGCTTTTCAGCAGCACCGCAGAACCATCCTGACGGCAGCGGTGTTATTCGCCGGAACCATCTACATTTCTATGGTCCCAGCTCTGCGATTTGCGAACTTCGAGACCCCACCCGAGTCGCTCAGACTTTCGTTTGCCGATCCGGTTGACCAAGCGGTGGACTGGCTCAATCTCAACCTTGGATTCATTCTCGATGTAGTAGTTGATGGCATTCAGGGGTACGTCCTAAATGGCGTGACGGCCTTGCTCCTGGCAATTCCATGGCCAACAGTCTTTTTCGTGGTGGTCGGGGCAAGTCTGTTGCTCCGCGGCATTCGTGGTGCGGCTCTTGCGGCGGCTGGCCTACTGGGCATAGGAGTGCTGGGAATGTGGGAAGCGGCGGCAATTACTCTCGGGATAGCGGGGGCCGCTGTTCTAGTAGCACTCTTCATTGGGCTGCCGATCGGTGCGGTGATGAGCCGCAGTATCAAACTAGAAAGAACTATCCGCCCAGTACTTGATGTCATGCAGACGCTGCCGGTCTTCCTATTCGTTATCCCTATCGTCGTAGTCCTGGGAACGGGTGCGGTGGCCGGCCTGCTGGCAACCGTTCTCTACTGCCTCCCACCAGTAATACGCCTGACAAATGTCGCACTTCGCGGCGTCGACAGCGAAACGGTGGAGGCGGCCACAAGCACCGGCGCGACGGTGTGGCAACTGCTACGCACCGTCAAGATTCCCCTCGGCATGCCCACGATCATGATCGGAATTAATCAAGCGATTATTCTCTCGCTCGCAATGGCGGTCGTAAGTGCATTTATTGGCACTCCTGGGTTGGGACAGGCACTGCTCACCGGCGTCGTGACTGCCAGACTTGACTTGGGGATTGAGGCCGGTGTGGCCATGTTCTTACTTGCAGTTGTTGTCGACCGACTCGTAACCGGCGTGAACCGGAAGATTCAAGCACATAGTCATCTTGTTCCCGCTTGACGACTAAACGATAGGAAAAGACCCAATGAGTAAAGCCCTCACGGCAGACGAGGCGATAGTATCCTGCCGAAATCTTTGGAAAGTGTATGGACCTGATCCCCATCGGTACGTCTCAGCACACAACGCGGGTGTTGGCGCACTGGACGGCCATACGGCCGCGGTTCGAGATCTGACGTTTGATGTGCGGCCGGGCGAGAAATTAGTCGTTATGGGGCTTTCAGGCAGCGGAAAGTCGACGCTCATTCGATGCTTGACGCGTTTAGTGGAGCCCACATCCGGTGAAGTTATCATCGGTGGCCGCGACGTCACTAAAATGGAGCCGGCAGAACTTCGTGGCCTACGGCGTGACGAATGTTCGATGGTCTTTCAGCATTTCGGTTTGTTTGGGCATCGGACTGTTCTCCAGAACGCTGCATATGGCCTTGAAATCAAGGGTGTAAGCCGAAAGGAAAGGGAGCAGCGTGCGCGCGACGTACTAGACACCGTGGGCCTTTCCGGATGGGAAAACCGTTATCCATCGGAGCTCAGTGGCGGCATGAAGCAGCGTGTTGGGTTGGCACGGGCCTTGGCCTCCGATCCCCAGATACTATTCTTCGACGAGCCCTTCAGTGCGTTGGATCCGCTGATTCGCAGGGATCTTCAGGACGAATTACTCCGACTGGCCAAAGACATTAAAAAGACGTTCATATTCATCACCCACGATATGGCTGAGGCGCTCAAGCTGGGCGACCGGATAATTATCATGAAAGATGGGCAGATAGTTCAGGTGGGCACACCGGAAGAGATTCTCTTGCACCCTGTTGACGATTATGTCCGACGGTTTACCGCTGATGCTTCACGTGCGCATATAGTTCGCGTCGGTACTGTTGCTAGTGAGTCGAAGAGCATCAGCGTTGAGACCTCAGCGTTCGATGCCGTGAAGGTTCTCGATGATTCTGGGAATGATTCCGCAATCATTGTCGATTCCCATGGCCGGCCACTGGGTTACATCAACCGGTCAAAGCTTCTCTCGGTCGGGCACAACGATCCCGTCGGTTCGCTGCACGTTCCGGTTCCGATCATCAGCAGCGACCGGACACTTCATGACGCGACCAATTTGGTGATGGACGGTAACAACCCCGTAGCAGTCATTGATTCTGAGGGCCGCCTGGTGGGGGTGGTTGATACTCGTCTGCTGTTGGCAGCTTTGGTCGATCTTCCAGACCACCGCAAGGAATTCGCAGACCTTTCCCGCTAGGGCGGCATTTCCTCAAAGGGCCGACTGTAGGGTCATGTTGATCGCGAGGTTATGACGGCGTTCACAGCTAGTCGACCATCCCTCTTCAAGGCCACGCGGACTGTCCGCGCGTCGTAACTTAGCTCGACCCGCCCTATGCGGATTTGAAGCACATCCGATCCCGCCAGTCTTGCGGGATGCACCGATAAGGAGTCCCATATGCACCTCTCCAAGTTCGTCACCCGGGAAAGTTTCGCCGTCCGTATTGGAGCGGACGGTAACCGAAAATCCGGTACGTTAGAGGACCTGTTCCCCGACTGGGGCATGACAGAACGGCTGGGTATCGTCCTGAGCAAACCGTACGGGGCCATCGAGCGAGCCTCGCGTTGCTGGCCATGACGCCGTTGTTCTACGGACTGGTTCCCGAGCGTGCGACGACTAAGCCGCAGTATCCGCCGATCTTTCTATTCCACATCGACCGGATGCACGGTAGCCATATCATGCTGGACGTCGTTCCGCATCGCTATGAGGTGCTGGTAGAGAATGACCCCTACGCAGTGCTCACCGCCGTGAAGGACTATGGGATCACGCGGTTGATGGTCCCTGACGAACACGCAGAACATGATCTGTCTTATGTCGAGCGGGCTCCACTGGGCTGGACGGACCTCCGTTACCTGCGGGAAAATTTGCGCTCGGTCTATGCCTATGGCCAGGAGAATGGCTTTGCCCGCTCCTCGGATATTGAGATAACTTCGGCCGATCCGCGTCTGGAGGAGTCGGTGACCCAGGTTCTAAGGCCGGAGGAAAGCATAAAGGTGTTTTCTGATGCCACGGAGGAATCGCTCGCTAAGAAGATGATTGGCGAAACCAGCCTGGAAGACCTCGAAGCGCTTACGCCCATCGTAGCTGAGCGAATGAATGAGGTCCGGGCAGAAGAGCGGGCGCGGTTGCTGGCCGATCGAGTAGGGCGCCGAAACGCTGAGGGGAACATCACACAGGCCTATCGAAAATTGAGCGTTGATGATGGCCTCAGTCGCCTGGTGCCATAACCCCCAGCCCATGGCGTCCCTTGCCCATCATGGATTTCAGCCCGAACGCATCCTCCATCTTGAGTACTCGGGCGATGGTGGGGATCAGGGGAACTTCGCCGCTCTGTGTGCAAGGGACAGTAGGGCTCTCGTCGGAAGCTCGAAGGATGAAACTACAGAGTTTGGCCGAACGATGGTTCACCATCATTGCGGCGAGGAGGGCAAGCCGTAAATTTCACAATGTGTAAGAACTGATCCCTTGACACAGTACGGCTGTAGTACGCAGCCATGCGGCCCCTTGGAGTGAACATAGTGCATGTCGCGAAGCAGTTAGCGGAGAAACATCTGCAAATAAAGATTGGCGTCTCAGACGCTTCCCTGGCCCAGCTCTTCCCCGAATCGCACAAGCATGATCGCTTCGGACTGATTGTTAATGAGCCATTCGGTAGCTTAGGTGCCAGCCTTCTGTTGCAGGCTGCCATCGTTCAGTTTTTCAAAGTTGCCCCGGAGAGACGATTCAGCGCTGCCGTATATCCGGAGATTTACCTTTTTCATGTGGGAGGACGCCATGGCGATCACAGTGTGTTCGACTTCTGGCCGCCGCGCAAGGAAGTGTTCTTGGCGGATAATTCCCCTTTGACAGTAGTGGAGGCATTGAACGACCGGGCCATCACCCGCCTTGCTATTCCCGACGGAACAAGTGGTGGGGATACGTCTGTTTTTGCCGATGGACCGAGCACCTGGGCCGAACAAGCGGCAGCAAGAAATCTCCTAGTGTCATGTTTTGCTTATAGCCCAGAGGGTGTGACATCTGGCGCGGACGTGTGGCTGCAGACATCGCACGGATCTTTTGAGGAGAACATCGCCGCTACGCTGGATATCGGCGCAGTCATTGGCTCTGTACAGGATGTTCCGCCAGAGCTTCCGGGTGAATCTCAACCGGTGGACAACGACAGATGGGCGGCTATAGCAAAGTTGCGACTGGGCGAGGTTGAGTACGACTATGCCCGCACAATCGCCGATCGCCGACTCCGCAGTCTTGATGGCAACGGCCTTAGACGTGAATCCTACCGGCGAATCAGCCAGAAGAAGCGTTGTCGTTACTGACCAGCCTCTGACCGTATGGCTAAATCAGGACGCCGCGGCGATTGCCCGCGGATGGGGACGGGGACTACGACCACGCGCGTTGGGTTCCCGCCTAGGCCGATGGTGCATCCTAAAACATGATGTCAGCGCCCTACACCTAGAGCTGGAACCGCTGACGATCGTCAACCAAAGGCAAGTCCTCTCGTAGGAGGTTGGGTGGATCCAGCGGCTTGACGGCGGACGCTGGCACAAAGCCGTCTACTTCGATGACGGTGCCCGGGTGTTACTGCCTCGAGGTTATCGTCTACGGGCTTTAGGGCACCGGGTGGCGAAACCAGGCAGTCCCGACCTATTTGGCAAGAGGAGTAGAGGAAGGCTCGAAGGGATTACCAACCTAAAGCCGAGTAGCCGGGCAGAACAGCAGCTCCATCGCCGCCTCTCCCTTCGGGTGGCAAGCCGCTGGCACGGCGCTTGTGCATCTTTTTACGATCCGCTGCCTTCAATCGGAAGCGGGAGCCGAATGCGCGGGCAGATTGCGTCCCGCGCCCGGAGTTTTCGGCTTACCGGGGAAGACAAGGGACTGTTAGGGGCATGCGGCCCGACGGAAGCAGCGAGTTGCAGGCTGTAGCCGGCGAACTGGCAATCTCTTGGTTGCGAAAAGCGAGCCTCAGTTCCTGCTCCGACAATCTCGAAGCGATGCGAGGAGTCCTCCGGCCAGTCACGGCACCAGGGTCCGATTACAAGGCCGGAACACCTACGCTCGTAAACTGCCCGGGGAACGAGTGTTGCGCCAGCTTGAGCTCGTCGCCTCGGCAACCCGCATCCGCGCCCTGGAAGGAACCCACCGGCTCCACGCAACTGGGAACACTTCAACGAGCGCCATGAAATGTCAGTCAAGGCCACACCGCAATCGCCCGCGAGCTCGCCGGCTGGTGCTGGTTACTGGCCGCACCACTCCAGCAAGGAGAACGCATGAACCGCGGCCCGAGATGAACGTGCCGCCTAACGTGATCGAAGTCGGCGGTGGCAGCATCCTGAGCTAACCCGAGTTCCCGCTGTGAACCGACGTCCTCCAACGTGCTCGATTCTAGGCACGATATGCTCCAGCCGAACAAATCGTCATGGGGTACAACCCGCAATGTGAGCCTGACACTGCATTCGAAAACGACTCGCTCACGGCCCCCGCAGCATGACCGGCTGGCACAAAGATGAGCGGCTCCCGAAATCAAACCGGGCAGCCGCTCATCCATGCACTCTTGACAACCAGATCTACACATCAGCGGGAGAGCTTGTCACTGTCCGGCTCCATATCGCCGATGTGTCCGGCGGTGCTTGTGGCGAGGACACGGGCCACGAAGGCGCCGTATTCGTCCATGTAGTGGCGCAGGAACTTCGCCGTGCGTTCATCCTTGACTTCGCCACCCTCCCCGAACATGTCGACGTCGTAGTGAACATAGGCTTCAGGGGAATTCAGCTGTGGTGCGTCTAGGAAGCTCAGGATGCTGCGGAAGGACGACTGCATCACTGCGGTGCCGATACTGCCGGGAGAAGTCCCAATAATTCCCGTGGGTTTACGGGCGAAGGAATTCGATCCCCATGGACGAGATCCCCAGTCGATAGCGTTTTTGAGGGCACCTGGAATGGAACGGTTGTACTCGGGAGACACGAAGAGGATCCCGTCGGACGCTTCGATAGCTTCCTTAAGGGCCAGGCCTTCCGGCGGAAAACCGGCGTCGTAGTCGTAGCTGTAAAGTGGGAGGTCCTTGATGGGGATTTCGGTGAACTCGAGGTCCTCCGGGGCAAGCTTTATCAAAGCCTGCGAGAGAGCGCGGTTGATGGAATTGGTCGCGAGGCTCCCCACGAAATAGCCAATTCTGTATTTTGCTGCCAAAAGCCTAGTCCTTTCTTTTCTGATTACGGCCGGCGGCGACGTGTGCGACGCTGCGAGTTACGGCAGCGGAGTGGAACACGGCTCAGCCAACCGGTTCAGGAGCCCTGGATCAGAGAGCTCGGAGGGAGCCTGTTTCACACTTAAGCGGGTATGGGTCTATCTCGATAAAATTTCTCCGTTCATGCAGTAACCCACCCGATCCAAGGGAGAAGATCCTGGACTTCCGGACCGCGATTTGCTGCGGGGGGCGCCGGGGACAAGGTAGGAGGGGCAGCGCTGCTGGGTTTTTCCACAGACAGGCAGGTACCAGCGGGCGCCAGAACTTCGAAGTGGAGCGAGCGATGGCTAGAGGCCGAGTGGCAAAACTTCGGGCTGAACACGTGGGACGGGTGTTTGTTCACGTCTAGACCTTCTATAGGACGGTGGATGTGGTGAGCGTCTTTCACTTTTAGCCAGGGTGGAACTCCCTTACGGCGCGCTCGGCCGCTGCACGCTTATCCCATTGCCTGGTTCACGCTCGGATTGTTGTGTAGGACTTAACGAGGGTGCTTGCAATGCTCCATCGCCCTCTCCAGCCGTTTTCGAGGATTAGGACTGTCCCGGCGTTGAGTGTGATGCGGGAGCCGTCATCATGGATCAGTTCTCCTTCTCCTTCGATCACGCTAATAAACTCCTCGTATCCCTGATGGACTGTAGTGAATTCGCCGGGGGTTGCCCGCCACAGCCCCAGTTCCGTTTTGCCGTCTGCAAAAAGTACGTGCGTGCTCGTGGCCGGAGCACCCCGGATGATTCGTTCGGGATCAACTGGAACCGGTTCTGCCCAGTGCAGTGAAGAAGCGTGAAGTACGGTGCTCATGCTTTGGTTCTTTCAGAGTCAGAGTCACGGGACGTAGTTTCAAGGCGCTGCATGACACGTTCCGCGGCCCGCTCGCCGCTGCGTATAGCTCCTTCCATTAGGCCTACGAATTCCGGTTCGCTGTACTCGCCAGCCCAGAAAACATCCCCGACCGGCTTTTCCAAGAGGGCCGTCCCAGCGGCCGTGGCGCCTGGGGCATGGGCGGCGTATGCCCCACCTGCCAGTTGATCCTCGGACCATACAGTGGTCAGCGCGGAAGCGTTTCGCGCGATGTCGAGATCCGTGCGAAGTGCTCGTGCTTTGAGAACCCATTCCGACGGGTTTTGCGTGAGGTTGGCACGGGAGATGGCTGATGGGGAGCCCATGAAGGCGTTTAGCACCGGGGCCACAACCCCGGAGTCGTCGGTGGCAGTCCAAGTCCAGTAGCGGCCTTCGACGGACATGACAGCACTTGTGGGGGGCGGAGTTTCCAGAGGGAGGTGCAGTTTTGCGGCATGTCCTTGAAGAACGTGCTTTAGGGCTGCGCTGCGGGCCTCAGTTGAAGGCAGGTTCACTTGTGGGTCACGGATTACAGCAAGCGGAAGAGCGACAACGACGGCGTCAAACACGGACGTGTCGGTGTCGGTAGTAACAAGGACACCACCGTCACTGATGTTCTCAACGGCCCTCACGGTTTCGCCGTAACGCACGGCAGAACCAAGTGCAGCTGCCATCGCGTCGGGCAGTCGTTGATTGCCGCCAGCCACTCGCCAGCTGGGTTTGGGTTCGAACGAGGCAATATGCTGCAACGATTTCGCCGTGACCTCTGATGCGCTCACAGCCGTAGAGATTTCAATGCGGGCACGAAGCGCGTCGACCAGTTCCGGTTCGTCGGGCAATGCGGCCAGCAGCTCTTCGGCGGTCCCTTGAAGGCCATTGCTGCTGGTTAATTCCAGTGCTTTCCGCCCGGTACGAATAATGTCATCACAAGTGATGCCAGCCATGTCGCCGGGCTCACGAACGTAATAGCTCATGCCAGTATCAACCAAGCTAAGCCCAAAATGCGATAGCAGCCGCCGCATGGAGGTGTAGCCGTCCAGAACGAACTCGGCACCTCGTTCTATGACATACCTGCCTTGTGGTGTGTCAAGTGTTTCTGACCAAACGCGACCGCCTGGGCGGTTACGGGCGTCGAATACCGTGACGTGTTCGCCGGCTTCGGCGAGTTTTGTAGCTGCTGCAAGGCCAGCCAAGCCGGCACCAAGAATTCCTATGCGGGGCACACAGCCACCTCCGTTTTGATGTGGTATGGGGGAGACAGGCAGAAGACGCTGTTTCTAGCCCAGAGTAAGCCGCTTAGGGTGCCGACAAAATCGTGCCGAAGTGATAGATACCCTCAGTTTTCGTACTTTTGAATAATCTTTGCCTTGTCCGCCGTCGGCTAGCTACGGAATGGAGGACTGGGGATCCGTACAAGCAGGTCGAGCGGCTCGTCCTAGGTGCAGTCCTTCCCTTCTTTGCCCGCGCGCCCTAGTCCTACTTGCGTACAGGATTAGTACAAAGATCATTCTCAAGAACTGTTTGCGACCGTAACAGGGCGCTCCATACTGACTGCTGTAATCGTGAGACTTTCATCCGCTTTCGAGTTCATGTTGAAGCACCAGATTCCACAAATCGCACTCTTATGTCTGAGGTATAGCGTGGCAGCACACCCGCGCATCGCTTCGTAAGGAACTACCGCATGCCAGAGCACACAGGCTCATATAGCAAAATCATCACCGTGGATCACCGTGGCGACATGGAAGAACGCCTTACCGCAGCGGTCAGCGAGGCAGTGGCGCATGCGCTACGAACGTCAGACCACCACGGGATTGTTGTCACGCGTCACGACCAAAGAACGTTTAGTGTCCGTCTTTCTACGAAGATAGCGCCAGGGACGACGGTGGAGCGCGACCTCTGGAGAAGCGACGTTGGATGTCGACCGACTATCTAAGGCTGGAACTCTGTACTTCGGGCTGAAAAGTTCTTTCGCCGGCATTCATGCGACTCCGCCTGTCACAGCTTCGCCTGATCGTTGGCGACCGACCCGGGCTTTCTTTAGCAGAACTCTTACTCGCCCCCAACTTGCAGTGCCCCTGCGGCGCAGTCAGTCGCTACAAATCAAATCTCCGAGGACTACAAATGACAGTTGAATCGGCTGTGTTGCCTGCCACTCCCCTAGAGCGCGAGGCGTCTCTGCTCGCGTCCGTGCCCACCGGCCTGCTGGTTGGTGGCCAGTGGGTGGATGCGTCCGACGGCGGAACGTTTGACGTGCGTGATCCTGCTACTGGTGAGGTACTTGCCACCCTAGCTTCGGCCACGAGCGAGGATGCGGTCGCCGCCCTGGAGGCAGCTTGCGCGGCGCAAGCCTCATGGGCGCGCACTGCTCCCCGGGTGCGCGCCGAGATATTGCGCCGTGCATTCGACCTGGTAACAGCGCGGTCGGAGGACTTCGCGCTGTTGATGACGTTGGAGATGGGCAAACCATTGGCTGAGGCCCGGGGCGAGGTTGCCTATGGGGCTGAGTTTCTGAGGTGGTTCTCGGAAGAAACCGTGCGAAATTACGGCCGATTCCTCACCACCCCCGAGGGCAAAAACAGGATTCTTGTCCAGCACAAACCCGTAGGCCCCTGCCTGCTGATAACTCCCTGGAATTTCCCCCTTGCGATGGCTACTCGCAAGGTTGCTCCCGCAGTCGCCGCTGGCTGCACGATGGTCCTTAAACCAGCCAAGCTGACACCGCTGACTTCGCAGCTATTTGCCCAGACGATGATGGAGGCCGGCCTTCCGGCCGGGGTTCTGAACGTCGTTTCGTCATCCTCGGCGTCGGGGATATCCGGGCCGCTGCTGAAAGATTCCCGCCTGCGGAAAGTCTCCTTCACAGGATCCACACCCGTCGGCAAGCGCCTGATGACAGAGGCTTCGCGACATGTCCTGCGGACTTCAATGGAATTGGGCGGAAATGCTCCGTTCATCGTGTTTGAAGATGCAGATCTGGACAAAGCTGTAGAAGGGGCAATAGCGGCTAAGATGCGGAATATGGGCGAGGCCTGCACCGCGGCCAACCGGTTCCTCGTTCAAGAATCCGTGGCGCAGGAATTCACCCGGAAATTCGCAGCCGCGATGGGCGCCCTCGCCACGGGCCGCGGTACCGACCCTGCCAGTCAGGTCGGCCCGCTGATTGACGACAGTGCTCGCGACGACGTCCACGCCCTGGTCAGGGACGCAATCGATGCCGGAGCCGTTGCCCTCGTCGGGGGTGCCCACGTGGACGGGCCAGGCTACTTCTACCAGCCCACAGTTCTCGCCGACGTTCCCAATAATGCGGAGATCCTCAACCAGGAAATCTTCGGTCCCGTCGCCCCTGTCACCACGTTTAGCACCGAACAGGACGCCATCCAACTGGCCAACGCCTCGGAATACGGGCTTGCGGCCTACCTCTACAGCCGCGACTTCAATCGACTCCTCCGGGTGGCAGAGCAGATCGAGTTCGGCATGGTTGGGTTCAACGCGGGCATCATCTCCAACGCCGCCGCCCCTTTCGGCGGCGTCAAACAATCAGGCCTAGGCCGCGAAGGCGGGTCTGAAGGCATCGCCGAATACACCACCACCCAATACGTCGGCATCGCCGACCCCTATGAGAACTGAATTACTGGTCGGGGTTACGTGCCAACTGAACGAGTGAATAATGCGACTTGCTAGGATACAAACGACCAGAGGACCTCAGCATGCGGTATTGCGGAACGGGGACTGGCACCACCTGGAAGACCCGTTTGCCGAGGTACTATCCTTCACTGGGCAAGTGACGCCAGCGGAAGAGGCGAAGCTACTCGTTCCGGTTAGGCCCTCCGTCCTCATCGGGCTGAGCCACAACCGCCCCGGTAATAAGCATCCGCTTCCCGTACAGGCCTGGCACAAATCCGTACATACCTTGGCGAACCCGGAAGACAACGTTAAGTTGACTCAGGACGTCGGTGTAGTGCACGTGGAGGGAGAGCTGGCAGTTGTTATGCGCAAACGGGCTACCGGTCTCACCGCCGAAGACGCGACGGATCATGTGCTGGGTTACACGGTCGCGAATGATGTTACAAACGCCGACCAAGGACTTATAGACGAAAAGCTTTTCCAAGCCAAAGCCGGCATTAATTACACACCTCTTGGACCCTGGATTGAGACCGAAATTAAGGATCCTGAAAAGGTCAGCATCACGGTGAACGTGAACGGCCATGTTAGGGCCGAGTCCGGGTCATTCAACCTCCCCACGAGCGTTGTCGACTGTCTGGTGTACGTCACCCGCTGGACGACTCTTGAGCCTGGTGACATCGTTATGACGGGGCCCCGGGTACCTTCGCAGCTGTTATCCCCGGAGACTGCGTGCAAATCAGTCTCGGGGGAATAGGTACTTTAACTAACTCCATCGTGTAAGCACTGCGATGAAGACCCCTTATAAGGGGTCAGCCACAATTTTCTAAGAGGCTAAAGCCCTGGCCTTTGGCCCCGATCTGCAAGGTGCCCGAGCAGTACGATGTGCTTTGGGTGGAGCACCGGGCCTTACTTTTCCTAGAGTTCGTCATAGCGAGGGAGCCCCGGCGCTCCCTCGCTATGACGAAGACGCGGAGCAATTTCAATGCTCCCAAGCACCGCAACGATGGCCGCGACTCTCGCCCAGGTGACTTCCTCTTCCATGATCGTGCCAGCAAAGGCAACGGCTACTGTGCCTAGACCAGAGCATGTGGCGTAAGCGACGCCTAGAGCTACCGACCTGAAGCCTCGACCAAGCATGAAGGTAGGCCTCAACCATCTGGCCACGTCTTTTCCTGGCAATCGTTGCGGAAGCAGCCGCCACCGGCCTGCTCGCATAACCAAACGATCCAGGAAACCCGAGATTGCGACAGTCACCGCCGTAGAAGATACGGTTTTCACCCACGCATACCCTTGACCTCACCGGGCCGTTAGGGGGAACTGTAAACGAAGAGTAGTCGTGGCAGCGCGTCGCTACGCAAGTAAAAGGTCCCGCTCGGCCGTCTCAACGACATTCGCCAGAAGCATCGCCCGGGTCATGGGGCCAACACCGCCAGGGTTGGGTGAGATCCAGGCGGCCACGTGCATAGCGTCGGCAGCGACGTCTCCTTGGAGGACGGCTTTGCCGGTGCTGGCCTCGGTTATCCGTGACACTCCGACGTCTAAGACTATTGACCCCGGTTTGAGGTGTTTGCCTTGCACGATGCCCGGTACACCGGCCGCGGCCACGACAACATCTGCGCGCTTTAGCAACTTAGGAAGATCAACCGATCCGGTATGCGCTAAAGTGACGGTCGCGTTGATGGTGCGCCGTGTAAGCAGCAGCCCCAAGGGTCGACCAACTGTGACTCCGCGACCGACGACAAGCACCTCCAAACCGTTGAGAGTGATGCCGTGTCGGGTTAGCAGCTCGACTATCGCGTTTGGAGTGCAGGGCAGCGGAGAGCTGAGATCGCCGCTGACGTTGAGTGCAAGTCTTCCAAGGTTGATCGGATGTAGTCCGTCAGCATCTTTTTGAGGGGATATTTTCTCCAGGACAGCGTTTTGGTCGATGTGTGGGGGCAGCGGCAGCTGCACTATGTAGCCTGTGGTTCTAGTGTCTCCATTCAGCTCTTCCAGAACGCTCTCTAATTCCTGCTGAGAAATTGTCGAGGGTAGATCCCGACGAATGGATTCAATCCCCACTTCCGCACAATCTCTATGCTTCCCGGCCACATAAGAATGGCTTGCAGGGTCATCACCAACGAGAACTGTTCCCAAGCCAACTGTCTTGCCACGGCGCTTCAAAGCTGTAACTCGATCTGCGAGTTCGGTTTTCACGGCATCAGCGGTTGCCTTGCCATCCAGGATGTTGTCGACGTTCTCCGGGGGACCCGGTATCTGCATGACGCTGTTAGTCATAGGCCTTCCTTGTGGTGCTCGTTCCTGGCTCTCGCCCGTGCAGAGACGACCTAAGTCGTTGTCTGAGCCAGTGGGGGTCTATGGGACGTGGCTCCTAACCGCGGAGCCGTTCGCCCTTGGGATCGTAAAAGGGCCGCCGGGAGACCTTTGCAGGGTATAGCCGCCCTTTACACCGGACTTCGAAGTCTCCCGAGAGGTCTACATCAGGTTCAATAGCTGCAATTCCGACTGCGCTTCCCAGCGTGTGGCCGTAGCTGCCGCTCGTCATGCGTCCGACGGGTTGGCCGTTGCAGTAGACCGTCTCGTCATGTACGAACACCGGTTCAGGATCTTCCAGCGCCACATACACTGTTCGATGAGCGGGCGCTGCGGGGTCGAGCTTGAGGAGGGCGTCTTTGCCTACGAAGCCTCCTGGTTTGTCCATGGAGATTGTAAAACGAAGGCCTGCCGAATAGGGATCGTCGATGGGCCCGATGTCGTGACCCAGGTGCCGGAATCCTTTCTCGCTGCGCAGTGAATCCAAGGCGTGGTATCCGGCCAACTTGACTCCCAGATCCTGCCCCGCCTCCCACAGTGCATCGAGGACGTTTGTAGCTATGTCGGCACTCGGATACAACTCATAGCCCAATTCGCCTACGAAGCTCACGCGCAGACTGTAGGCATAGCCCTCTGCAATTTCTACCGTGCGTCCGTGGGTGTATTTCTGTGCATCGTCGGACCAGTCTTCCGGTGAAACCCTGCTAAGAAGTTCTCGGCTTTTCGGTCCCATGACTCCGATTGTGGCCAGGGCCGCAGTGCAGTCGAACACTACCGCCGCTTTGCCCCGAGCTATTCGGTTGAGGTACGCTGCGGTCTTTTGCTGCGTAAACGATGGGGTAACGACTAAGAACCGGTCCGGGCCGAGACGAGTGATGGTTCCGTCTAGTTCGATCCCCGCTCGCTCATTCAAGAAGAGGGTATAGACCGCTTTGTCGGTTTCAACGTCGATGTCTGCTGTTGCGGCCGTCTGACACACTTCAAGGGCGTCAGGGCCGGCAACTTCGAACTTTGCGAATGGACTCAGATCGAAAAGGACCACACCCTCACGTGCCGCTTTATGTTCCTCGGCGACACGGTCGAACCAAGTCGGGCGTCCATAGCTGTAGTCATAGGTGGGAGATGTTCCGGGGCCCCGTACCAGTTCGCCCGCTCCCCACCGTTAACTTCACCAAAGCAGGCACCGAGCTCAGCCAGGCGCCCGTGAAGGGGCGTTCGACGGACGTTGCGGCCCGTCTCCATCTGCAAGTTCGGCCAGTGCATTGCGTAAAGCCGTCCAAGGCCCTCCTTGGTTCGGGCCTTGAGATACTTGCGGTTGTTTTGATGTCCGGAAAAGCGCTGCACATCGACCGAGGATGAGTCAAAACCGGGAGTTCCTGAAATGACCCACTCAGCCAATTCCTTACCGATGCCGGGAGCAAAAATGATTCCCTGGGAGTTGAAGCCTGCTGCCACGAACAGATTGGAAAGTTCGGAGGTTTCACCCACGGCAAAATTGGCATCCGGGGTGAAGCTTTCCGGGGCATTCAGGAATCGGTCGAATCCCGCTGAAGAAAGTGCCGGTACTACCCCTTCGGCCTTCGCCCTAATCGGAGCGAAGTGTTCCCACTCCGGCTCGAACTCTGCAAAGCCGTTGGAAGGAACTTCCTCAAGCGCGCGTGGAAGCCCGTCAGGCTCGAATGCGCCGACCAAGAGCCTCCCGGCCTCGTGCCGGATGTAATAGCTGTTGTCTAGATCCCTGTACACGGGCAATTCAGGCACAGCCCCGGAAATTTCTGCAGATCGGACGTGGATGTGCTCGGCGGCGTATAAGGGTACCTTCACACCGGCGGTGGCCGCGAGATCACGGGTCCACAAGCCGCACGCCAGAATCACCCGATCGCAGTGCACGATTCCTTGATCGGTGAGCACGCCGACGACGAGATCGCCTTGACGAAGTATCTTGAGGACAGCAACGTTTTCGCGTATCTGGGTCCCAAAGCTATGGGCGAGTTTAGCGAGAGCCACTGTTGCATGTCCGGGGTTGATGTGACCATCGTCAGGCAGCAGGAGTGCTCCGGCAACCCCTGAGTAGGTTGCGAGAGGCCACAATTCCTTGTATCGGTCCTCAGTTAGCCATTCCGTTCTTACGCCCTGCTGGTCGGCCACGTCCTTTGCATACAGAAGTTCATCAACGCGTCCGGCGGTTCGTGCAACGCTAAGGGACCCGCAACGCTGAAATGATACGTCCAGCCCGGACATTTGCTCGAGCTGACCATAAAAGTCCAAACCGTACTTGGCCAGCTTTGTCATCGTCGTGGTACCGCGGGCTCCAGTGACCAAGCCTGCGGCGTGCCAAGAGGTGCCGCTGCCTAGGACGTTACTCTCCAAAAGTAATGTGTCGTTCTCACCTGCAACTGAAAGGTGATAGGCAATGCTGGCACCGATAATTCCGCCGCCGATTACGATTGTCCGCACATGCGTCGGCAAGGGATCATGGGAAGTATCTGTAAACATGTTGGCGCTTACGGTGCGGTCGACAAGCCTGTCCATCGGGGGCCTCATTTCTGCTCAGGTCGCTGCCAGACCCTGGGCAAGTGGTTGTTGTGCTAGTTGAAAACGACGGTGCGGTGGCCGTTTAACAGGATCCGCTGCTCTGCGTGCCATTGAACAGCGCGAGACAGTGCAAGCCGCTCTGCGTCCTGGCCTGTCACTGCAAGTTGAGCTGGACTGTAGTCATGTCCAACGCGGAGAACTTCCTGCTCAATGATTGGTCCCTCGTCCAGTTCGGCGGTGACGTAGTGCGCCGTCGCTCCAACGAGTTTCACTCCCCGTTCAAATGCCTGGTGGTAAGGTTTGGCGCCCTTAAATCCTGGAAGGAAGGAGTGATGGATGTTGATGGCCTTGCCTACAAGTTCGCGGCAAAGATCGTCGCTGAGCACCTGCATATACCGGGCTAGAACGGTCAAATCCACCTGATGTTCTGCAAGGAGAGCGAGTAGCTTCTCCTCTGCTTCCCTCTTAGTTTCAGGTGTCACCGGAATGTGAAAGAAGGGAATGCCATGGGCGTCTGCAACTGGTTGAAGGGTCGTATGGTTCGAGGCGATGAAGGGAAAGTCAACCCTAAGTTGCCCTGAGCGCCACCGGAAGAGCAGGTCGTTGAGGCAATGCTCGGCTTTAGAAACCAGCAGTGCAACCTTGGGCCGGTCGGCGGCGTCGACCAACGTCCACTCCATTCCGAACGTGGAGGCCATTGCTTGAAACGCCTTTTTCAGATCGCCAACGGATACGGCTGCTGGGCAAGAGACGTGCACGCGCATGAAGAACCTCTGTTCGGCGGCATCGTCGAACTGCTGACTGGCAAGAATATTGCAGCCATGGGATACCAAGAAACCGGAGACAGCGTGAACAATTCCGATTCTGTCTCTGCAACTGAGTGAAAGAATCACTTGGCGGAATTGGGCGTTTTCCATGGGACTCCTAGGGGAGATTCGTACGTTGGGGTGCCCTTGCGAGGAGAAGGGTTCGAGCAGTGCCCATAGGCCTACGCCTGCCAGCTGCACCTGCATCCTACGTTGACCATACGGGCCTAAAGCAGCCCTCGCCATGCTCAATTTGTACGAAAAAATCAGCGTTTTCATACCGCAGTGCGGTGACGGGACGCATGCCTTACTGTATCCGTGACTCGCCGGTGTAGCTGCCTGGAACGTGTAAGACGGCCTATGCGAGTAGTGCAGCCGCTGCCCGAGCAAATCCGATTTCAACACAGCAATAACCGCCTGAACCGCCGGCCTAATGCGGCATTGTTGGCTGCTCTTTGGCCAAGTGACCACCTCCGCCAACGGGTGGCCTAGCCCGGAGACGCGCAGACACCAACGGGGTCGCCATATTGGAGGACTTCAGATCTTTGTGAACCGGCTTTATACGGTGCGGGCAGGACGCGCTGCCCGCACCGCGGCGGGATGAGCGAATAGCATCAACGTCCTGAGGAAGACGTTCACTTCTAGCCGAGGGTGGATCAAGCTCCCGGTTGTCAGGTTCTGACTTTGCCGGGCAACCACATTTAGAGAAGCTCAACGCGGCAACGAGGAAGCTCCCGTCCAGTGCGGCGGACGGGAGCTTCTTGGCCTGGGTTCATTTTTTGAAAAGGTGGTGCGCGCCGCAACGATACAGCGCCGCACTTGACCTCGTTATAGGTGACTGCAGTGAGCCCTACACCGAGGCTGCAGTCCTGCTTTTGATGCGGACGGAGGCCACAAAACCGACGAGGAACACGGCTACCGTGCCGATCATCACATAGGGTAGCGCGCTCAGGGGCCCCGGCGCCGGTACAAGATTCCGTTGACGTAGAGCCACAGAACGGTAGCAGACGCCGCGACAGCTCCAATGTTAACCAGAACAGATTTCCTTGGGCTGGTGCGATTCAACAACACTGCACCGCCGATGCAGATGAGGAAGTAAGGGATCACCCAGAAATAGACCAGCAAGGTGGCGATATACCCGTAGATTTCCAACGGTGTGGATGATGTCAGCCACAGCATGATTGGGGGGCCAATGAGCGAGGGGATTCCAAGAAAGGCGATGGCTGCCACCGGGCTCTTGTAACGCTTGCTGACATTGGTTAGTGCCGCAGGTAGGAGACCGTCTGAAGCTGCGCTGACCACCACTCGCGACCCGTAGTTGAAAAATCCGATCAGACTGGCGAAGACGGCAACGGCAAGAACCAGGTCACTTATGTTTGACAAAAAGCCCACCCCTGCTGCTTCAGCGAGTACCGAATTCGGTGAGACCCCAAGGGCTAGCTGATCAGCAGAGTCGACAAGTGTCGGTACCTGGATCACTGTAGCAGCGAGGAAGGCCATACCCAGGACGACGGGAACTACCATAATTGCCCGAGGGATAGCGCGGGTAGGGTTCTGGGTTTCTGCGCCGAGGGCTGCGCTGCTTTCGAAGCCGATGAAGAATGCCGAGCCTATGGCGAGACCCTGGAGGAAACTGTTGAAGGTGAAATCGCTAAGGCTAAGCTGTCCTGCCAGATCGACATTTCCGCTGAACGCCGTTGCGATAGTGATAGTCAACATCACCGGTACGGAAACGACCGTGAGGATGACGCTGGACCGGACTGACACGTCCAGACCTCGATAGGCAATCCCCATGGCCACCAACGCTGCTAAGACATAAATCACCAGCTGTATTTCTGGTCCAGCTGCGGTGGATAGGCCCACGGACATGAGGAAACTTCCTACATACAGGCCTAGTGATACGACAAGTACCATAACTACGACGATGTAACCCGGAATCATTGCCGCCGCGATGACGAGCGGGCTCCAGGAGCCAAACACATGGCGAATATAGGAGTAAAGAGACCCGGTTCCGATATACCGTCGCGCGAACACAGTGATGAACAGCCCGACGACTGTGAAGGCAACGACCGACGCGGCCATCGCCAACCATGAAGAACGGCCTGAATAAGCCGCAAGGAAGGCTGGGACTGCTGAAAGACCGACAGCGGGAATAAAGGAAGATACTGAGAGCCCCATCACCTGCGATCCTGTGAGGTGCCCTAACTGCAGATCTGCATGGGCTATATCCTGAGTCGGTGGGGCTTGACCACCATCAGCTGTTGCTCCTGCGTTTTCAGAAGAAGTTTGCAAAGCCGTACGCCTTTCGAAAATGAGTCGCGGCCGCACGGCCGCGACGCTTAGTCCCGCTTTTTCGAATCGAAGAAGCGGATTGGGAAGATGCGTCCCTGCACCTACCAGATAGCGACTTCGGCGCGGAGATGGTTCGCGACTGGTTCAGTCTGTACGGATTTCCGAGCCCCTTCGCCGGTATTGTTTTCGGCAATTTCAAGCTGGTTTAGCCCTCCGGCGACAATCGATGCCGGCGGGAGGGGCTGGCTCTTACTGGTCTCAGAAGAACGGCGCCTCACCATGACGCCGTGGAGAAAACAGAGCAGCCGGCAAAGAGCGATCAGTCGCCGCCGTTCGATGTCAAAGGCCGGAGCTAGCAGTGTCGTTTCTAAGCGCAAAGGTGCTTGCACAGGAATCGGAACTGGCGCTCCAGATTGGTGGCAGAGGGTCAAGTCGATGCACGCAGCCCATATAAGCTCCCCAGGGTCAAGGTCGCTTACATGTGATTCACCTTACGAGTTGGCCCCGACGGCCAAAATCAGACAGATTGCCGAAGTTTTGGATTGATTCGTACCCGCGTACCAGAGGCGTGTCTCATACGGCAGTACTAGTATGCCTGTATGGAGCCACAAGTGCTGACGGTCGGGGACCTTGTTACCGCTCAAAGCCTGGGTACAAAGGTACTTGCAGGCGCGGCAGGCCTTGACCGGCAGGTTCTCTGGGCGCATAGCTGTGAGTTGAGCGATCCCGACCGGTGGCTCGGTCCGCATGAGCTACTCATGACAGTGGGTTTGTGCGTTCCTCACAGTGCCGCTGAGCAACGGACTTTTATTGTCAAACTCGATGAGGCCGGCCTTGCCGGTGTTGCCTTGGGGGATCACCCGAGTCTCCCTCCACTCACCCCGGAACTATACGAAGAAGCAGACAAACGTTCCTTCCCCGTGCTTCTTACGAACCATGCAACTCCCTTCGCTGCGATCGGGCGAACAGTTGCTGCTGCTACAGCCACCACACAGACCATGCAGGTACTCAAGCTCAGCAAGCTCTACCAGCTGTCCGCGTACGCCCGCACTGACCCGGTACGGATGTTAAATGACTTGCAGGCTCTTCTAAGGGCTGGCCTCAGTGTCTTTGATGTGAAAACCGGGCTCGCAATTGTAGAGGGAGCACCGCTGGAATCCATGCCCACTTCCGCGCGGGAACGTACTTATGCCCTCCCGGGGGACAGTGATGCCCGGCTCATGATTTCGGAATTCCCAGGCGAAGAGGTGAGCAGTTTCCTGCTAATCCATGTCCTGCAGGTGATTGATGTCGCGTTGAGCCAACTATTGCGGTCACTTCGCCGCCGTTCCGAACGCTCAGCGCATATGCTGGCGTCCATCTTGGAAGGGCGTAGCCCCGACGGGATAGAAAATCTTCTGGGTACGGGCGGTACTTCGTCTGGGTATCAAGTCGTTGCAGTGGCATTGGGCGAGGGCGAGAAGGTAGCCCGGGCGGCGTCAATCAAGTCACTGGCAGTCCTGGCGGGCTCCGGAGGCAGCTCGTTCTTTATCCTGATGCCCGAGCAGAGCCGGAATGACGTCCGGCAGCTGCTCAGCCGCCTCGACGTCCGGGCCGGAGCATCGTCAACATACCTTGATCTGCGGGATGCTAAAGCGGCAGCCGAGGAGGCCGTGAAGGTCTTCTCATCCGGTGGGATGAACGATCAGTGGATTGACTTCGCCGGAGTCCCCGTGTCGCTGCTTACTCGTTCTCGGAAGGAAGCATCGGCCGTAGTCCAACAGGTACTAGGTGGGCTCGCGGGTACAGATCCTAAATCGACTGCTCTGCGTGAAACACTCTTTGCGTTCCTTGCCAATGACCGCCGCTGGAATGAAACGGCAGCCGCTCTTGGCATCCACCGGCAAACTCTGTCCTATAGACTCACCCGAATCAAAGAGATTACAGGGCGAGATGTCGCGTCTTCAGCGGACCTATCTGCCTTCTGGCTCGCGTTCCAAGCCTGGCCCTCTTACTCGACCATATCCGACTAGGACCGCCGTCATCCGGCGGCTCCTTTCTTCAGACGGCTATCTGACTGTCGTTTTGTACGGAGAAGCGATCCAAGGAATCACACAAACGGGACTCGTGTTTTTGGCTTTCCGTATCATGACTGCCGCCGCCGGAACGTTTAGTGTCGATGGACAGTGCTTGTCATGGATGTATGGCGCCCGTGAGCAGGAAGAATGGGGTCTAACCTTACTGGCCCGAGTCTCGATGCGCTAATCGGTGTCTTACCCAGGTTTCGCGTGCCTAGCACAAGCTCCTGTGTCCCCATACACCCCTCGTCCACGAGCACGTGGTCTTGAGGAACAGAAAGGTTTCCACGATGACAGCCGCCATTCCGGAGGAACTTACCGTAAATCCCGGTGACAGTATCCCCACCTCAGGCCAGCACCCGTATCTGGCCCTTGAACCTGCCGGGTCTGGCTGCGAAGAGCACCCCTGCAGATTCTGCAACATTCCGGAAACTGATTGAGCTGGCAACGAAAGGAAGTTAACCGCCCAGCTGTTCCGGGCGATACCTTCCAAAGAACCCGCGCGATACCGCAAGTGCTTTTCCCGTCCCCATTATCCGTGGGCAAACTCCGTTTGGCACTTGCGCGGGCGAAGCTGCGAAATGAGGGAATGCGGTTGGGCCGTCTTGTCTTCCGCTGGTCCTCGGTCTGTCCAAGGTGCAGACGCCACCGCAGAAAAATCAGCATTGACCGCGGTGGATGTCGCCGACGCTGCGGACGCTCTTGGCGTCGGCGATGAATCCCTCCCCCACGCTTTCGGCACATGTTCTTTTAGCTATAACGCTGCAAGGGTCCGCCTTGCCGCTGCTGGCAGTCCGCCGATGAGTTCTACTTCCCGGGCCGGGCCGACGGAAAACCAGCCCACTTTGCTTCGCGCCGCGGAGGACATTCGGGTCCTGGCCTGTGCCAGAGCTAACCTCAGTGCCACACCTACTAACGCGCCCTCCTTTACTTTTCTTTGTTTCGATACAGCAAGAGCAGGAGACAAATTGGCTGGAACAGATCTGACGTGGCGTGACTCGTCAAGCCTTGTGGCACTGCGTCCCGGTGTGTTCGAAACAGTGCCGCCCAAGGGGAATTCATAGGTAACTGGCGTGGCTTCTGTTCGCGCATGGACATCTGCGGCCGTTCCTGTCCGATGCCTGGCAGAGCCCAAGACCTGGAGGCGGTAGGTTGGTCATGGTTCCCAGCCAACCCCATTGATCGTCGCTTGAGGGGTGGTTACACTCGACGCATTCTGTCTCGTGGCGGCCAAGTAACCCCACAAGAAGTCGATCCATCCAGAATAGAAATGCCATAGTGGAATGATGTCCTTTGTATTCAGGGAAATGACCCGCACGTGTTCCGAGCCGCGCGAGAGATCGGCAGCTGTACGTTGACGCGCAGCGTCCTATAGAAGGCGACGCATCTGCTCGACAGTGTCGACGTCCTCGCCAGTAGATTCATCACTGCAATCAATAAGATCTACAAGCCAGGGTTTCTGGCGCAGAAAGCTCCTGGCTCCAGCATCACCCACTACAGTGCTGGCTACTGCTGGCCGAAGTCTCACATCGATGAGCATTGGGTGACCTCGACGAAGCATCCCGAGGTTGTCTGGGGCTGCGTAAGCAGCCGAAGTGATGCGTCCCGGCCGGTGCGAGACGAGGAGCCGGCTAACAGTGCGGACGGTAAGCCCTGGCTGATCTACGAGAGCCACGAGGATATGGTCGTCTGCATTGGCAGCAGCATCACCAATAAGGTAGGAACTTCCCATACCAGATGGCCATTTGTGGTTTACCAGCGTCCGATAGGGTTTAAGGTTGGCCCCGGCGCTGACCGCTTGTGCCTCTGCCCCAAGTACGACAACTACTTCGTGACAGCCGCCGGCAAGTAGATTGTCGGCGATGATTTCCACGAGGGGTCGTCCACGGTATGGCAAGAGTGCCTTGGGGCCACGTCCAAGACGTGTGCCGGCGCCGGCGGCCAGCAGCACACCCGTAACCTGCACCAAATCCGTGTTCTCCAACGTGAGGTTCCTATTCTTCGCGTTCAAAAACCTTCAAATCCCAGTGACTGGTGCGAGCCTGACGCAGCCGATAGTCAGTGCAAATAATCAGCTTCCTCTCGCCCAACCCATCCTGACGGATCCAGATAATGCCAAGGGAAGGAGCGCTGGTGTCCACCACGCCGGAGTAGCGTAAGGTGTCATCTTCCGACACATGGATCCGGTCGCCCTGCCCCAACATCCGCAAATCAAATAGCTGGGTTTCGTCGAAGTCACCCGGTGCTTGGGTTTCTGGGGATTTCGAAACCAAGATGGTCTTGTTTTCTACCGAGGTCTGCCAAGATGAGCTGCCTTCAGAAGATTGGGCTGCGAACCCTTTCTTGTTGCCCATAGCTAGGCCGGGTCCGAGTGCACTGCGCCAGCGGAATCGCGGAGTGGGCGGCCAGTCCCCTGCCAACGCTTGGCGATTATTTCTGCCACGATCGACACCGCTGTTTCCTCTGGCGTTCGTCCGCCGAGATCAAGTCCTATTGGACTATGAAGTTCGGCGATTTGTGGCTCGAGTACTCCAGCCTCAAGGAGCCGGTTTAGCCGGTCATCATGCGTCTTCCGAGAGCCCATCGCACCTATGTAGGAGGGCTTTGATGGGCCTTCCAGCCGCAGGGCGATATCTAGGACTGGGACGTCGAACTTAGGGTCATGGGTCAGAACACAGATGACAGTGCGGTTGTCCACCTTTCCCTTCGCCACTTCTTCCTGAAGGTAAACGTGGGGCCACGATACGATTACCTCATCGGCCCCAGGAAAACGCGCCGTAGTGGCAAACACTGGACGAGCATCGCAGACCGTCACATTGAACCCGACCATTGACCCAGCCCGCGCGACTGCCGCGGCAAAGTCAATGGCCCCGAAGATGATCATTCTGGGCTTCGGCTGGTAGGAAGAAACAAAGACCTTTGTGCCGGTTTCCATCCGCTCTCCACTGGGGCCGTACGTGATCACTTTGGATTCGCCGGAGGCAAGCACCCCTCTAGCATCGTCGGCCACCGCATGATCCAGCATGGCACTGCCAAGGGTTCCGGAAGCGTGGGTTGGCCAAACTACGAGCCGCTTTCCCAGCATTTCTGCCTGGTCATGTTCCACCACGGTCGCGGTAGCAACCGGGTTACCTACCTGAACGTCCTGAATGACAGTCCTTATATCGGGATAACTTTCGTCGGTAACTCGTTCAACGAAGACGTCGATTATTCCGCCACAGGTTAAACCCACTGCTACGGCGTCATCGTCGCTATACCCAAACCGTTGCAATACCGGGGTACCGCCTTCGATTACGTCCTGGGCAATTTGGTAAACAGCCCCCTCAACGCAGCCGCCGGAAACTGAACCGACGGCCTCCCCCGCGGTGCTAACAGCCATTGCTGCGCCCGCTGGCCGGGGGGCCGATTTTGACGTGCTGACCACTGTAGCGAGTGCGAAGGTTTCTCCGCGCATCGTCCACTGTGCTACTGCTTCAATAACTTCACGCATGTGCTATCCGATCTGCTAGGTCCCTAAAGGCGGCCATGGTGTGGCCTGCGACCAAGGCATCGACGTGCGGAAGAACGGCCTTGATGCCGCTCTGTAGGGGTTCATATCCGGGCTTGCCACGGTGGGGATTGGACCAGATGACACAGTGCGCCAAGCTATGGAGGCGGGCAACCTGGTGGGCCAGCTCCCCTGGATCCCCGCGTTCCCACCCGTCGCTGGCGATCACTACCACAGACCCTCTTAGCATTGCGTGTTGTCCCCACAAGGTGATGAAGGCCTGTAGGGCTTCCCCCAGTCGCGTGCCTCCGGACCAATCCGGCACGACGAAACCTGCGTCCAACAATGCGACCTCTGGATCCGGATGCTGTAAGGCCGACGTCACTCTGGTAAGTCGTGTGCCGATAGAAAATACTTCTGTCGTGTCCGCGCCATCTAAAAGCCGGTGACCGAAGCGAAGAAAACTGTCAGCGTAGGCTTCCATCGATCCCGAAACATCCACGATCAGGACGACTCGGCGTGACTTTTTCGTTCGGTGGCGATACTGCAGCTGGCCTGGTTCGCCGCCTCGTTTTAGGTGGTCTCGAACAGTGTGTGCCGGATCGATGCGCTTGTGGCGATGGGTCCGCTTGTAACGCGCCCTTCTCAGCGGTGGTCTAATAGGCAGAGCAGCAAAGGCCTCCGCAAGATACCTCTTTTCCTCAGCAGACATCAGGGCTACATCCCGATGCTGCAGGGCTTCGTCCTTGCTAGCCAGTGCAATTTGCTGCTCGAGTTCTGACTGGGGGCTGTCGCCGTCTGCTGCGTCTGGCAGGCTGGCCTCCTGTCTCTCCGAAAAGGGCACAGGTACTGGAGGCTCGGATGAAAACCACAAGCGAAACGTCTGGTCGTAAGTCTCGAAGTCATCCCTGCTCCTACACAACGTCGCGCGTCCGGCCCAGAAGACCTCGCTGCGGCGTTGGAGATTGAGAACGCTCAGAGCCTCGAGGTAAAGCCGGGCCTGTTCGGCCCCTATGGCCATCCCCTCATCTCTGAGAGCACCTACGAAGCCATAGAAGATCGTCAAACCTATTTGTGAAGACATCACAATCACAATTCCCGGTCAGGTAGGGAAGATGGTTCTCAAGGTGCTCAAGATAAGCTCCCGGTCGTCTTGGTCTTTGCAGAGGGCACCAATCGTCAAGCCAGCACTGTCGGAGTTAATGTCACTTCCGCCAAGGCGGTCCAAGGCCTGGGCCCAGTCAAGCGCCTCCGCTACCCCGGGAGAACGTCGCAAGCGCCCTTCATTGCGCAGGGACTGGACTACGTCAACCACCTGCTGCGCTAGCTTCTCATCGACGCCGGGAAGCCGCGTCTTGATGATTTCCAACTCACGGGCCGGTTCTGGGTGGTCTATCCAATGGAAGTAGCACCGCCGTTTCAAAGCCTCGTGTAACTCACGCGTCCGGTTCGACGTTAGGATCACGATGGGTGGAACACTCGCGGTGATGGTACCCAACTCAGGAATTGATATTTGGTTTGACGCAAGCACCTCCAAGAGGAAGGCCTCAAACTCATCGTCCGCCCGGTCAACCTCATCGATGAGCAGAACGGCCGGCCCGCCTTGCAAGGCACGAAGAATCGGGCGGGGAAGTAGGAACCGCTCCGTGTATAGGGACTGCTCCAGTTGCTCCGCATTCGTTGTCGAATTTGCTGCCTCTAGTGACCGCAGGTGCAGAATCTGACGTGAAAAGTCCCAATCATAGAGCGCCTGGGTCGATTCGATGCCCTCGTAACACTGCAGCCGGATCAACGGGATCGCGAGCATCTTGCTAAAGCTTCAGCCAGCGACGTTTTGCCCGTTCCTGGAGCACCCTCGACAAGCAACGGCTTATTCATAGCAACAGATAAGAAGACGGTGGTGGACAAGCCCTCGTCAGCCAAGTAGTTGACAGCCTTGAGCCGCGCGGCCATCTCTCCGGGGCTTTCTGGCTTGATCACTTTGTCGTTGCTCATTGTTCGCCTTGCTAATCGTTTGAGAGGTTGTGCATTCTGGCTCTCCGCAGTGACTACGTATGTCGTAACGGATACCGCTGGTAGACGGCCGCTATGCCGTGCACGAGCGTAAGATCAGCCGGTTCCGGGATGTCCCCCCTGTATCAAAAGGCAGGACATCCCGAAGCCGAGAACATCAGCTCGGACTGAACCCTTTGCTATTCCTGCAAGTTGCTCGCGATCATCGTCTTGCCTTTAACAACCCAGATATCTGCCCGCTGGTCGTTCAGGACTGGGAAGGAACTTCGCATTTCATTCAGCGAATCGAGATCCAGACTGGCGTGGAGAACGGTTTCCTCTCTCTCCGCCTGGGTCAGGATGTTTCCGTTGCCATCCACAATCTGACTGTGTCCACCCAACTCTATGCTCTGGTCAGCCCCCGTCATATTGCACTGAATGACGAAGGATTGGTTTTCGATTGCTCGAGCGCGACCCAGAGTCTGCCAGTGCTGAATGCGCGACAGGGGCCAGCACGCTGGTATCACATTCAGTGCCGTACCCTCAGCTGACATATGCCGATACAGTTCGGGGAAGCGAAGATCGTAGCAAGTGCTGAGTCCAGTGATGGCGGTGCCTCGTTCTGTCTGCACCTCGAGAATCGCGGGCTCATCGCCCGCTGCTATCAGCTTTGGTTCTCCATCGGAAAACCCAAAGCGGTGGATCTTCTTATACGTTGCCCGGAGGGATCCGGCCGGGTCAAAAAGAACGGACGTATTCCACATGCCAGAAGCCGCGTTGCTGTGCTCCGTCACCATGAAAGAGCCGGCATGCAACCAGGCTTTCTTTTCCGTGGCCACTTCGGACAGGAAGGTAAACACCTCACTTTGCAGCGAGACAGCGTTCTGTCGCCAGGTGTCGTAGGAAAACCCGCCATGAAGCCACAGTTCAGGCAGAACGATGAGGTCCGCTTCGCCAATGCCAGAAATCAAGCCCTGGGTACGCGAAATCCTGTCCTCGAGCAGTTCTGCCGAGTCGAATCTCACCTGAACAGCCGCTACATCAAGCTGCCCCCTATTTGGTGCTACTTCGCGCACATCCATCAGGTTCAAGACTTTCGGTTGCTTCCGGCTGCAACACCGGCAGCGAAGACCGCAATCAGTGCAGCTACGACAGAAACAATTGCGGGCAGCCATTGTCCGGCTGCGGGGATCTCCATCTGGGGGCCCTTTTTGGCAGCCCGCGTGTCCTTCGCCAGCTTGATGAGGTCCAGTGCTTCGGGTTCTGCCTGCGAAGGCTGCCTTAGTTCTTTTCCTTGGCCTCCTTCAGTCTTTGAGAGCTCAGTGGATGCTCCGCTGGTGGACTCGCCCCCTGAAGTCATCTCCACGGCCAACCTTTGAGCGAAGACTCCGAGGATGGCGGTCGCCGCTTCATTGATCACACCTCGCCCGAACTGGGCGATTTTTCCGGTCATGTCCAGCTCGGTCTGAACGATAACGGTTGCGCCATTGGCTTCCGGCTCAAGCCGGGCGGTAATGGTCGCCGACATATTCCCTTGCCCGCGGGCATCCTTCGCACGGGCCTGGATTACTGCGCGCCGACCCTTTTCATCGACCTCAATAAAGCGGGCGACGCCTACATACTCGGCCGTGATGGGCCCCACCTTGATTTTTGCCTTACCCTCGTACTCATCACCATCAACGCTGGTGATGGAGGCTCCGGGAAGCATGGGGGCGATTCGCTGCAAGTCCAGCAGTACCGGCCACGCCTCCTCCGGTGGGACGGGCACGGTGAAAGTGTTGGTCATCTCCATGATGGTTTTTCCTTAAACGTTCTCGACGACGGATGGTTCATCCACTTTAGGGAGCCCGAATGCAAATGCGGGGTTTCCGGGCTCAAAGCTTCCCCCGTGCTGCAGGCGGGACGCCATCTCTTTAACTTTCTGGAGATAGGCGTTTCCCTGCTGCAGTTGTTTGGTTTCCCAATTTTGCAATGACCCCCGCAGATCGTGGTTCCTTGTAAAGACTTCAGCAAGTGCGTGCGTCGTCACAGGCTTTTGCTCCACCCGCAGCTGCGTGGGGCCGGGGAGTCACAGCCGCGTCTCCGATCAACAGGACGCGGCCGTGAACCATGTGATCCACGGTGGCATCTGCCACAACAGTCACAAAAGGGGAAGACGCGTTGAGCACAAGTTCCCTGAAAGGCTTGAAAAGTCGCTCACCCCTGCTGTGGAACTGACGGAGATTGTGGGGATTCAGCGAGTTATGGTGCACTGATGTCGGGAGCCTTATGCCGCGAACGTCTGTCATAAGTTCGTCGATGTCAGCTCCTTCAGGGACGTTCCAGTACCACTGAAAGTTCAGACGCGGAGACTCTGCGTTTTCCCGTCCAGGTATCGGGTAAGCGATGAGATGACCGTCTTCCAGAAGACCGTACGTGAACTTGTCGTTAAAGTAGTTCCACACATCATCGGAAACTTCGCCCGGCTGAAGCACGCCACGCCAAGTGACGTAGCCCGCGTATTTAGCTCAACGCCCAACAGTCGTTTACGAACTACAGAGCTCCGCCGTCCGCGCCGATCAACCAGTTCGCTTCAGCCTGCGTGCCGTCGGAAAAGCGCAGCTGCACCGCTTCGGAATCCTGGTTGAGGCCGACGAGGCACTTACTGGTGTGGTATCGCTCGGGTCCGAACAGCTCGTAGAGCGCCCCGTAAATTGAGTCGTAGCTAGTAAAACGCCAGTCTGCAGGAACGGATCCGAAACTTTCTCCTGTCAGTCCGTCGACATATTCCATGGAGGATGACGGAACGCTAATGGAGTCCAGCTCAACACCTTGCTCCATCAAGTAACGAACAAGCTCCGGTTGAACGACGATGCCTGTGCCGAAGCCCGAGAGGGGCTGGGGGGATCGCTCATAGACATCGACCTCAACGCCAGCATCTCGAAGCATCAGCGCTGCGGCCAAGCCAGCTATCGAACCTCCAACTACTGCAATGCGGTCGGTTGTCGGGCTCATGCATTCTTCCTTAGTGCCATGGCGAGCGGCCGCATTGGCGCGCCGCTCGCTCCCCTAAGACGGATCGGAGCAGCGATCAGACAAAATTCCTGCACTCCATCCTTGGCCAGTTCCTCCAGGTTCAACAGTTCCACCATGGGTACACCTGCTTCAGCAAGGAAGTGCGTGTGCCCTGGAAGCCAGTTGTCCTCGTGCTCGGACGGGCCTACCTCTACGCACTCCTGGTCAGCACCAATTGCAGCAATGTTTTGGGTTGTGAGCCACCGGGCAGCGTCCAAGCTTAGGCCCGGAGGGTTTCCAAGAGTCTTGGTTCCGTCCGGCCAGTAACGCATACGTCCGGTACGAACAAAGGGCACATCCCCTGCCTGCAATGCGAGGCCGGCTTTATCCAGTGCCTCTTCAAGGTCTGCAACAGTGATGGCGTAGGAATCAGGAAGGCAGTCAACGTTCTTCAGGCCAGCAATATCCAGCAACACGCCGCGGGTGATGATTGGCGGAATTGTCTCCGCTCCACCCTTGGTCCAGGTCCGGCTGCCCAGATTCTCCTCAGGCCTGTAGCCGTTATAGATCTGTCCGTCGACACCGAAGTGGTTCAACGAGTCGATGTGCGTTCCGGTGTGGGTGTACATGAAGACAACGTCACCCGAGTAACACACGTGCCTGTTGACATGCTCTCCAACGCCGTTAAGGTTATCCACCACTGTGCCTGGGGGGTGTGGCTCATGAAAATTTGGTAGCTAGGGTCTCCGGCGCCCTGAAAGCTGGGCATGCCCACGAAGTAGTCAACGCTAAGGTCATAGACCCGCGAAGGATCTGCCCGTTGAAGAACGTCTGCGCGAACGGACTCATCAAGGAGGTTTAGTGCCCCTCGCTCGTCATTGGGTCCCCACGGGCTCTTCCCTACCTTTACATCTGCAGTCTGGCTCATTGGGCTGCCTCAACTTCATAATCCACCACAGCCCTATCCGCGAACATCGGCATAAGTGTCGCGACTACTTCGAGGTGGAAGGGATCCGTGGAGTACTTGTCCAGATCAGCCCAGCTTGCAAAGTCAGAAATCAAAACTCCATCCCACGGCGCGCCGTTGTCGCCAGGGTCACCGGAGTGAGTCCCAATCTCCCAGCCTTGAATGAAACCTAGGCGCGGCGGAAGGGCGTTGAGAATTTCAACAATCTCCTCCTGGCTGCTGCCTTCAGCTACGCGCCATGCAAATACGTGTCGAATCTTAGTCATCAGTGGACCTCTCATATGTGTCTTGGATTACCCGCCGGGTTGTCTGTTCAGTTTCGTAAGAGCAGCGAAGTTGTCCCACTGGCGGATTGCACAAGTTACCGTTCTGCTTTGTTCAAACCTTGACAGCGGGTGAAGATCTGCTCGGGCGTGACTGGCAATCGGTCGATGTGTATGCCATCGGCAATGGCATCATCTATGGCGGAAGCGATCGCCGCTCCAGCGGCAATGATGCCAATTTCCCCAAGGCCCTTGGCGCCGAAGGGTTGTCGGGTGACTTGGCATCTTCAGTTACAAAGCAGTCGACGTTCGGCATCTCCTGAGCGCCCGGCAACAAGTAGTCCATGAACGAAGTCGTAATAGGCTGTCCGTCCTCTTCGTAAAGGAACTCCTCGTAAAGCGCACCCCCAATTCCTTGAACAGCGGCACCTATGATCTGGCCCCTTGTGGTCAGGGGGTTGATTACCCGCCCGGCTTCCGTGGACGTGGAAAAGCGAAGAATCTTATGACCGCCTGTGTCAGGATCTAGCTCGATTTGCACCAGGGTTACGCCGTATGGGTAGTTCATGGCGTTGTTCACGTAGACGGCGTCCGCAGCCAGGCCGGGTTCGTCATTGTCCGCCCTCGCTGTGAAAGGGTCCCTCGCCGCTGCGATCTCGTACAGCGTAATTTGTTGATCGGTGCCCTTGACCTTGAAACTGCCTGCAGTCAGTTCGAGGTCGTCGGGATCGACTTCCAACATCTCGGCGGCCAGACGTCTGGCTTTATCCACCACTGCAAGCGCTGCCTTGCGGGCAGCACCTCCGGCGAGAACGGTTGAACGGCTGGACCAGGAACCAACGCCATCCGGAATAAGCTCCGTATCGCTGTGAACGATGTCGATGTTTTCGGGAGCGATCTGTAGCTCTTCGGCGACAATCTGGGCCAGAACCGTCTCGATTCCCTGCCCTACCGAAGAAGCTCCGGTCTTGACCGTAACGCGGCCGGCACGGCTGACGTCGACACCGCCTGTTTCGAAAAGCCCCAGCCCTGCTTTGTCCATCAGCACGCCCAGGCCTACGCCCACTTTTCGGCCCTCTGCCCGCAACTGTCTGGATTCCTCAAGCCACTCTGGAAAGTTTGCTGCCTGCAGCGCTTCGTCAAAATGTTTGACTACATCACCCGAGTCGAAGTGGTACGGCTCGTGGACGATATCAAGACCCGGCGCCCAAGGGAGGTCCTCCGCCGTTAAAAGGTTCCGTCGCCGGAATTCCGTCTTACTGAGGCCGATTTCTTCACAAGCCAGATCGAAAATCCGCTCGCGAGCGAAGGTGGATTCGTAGCGTCCGGGCGCACGATACGCGCCGACAGGTGTTTTGTTGGTAAACACGGCGTGCAACGTAGCATCGTAAGCAGGAACCCGGTACGGGCCGAACACGATACCGGCAGTAATGTCGCTGACCAGCGGCTCCGCTTGCCTGAAAAAGGCACCATGATTGTGGAAAATTTCGTCCTTCATGCCGAGGATCCTGCCCTCAGCATCGAGCGCGAGTTCGAGGTTATGCACCATTTCCCGGGCATGGGACGTGGCAGTCATGTGCTCGACGCGGTCCTCAATCCATTTGATCGGTACTCCCAGCGCACGGGCCGCCCAGGCTGCAACCACGGTCTCTGGGAAGACTCCGCCCTTCACGCCGAAATTTCCGCCGACTTCCACGTGTTTCATCCGTACGTTGACCTCGGGAAGATCTAGCATCTTGGCGATGATCCTCCGGTTGTCATGCACATGCACGGTGCCCCAGATGAACAATGTGTCCCTTGCCGGGTCGGGCTGTACCAGTACGGCCCGTGGTTCCATAGGTACACCGGAATGGCGGTTGGTGACGTACTTGTGGCGGATGACGTGCTCCGCTTCGGCGAAGGCCCGATCAATATCGCCGTAGGCCTTTTTGATGCGTGCACCTTCGTTACCACGCCCCGGAAAAAGCTCGACCTTACCGGTCAACGCTTCTTCCGGGTCCAAGAGGACCGGGAGCGGCTCATACTCGATGGAGACAAGTTCGGCCGCGTCTTCGGCACGATAAGGATCAACTGCAAGGACGGCAACCACCGGTTGCCCCACGTACAGCACCTTGTCTACTGCCAGGACCGGGTGACTAAAGTCCTCAATGTTGTCATATATCTCGTGGTATCCCAGCTCTTCCAAGAGAACGGAACCCAAGTGCCGTGTGTGCTCAGACGTGATAACCATTCGTACGCCTGGAGTCTTTTCAGCTTCAGTAACATCAATGGACACGATCCGGGCATGGGCCTGTGTTGAACGGACAATGCGCATATGCAATTGCCCGGGCACTCCCAGATCGCCAGCAAATGTTGCTGATCCAGTGAGTAGCCGGCGATCCTCGCGCCGCAGCACCTCCTGGCCTATCCATGCCTGCCTGTTGCCCTCGTCCGCGCCGGCTCTACCGTTGTCAGGGATGAGCGTTTTAGCCTTTGCCATCATGCGCTCAGTATGTCATCGGGCCGTCCAGCCCGGATGTTCAGGCATTGACAAAAACGCGACCCAAGTATCCGCAGTTAGTAGGCGCCCTCGCGCAGCTTCCATAGCATGATCATTTCGCAGCCCCCTTGTGCGGGGTCACGGAAGCTGAATTTAGGGAGATGGCAGGATGACTGTAACTTCGCAAGTGAAACCTGAAGATGAAATGCTGAACTGGGGACGTCTTATCCTTGACGGCGTTTCCTACTCAGACATGGTGGGTGCCCGCGATAGGCCCAAGGAGATCACCTGGTTTGACTACTGGATGAATCTCGCAAATGAGTATGAGCAGGACGCGGAACGAAAAGTGGCCCTGGGCCATGACCTCTCCGCCGGGGAGCTCCTGATGTCAGCCGCACTTTGCGCCCAGTACGCTCAGTTCCTCTGGTTCGACGAGCGCCGACAGAAGGGCCAAGCTCGAAAAGTTGAGCTATATCAGAAAGCAGCTCCACTTCTGTCCCCCCCTGCAGAGCGTCACGATCTGGTCGTTGACGGCATACCGATGCCTGTCTACGTCCGCATTCCTGAGGGCCCGGGACCACACCCCGCCGTCATCATGCTCGGGGGTCTTGAGAGTACCAAAGAGGAAAGTTTCCAGATGGAAAACCTTGTGCTCGATCGGGGAATGGCTACAGCCACATTTGACGGGCCCGGCCAGGGCGAAATGTTCGAACACAAGCGGCTTGCGGGTGATTACGAAAAATACACGTCCGCGGTAGTGGATCTTCTCACCGGACTTGAAACAATCCGGAACGATGCTATCGCAGTGCTGGGGCGCAGCTTGGGCGGTAACTATGCTCTCAAATCTGCCGCATGTGAACCGCGTTTGGCCGCATGCATCTCTTGGGGCGGATTCTCGGACCTGGACTACTGGGACCTCGAAACTCCTCTGACAAAGGAAAGCTGGAGGTACGTCTCCAAGGTTGGCACTCTCGAGGAAGCAAGGCAGCACGTCCACGCGGCTTTGGAGACCCGGGACGTCCTTCCGCAGATCACATGCCCGACGTACATCCTGCACGGGGTTCACGACGAGGTTCCATTGTCCTTCGTGGATACCGTTCTTGACTTGGTGCCGAAACAACACCTGCACCTAGTAGTTGAAAAGGACGGCGATCACTGCTGCCACAACCTTGGAATCCGACCGAGGCTTGAAATGGCAGACTGGCTCTATGATGTTCTGGTAGCCGGAAAGACGCTCACCCCGACAATGAAGGGGTGGCCTATCAATGGATAAAATCAGAAAGATCAGTACCGGCACGGCGCCGCTTGAATCCTGGCAGCCGGATGGCGTCACCGTCCAAGAGGGAAACCCCAATGGTCATGGGTTCACGCTCTTCGAACGCACTTCCTCTCCTCAATTCGGCACGGGTATCTTCACCTCGCAGCCGAGCACAACAACCTATGAACTTATGGACAACGAGATTATTTACGTTGTCGAAGGCTCCGCAACGCTCACTCTGGCGTCCCAAGAGCCGGTGTCCGTGACTGCCGGCGACCTGGTATTCCTGCCGAAGGGGCATGTGTCGACTTGGGAGTTTCACGAGCCCTTCAAGGAGATCTGGTTCTTGGTTGAATAAGAGCTGCCATCAGCGACACCGCAACGGGGCCACTTACGGTGCTGGCTGCGGGAGAGCGGGAGACTCCTCTAGCCCTCCGAGCTCAAGCTTCATGGCCTCGACCATCCGCCAGAGTCTGATGGCGACGGGCAATTCATCTCGCAGCACTCCTCTTGAACCTATTTTGGCTTCGATCAGTTTCAGCCGATAGGCGATAGTTCGGCTGTGCACTCCCAGGCGCTGTGCAGCCAACGCCGCATTCTGGCCCGAAGCAAAATAAGCTTCGAGGGTTTCGACCAGCCTGCTCGGGGGGTCTTGGTGCAATCCGAGACCCCCCAATTCGTCGGAGATGAATGACGTTACTGCGGCGAGATCGCGCGTAGCCAACGCCTCAAGCATGACATCTTCATACCAAGTAACCTGGGTGCCCAGTTTTTGGGCGACCGACTCGGCTTCCAACGCCCGTCTATGGGAAACTACGAATCCATCGACACCTTCGCTTAGAGTCCCAAACGCAATCCTTGTATCCTTCGGCAAGGCATCTGCGAGGACAACTTGCGGTGAGGGCAGTCGATTCGACCACTCGGCCCAGATATAGCCGGTCTCATCCTCGGCCGTGATAACAAGGGGGCGAATCCGAGAGGCGGCGCCGAACGTACGAGCAACAGCCTCAACGCCTTCGCCCGATACCACCGCAGCCAGGTGCCGGCCTGAAAGGTTGTAGGAAAATACTGTCGAATCTATTGGGAGCCCGGCAAGGAGGGCCCTCAACGTCGATAGCTTCCTGCGATTCTGGCTTTGCCTGGAAAAGGCAGTGCTCTCCATTTGGTACGTTTCGATGATGGAAGCGGAAACTCTATCGTTCCAAGCGAAATGGCTTGCACTGGCATGCCTTAGAACCTTTGACCTTTGGAGAGGATCGATGATGATTCGGTGCGCCTCTTCAAGGATAAACTCCCACAACGTGGCTTGGGCCGCCCTAGATCCCCTGAGTAGGTGATGGAGGTCGACGCCCGCCCGTGCCGCCAACCTCACTTCGCGGAGAGTCTCATTGGAAGCCCTGGTGGCTCCTACCCGCCCTTGACCGATGTATTCGAGGACATCGCGCAAGGAAGCCGTAATGGTTTCCGATTCTGCCTCTGTAAGAGACGAGTTCCGTGTCGCGGTCGAATAGTCTTCGTACGCATACTGCAGTCTTGCCCTAATACAGTCGTAGATTTCAGGAATCCTTGCCTTCACGGCAGCGGAGAGTTCATCCAGTCCTTCCTCAATGGTCATACACTGAGACTATCAACGGAGCTGGCCTGCGCCGAGACGCAGGTAGCGCGCATGAAGTAGGAACATGATCCAGACGCAACTTCTATCGGCAATATCGGCTGCCATTACAGCAAATATAGATCAGCTGTCCGACTCTATGGTCCGTCGACTCCAAGATGATGTTCAGGCTGGTGTGGGCTTAGACCCGGCACTGGCGCAGCGGAGGTCTGAGCGGCTCGCCGCTGCCTTGCTATCTATCAGCAGGGCATTGTCCGGGTCAGAGGAACCCGACGAGGATTTTCTTGCCGAGGCCACCCTCGAGGCGCGTGAGACAGCCCAAGCCGGCGTCGATCTACTCGAACTCATTCACACCTATCGAGTGCTGCAGTCTGCGACGTGGGATGTGCTCTTGGACTTTACAACCACTCTTGTTCCGGATGCATCACAGCAGTTGGAAATTCAGAAGTGGGTCTCTCAGCTGCAGCATCGGTGGCACGACGTTGTAGTCGCCAATGTCATCGACGCGTATCGTTCGGAACAGCATCGGTTCTTTTATAAGTCGGAGGATCACCGGCTTAGAAATGAGTTGCGGGATTTCATTGCAGGACGGCGCATTGCCCGACCTAACGCGAAGTACGCCTTTGAAGGACAACATTTATCCGTGGTGGCCTGGGGACATGATCCAAAGGGTACGATCGACCGCGCCGCTACGCTTATCAACAGCGATGCGCCTTTGATACTGGAAAGCACTGGCGGAGCGTTTTTGGGCTGGTTGGCGGTACCGGAGGGCCAGGATGCCGTCACGCAAGTCAGTGAAAGTGACTTGCCTGATGGTGCACATTTAGCTCTAGGGTCCCTTGATAAGGGCTTTTCCGGGTTCCGGCGCAGTCACCAGCGCGCATGGAGGGCCTATAAAGTGGGCCGCCTGACGGGCGCACGGATAACCCGATATTCCGATGTGGCTCTCGAAGCTGTCTTCGCCACAAATATGCAGGCGGTGCGTGACCTGGTCTCGCAGCAGTTGGGCCCTTTGCTCAGCGATCCCCGCAGAGACATACTTTGCGACACCCTTCGGGCTTATTTCTCGGCCGGTTGCAACGCCGTAGCGGCTGCAACGGCGCTCCAGGTCCATGAGCGCACCGTCGCCTACCGGCTCAGATCCATTGAAGAACGGCTTGGCATAAGCGTTGCAGAACGCAATGTGGAGCTCCTCGTCGCACTACGGCTTTATGGCTTGTTGAAGTCAATTGCTGGGACCGACATTCTGTAGTGAAGGTCAGCGTCCAGTGCTAGCGCGTCGCGGGATTGTCTGTTCTAGGTAGGTCGCGGCACTGATTTGTCCCATGACGCAGAGCGCAAATTCATACCAAGGGGGCAAAGTAGTGACATGAACAATGAGCGCGGCCGGCGGTACTGCCCGTGAAGCCACCTTCTTTCGATTACGTTGTTGCCGATTCGGTTGAGCATGCGCTCCGCCTGCTGGCGGACGGCGGCGATGACGCGAAGGTCATCGCCGGCGGTCAGAGCTTAGTCCCGCTCCTAAATTTCCGGATGGCCCGTCCGTCCCTTTTGGTCGATATAAACCGCATACCTGGTTTGGCAAACATCAAGAAATCCGATCAAACTATTGCGATCGGCGCCTTGACCCGTCATGCGAAGCTAACAAGCTCCAAAACCATTTCGCATAACCTTCCAATCCTGTCGGAAGCGGCGGCATGGATCGCGCACCCTCAAATTCGTACTCGAGGAACGATCGGCGGCTCCCTTGCACATGCCGATGCAGCCGCAGAGCTGCCCGTAGTCCTGCTAGCCCTTGACGCCTCCGTCACCGCAAAGTCTCTACAAGGCGAGCGGAGTATTCCTATAAAGGAACTATTGGTCTCGCATTTTGTCTCAAGCATCCTTCCCGGCGAGCTCATTGTGGAGGTGAACGTACCTCTGCTGCCTCCTGGAACCGGTGCTGCATTTGATGAATTTTCCCGAAGACATGGTGATTACGCCATAGGAGGGGCTGCATCCATCGTCACCTTGGACGAGCAAGGCAAATGTTCGCGGGCGAGGATTACTGTCCTGGGCGGAGGGTCAACCGCCATTCGCTGTCACGAGGCGGAGAGCATCCTGATTGATAGCACTCTCTCCAGTCAAGATATTGTCGCCGCTGCGCGCGCCGCGGTACAGGGTCTTGACCCCGTGCCCACAGTGCACGGGAGTGCTTCGTACCGTGCACAAGTTATTCGGACGCTCGTCGAAAGAACCCTCGCCCAAGCACTGAACCGCGCGAGACCGACACAGGAAAGCAGGGATCACTGATGAACGCCTTTCACCTAACGGTTGAAGTAAATGGAGTCAACCACGAAACGGACGTCGAGCCTCGTCGGCTCCTTGCGGACTTCCTACGGGATGACCTGCACCTCAGGGGTACTCGAGTAGGCTGCGAGCACGGCGTATGCGGTTCCTGTACTGTGCTGATGGATGGCCAGCCCGTGCGATCCTGCACCGTGCTGGCCGTACAGGCGAACAATTCCAGGATTGAAACCGTCGAAAGCCTACAGCAGGACGGACAGCTTCACCCGCTGCAAAGTTCCTTCTCAAAATGCCATGCCTTGCAGTGTGGATTTTGCACCTCAGGATTCTTGATGACGCTTAAGCCTCTCTATGATGACGACGAGGTTACCCTCGATGCGACGAGTGCTCGCGAAGCTATCTCGGGAAATATTTGTCGTTGTACGGGATACCAGCAAATTGTGGAAGCTACAGTAGAAGCCTTCAATTGTAGGGCTCACGACGACTGACTCTAATCTCGACCCCTTCGCGGGGCTCAACGTTTCGGCGTCCCCATCATCCCCTAACAGCTTTCCCCGTGGCGGTTATGGATATTTCCGAAACAGAAATTCCCATAGGCACTCTGCATAATAAAAACGCAGAATCTTAGAAGGCGAAGAAAGCAACAACACGTGCTGAATCCCGATGATGACACGACCAGGATGAACGGACCGGATGAGCAATTCTGGCAGGCAGCTTCTGTACAGAAGATACTTCTCAGCGCAGCCTCCGCCTATCGGGATCCTGAGCATGTCTCGATATGGGAATCTTGGCCTCACGGCTGAAGGTCAAAGACACAGAACAAAACGAAAATGGACCGTAGCCGGAAATCCAGCGTCGCCATCGCGAGTGCAAGACTAAACAGCATCATGCGGTCCCTATGTTTCCGGGCCAGACACGACTCCTCCTGGCTCGGGATTCACCATCCTGGGATAACTGCGGGGAATGCAACATCTGCATTCCCGCAGTTATCCCAGAGTATGACTACTCTGAACACAGGACGATGTCAGCCGTAAGCCATCACCAGCAGTTCAAGCCAGCGACCGTCGAGAAACCGATAGCGGCGGTTTGGGATCTCCCAAAAACGCCGTCGCTGGCGAGCAACATCTCCCAGGTCGTCTTCGTATATCTGAGCGTGCGCCTCACGACACCCGTGCGAATGCTGTGAAGCCTACGATCTGCTTTGTTGCAGATACTCATTCGATTCCGGCGGGAGCAGTGGGCGCCGACCCTTGTTCCCGGAAATCGCGCGATTGGTCCAACGGGCAACCCAGTTCCTCAAGACCTCGTTCCTGTGCCACCTAAATTCCACCGCCCGGAGCACGGTAACGCCAGGTAGTGCAGTGGGTACCGGAGGCTGACCTCCGGCTAGTCATCCGACGATGCGCCCGGCAGGCGGTCTGGTCAATTCCGGCACGAGCGAAATGCTGTTGCCGCTACCACCCCCCGGCTCCGGCGCCATCAGCGTCACCGGACGCGGGCGCATCCCAAGGAAAGACCAACTCCGGAAAGAGGCCAGCCAGCCAGCAGAGATATCATGCCGGTCACTGCCCGTAAACATGGTGGCACCTGCGTTCGGCCCGGCCACGAAACGGTCCATTTTATATGCTGGACACCTGACCAGCTCTGGAGCGGACAGTTGCGCCGGGACGGTTTCGCGTCCCGGCGCCAGCGAGAGAGGTTTAGCCCGGTATCCAGCTCCGATCTACACACCCAGGGGTTTGGATCACGCTACTTTGCCACTGAGCGCGACGCGAAGCTCGGAGTCCCGCTCGCGCATTCCTGCGCGGACCGCATCAGCAAAATCGTAAACTCCGTCAGTAATTCGGCCAACTGCCTGATTTAGGCCTCCAGGCCCCAGGCTGGACCGTGAGTCAGTAACCGTCCGAAGGGCAATGACTCCAATAGCCACCCCGATACCCATCCAAACGAGTCGTTTCATTATTGGTTCTCCAAAACTCAGCGGCTTCGGCGGCCGGTAACGGGCTTGGAGTGATTTGCCAAGGCCGTCCTGACACCATGGCTGAAAGCCAACACCCTAATCAATGGTGACCCGATCGAGGCGGCGACCAAGGAGGACAGCGCGGAGAGATTGGCGCTGGCGTCCGAAACGTTCGATGCTATGTCGTCCACCTTCTTGAGTTGTTGATGTGTAGTGGAAACAGTAGCTGTTACCTCAGCCATCAGCGGTGTGGTGCCCTCACTCAATGACCTGATCGCAATTCGTACCTCGTCGAGTACCTGGCCCAGTTTCATAATGGGCACTGCCAGCAGCAGGACAAGGAGTGCAAACATCACCGCAGCAATGAGGCCGGCGAGAGCACCAACAGACATAGACATTCATCTCCAAGAACTTATATGTGTGAGCACAAAGCTGCTCATATGGATAGGGAAAGCATGCAGGGGGGGAAATCCACTGGGTGCCGGGGACCCTTGAAGTCAAGACCAGAGATAGAGGCGCACCCTCACAGCGGATGCCTTCTTGTGCAGCGCGCACCCTGAAAAGCGGCAAGGTATGAAAGAACAACGCGTACCTGGCCGCTCAGGCGAGAGTCCCGCCGCGGAGCAGCAAGTAAGGCGGTACCACGCCAGCACTCGATGGCGCGGACACGCCGGCCGATCGCTAGGCAGCAAATCACGAACCGTCAAGCTCGTCACTGCTAAGCCATCTGAACGCCACCGGCCCCAGCCATTCCTGGGGCCGGTGGCGTTCATGGAATCAGTTCAACTGCTAGCAGTTTGTTGTTGTCGCAGGCGCTGGCCACAACCCAGACGCTGCAGCCGCCATCTACAGTTCTTAGACGCACCACGTGCTCCAGCCGTGTGACTGCCCTTGGGCCGGAAGTGAACCTGGAACACCAAGGAGAGGTCTTATCGAACCCGCGCTCTACGCGTGCAGGATTGCGTTTACGGCGCCCTCCGCGGTTTCCAGGGCCCCTTCGATATAGCCCGGGAACGCCAACGAAACATCGGAGCCTACAAAATAAATCCGGTCAGCAGGCTCTCCAAGTTCCTTATGCACACGAGTAAACTGCCCCACTCGGGGAGAAACCCAGGGTCCTTCGAAAAGTGGGTCTGCAATCCAGTCGTGGTAGTCGATACCCAGAACTTCAACCTCTGGCAGGTAGTAACGCACCGCGTCCTTGACAGCGCTTAGGTCGGTAGCGTCGAAGGATCCTGAGTCCGTAAAAGCGACCAACAGTCGTTCGCTTTCCGAAACCTCACAATAGTCGTAAAGCGTGGGAAAAACTCCGTCTCCAACGCATTCAATTCCTGCTTCGGCTCCGCGCACGTGAATGAGAATCTTCAGTCCCCGGCCGCCATGCCCTTCCTCGATCACTGACAGCCGCCTTTCAGGAAGGGAGGGGGTAAACAGGATCCTCCGCCAAGTGTTCATTGGCGTAGCAACAATCACGGAATGAGCTTGAAATGCATCCCCATTTTTGGCGGTTACGTGCACTACGTCGCCAGACTGGTCTATGCCCGTAACGACTGTATGCATTCTGATTTCAGGAATATCCTGGCCCATCGCGTCGACGAGGTCAGCGGAACCATTAGCAAAGACTTCATCCAGCGAGAGAACCACGCCGAGGATGCTGTAGTGATGTGCTGCAATAAGTTGCAGCGCCCAAAGCGCGGATGCTTCGTCAGCCGGCAGGCCAAGCATGTTCCACGCCCAGGCGAGCAAGAATTGTCTGGAAACAGGGGGCAAATCCAGTTTGTCAACGTACTCGATTAGTGGGATGTCCAAGTCCTCAAGGTCTTGGTTCTCCAGCCCCTTTTCCAGATCGATCCTGTGTGCATCCCGCAGCAATGTGTAGATGGCTGCTTCCACTGCAACTGCTTCTAAGCCAGGAATAGGAAATGCCTGGTCCAGTGCGGTCGGTCCAAGGCGATGCTTGAACGAGGTGAACTCGCTAGCAGCTGTAGTGGGAATTCCATACCGGTCCAGTTCAGCCGCTAACCGCGGATGGTGCTTCCGGTGAAGGTACGCTCCACCGATCTCGACCTGTAGGTTCGGCACATTCCGGGACTCCCGGGAATACGCTCGTCCACCGAGGCGCCCCCCGCCTTCAAGCAGAACTACTTTCTTACCAGCATTGGTAAGGTCACGTGCTGCTTTCAGCCCTCCAAAACCCCCACCAACCACAATCGCGTCATACAAAGTTTTCTTCCTTCACATTCGTGCCCTAAGGGTGTTCGCTTCTACCCAGAAGTTGCAGGAAACAATGCCCCTACGCCAGGTCCATTGCGCCTCGATCAAGCGCAGGTACACCTGCCCGACCCCAGAGTTCTGTCCAATCTTGGGGCCCTTCCAGGTCAACAATGCCCTTGGTGGCGCGAATAATCTTCTCGGGCGTGGCCGGGAGTTCATAGAGAACGGAACCAAAGGGAGATAGGGCATCATTGACTGCATTGAGTACCGCGGCCGGTGCAGCAATCAGTCCTGACTCTCCCATCCCCTTTACCCCTGATGCTGTCATCTTCGACGGAGTTTCAAGATGCCTGATTTCAAATGGCGGGGAAATGTCCATAGTTGGCGTCTGATAATCCAAGAAGGATGTAGTAGACAAGTTTCCTGACTTGTCATAAACCAGCTGCTCGAAGAGGCCGGCGCCAATTCCTTGAATGACTCCGCCGCGGATCTGACCTTCAACAATTGTGGGATTAATCATTACCCCGCAGTCCTCGACGGAGTACACCTTTTCGACCGTCACGAATCCGGTAACAGGATCCAGCTCAACGATCAAGGCATGACCACCGTTAGAAAACATCGGACGCGATGTGTCCCACGCCTTTGTGAACTCCAGGCCTGGTTCAAAACCGGCAGGCCACTTGGATGAGTCCCAGTAGACCGCCATGGCTACGTCGGCGATGCTCACCCGCGATTCCGGAGCCCCAATTACAGACGCGAAGCCCTCTTCCAACACCACATCTTCCTCAGAAGACTCGAGCATGTTGGCTGCGACGGCAACCAGTTTTTCTCGGATGGCATGGGCTGCACGGTTGACGCATCCACCCGCGATGACAGCGGCGCGGCTTCCGATAGTGCCACTGCCATAGGCGCCCTTGGTGGAGGTACCGGCATCTACGCTGATCGATTCGAAGGGTATGCCCAAGACATCCGCCGCTACCTGGGCGAGGGTCGTTTGATGGCCTTGTCCCTGGGAATTCAATCCCGAAGTTACTGTGACCGACCCAGTAGAATCCATCTTGACGGTCGCCGTATCGTGGAACACATCAGTTGCTCCATGAGCCTGCATCATTCCCGTGCTCTCGCCGCTACTTTCGACGAAGACGCTTATTCCCAGTCCCAGGTATTTCCCGTTCTTGCGAGCTTCTTCTTGTCGAAGAAGAAAAGCCGGGTAATCGACCATTTCTTCCAACGCGTTGATTACTTCAAGAAAGGAGCCCTCCTCATATACGACTCCCTGGGGGTTTGTCCACGGGAATTCCCGGACGACATTCTGCCTCCTGATTTCGAACGGAGAGACCTTCATCTGCCGCGCCAGGTCGTCCATGAGGCACTCGCGGGCAAGAGTTCCCGCCGTGTAGCCAACACCACGGAAGGCGCCCATGGGACACTTGTTGGTAACAGCCCCCTCGTACACATACTCAGCGGCCGGGATATCGTACACACCGGTTGGCGTGACTGCTGCTGTGGCCCAACATTCGACAGCCATAGTCTGCGGGGGCATGTGGTAGGCTCCCCCGTCAACTAAAGCATGAGTACGAACCCCGGTTATTCTTCCCTCAGCGTTGGCAGCATATTGAATTGTCACGAACTGCTCATGAGCGTGTGAACCCGCCAGCAGATTTTCACGGCGATCCTCTACCCACTTCACCGGCGCCTTAAGGTGCTTCGAGGCCAAGGGCATGAGCATTTCTTCTGGAAATACGTGCGCCTTCTGCCCGAAGCCACCACCGGTGTCAGGAGAAATGATCTCACTCCGGGACTCATCGAAACCAAGAAAGAGGCTCAGACACATTTTCACGTAATGGGGCATCTGTGTTGACACCCAAAGTTTGAGCCGATCCTCAGTCCATTCGTAGTCTGCTAGGCAACCCCTCGTCTCCATGGGTGCGGCTGCCACGCGGCCAGGGTGGTACAGGGCGGAAACCACATGCGCAGCATTGCTGAATGCCTCATCCACATCCCCAAAGGTTGCCCGCCCCCGGATGCCCACATTGTCAGGGCGTTCGCCGTTTGCTACCGGGCCTCCTTGAATGGATTGGCGGGGGTCAAGTACGACCTCGAGTTGCTCCAGGTCGAGGCCTACGAGATCACATGCATCTTCTGCTACCGCTCGCGACTCTGCGACTATCAATACAACCGGTTCACCAACGTAGCGGACGACGTCCTTGGCCAGGAGAGGCATGGTCATCGCTTCGCATCCCTCAGCGGTGTACTGCGCTTCAATGCCGGCGCAGTACTCCTCAATGTCCGCGGCGGTCCAGACAAGGTGAACGCCAGGCATTTCTGAGGCGGCCGACGTGTCAATGCCGTTTATTTGAGCATGAGCAGCGGGGCTGCGCACGAAACAAGCATGCAATTGGCCGTCAACGTTGACGTCATTCAGATACTTCCCCCGGCCGGTGAGAAGTCTTGCATCCTCAGTTCGGGGGACCCGTTTACCGATGACGTTTCTTGTTATTGGAGGAGAGAAATAATGTGGGTTATCCATTTTCATTTCCAATCTGGCCCGCTGCATCCAAAACAGCCTCAACAATCGTCTGGTAGCCCGTGCACCGGCATAGGTTACCCGACAGGGCTTCGATAACTTCGTCTCTTGTCGGGCTAGGGTTTGATTCAAGCAACTCGGTAGCCGACATGAGGAAGCCTGCAGTGCAAAAGCCGCATTGGAGGGCGTGGTGCCTTTTGAAAGCTTCCTGAAGGGGGCTGAGGGCGGCTCCATCCGAAAGGTCCTCGACCGTCCGATGGTGCGTCCGTCGCCCTGAGCGGCAAGAGTCAGGCAGGATCGTACAGCCGCCCCATCCATGAGTATCGTGCACGCGCCGCAGACACCGTGCTCACACCCCAGCTTGATGCCCGTAAGTTTTTGGTCGTTCCTCAGATGGTCGGCCAAGGTATCGCGCGCGTCCACTGCGACAGTTCGGCGACGTCCGTTTACTTCCACGTCAATTTCGACGCGATCTGAAGGCGGTGGTGTTGTCACGTACGTGCTCCTGCTTCAACTATGGTGCGTCGGATCAGCTCCTGCACCAGGCCATGCCGATATTCGGCCGAACCGTGCATGTCTGAGATATACGAGAGCGATTTCGCTCCAGCTTCTGAGGCCACTTCTGCCCTATCCGGCGACAGCTCAGATCCGGTAAGGACCTCTTCTGCATCGGGTACTCGTTGGATCTTGCCGACAGCACCTCCAACGGCGATCCGGGCATCGGAAATGCGCGAATCTTCAGCCGACAAAACGACTGCAATATTCGCGAGCCCGTAGTCTCCGGATCGTCTGGCAAACTCCCCATAGCCCCAGCCGTTCGGGCGTGACGGTATCCAAACATCAGTGATAATTTCATCAGCGGCAACACTTGTCATGTACGGACCGACGAACAAGTCATCGGCCTCAATGGTGCGTCGTCCTCTTACGCTTTGGACTTCCACCATTCCATTGAGGGCAACCAGCACGAGTGGCCACTCGCCCGCTGCATCTCCATGAGCCAAGGATCCACCCAGTGTCCCCCGATTTCTAATCTGGGGATGGGCTATGTGCCGTCCAGCTGCCGCCATCATTGGCAGGTGCTTTGCAATGACAGGGGAACTCACGATGGTGGTATGGGTGACCATAGGGCCGAAGCGAATGTAATCTCCAACTTCTTCCATGTCAGTCAGGCCAGGAACGCCTCCGAGGTCTACAACGACGGTCGGTTGGGCTAACCGCATAGCCATGACAGGTAAAAGACTCTGGCCTCCAGCGATCACTTTGGAGTCCTCATCGTTTGACAGTAAGTCGCAGGCTTCTTCGATTGAAGCCGGCGATGCGTATCTAATTGCGGGTAATTTCATCCTTCACTCCCTCGAATGACTTACATCATTCCCTATGGGCCGTTGCTTCTTGCATGGCATCGAGGAACAACTGCGACGTACCTTTTGTCGGAGTGTGCATAAAGAATGTGTCCCGGCTAACATCCGCTTTCCGGCGAGGGCGGGGCGGGTGGACGAAAGACGGTGGTCCAGGCTGAACGCGTGAACCGTCTTGATGAGTGAGGCCCGCAGAGGGATGCTCTTGAGCCCTTTGGTTTTCCTTTCGGCGCTCGTCCTGACAGCGCCGCCGGTCCGGTCCTGCGCACAGGAATTGGAAGGCGTCTCCCCCGCTATGCGGCGGCTCTACCTGCCATCGCGCCGTCTCCGAGTAGGGGCTGGCATATGGGCGGAAGGTTCAAGTGCTGATACTCCTGCGGCCACAAAGCGAAATCTCGCCTGATGCATAGCCACGTGGAAGGTCCTCAAGAGACACCACCGGAAGAACCAGGACGGTACACAAACGCGCACCTTCCGGCGGGGCTGGGGGCAGCCAAGTAGCTAGGTGGTGATCGGCTGCTACGCGCTCGTGCCGGAAGCAGGCCTGCCGTGTAGCCAGTACAGATTGCCTATTATCGGCAGGCCTCCGGTGCAGCCCGGATGTGCCGAGGCTGCACCGGCCTACCCGCCGGCGAAAGGGGGGAGCACGTCAACCACATCATCGGGTCCCACAACGGTTGACTGGTCGCGCACCGCCACCTCATTGAGCAGGAAGCTGCTCCGCGAGAGGATGCGGGGGAGCGGAGGAGTGCCGGCGGGAGGTTCGGGTCGTTCCACGGCCAGCACGGCGTCCAGGAGCCCGGCCACCGTGGTGCCCTCAGGCAGGTCGAACTTCTCTTCCTCGAGGCCTGCGGCTGCACGTGCGGCAGCGAAGTAGCGTACGTTCATGAAAGTGTCAGCCCCCGATGGCGCTCATGCTGCGGTCCGGCTGGACGAAGTCCGGAGCGTCGAGTCCCACGTGGTCCATGCCGTGGGCCTTTGGCTTGAGCCACATGGCGTCCTGCCAGCGGCGTGCAAGGTCGTCATCCGACGCGCCGGACCGCAGGAGGCCCAGGAGGTCGAATTCCTCGCGTGAGAACAGGCAGCTCATGATCTTGCCTTCGGCCGTGATGCGGGTCCTGCGGCAGTCCGAGCAGAAGGGCTCCGTCACCGAAGCGATGATGCCGACTGTTCCCAGCGCGGGCCCGTCCGCAGGAGCGGCAGCAGACCCGGCCACCCGGCGTCGTACTTCAAAGCGTTCGGCGGGGGCGCCGTCACGGGCCCGCGGATCGGTGGTGAGGACGAAGTCGGTGGAGAGCAGG
>NZ_AOFD01000017.1 GCF_000332815.1 Arthrobacter nitrophenolicus
AAAACCCGAGCGTTCCGCTCGGGCTGGATCGTCACCACCTGGAACAGGCCAGTTTCCTCGCTGGCGTTCGCCCCGGCCATGCCAACGACGGCGACGGGCATGTGCGATACCAGCAGCCCGCCCGGCTGCAACAAACACGTCCGATCACCGAAGGGGTAAAGACCGCCCGCTCAACAGCAGTCAGTCGAGTAGCGCTACGCCGAACTCAGCGACGACGGCCCGCAATTCCCTGAGGTAGCGCTGCGCTTGGTCGGTAAGCGGAATCGCGGCGTGGCCGATCCAGCCGATCTCGATGCGTTCGTCAACGTCGAGCGGGATGGCGACGATCTCCGGGTCCAGCTGCCCGCTGATGATGCCCGTCGAGATCGTGTAGCCGTGGAGCCCGATCATGAGGTTGAAGATCGTCGCACGGTCAGAGACCCGGATCTCCTGCTTACTGGACAGGGTGGAGAGAATCTCCTCGGCGAAGTAAAAAGAGTTGTTCGCACCTTGATCGAAGGTTAGCCGCGGCAAGCCGGCGAGATCGGCGAGAGTCGCACGCTCTTTTGAGGCGAGCGGGTTGTTCCGTGAAATGAAAATGTGCGGTTCGGCGAGGAAAAGCGGAGTGAACGCGAGCCCGGATTCCCGGAGCAGCTTGTCGATGATCTTCCGGTTGAAATCGTTCCGGTAGAGGATGCCTATCTCGCTGCGGAGCGTCCGGACATCCTCGATGATGTCCCAGGTGCGGGACTCCCTGAGCGAGAACTCGTATTCGGCGACCTCGGTGGCCTTGACCATCCGGACGAAGGCGTCCACCGCGAACGAGTAGTGCTGCGTTGAGACCCCGAGCAGACGTCGCGTCGGTGGCCTGCCAAGGTATCGCTGCTCGAGGAGAGCGAATTGCTCGACGACCTGCCTCGCATAGCCGAGGAACTCTGCCCCGTCGGCGGTGAGGGTGACCCCGCGGGCTGAGCGAACCAGGAGCGCACGGCCCACCCGGGCCTCAAGGTCCTTCATCGCCGCGGACATTGTCGGCTGCGCTACGTAGAGAAGATCGGCAGCCGCGGAGATCGACCCCTCAGCTGCAACCTCAATGAAGTACCGGAGCTGCTGCAGGGTCAGTCCGCTCGAAGGCTGGGGCATAGGAATATCCTATATGAATGCATAGCATCGCCTAGTTACCCGATACCCCCCTGAAGTCAGCACCATGGATACATCCCCTTCTGAAAGGCCGACGCCGGCCATCATCAACGGATTGGCAGCGCATGGCAGACGACTTCACCTTCAGCATCAGCACGACCCGCTTCGACGAGGACTACTCCCCGTCGGAAGGCTCCCGGATCACGACGAACTTCGCCAACCTCGCACGGGGCGAGCACCGCCAGGAGAACCTCCGCAACGCCTTGACCATGATCCGGCGCCGCTTCAACGATCTCGCAGACTGGGACAACCCGGACCGGGACCGCTACACGCTCGAGCTTAATATCGTCTCCGCGCAGATTGAGTTCACTGCGGAAGGTACGGATCAGCAGTTCCCCCTGTTCGAGGTTCTCGACATCCAGATCATCGACCTGCTGAACGGGGTCCGCCACCAAGGAATCGTCGGGAACAACTTCTCCTCCTACGTCCGTGACTTCGACTTCAGCGTCGTACTGCCGGCGGCAGCGGGGGACTCAGGCAAGCCCACCGTTCCCGAAGACTTCGGCGACCTTCACGGCAAGCTGTTCCAGCACTTTCTCAATTCCCCGGTAGGTCAGGAACGCTTTCCGCAGCCGCCGGTGGTCTGCATCAGCGTTTCCACGACCAAGACGTACCGGCAAACCGGGAACCGTCACCCGGTCCTCGGTGTCGAGTACAAACAGGACGATTTCTCGCTGACGGACGCGTACTTCGGAAAAATGGGGCTGCAGGTCCGCTACTTCATGCCACGCGGCAGCGTGGCTCCCCTCGCCTTCTATTTCCGCGGCGACCTGCTCAACGACTACTCCAACCTGCAGCTCATCGGCACGATCAGCACCATGGAGACGTTCCAAAAGATTTACCGCCCGGAGGTCTACAACGCGAACTCTGCCGCCGCCGCCGTCTACCAGCCGAGCCTGGGCGAGCAGGATTACTCGCGGACCCAGATCGCTTACGACCGCGTCGAGCGCAGCCAGCTCGCGCTCACGCAGGCGAAGTACACGGAGGAGCACTTCATCACGCCCCACAAGGATCTGTTGGACCAGTGGACCGCCAACTACCCCGCTCTCGTCAACTGACCCACGGAGAATCGCCAATCATGAACACACTGTTGCCCACCACCCTTGTCGGAAGCCTGCCGAAACCATCGTGGCTCGCCCAGCCGGAGACTCTGTGGTCCCCGTGGAAGCTGGAGGGAGATGCGCTGCTCGAGGGCAAGCAGGATGCGCTGCGCATCGCCATCCACGAGCAGAGCCGGCGCGGCATCGACATCGTCAGCGACGGCGAGCAAACCCGCCAGCATTTCGTCACCACCTTCATTGAGCACCTCAGCGGGGTGGACTTTGAACAGCGTAAAACCGTGCGCATCCGCGACCGCTACGACGCGAGCGTACCGACCGTCGTCGGACCGGTGGGCCGCGAGCGGCCGGTATTCGTCGAAGACGCAAAGTTCCTCCGCGCAGCGACCGACCGGCCGATCAAATGGACTCTTCCCGGCCCGATGACCATGGTGGACACACTCTACGATGACCACTATAGGAGCCGCGAGAAGCTGGCCTGGGAGTTTGCCGCGATCCTGAACCAGGAAGCGAAGGAACTGGAGGCCGCCGGCGTGGACATCATCCAGTTCGACGAGCCCGCATTCAATGTCTTCCTCGATGAGGTCAAGGACTGGGGCGTGGCCGCGCTTGAGAGAGCGGCGGAAGGACTGCGTGCGGAGACCGCCGTGCATATCTGCTACGGCTACGGGATCAAGGCGAATACTGACTGGAAGGCGACGCTCGGCTCACAGTGGCGGCAGTACGAGGAAACGTTCCCGCTGCTGCAGAGCTCCAGCATCGACATCATCTCGCTGGAATCCCAGAACTCGCACGTGCCCATGGACCTCATCGAGCTCCTTCGCGGCAAGAAAGTCATGCTCGGGGCAATCGACGTCGCAAGCGAGACCGTCGAAACCCCGGAGGAGGTCGCCAACACCCTCCGCAAGGCACTGCGGTTCGTCGATGCGGACAAGCTCATCCCCAGCTCGAACTGCGGCATGGCACCGTTCCCGCGGGACGTCGCACTGGCCAAGCTGAGTGCCCTCAGTGCGGGGACAAGCATCGTTCGCGAGGAACTCGCCCGCTCCGTCCCCAGGGTGTCATAACGGTGTTTGACGCCTACCCCCCAGACACCTGGCTCGAGGCTCCGCGGCAAAGCTTCCCGTCCTCCCTCTCGGCCGATGAATTCAAAGCACTGTTCCGTGGGCACCCGGGAGGTGTCGCCGTCGTCACGGCCGATGCCGGCGAAGGGCCTGTGGCGCTGACGGTATCGTCGGTCGTGTCGGTGAGCGCGGACCCTCCGTTGCTGATCTTCTCGGTCTCGGCACTGTCTTCTGCGTCCGAGGTGCTGTCGCGCGCCGAAACCGTCGTCGTGCACCTGCTGGACGCGCACGACGTCGGCTTGGCGAAGTTTGGAGCGACCCCCGGCGCCGACCGCTTCGACCAGACGCACCGCTGGTCGGCCCTTGCAACCGGCGAAGCGGTGTATGACGATGTCCGCGCCTGGGTGCGCTGCGCCGTCATCGATCGCATGGAGGTGGGGACCTCCACAATCATCGCCGTTCACGCCCTCGAGTCCCGCGTGATGCGTGACGTCCACGCGGGCGAACCCGGCGACGCTCTGGTTTACCACAACCGTTCATGGCACCGTCTGGGCGAGCACTCCAAGCTTGAAGGCTGAGCGCCGCGCCAACAATGCGAGGTGGCAAGCCGAACGGCTCACGACGGCGGGAGGATAACTCCCGTGAAGATCCCACCGAAAGCGCTATAGCGGCGTACTTGTCCAGAGTTATTTGGACAATAAGCGACGGTCACACCTCCCGCCAGGCTGCAGCCCTTCAGAATCATTCAGGAGATTCAAAAATGACCACATCCCTACATACCCCATCTGCCGCACCCAGTGCCGGACTTGGTAATCAAGCAGACGAAGCACAGGTCCTGGCCGAGAAGCGCTGGAATGTGCAGTTGCTTGGGCTCCTAATGGTCCTGACTTTTGGGACTGGGATCGTCGATGCAGTCGGTTATCTCGCCCTTGACCACGTCTTCATCGGAAACATGACGGGGAACGTGGTGATACTGGGCATGGCCATGGCGGGAGCAGATGGCCTTCCAGTGCTAGGTCCTCTGACAGCGATGGTGTGTTTCTCAATCGGCGCCGCGGTGACCGGGCTGGTACTGGGAAAACGATCTGCGGAATGGCGCCTGCCAATCACGGTGCTGCTGCTTGTGGCAGGGTTCCTTCTTTGCTCCCTCGGGGCCCTAGCTTCCCTGGTCGACAATAATCTCACCACCGACGTCCGAGTGATCATCTCTTCATTGGCGGCAGCTGCAATGGGAATTCAGGCATGTGTAGCCCGAAAGCTCGCGGTCCGGGAAATGACAACCGTGGTCGTGACCTCCACATTAACCGCGTTGTCGGGTGAGCTTTTCCTCGTAAGGGGGCACAAGGGATTGCTGAACCGGAGAAGTGCTGCGATTGTTGTGCTTCTTCTTGGGGCGGCTCTTGGCGCGCTGCTTGCCGGCGCCGGAGCCGGCCCTGCTTTGATCGTTTCCGGAGCCCTGATAGTTGTTGTGGCATTGCTGGGGCAATGGGGAGCCCGGATTCATCGTTCCTGCCTATCTACCTGAGCCGAGGCGCCGAAGACTCTCAGTCCAACTCCATGGGGGAGCAGTTTAGAAGGGTGCGCCCTTTCTAGTGCCCGCATATGGTGCGGACAGCTGAGACGGCAGCTGTTCCGCACTGCCCCGAAGAAGTGCCGCGTCGGACACCGCTGCTTGGCCTTTCCGTCCTGAAGGACGCACCGCTTGGGAAGCGGTCGGCCAAGGGCTGAGCCTTATGGCCAGCTATCCGGGTCGGCTCCCAGTGTTTCAGTCCTCGATGCGGAGGGAACCGTCGGGAGTGGCACTAGCTATCGCGGGAAGTCAGCTATCTGGTCATCCTTGTGGCGTCAGCTGTTCAGCTCGTACCACTTGCGGTTCTGCACTGCGTTGGTCCCGTCCACGTGCAGGCATCCACCGCTGCACACTGACCTGTCCACGCAGAACCCTGTGCCGTCCTCTTGGGTGGCATAGCACAGGGATGGTGCGACTGTGCCGTTGGCTGATGGGTCTTCGTTCTTGGGTGGTTCGGTGTTCTGTGCCGGGGCTTTGTCCGCGCCGCCGACTGCTGATGCGATGGTGCCTGCTGCGACCACTGCTGTTACTGCTGCTGTAGCAGCTTTCCTTATGCGCATGGTGGTACTTCCTTTCCGGCAGAGGGTGAGCCCCCACAATTGGGGGCCCACCCTTTCTCTTGCTTATGGTGCGGGGCGTGATCCGCTGTCGGTTTGCATGGCGCCGTGAACAGGCTTGAACTCCCATGAGTAGGAACCGTCAGCCTTCAAGCTCATCCGCAGATGCCCCCACGTGTCGCTAAACCGTTTCTGCATGTAGCTTGGCGAGCTCGTGAACGCACGCAGGCTGATGCCGCCCGTGGACACCTGGAACTGCTGCATCCCGTCAGTGGTGCAAACGTCACTCTTGTTCACCGGGCAGGTCCGCTCATAGTTGTGCTGCGAACCGGACAGCAGCACCCGCACCCGGTGCTTGTCGAACACGTCAATCCATGGCTTGCCCTGGGTGAAGCGGCTGTGGCTGGACGTGTTGGACGTGAAGTACGGGTCATGGTAGACAACCGCCAGGTGCTTGCCCGCGGCTTTGGCCCGCGCGAGGTCCGCGTCGAACTCTGCGGTCATTTGGCTTGCCCGCGTGGAGTTGTAACGCCATACCGCCGTGGGAGCAAACAGGATGTGCCAGTTGCCCTTATCAATTGCATACCATTCCAGCGCGTCCTGGAACCTGCCCAGTGTGGTGCTGGTAGCTGACTTGGACGTGCTCACACACTGCCCGTCCATGTAGCGGTCCAGGTCGTCGTTCCGGCCCGGCTCCACGTCATGGTTCGGCCCAGGCGTCCAGTAGGTCTTGGACTTGATTGGCCCCCAGTTGCGTTCATAGTTCGCGTAGGAATCATTGCCCGAGCCACAGGTACCGACGCTGTACTGGAAATCACCTACGCCGATGAAGTTGTCCAGCGCTCCACTGTCCAGCGCGCCCCGGATGCTGGCCGCGTTCTTCCCGGAAGCCGAATTGGGGTCCGTCACCCCGGACGGGTTCATATCACCCGTAGCGGCGAAGTCGAACGTATCTCCGCTGGCCGGCGGCGTGATGGGTGTGGGTGTGGGTGTGGGTGTTGGTGACGGCGCGGCCACGTTGTAGACGCGTACCCAGTCCACCCGCATTTCCCCGGCCCCGTCAGCCGTGCTGTCCGGGAACCAGTCCAGCTGCAGCGTTTGGTGCATGGGGCCGGGAGGTTGATGTGCCGGGTCCCTGTCCTCGAACCACTTCACGCCGTCCACGTAACCAACGATGCCCTTGTCGGTCCACTCGACCGCGTAGTTGTGGAACTGGGACACATCGAGGGCCTTCTGCGCCGATGTTTGTTTGTTCTCGCAGGAGTAGTGGTGGAAGAACTTGATGACGTTCCAAGCGCCATCAGTTTCGGCGTAGTCAATTTCGCCGTCGCACGGCCAGTTCTCACTGTCCGGCCAAAGGATGGACACCATGTGATATTCGTTGTCACCGGATCCTGCTGCCCGGACTTCCCACCGCCCATACTTGCGTTTGTCGAACTTGGCGCCCATGCCGGCGGTGGTGCCGTTAGGCGTGCCGTTGATCACGAGTTTGGAGCCGTCAACGGTGGCCTGCTGAGGTGAGCGGATGCCGTTGCCCGCGTGGCCGGCGCTGTTGTAGACGGTCCACTTGGCCGGGTCAGGTGCCCCGGTGTAGTTGAATTCGTCCCCGGCCACTGGGGTACCCCAGTTGAAAGTAGCGGCGGCGGTGGTGCCGTCACCCGGCGGCTGCGTTGGCGTTGTGGTGACAGCTTCCGTAGTGACTACCAGGCGCGGGCGCCGAGCCGGATCCGCGGACTCGTCAGATTTGAAGCCCACCCACTTTTGCCCGTTCGTTTCGAGCTTCAGATTGTTCTCGCCGGCCGTCACACCCTTGGTCACGTCCCACTCCACCCAAGCGCCTGCGGCAAAGCCGCCGGTCTTCCCGAGCCAAGTTCCCCGTGCAGGTGCGTTGTTCCACGTCACGCCGGTTTCAGTCCAGCCGCCCGCCGTGGTGTAAACGTCCACGTACTCACTCGCGGTTGTGGACGCTTCCGAGTAGGCCCTCAGCTTGGCCGACGTGATCTTTTCGCCAGCCGGGACCGTGACGTTGAAGCGCAGCAGGCCATGACGCCAGATGTTCGTCCGGCCTTCCGTCGACAACGGACGCTGGACCCGAAGTTCTCCGTTGGCCGGTCCGCCTGCACGTACGTGTCGGCGGCGGCCAGGACAGTAACCGGACCCGCCGCGCTCACGGTCCCGCCGCCCACGACGGCAAGTGTAACAAGCATGGCTAACGTTGCTAGGGCGGCAGCGGTCCTCCGCAGGGTGGTTCTCATGGCAGTGCCCTCCATGGTGTTAGGGGTTTTGGCTATGCCTTGCCCCACCCTGCCGTCGCAGGACCGGTGTTGGCCGACGTATGAGTGGCCGGTAGCCAAATCATAGATGAACGTGTGACTTGTGTGACAGACGTTGAGTTTGGGGCGGAAGTATGGGTCAGCCAATTGCGGGACCCCTTCAATGCAGCACCCTTGACCATCCTGAATAACATCGAGCTAGCCCCCGCCCAGCTCTCAGCAACGGAAAGACGGTCGTGGAAGAACCGGAAGGTTAGAGGCCGAACCGCTCCTGCGCAGTCCGGGCGGACGTGCCGAGGGCGGCGCCGATTGCCTCCCAGGAGTCTCCGTTTGCGCGGGCAGCCCGGACGGCGGCTTTCAGTTCGGCCTCGGCCTTCGCGGCAGCCGTGCGGGCAGCGGTGATCCGGCGGAAATCTGCGGCAGTCCTGTCGGTGTGAGGTGCCGGGCTGAGGCGAAGGAGTGTGCCATCCACCCGGAGCGGCGCGACCAGTTGCTCGATGTGCAGGACGTAGCCTTCTTCGGGCCGGCGCTGTATGTAGGCAGTGAGGACGGTCTTTCCCTCGCCGTCCTCAAAGTCCACTTTCCCGTAGCTCTCACTCGGGCCAACAGGCCAAGGACGCGGCCGCAACCGCCCTGATGTCTCATACTGCGCCAGCTCGCCGGCCCTGACCTCGGGGACTTGTGCTTCGCGTGGGGTCATCCTGACCGTTCTCCTTCAGGGTGTCTTGCCATGGGATCCGGGTGGGTTCGCAGTGGCATTGGGCGGCGCTCCAGTACAGATACCAGTACAAGCCGCCACGGGTTGAAGCGCACGAGTACCCAGTACTTGTTCCTTCCCGATTTGGGCACGGCCCGGGGCCCGATCGACAAGGGAGTAACTCCAGGGGCACACCTATGCGGGTATCCGGGCCAGCACTGACGGCCGCTGCAGGGTTGGGGGATTTGTGGCAGAAAGCATCGTTGCCTAGGGTACTAAGCACGCTTAGTATCTTGGTTTCGACAGCGGACTGCCAGATTGCCCATCCTGAGGAGAAGAATTCGTGCCAGAAGAGAGCAACATCCACATCCCCGGCGTCCCCACCAGCGAGCCCGCCAGCCTGGAGGAACCGACAACCCCGCGGGAGCCGCTGCCGCCAAAGCCGGACCAGCGAGGACCTGAAGCGGTTTCAGCCACTGGAAGCCCGACGGGGGCGCCGGCCACGGCGCGGGCCCAGTCCGGCCAGTACCTGACTACCGCCCAGGGGTTGCGCGTTCGCGACACCGACCACTCCCTGAAGGCCGGTTCGCGCGGTCCGATCCTGTTGCAGGACCACCACCTGCGGGAGAAGATCACGCACTTTGACCACGAACGCATTCCCGAGCGGGTGGTGCACGCCCGTGGCGCCGGGGCCCACGGCGTCTTCCGTTCCTACGGCACTGCTGCAAACATCACCCGCGCGGGCTTCCTGGCCAAGGATGTGGAGACTCCGGTTTTCGTCCGCTTTTCCACCGTGCTGGGTTCCCGTGGCTCTGCTGACACGGTCCGGGACACCCGGGGCTTTTCCACCAAGTTCTACACGGACGAGGGCACCTACGACCTGGTGGGCAACAACATCCCCGTCTTCTTCGTCCAGGACGGGATTAAGTTTCCGGACATCGTTCACGCCGCGAAGCCGCACCCGGACCGGGAAATTCCCCAGGCGCAGAGTGCCCATGACACGTTCTGGGATTTCGTCTCCCTGCACACCGAGGCCCAGGCGCACACGATGTGGAACATGTCCGACAGGGGAATCCCGCGTTCCTACCGGACCATGGAGGGCTTCGGCGTCCACACGTTCCGGTTCATCAATGCCGAGGGCCGCACCACCCTGGTGAAGTTCCACTGGAAGCCGAAGCAGGGCGTTCACTCCTTGGTTTGGGAAGAAGCGCAGATCATCAACGGTATGGATCCGGACTTCCACCGGCGGGACCTCGCCGACGCCATCGAAGCAGGGGCCTACCCTGAGTGGGAGCTTGGCGTCCAGACGTTCCCGGACACCGAGGACCAGATGTTCGAAGGCATCGACCTGCTGGACCCCACCAAATTCGTTCCCGAAGAACTGGCTCCGGTCCAGCCCATTGGCGTCATGACCCTCAACGCCAATCCCACCAACTACTTCGCCGAAACCGAACAGGTGGCCTTCCATCCGGGCCACCTCGTCCCCGGGATCGATGTCACCAATGACCCCCTGCTCCAGGTGCGCCTCTTCTCCTACCTCGACACCCAGATCTCCCGGCTGGGCGGGCCCAACTTCGGCCAGATTCCCATCAACCGTCCGCACGCCCCGGTGAATGACATGCTGCGGGACGGCATGCACCAGCAGGCGGTCCATGGCGGAGCGGCTCCCTACCATCCCAACTCGCTCGACGGCGGCTGCCCGTTCCTCGCCGGACAGGACCTTGGCGCATTCATCGACGTGCCGGAGGAAGTGGCTGCCTCCATCAAGGAGCGCAGGAACCCGGCATCCTTCGATGACCACTACAGCCAGGTGGGTCTCTTCTACCGCAGTCTCAGTCCCGTGGAGCAGGACCACGTGATCCAGGCCTACACCTTCGAGCTGGGCAAGTGCTACGAGAAGTCCATCCGCGAACGGCAGCTTGCAGCCCTGGCCAACGTGGACGCCGGCCTGTGCGCAGCGGTAGCCAAGGGCCTGGGCCTCCCCGCCCCGCAGGCAACAGAGCAGGTTGCGGAGTCCGACCCCAGCCCCGCATTGTCCCAGGTGGGCAAAACCTGGCCCGTCGCCGGCCGCGTGGTCGGGATCCTCGCCGATGGGAACAGCGACCTTGCTGCCGTGAACGCAGCACGAAAGGCGCTGGACGCCGAGGGGATCGTCCCCCTGGTCATCGCCCCGCAGGGCGGCTTCCTTGGGTCAGAGAACGACGGCGGGGTCCCCGTGCAGCGGACGTACCTCACCGCCCGCTCCACGGAGTTCGACGCCGTCATCGTTGCGGCTTCTGCCGCTCCGGCGCCCGACGCCGAACCAGGACTGGACGCCAAGGCCGGCGCCCCCGGGAGTGCACTGGATCCACGGGCTGTCCTGCTGCTGACTGAAGCATTTCGTCATGCCAAGGCCATTGGCTCCTTGGACGCCAGCAAGGGTGTCCTGACGGCGGCAGGCATACCTGGGGATGCCCCAGGAATAGCTGCCGGGGAGAACGCTGAAGCCTTGGTCACAGAATTGACCGGGCTCTTGGCGGCCCACCGCGTCTGGGAACGGTTCCCGGTGACGTCCGCCTAGGTACTCCAGGAAGGCCAACGAAGGGAGGGGAGTGCCGCCGTCGTTCCGTCGGCCGGCGTTCCCCTCTCTGCGTCTCCATTAATCTTCGAGAAAGCCTATATATCAAAGCGTGCAATCTGATATATTAGCCAGCGGATCGGCAGTACCGATTGTCAACTCGATGAGGAGTGGAACAGCATGCAGCAACTCGCACACCGGCTCGACCGGCTGGGCACCGAGACGGCCTTCAGCGTCGCGCAGGCCGCCGCGTCCTGGAAGGCGCAGGGGAACCGGGTCTACCCGTTCCACCTCGGCGACATCAACACCCCGACGGCCCCGCACATCGTCGAGGCGATGAACAAGGCCATCGCGGACGGCTACACGGGCTACTGCCCGGGCCCCGGCATCCCGCAGCTGCGGGAGGCCCTTGCCGAGGACATCGGCTCGCGCCGCGGCATCCAGTTCTCGCCGGACAACGTGGTGGTCATGACCGGCGGCAAGCCCGTCATCACCAAGTTCCTCCAGGCGGTCATGAACCCCGGCCAGGAAGTGCTCTACCCGAACCCCGGCTTCCCCATCTACGAATCCCAGATCGAATACCTCGGCGGCACGTCCGTTGCCTACCGCTACGTGCCCACCTCCACGGGCTTCGCAATCGACCTGGACCAGATCCGCGCATCGATCACCCCCAACACGGTCGCCATCATCTACAACGACCTGCAGAACCCCATCTCCGCGGAATCCACTGCCGCGGAACGCGAGGCCATCGCGCAGATCGCGATCGAGCACGATCTTTGGGTGCTCTCCGACGAGGCGTACTTCGAGACCCGCTACGAGGGCGTCTCGAACTCGATCGCGTCCCTGCCCGGCATGGCAGAACGCACCGTCATCCTCTACACGTTCAGCAAGAAGTTCGCGATGACGGGCTCGCGCCTCGGTTGCGCCGTCGCCCCGGTCGAGATCGCCAAGGTGCTCAGCACGCTCAACACCAATGACGAATCCTGCACCACGCACTACGTGCAGTGGGCCGGCATCGAAGCACTCCGCGGTTCCCAAGAGCCGGTACAGCAGATGCTGGACGTCCTCAAGACACGGCGGGACGCGGCCTGCGAGCTCCTAAACGGGATCCCCGGCATGCACGTCGCCGTCCCGCAGTCCACGTTCTACCTGTTCCCGGACGTCACCGAGGCCATGGAGCGCCTGGCTACACCGCGGTGGGCGATTTCGCCACCGAAGCCCTCTACAAGACCGGCGTCTCCTTCTGCACGCGTGAGCACTTCGGCCGCCGCCAGCCCGGCGAAGACCGGCAGTACATCCGCCTGGCCTACTCGGGCATCGACGTTCCGGACATCCGTGAAGGCCTCGGCCGCCTGCGTGAGTGGATCGAAACCGCATGAGCCGCGTCGTCGTCACGGGACGCATCCCCGAAGCAGCACTCGAGAAGCTCCGCGCCGAGCATGAAGTCGACGCCTGGGCAGGCCCGGAATCCATCAGCCGCGAGGAACTGCTGCGCCGGGTAGCCGGCGTGGACGCCGTCGTCAGCCTGCTCACCGAACGCATCGACGCCGAACTGCTCGACGCCGCCGGCCCGCAGCTCAAAGTCGTGGCCAACGTCGCCGTCGGCTACGACAACATTAACGTCCCGGCCTGCACAGAGCGGGGCGTCGTGGCCACCAACACCCCGGGCGTGCTCATCGACGCCACGGCCGACATCGCGCTCAGCCTCATCCTCATGGCCACCCGCCGGCTTGGCGAGGGGGAGCGCCTCATCCGCTCCGGCGAGGCCTGGAAGTGGGGCATGTTCTTCCTCCTGGGCAGCAGCCTCAAGGGCAAGACCCTCGGCGTGGTCGGCATGGGCGGCATCGGCCAGGCCACCGCACGCCGTGCCAAGCGTTCGGCATGGAGATCGTCTACCAGTCCCGCAGCGAAATCGATCCCGCCGTCGCCTCTGAACTGGGCGCCCGGCGGGTGGACCTCGACGAACTGCTCGCCGTCTCCGACGTCGTGTCCCTGCACTGCCCCTACGGCCCCGCCACGCACCACCTCATCGGCGCGGAGCAGCTGGCAGCGATGAAGGACTCGGCGTACCTGGTCAACACCGCCCGCGGACCCATCGTCGACGAAGCGGCACTCGCCGCCGCACTGCGCGATGGCATCATCGCGGGAGCCGGCCTGGACGTCTACGAGCAGGAGCCGACCGTGCATCCCGGGCTGCTGGACCTTGACAACGTGGTCCTGCTGCCCCACCTGGCTCCGCCACCGTCGAGACACGCACCGCGATGGCGATGCTCGCCGCGGACAACGCGCTCGCCGTGCTCAGCGGGAACCAGCCGCCTGCCCCCATAGGGTAACAGGCCACAGCTGCCGTGCCGCAGATTTCCGGGGGAACGGATCTGCGGCACGGCCATCCCTCAGCGTTCGACGGCGGTGCCGCCGCATCCGGGACAGGATTACGACGGCGGGACGCACCAAAGCGGGCAGCGCCGGCTGGGTGGATCCAGGGTCAGGCTCCCCGCCGGAGCAACGCAACGGAGAACAGGTCGCCGGACGTGTGGCCGGGCAGGGCATGGACGCTGAAGACCAGCCGCCCGTCTGCTTCGTGGCCGGGGTAGGCCGCCGGAACCTGGTAGTCGAGCACCACAATGTCGCCGTCCCGGCGCTCCAGGGCCGGCCGGTCCAGCACTGCGCCATTAAGCCGCAGCTGATGGCCGCGCCCTTCGTCAGCCCGGAACCGGACGCGCAGGCTTTCCGCCTCCTGCCCCGGATCCGACAGGACGTAGGAGAACCACCCGGTGGCACTGCGCCAGTGCAGCCCGTCCCCGCCGCCGGCGCGCGTGGCCTTCCCGGCGAAGCCGTGATCGGATTCGGGCTGTTGTTCCCCCGCCATGACCTCGTCCACCACCGCCATGCGTTCCGCGGCGGCCTGCTCCAGGAGCCGCAGTTCGGCGGACCGCTGGCCGGGATCGCCCGTTGGCCAGTAGACGGTGTAGCGCTCGTCATGGATGCCCGCGAAAGGCTCCAGCAAAACAGTGCCCGCGCGCCCGGATGCGTCCACCACGTCCACTTCGGCACGCAACGCCTCCCGGTCCACAAGCCTGATGGCGCCGCAATCCGGCACCACGGGAGTCTGGCTGAGCGGCAGCATGGGTCCGGAGGCGACGTGCCCCATCCGTTCGTCCGGCGCCTCAAAGCCTTCAACGCCCTCATGTCCTGCCCGGGCGGCCAGCACCACGGGCCCGTACCGGAACGAGACCCATGGGGACCCGTCCGGCAGGGCCTCGGCAGCGAAATCGGCCTGCAGCCGGATGTTCACGGTGGAGATGCCCTGCCAGGTGCGGCTGATGCTCACGTACCTGCCGCCGTCCTCCGCCTCCGCGCCCGGCCCTGTGCCGGCGTCGACCTCCATCTCCGCAGCCCAGAAGGGCCGGCGCAGCCGGATGGTGGCTTTCACCGGCGCTTCCGCGGTAACAACCAGGGCCACGTGTCGGAGAACGGAAACCCGGTTTCCAGCCGCACGCGCAGGCCGTACTCCGGCCAGTCGAGGGTGGACGGGATGTACAGGTTGACCAGGAGGTCATTCCCGGCGCGGCTGTAGATCAGCTCCCCGTAGCGGGCGTGGTTCTCCAGGCCTGATCCCACGCAGCACCACATGGACTCCTGCGCCCGCGAGTACACCCGGTAGTGCCCCGGCCGCATCGGCGTGAAGTACACCAGCCCGCCCGTCCCGGGGTGCTGCGAGGACAGGATGTGGTTGTACGTGGCCCGTTCAAAGAAGTCGACGGCGGCCGCGTCACCGTGGGCCTCAAAGCGCAGCTTGGCCAGCTTCAGCATGTTGTACGTGTTGCAGGTCTCCGGTCCCTGCGGGTCCTGGACCATCGGGGAGAAATCCGACGCCGGGTGGAAGTGCTCGCGTACGCTGTTCCCGCCGATGGACACCGACCGCCGGGACACTACTGACTCCCAGAAAATATCGCACGCGTGTGCCAAATCCGCGTCATGCGTCGGGCCGGCCAGCCGCGCGTAACCTACCACCTTGGGAATCTGGGTGTTCGCGTGCAGGCCATCCAGCAGGTCCTGCCCGGCAGCCAGCGGATCCAGCAGTGCGCGGTGCGAGAAGCGCCGGGCCTCCCGGAGGTACTCCTCCCGGCCCGTCAGCTCCCACAGAAGAGCGAAGGCCTCGTTCATACCGCCGAATTCGGCGTGGAGAACCTCCTCGAACGCGTCATCCGCAAGGTGCGCCGAGACCCGCAGCCACCAGCCCGCCAGCCCGACGGCAATATCCAGCGCTTCCCCGGACCCGGCGAACACGCGGGCGTCCAGCAGCCCCGCCAGCGTCTTGTGCAGGTTGTATAGCGGAACCCACCGGCCGTTGAGCGTGAACAGGTCGGCGTCCACCTCACCGCGGGCCAGTTCCTGACCCAGGTCCCCGCCTCGGGGCACCCCGCCCACGTAACCGTCACCGTGCGCGGCCTGGCAGTTTCCGAGGATCACGACGGCGGCCCGCACCTTCGCCAGGAGTTCCGCGTTGCCGGTGGCTGCATACAGCCTGGCGCAGCCGGACAGGTAGTGCCCGCCGATGTGGCCGCCAAGGCCATCGGACTCCCAGTTGCCATAGGCTTCCGCGGCGCGCACCAGTCCGGCCTCGTGGAGATAGGGTGCGAACAGCCGGTCCGCGTCGAGCGACAGGATGTAGCGGACGGAGGTGTCCTGCGCCTGCCGGAACGGGCTGTCCAGGAGCCGGATCCGGTCCAGCGGAAACGAGGTCCCCCTTGCATTCGCCACGCCACTCCTCTTTGCCTGAACTGCCAGCCATATTCCTTCTACAACGATGTAGATTATGCGGAAGACGGCGGGGACAGCAAGCCCCTGTGCCGCGCCTGCTGTCCCCGCTGCGTCTTCTGCCTACCTGGCGCCGGCTACCGGACGGATTCTTCGGCGGGCGGGACGTCCTCCTTGCCCCGTGCCTCATGCCGGCCTCCCCACAATGGCTGCAGCGCCTCGAGTTCCTCGGGCGTCGCATTGCGGAAAGGCGGTACTGCCGGTGCCGGCGGCTCATGCCGGGCCTGGCCGCGGGTGGCAATCAGGCTGGCTGCGATGGAGACGCCCAGGATGGTGGTGATGACAGCGAGGGAGACCGGCGTCGGGATGTAGTAGACGTCGATCTTGAGCGCCATCTTGATGCCCACCCAGACCAGCACCAGGGCCAGGCCCGCCTTCAGGTACACGAACCGGTGGATAAGGTCCGCCAGCAGGAAGTACATGGCGCGCAGGCCCAGGATGGCGAAGGCGTTGGCCGTGAACACCAGGAAGACCTCGTCCGTGACCGCGAAGATGGCGGGGATGGAGTCGACGGCGAAGATGATGTCCGTGACCTCCACCAGGACAAGGACGGCCAGCAGGGGAGTGGCGAGCAGGACGCCGTTCCTCCTGATCAGGAACCGCTGGCCGTGAAAGGCATCCGTCATCGGCACATGCCGGCGGAACAGCTTCAGCGCCCGCGACTTCTCCGGGTCGATGTGCTCGTTGCGCTGTTTGAGCATCCGGTACCCGGTGAACAGCAGGAAGGCGGCGAACAGGTAAAGGACCCACCCGGCGCTGGCGATGATCGCCGACCCGGCTGCGATGAACACGCCGCGGAATAACAGCGCCCCCAGGACGCCGAAGAACAGGACCCGGTGCTGGTACTCGCGCGGCACCGCGAAGAACGTAAAGATGATCGCCCAGACGAACACGTTGTCTACCGCCAGCGACTTTTCGATGAGGTAGCCGGCGAAGTACTGCTGCCCGAACTCAGCGCCGTACATCAGCCAGACGACGCCGCCGAACGCCACGCCGAAGACCACCCAGACGGCGGACCAGGCTGCAGCCTCGCGGACGGAAATGACATGCGCATGGCGGTGGGCGACGAGGTCGACGACGAGCATGAGGAGGATGAATCCGATGACAGCGAACCACATCCACAGGGGAACATTCATGGAGCACCTGCTTCCAGTCAGTAGTAACCAACTGGAGGTCTCTCCCGGCCAGTGCTGGCCTGTCCACCGGAAGGCGCTGGGGCCTACGTACTGACGATGGACGGAGTGGGGGATACTCCCCTCCGGAAAGACCAAGTTAACTGCTTCGCCAGAAATTGGCAACCGCCCGGTCCGCGCGCCACATCTGTATAGATGTATACATGTATGATTCCTGGGGAGGTAACACCATGCCAGAATCACCGGCCCGGAACACCGGAGCCCACGTTGTCTATGCCGAACTGAAGCGCCGGATCCTGACCCTGGAGCTGAAACCGGGGGAGCGCATCTACGAACCGGCGATGGCGTCGGCGCTCCAGGTGAGCCGCACGCCCCTGCGTGAAGCGGTGCGGCGGCTCATTTCCGAGAGCCTGCTGGAGCAGCAGCCAACCGGCGGTGTGGTGGTGCCGGCGCTGGATGAGGCCGCGATTTCCGAACTCTATGAGGTCCGGGCTGCCATGGAATCCCTCATGGCGCGCAACGCCTGCCTCAAGGCGACGGAGTCGGACATCGAAGCGCTGCGCGGCATCCTTGCTCGAAATGCCGCCATGGTGGAGTTTGCCGATGATGCGATGCAGCAGGGAATGGCCCTGCATGCCAAAATCGCCGCCATTGCCGGGAACTCCTGGGCACGCCGCTTCCATGAGCAGATTTCCAGCCAGATGGAACGGTACCGCCACTTCACCAACGGCACCCAGGAGCGGCGGGACCAGGCCCTGGACCAGCACCGGACCCTGGTGGATGCCGTGGCGGCCGGCAACCCGGAGAAGGCCGCCAAGGTCGCCTTCGACCACGTGATGGGTGCACGCGACGCGGCAGTGCGCGCCGTGACCGCCAACGCCGCGGACAACCAGTGATCGGGGAACTCGGACGCCGCTCCGCCACAGCCCTGCTGGTCCATTCCACGCTGATCCAGGCCGTCACCTTCCTGGTCCGGCCGGCCGCCACCTACCGTGCACTCGAACTCGATGTTCCCGGCTTCGCCCTGGGGCTGCTCGCCGCCAGCTATGCCGTCTTTCCCCTGCTGCTCGCCGTCCCCACGGGCAGCCTGGTGGACCGCCTGGGTGAACGCCGGCTGATGGCGGCCGGCTCCGCCGTCGTTCTGCTGTGCTCCGCTTTCCTGCTGCTGTGGGGTTCGTCAATCGTTGCGCTGGTGGCCGGAACGGCGCTGCTGGGCGCGGGACAACTGGCCTGTGTGGTGGGGCAGCAGGCGGTGGTTGCCAACAACGCCGCCGCAACCCGGCTGGACTCCGCCTTTGGCTACCTGACTTTCGCGGCCTCCCTGGGGCAGGCCCTGGGACCGCTGGCGATTTCCCTCGTGGGCGGAGCTTCCGTGCGCCCCGATACCCAGGCCATCTTCTTCCTTTCGGTCTGCATGAGCCTGGTGCTGTTCCTGGCCACCTTCCTCATTTCGGCGAAGTTCGGGGGAGGCAGGAAGGCAACAGCCATGGGCGGCGCCAAAGGCAGCGCCCTTGGGCTGCTGAAGGCACCGGGTGTCGCCAGGGCGCTGGCCACCAGCGCCACGGTTCTTGCCGTGGTGGACCTCACCATGGTCTACCTTCCCGCGCTCGGCGCCGACCGCGGGCTCACTGCCGCAACCGTCGGCGCCCTGCTGACGGTCCGGGCCGTGTTCTCCATGGTCTCCCGGATCCTGCTGGGCAGGATTGCCCGGACGATCGGCCGGATGAGGCTGCTGGTGGTGAGCCTTGCCCTGTCCACCGCCGCGCTGGCTGCCGCCGCGATCCCCATGCCGGCATGGCTGCTCTTTGTGGTCATGGCAGTGCTCGGACTGGGACTGGGCATCGGCCAGCCCCTCACCATGTCCTGGCTTTCAGCGCAGGCTCCGGCCGGGCAGCGCGGGCGTGCCCTTGCCCTGCGGCTGGCGGGGAACCGGGTGGGCCAGGTGGTGCTGCCCAGCGCCATCGGCGTCGTCGCGGCCGGCCTTGGCACGGCCGGCGTCTTCCTTGCCTCGGCGGTGGTGGTGGGCGGAACGCTGGTGCTGCTCCGGGGTGTTCAGCTGGATTAGTTACGGCAGCCGCGAGGGGCGCAGTACGCTGGGCACGCCGGCCTGCACCGGATCCAGCGGTACCGGGCTGACCAGGACTGCCGGGCCGCGGTGCAGGAAGCCGCCGGATACAGCACGGCAGCGGATGCCCCCGCGCCCGCGCATCGCGGCGTGGGCACCCGGCGCGAGCACCTGGTTCATCCAGGCGCACGGCTGGGCGTGCCGCCCGGCGTGCAGCGTTACCGCCGAGCCGCCCGACTCCAGCACGAAGTCCTGCCCCAGCAGGGGCGCCAGCTGCGCGCCGCGGAGCACCACGTTCCGCCGGGTCAGCAGCGGATCGAAGGGCCCGGCCCCCAGCTCGGCCGCGATGGCCTCCAGGGATTCGACGGCGAACAACGTCACCGCGGCATCCATGTGGGCCGCCTTGCCGAAGAAACGGTCTCCCACGATGCCCTTGCCCGCCACCACCTCGGCCTGTTCCGCGTCCACCGTGGGCACGTCCGCGGCGCCGTCCCGGGCACGGCCGAAGTAGGCATGCCCGGGGGACACCAGCAGGTGCAGGATCTCGACGTCGTACCGGTAGGTTTCGACAGGCTCAACCACCGGACGGGCAGGCTCAACCACCGACATACGCCGCCAGGTGCTGCCCGGTGAGCGTGGCCCGCTTGGCCACAAGGTCGGCCGGGGTGCCCTCGAAAACGATCCTGCCGCCGTCGTGCCCCGCCCCGGGCCCGATGTCGATGATCCAGTCGGCGTGCGCCATCACGGCCTGGTGGTGCTCGATCACGATCACCGACTTGCCCGACTCCACCAGCCGGTCCAGCAGGCCCAGCAGGTTCTCGACGTCGGCCAGGTGCAGGCCCGTGGTGGGCTCGTCCAGGATGTAGACGTCGCCCTTCTCCGCCATCTGCGTGGCCAGCTTCAGCCGCTGGCGCTCGCCGCCGGACAGGGCGGTGAGGGGCTGGCCAAGCGTGATGTAGCCCAGGCCGACGTCCGCCAGCCGCTCCAGGATTTTGTGCGCGGCCGGGGTCTTGGCGTCGCCTTCGCTGAAGTAGGCCAGCGCCTCCTCGACGGACATCGCCAGCACTTCGGCGATGTTGCGGCCGTCCAGCGTGTACTCCAGCACGGCGGCCTGGAACCGGCGGCCTTCGCAGTCCTCGCAGGTGGATTCCACCGTGGCCATGACGCCGAGTTCGGTGAAGATCACGCCGGCGCCGTTGCAGGTGGGGCAGGCGCCCTCGGAGTTGGAGCTGAAGAGCGCCGGCTTGACGCCGTTGGCCTTGGCGAAGGCCTTGCGGACGGGTTCGAGGAGCCCGGTGTAGGTGGCGGGGTTGCTGCGCCGCGAGCCCTTGATGGCACCCTGGTCGATGGTGATGACGCCTTCGCGGTCAGCCAGCGAGCCGTGGATGAGCGAGCTTTTGCCCGAGCCGGCCACACCCGTGACCACGCACAGGACGCCCAACGGCACGTCCACGTCCACGTCGCGCAGGTTGTTGGTGGACGCGCCGCGCACTTCCAGCGCCCCGGCCGCAGTCCTGAAGGTGTCCTTGAGCCGGGCCCGGTAACCGATGTGCCGCCCGGTGATGGTGTCGCTGGAGCGCAGCCCGTCGACGTCGCCCTCGTAGACAATCTCGCCGCCGCCGGAGCCGGCCAGCGGGCCGAGGTCGACGACGTGATCGGCAATGGCGATGGTCTCGGGTTTGTGCTCCACCACCAGGACGGTGTTGCCTTTGTCGCGCAGCTGCACCAGGAGGTTGTTCATCCGCTCGATGTCGTGCGGGTGCAGGCCGATGGTGGGCTCGTCAAAGACGTAGGTGACGTCGGTCAGGGAGGAGCCCAGGTGGCGGATCATCTTGGTGCGCTGCGCCTCGCCGCCGGAGAGGGTGCCGGCGGGCCGTTCCAGGGACAGGTAGCCCAGGCCGATCTCGGCGAAGGAGTCCAGCAGGTCCCGGAGCCCGCCGAGCAGCGGCCGGACCGAGGGCTCGTCCAGCCCTCGGATCCATTCGGCGAGGTCGCTGATCTGCATGCTGCAGAGGTCTGCGATGTTCTTGCCCTTGATCTTCGAGGACAGCGCCTCAGGCGTCAGGCGGGTGCCCTTGCAGTCCGGGCAGGTGTCGAACGTGACGGCCCGCTCCACGAAACGGCGGACGTGCGGCTGCATGGCCTCCACGTCCTTGGACAGCATGGATTTCTGGATCTTGGGGATGATCCCCTCGAACGTGAGGTTGACGCCTTCCACCTTGATCTTGGTGGGCTCGGCGTACAGCATCGTGTCCAGCTGCCTCTTGGTGAAGGAGGCGATGGGCTTGTCCATCGGCAGGCCCATGCCCTCGAACAGCCGCCCGTACCAGCCGTCCATCGAGTAGCCCGGCACGGTCAGGGCACCTTCGTTCAGGGACTTGGAGTCGTCGTAGAGGGCGGTCCGGTCGATGTCGCTGATGTTGCCCATGCCTTCGCAGTGCGGGCACATGCCGCCCAGGTACGTCACCTGCTGGACGACGCTCTTCTCCACCCGGCCGCCCTTCTCCGTGCTCATCACGCCGCTGGCCTTGCGGGTGGGGACGTTGAAGGAGAAGGCGGTGGGCGGGCCGACGTAGGGCTTTCCCAGCCGGCTGAACAGGATGCGCAGCATGGCGTTGGCGTCCGTGGCGGTGCCTACCGTGGAGCGCGGGTTGGCGCCCATGCGCTCCTGGTCCACGATGATCGCCGTCGTCAGTCCCTCCAGCCGGTCCACGTCGGGACGGGCCAGGCTGGGCATGAACCCCTGCACGAAGGCGCTGTACGTTTCGTTGATCAGCCGCTGCGACTCCGCGGCGATGGTGGCGAACACCAGCGAGCTCTTGCCCGACCCGGAGACCCCGGTGAAGACGGTCAGCCGGCGCTTGGGCAGCTCCAGGCTGACGTCCTTGAGGTTGTTTTCCCGCGCGCCCTGGACGCGGATGGTGTCGTGGGTGTCAGCGACGTGCATTCCGGCCGTGGGGGTGCCGGTGCTCGTGTCCGTGCTCATGAGGTCTCCATCTGTTCGGCCGTTCGGGCGGAGGGAGGCTGGTTCGGAGCCCCCCTTGGCGTCGCTGGGGTCAAGCTTAGGGCTGCTGGTTGATGCGGACGGTGTTGCCGGCGGGGTCGCGGAAGGCGCAGTCCCGGATCCCGTAGGGCTGGTCGATCGGTTCCTGGACGACATCGGCCCCGCTCGCCTCCACCTTGGCGAAGGCGGCGTCCACGTCGGGGGAGGACAGGACCACGGTGGCGTAGGTGCCCTTGGCCATCATTTCGGCGATGGTGCGGCGCTCGTCGTCGGTGATGCCGGGGTCCGCGGCGGGCGGGTAGAGGACGATGGAGACGTCCGGCTGGCCTGCCGGGCCGACGGTGATCCAGCGCATGGTGCCGCGGCCAACGTCGTTGCGGATTTCGAAGCCCAGGGCGTCGCGGTAGAACGCCAGGGAGGCGTCGGGATCGGTGTGCGGAAGGAAGCTGGAGGAGATGGTGATGTTCATGGCAGCCATGCTAGTTGCGGCTCCGGAAGCGGCGCTTCTCGATTCCTGACCGGTCTGCTGACCTGCTTTTCCACGCAGGCGGGCAGGCCCGCCGTCGAGCGTTCCGCCTCCTGCTTGTAGGCGCTGGGGGGCATGCCCACCAGCTCGCTGAAGCGGGTGCTGAAGGTGCCCAGCGAGGAACAGCCGACGGCGAAGCACACCTCGGTGACGCTGAGGCCGCCTTTGCGGAGCAGCGCCATGGCGCGTTCGATCCGCCGGGTCATGAGGTAGCTGTAGGGCGATTCACCGTAGGCGAGCTTGAACCGGCGGCTGAAGTGGCCGGCGGACATATGGACGTCCCTGGCGAGCGATTCAACATCCAGCGGCTGGGCGTACTCCCGGTCCATCCGGTCCTTGGCGCGGCGAAGCTGGGTAAGTTCGCGGAGGTAGGGGTCGGAGGGAACGGAGGTCACACCTCAGATCGTGCTACGGGGCAGGGGAGTTGTCCAGAGGTGTGCAGCATCACTGCGCGGCGGTCAGAACAGCGCGGGCCTGCAGGATATGATTGTCCCGCCAGCTGGTAGTCCTCGCCCGAACAGGGCTCGAGTAAACGCAGCATCCGGTCAAAAACAAACCTTCATCACTATCGAAACCCCTGCCCGGATACTGCCCGGGACACCTTGAAAGGACGCCATGGAGCTGCTGTGGGAAATTGCCGGCTGGGCAGGCGCGGCTGCGATTCTCAGTGCATACCTGGCCGTGTCCATGGGCTGGATGAAGGCCGGAAAAGGCTTCCAGATGGCAAACCTGTTCGGTGCCGTTGCCTTCATCATCAACGGCACCTTGCACGGTGCCTGGCCCTCGGTCTTCACCAATGTGGCGTGGTTCCTGATCTCCGCGGTGGCACTGGTCCGCATGCGGGCCACTGACGGCCCCGCTGCCGCTGCCGCCGAAGCGCCCCAGGTGCAGTATCCCGGCGTCCCGGACACCACCGGCCAGATGGCGGTGGTTGAGGTCCTGACGGGCGCCATTCCCGTGGTGGCCCCCCGCCCCACGATGGCGCCTGCACCGGTGGCGTGTTCCGCACCTGCCATGGCTGAGGGGCAGCGGCTGGCCGTTTAGGCTGGCGCGCACCGTCTTCCCGCCTAGGGACGGGGTGCCGCCACCCGGACTTCACGGTAACGCGGTGGGATGCGGACAATCTCGAGTTCGGCCAGGTCGAGGAGCCGCCTGTCACCGCTGAGGGTGTCGAGGATCCAGACCAGCCCGTGGTCCGGCGCAGTGTCCACCACCGGACCACGGTGCACCAGGGTGTTCCTGTAATACGCTTCGATGGCATCGCCTGACGCGAGTCCGCGACAGAAATCGACGTCGATATGGTCATCGTTGGCCATGACCTTTTCCCCGCCTCTCGCATGGGAGTTTCCTGGTCCGATTCTCCCGGGCGCAGGTGTCCGCAAGGTGTCTTCGGGGTGATCTTCTGCTGACGCTATCCGTTTCCGGGACGCGGTCACCGGGCCTGCAGCGCGTCCGCCTGTTGCGCCAACGCAGCCAGTTCGACGCCCTCCGGCCGCTCCACGGTGCTCTCGATGCGCACGGACGAACCGGTGCGGGCTGATTCGAGGACGGATTCCATGACCTCCAGGACGTGGTAGGCCAGGGTGCCGCCCGCCCGCGGCTCACGGCCCGGCGGGGTGGCGGCCAGGTCCGCGATGCCGAAGCCCCGTCCGGAATCAAGGTATCCGGCCGACACCGGAAGGGTCTCCCAGCCACCAGCGTCCAGGGTGAACAGTTGGACATCGCCGTCGAAGTGGTTGGGGTCGGGCACGATCAGCGATCCGAGCTCGCCGTGGATCTCGATGTTCGGCGACTTGGACTTCACGGCGTCGAAGCTCATGACCAGGGTGGAGAGCGCACCGGAGGCATGGGTCAGGACACCGGTCACGTGGGAGTCGATGTTCACCGGGACCTTTTCGCCCTGGCGGGGCCCGGATCCGATGGTCCGCTCACTGCGGGTGTGGCTTGCGGCTCCCATCACCGAGACGACCGGGCCCAGCAGGGTTACCAGTGCGGTCACGTAGTAGGGGCCCATGTCCAGGAGCGGGCCGCCGCCGGGCTGGTAGTAGAAGTCCGGATTCGGGTGCCAGCGCTCATGGCCAGGCGTGGCCATGGTGGCGGTCGCGGAGATCGGCGCCCCGATGAGGCCGTCGTCGATTGCCTTGCGTGCCGTCTGGATGCCCGTGCCAAGGACGGTGTCCGGGGCACAGCCGACGGCGACACCCGCCTCGCCCGCTGCGTCCAGCACCTGGCGTGCCTCGGCTGTTGTGGCTGCGAGGGGTTTCTCGCCGTACACGCCTTTTCCTGCGGCGATCACCTTCAACGCCACCTCGGCGTGCGCGGCCGGGATGGTGAGGTTTACAACCAGTTCGACGTCGTCCGCGGCGAGGAGTTCCTCAACGGTGACGGCACGGACGCCGTCGTACTGTTCCGCCACTGCCTGCGCGCGCTTCAGGTCCAGGTCGGCCACCGCCACGAGTTCGAGGTCCGGAAGCCGGCGGAAACTCGCGAGGTACTGCCCAATGATGGCTCCGCAGCCAATGATTCCCAGTTTCAACGGCTTGCCCACAGCAGGCCCCTTTCGATGATGGTGCGGACGTTGGTGTCCTGGAGGATTTCCACCCGGTGGCCCGGGGTGGCGACGAAGATCCGCCCTTTGCCCCATTGGCGGGTCCAGATGGCGGGGGACGTGACTTCACGGTTCCAGGGATCCCATTCCCGGACTGTCTGCGTGGTGGTGGCGAGGACGTCGATGTAATCGTCGGCGAGCACCCAGTACTGCTCGGTGACCAGATCGAAGTCCTTGATCCCCTTGGTGATCGGGTGCTCCGCTGCTGCCGGCAGCATGTTGACGGTGTAGGGCACATAGTTGTCGGACTGTTCACCGACGCACGCATCAGGGTGCTTGCCCGGGTGGCAGGCGAACTGGCCGCCGATCAGCTGCAGGTAGTCGGAGGTGTTCCGGTAGGAATCGGCGATCCCGCCGTGCCAGCCGGCAAGCCCTGTCCCGTTCTCTATAGCGGCGCGCAGCCCGGCGAACTCGTCCTTCTCGATGGTACTCATGGTCATGCACTGCATGACCAGGTCCACGCCTACCATGTACCGGCGTCCGCGTAGACCTTGGGCGATTCCTCCACGCGCACGTCGTAGCCGCTGTCTTTGAGGAAGGGAATGAAGAGCTCGGTGGCCTCGTAGGGCTGGTGGCCGTCCCAGCCGCCACGGACCACCAGGGCTTGTGGCTGCTTCATAGCTTCTCCATCCGGTTTTGCTTCTTCGCAAATATTGGGAGACGCAAAGAGTCCCCGTTCGAAGCCTGCGCGCTGCTGATTTAGGTCACCCTCTAAACTAAAAGGATGACGTACCCGTGGTCAAGGGTTGCAGCGTGCTGATTTAGCGAGGAGGCACCCGATGACTGCTACTTCTTCGTCAGCCGGTACCGTTCGATCTGTTTGAGCCGCCGCATGAGGCTGTCGCGCCGGGGGTGCGGGACGACGTCGGGCGCTTCTGCGGTGAGTTCGATGTGCTTTTTGCCGTACTGCCACAACAGGAGGTCGTCCAGGAGGCGGTCCGGCCCGGGGGAGTAGCGGTGGTCCAGTGCCTTGCGGACCTCGGTGATCCGGTTGGCGCTGAGCAGTCCGGCCAGCTGCATGGTCTGGTTGAGGCCGTGCGCGGCGAGGAGTTCGGCTGCCCAGCCCCAGTCGTCGTCGACTTTCCGGTCAACGTGCGGGAGGAGGGTCCGCCAGACGTCGCGGATGCGGTTGGGCGTGAGCGGCGCGGCACCCTCGCCGTCCATGTCCCAGAAGCTGCGGACCTCCTCATAGCGTTCGTGCAGGTCCGCGAAGGCCGTCTCCACCGTTTCCAGCATGGCGGCGGTGGCGGTGAACTGGCGGTCGAAGTGCGGTGTCCAGGCGCGCGGGTCCTCGGCCTTGAAGCGGATGTCATGCTCGATCTCGCTCCAGGCATGGGCGAAGATGGTGCGGATCTGGCACTCGAAGAAGTAGCTGCCGTTGGGCTGGGCGTCCGGGTTGAAGACCTGCTGGTATTCCTTGACGGCCTCGTTCTGGATGGTCCGCAGGATCAGGTGCCGGCTGGAGTAGCCGTAGGTGCCGGACTCGATGGAGCCGATGTCCTTCTCGCGGTCGCCGCGGCAGTCAAACAGCTGGCGCTGGCGTTTGATCAGGTTGGCCACGGTGGCATTCTCGGCCGGCAGCCTGGTGATGACCCGGATTCCCACCATGTCATTGAGGGTCCGGAACGGGTCCGGGAATTTCAGAACCCGGGGACCGCCCGGTTCCAACGGCTCCTCAGTCCGGGAGATCTTTTCCTTGAACGATTCCACGGTTTTGGTCCGGCCCGTGACGAAGAGCGGGGTGACCTCGGTGTCCTTCAGCATGTCCCGCATGATGAGCAGGACATCCTTGGTGACGAGCTTCAGGGCGGGGCGGACGCGCTCGTAGATCTCCACGTTGTGCTGCACGGACTCACGCAGCGGCGCGTCAAGGCTTTCCCAGTTACTCGGCATGCTCCCAGCTTACGGCTGGGGTAGGACACCAAGCGGGAATGCGACGCGGCCCGGACTGGCTCGAGGATGCCTGACTAGTTCAGCACCCACGCCGCCCCGAGCAGCAGGGGAACGGCAAGCGCCGAGGTGAGCACCGCCGTCGACTGTGCCAGGCTTTCGCCCACCCGGTAGCGGACCGCGTACAGGACCACGTTCTGCCCGGTGGGCAGGATGGCGCAGGCCGTGACCACGAAGGTGCTGAAGGTGTCCAGGCGGAACACGAACACCGCCAGCGCCCATGCAAGGACGGGCTGGGCGACGGACTTGAGGAAGACGGCCAGCAGCGTCGGGGCGCCGTCGCCGCTGCTGCCCCGGGGTGAGAGCCCGTGCAGTGACATGCCGAAGATGATCAGCATCAGCGGCACGGTCACCTGGGCAATCAGCGAGAGGGGATCCAGCACCAGTTCCGGGACGGGGATGCCGGCGGCGCTGACGACGATCCCGAGGATGGCCGCCACGGTCACGGGGTTGCGGAAGGGCGTCGCGAGGATCCGCCCGGCGGAGGGCTTCTCGCCGCCGGGATTGCTGAGGTCCAGGATGGTCAGCGCGATGGGGGTGACGATGGCCAGCTGGAACAGCATGATGGGCGTGACGTACGTGGCACTGCCCAGCACATAGAGCGAGAGCGGAACCCCGAGGTTGGTGGAGTTGACGATGCCGGTGGCCAGTGCGCCGATGGTGGTCCGGCGGACGCCCCACCTGGCGATCGCTCCGATGACGGCGAACAGGACCATCATGGCCGCCGCCGTGGCCACCGAAATCAGGCCGGTTTCGCTGAGGACGTCCGTGATGTGCCGGGTGGCGATCATGGAAAACATCAGGCTGGGCAGCCCCACCAGGAACGTCAGGGTGGACAGCACCTTGGTGCCGTGCGGGCCCAGCGCGTTGGTCCGGCCCAGGATGTAGCCGACCAGCATGACGGCGCCCACAACAAAAAAGCCCTTTAGGACTCCGTCCAAAATTCGTGTCCCCTATCCCCGTCCGCCAAGCCCGGCGCTATCTCCCGCCGTGCAGCCCAAGCAGGGGAACCGTGCCCTCAGATGCTATCGGTGGGGGCGGCGCGGTCATCAATCCGGGCGGCCAGGCCGTCGATCCGGTCCAGGGCGGCGGTGAGGCGTTCCACATTGGCCCACAGGTCCGGGTGCTGCTCCCGGACATCCTCCAGCGAGGTGCCGGCGGACCGCAGCGACCCTAAGTCGAAGCTGACGTTCGTCCGGGCCCCGGCCACCGCCGCCCGGAGGGCCCCGAACGCGACGACGACGTCGGCCACGAGCGCGGGGTTCCCCTTGTCCGCCAGCCAGGCGAGGTCGTCGATCGCTTCGATGGCGCGCTCGCCGAGGACTGCCGAGGCCTTTGCGGCCTCCACGGATGCGTTGCGGATGGCCCCGTCGCGTTCCGGCCCCGGCTCCAGCCGGAACGCGGCGCCGAAGGACCGGGACGCTGTCGAATCGTCATCGGCAAGTTTGAGGGCCTCACGGCGGAGCTGCTGCGCGCGTTCCCTGATGGAGGCGGCCCTGCCGCCGTCGTCCTCTTTCTCCGAGTAGCCGGCGACCATGGAGGTCAAGGACGCAGCGATGGCCAGCATGACTCCCGTGCCGGCGCCGCCACCGGGGGAGCCGGTGGACTCGGCCAGGGCGCGGTCCAGTCGTCGACCGTCGAATCGTGGGTGGTGACTGCTTCAGAGGAATCCATGACAGAAACGTGCCCACAAAGGTCCCCTGCCAAACGGAAAGGACGACGGCGTCACTCGCCGTTGCCGTCCGGCACGCGTCCGCGGCCGGTCGCTGTAGTCTCGGCTCATGATTGAGCGCCACCGCTACTCCTACGGCCCGGACCCCAGCCAGTGGGGCGAGCTGTTCCTGCCCGCACGGCGTGCCGGAACCGGGTCCTTGGGCGTAGCGGTGGTCATTCACGGCGGCTACTGGCGCGCCAAGTACGGTGCGGAGCTGGGTGAGCCGCTGGCACTGGACCTGGCGGAGCACGGCGTCGCCGCCTGGAACCTGGAGTACCGGCGGGCGGGCAACGGCGGCGGCTGGCACGGCACCTTCCAGGACATCCTGGCCGGTATCGACAAGCTGGATGAATTGGCCGGGCCGCACTCGCTGGACCTGGGAAAGGTAGTGGCGCTGGGCCATTCGGCGGGCGGGCACCTCGCGGTCTGGGCGGCGGGACGGGACAGGCTGGGCTCCCTGGATCTCCCGGAAGAGGACCGGGAGGTCCGGGCCCACCACGCGCGCGTCCGGCTCGCCGGCGTGGTGAGCCAGTCCGGCGTCCTGGACCTGGCAGGGGCGGAAAGGCTGCGCCTCAGCGACCGTGCGGTGGCCAACCTGCTGGGCGGACCGCCGTCGGACATTCCCGGCCGGTACCGGTACGCGGATCCGATGGCCGCGCTGCCGCTGGACGTCCCCGTCTTCGCCGTCCACGCGGAGGATGACGACGACGTCCCGCCGGTAATGTCCGCAGCGTACGTTGACGCGGGCCTCTCCGGGCCCGTGCCCCCGCAGCTGGTTACCGTTCCCGGTGACCACTTCGCGCTGATCGACCCCGGCGCGGAGGCCTACATCAGGTGCCGGGAATTGGTGGCGGAACTGCTGCGCCGCCCCCGGCCCGCGCCGGGCCCGTCGATTCCCTGAACACCAACTCCATCGGGTCGAGGGTCAGCGGCTCGGCCGCGGTGTTGACCCCGCGGACTCGTGCGATCAGCTCCCCCATGCTCCGGGCTCCCAATGCCTCCAAGTCCATCCGGACGGTGGACAGGGCAGGGACCAGGAAGGCGGATTCGGCCATGTCGTCCCAGCCGAACACACTGACGTCCCCCGGGACCGAGATGCCTTTTTCATGCAGGGCACGGATAACCCCGATGGCCATCTGGTCATTGGCTGCCACCACGGCGGTCACGTCCGGCAACCGTGCGATCTTCTTTCCGGCCGCATACCCTGAAGCGGGGGACCAGTCGCCGCTGGCGGTGCCGGCGGACCTCAACCCCAGCTCGGTGACGGCCTTTTCGTAGGCTGCCTTCCGGTTCCGGGCAGAGGGCCACGCCAAGGGCCCGGAAACGTGGAAGAAGTCCTGATGTCCCAGGGACGCCAGGTACTCGACGATCGTCGCCGCGGCGGTGCCGTCCGCGAGGCTGCCGCGTGCGCGCATCTTGTTGTCGTATTCGCCGGCGACCACCAGCGGAATCCTGGCATCAACCTCTACCGCGGGCTTGGGCCGGGGCACGAAGGACAGGATGCCGGCGATGTCCTCGCCGGACAGGAGGTTCCGCAGCTGCTGGGCCCGGTCCTCGGCGGTGCCTTCCATCGCCACCACGTCAACGCGGTAGCCGGCGGCGTGCGCAGCGGCCGCCGCGCCGTTGAGCATCCGGGTGGGGAAGTACAGCGAGGCCTCAGGGACCACCACCACAATGCGGTACAGCTCCCGCGAACGGAGCGCCCTCGCCGCGAGATTGGGGGTGTAGTTCAGCTCGGAAAGGGCCCTTTCGACACGCTCCAGCGTGCTGGGCTTCAGCGCTGTCTTATTCTTGAGGTAGCGCGACACCGTCTGGTGGGACACGCCTGCCCGTTCCGCAACGTCGTAGATCGTGGGGGCCTTCGGCTTCCCCTTGGCCTCGGCTTCCTGCGCCATGCCGGGCCTCCCTTCATCGATTGTTGCCGGGCCTGCGGGAGGAATAGGCTCCCAGCCTAGCCCCTCCCGCATCCCGGCAGCGGCAGCCCTGGTTCAGGCCGAATGGCCTCCATCCCACTTCTGCAGCATCCCGCACATGCCGAAAATCCGCCCGGGTCCGTCTGGTGAGGACCGGGCCACGCCTGCGTCGGCGAAGTGGCCGAACCGTCCCGCGGCCAGCTCCTTGAGCCAGGCTCCGGTCCGCGCGGCTTCCGGTGCGATGGCTTCGTCCCACAGGGACTGCCAGGCGGGAATCCGCGACTGGACCAGGCGGACCGCGTCCTGCTGGAACCGTTCCACCACCTCGTGCCGCCCCGCAATCGCCGCCTCCTTCAGTTGTTGGTAGCCGGCCAGGGCGGCGTCACGCCGGGCGCGAGCGGCTTCCTGAAGGGATTCCGACGGAGGCTGCGCGCCCAGGGACGCAGCCTCCGCGTAGCGGACAGGGTTGGCCAGGATATCCGCCTCGAAGGTCAGCACGGCGTCGCCCGCCTCGGGCAGCCCGCCGTTCTGCATGATGGCCAGGATCTCCAGGTTGTCCTCGTTGACCAGCCGGTGGATGGTCCCCGGGCTGAACCACAGGAGGTCGTTGGGCGCCAGGTCGAAGACTTCGTGGCCCGATGACCGGATTGTCTCAACCCTGCCCTTTCCGGCCAAGACCAGGTAAGCCTCGGTGGATGCAGTGTGCATGTGCGGGGAGCCGCCGCACACGCCGTCCGAGGCTTCCCAGTCATACACGCCCAGCCGGGTCAGGGCGACGGCACCCGGAAACGGTACAGCGGGTTGCCGGGTTGTCATGCCCCGGCCTTGACGGCACGGTGCTGCAGCGACTGCGCCGCTGACGTTGCAAGGTGCGCCAGCCGCTCCTGGTCCGAGTCGCCGTCGGCAATCACTACCGCGTAGCGGTTCACCATGGTCTCACCCGCGGCGAAGGTGACCTCCTTGCTGAAGAACGGCGCCGGCCCGAAGCAGGCGAACGGCTCGGCGCGGGCAAACCATTCCGGCGGGTGCTGGGCGTTGGAGGCAGCGTCAGAGATCAGGATGGTGGAGTGCCGGCACGTGTTATCGTGCTGCCCCACGAAGGCCAGCCACGGGCCGCGGGTTCCCCGGAGGGCCTCGCCTGTTGTTCCGTCAGGGCCTACGATGCGGCCGCCGGCGAATTCCCGCGGTCCACGCCAGAATAGGCCGCCGTAGCCCGCGTTCTCGCGGCCTTCGGTGGTGGGGGACCCAATCTGGATGTCGGCGCCGGACACGTTGGTCATCGCCGTTTCGAACACCAAAGTCCAGGAGTCGCCGCCCGGTGCCGCGCTGATTCGCAGGGTGCGGATTTCGTCCACCACGTGGTTTCCGGCCTGCGTCCACCAGGTGAGGGCGTGCGAGAACCGGAAGCCGCCGTCGTCCGTGCCGGCGTCCAAGGTGCTCTCGTGCCGCATGCGCCCGTTATTGGGTAGCCACTGGTAATCTTGGCCGCGCCTGTAGCTGGGGCCGCCCCAGAAGTTGTCCTCGCCGAAATGGGGGAGTGACCAGGCGATGCCTTTGTGCCAGACGTGGTCCCAAGGCCGGTAGGCGCTGACGGTTTCGCCTGCGGTGGTGCGCAACGGGTGGAAGAACGGCCGGGGCGATTCGCGCTGTTCGTCGGTGGCGGCGTAGGTGTAGGTGGCGATTTCCTGGCCGCCGAGCATGACGGTGAAGGACTGTGTGTTGTCCTGCCAAGTGATGGGTGCTGCGGTGCTCATGCGTTGAGTGTTTCCTCTTGTTTCCAGGGTTCCAGGTGTCCGTCCATGCGGGTGAAGAAGGGACTGGTTTCATCGATCTGCCCGCGGGCGATGGTGGTGCCGCTGACGCTCGAGGCGTAGATGGCGGCGGCCAGTTCCATGGTGGCGTAGGCGTGGGCAATGGAGACGGGCGGCTGCCCGCCTGCTTGGAGGCTGCGGAGGAGGGCCCGGTACTGTGCCGCGTGGCCGCTGGAGAGGTCCTCACCTTGGTTCCAGGATTCGACGACGTCCTCCCGCCCAGGTGCCGGGGTGACGGTCCAGTTCGTGTCGCTGTAGCCGTAGAGGTGCTCGAGTTCCACTGTTGCGTTCTCGAAGTCCAGCCGTAGGTAGGACGTCTCCCGGGGGGAAATGACAGAGTTGATGACGGTGGCGATCGCCCCGGACTCGAAGCGGACGATGGCGGCCGAGGCGTCCTCGGTGTCCGTTCTGCGTGCCAGTTTTCCGGCGAAGGCGGTGACCTCGGCCCAAGGCCCCCAGAGGTGGAGCAGGAGATCGAACTGGTGGATGCCGTGTCCCATGGTGGGCCCGCCGCCCTCCACGTCCCACAGCCCGCGCCAGGGGATGTCGAAGTAGGCCTGGTTCCGGAACCACAGGGTGTTGCAGGTGCCAATAAGTGGCCGTCCCAGTGCACCCGAGTCCTGCATCGCCAGCAGCCGGCGGGCACCGGAGCCGAACCGGTGCTGGAATACGCAACTCAGGGTGCCGGTGGATGCTGCCTCGGCCGTCTCCAGCTGGCGCATCTGGGCCAGGGACAGTGCCGGCGGCTTTTCGACGACGGCGTGCAGGCCGCGTGCCAGCGCCTCCAACGCGAGAGGGAAGTGGCTGGAAGGCGGAGTGCAGATGGCCACGAGATCCAGCCCGCCGCCGTCGAGTGCCTCTGCGAGGCTGGCGGCGGTCCTGGCGACGCCCCACTTCGAAGCGAAGTCCTGCGCACGTGCGGGGTCGAGATCAACGGCGGCCGCGAGTTCCACGCCCGGCTGGTCCCACAGGGCCTCCGCGTGGGCGTTCGCGATGCCGCCGGTGCCGATGAAGGCGGCGCGCAGTGGAGTGTTTTGCTGTTCAGTCATTGCTACTTCCGGAGTGAGGAGTTGAGTTCGTCGATGAAGGGCTGGGCTGCCTTTTTGGGCGTGGTGCGGTCGAAAAGGATGTCGGACGTGTAGCGGCTCAGGATCTCCAGGATGGTGCTGCCTCCGGCGGGGGTGATGGGCGGGGCCGGGCGCACCTCGTCGGCGATCGCATCAGTGAAGTCGATGGCCGCCTTGTCCGTTGCACCCAGTTTGGGCGTGATCGCTTCGCGGACCTTCGTATTGGCGGGGATGCCCCGCTCCGTGAGCATGACGTCGCCCGCCGCCTGGCTGTTGGTCAGGTAGTTGAGGAATTTCTCGGCCGCCTTCTGGTGCCTGGTGCGGGACGAGACGGCCCAGAACATGGAGGCCTTGTAGTAGGCGCCCTGTTCCTTGGCCTGCGATTCGCCGGGGAGCCGCAGCAGCTTGAGTTGCTGGCCGCTGGCCGAGGAGAATGCTGTGAGTTGGGTGCTGAAGATACCCGCCAGCCCCATCTCATTCTTGGCCAGTGCTGTCTGGTTAAGTGATGCCGCGGCGTTCTCGATGATCGCCGACGGCTTCGGCGCCGCCCCGGACTCGGACAGCTCCTTGATGTTCTCCCAGAACGAGACCAGGGTTTCCGGCTTGATGACCACGTTTCCGTCGTCGTCGTAGAGCCGGTCGCCGTGCTGCCGGGCCCAGATATACAGGTCCTGGTCGCCGTAGCCCACGCCGACACCTGTGGCGCCGGTTCCGCTTGCGCTGATTTTCCGGCCGATCTCCTTGTAGTCCTCCCAGCTCCAGGTGGTGTCGTCCGGCATGGCAACCCCGGCCTTCTCCAGTACTGCAGGGTTGGCGGCGATGCAGAAGGTGGCCACGCCGGTCACCAAGCCCACCAGCTCCCCGTCCACTTCGCCGCTCTTGAGGGTGTCCCTGTCGATGCCGGAGGTGTCCAGGCTGAGTTTCTTCAGGTCCAGCAGGGCGCCGCGGTCACCGTATTCGCGGACGTATTTCTCGTCCATCTGGATGATGTCCGGGGCGTCGTTGGCTGCCACCTGGGTTGCGAGTTTGTCCCAGTAGCCGTTCCAGTCGCCGTATTCGCCTACCACCGTGATGTCGGGGTTTTCGGCGCTGAAGGCGTCAATGACTTTCTGGGTGGCTTTCTGCCGGGCGTCGCCGCCCCACCAGGAGAAACGGAGGGTGACCGGGCCGGATTCATCGTCGGCCGGGTTGGAGCCTGTGCCGCAGCCGGGCAGTACCAGGGCGGATGCGGCGGCGGCCACCGACAGCTGGAGTATGCTGCGCCGGGTTGGCGGGTAGGTCATGAAGGTGCCTTTCTGTTGTGTCGTCGTCGACAGACAGTGCTACTAATGCCTGGAGTGCAGAGCGCTGGCCGGAACCAGGTTGGAAGGGGCAGCGAGGAAAGTGATCGATAACATTATTGTTTGTTACTGATCACTTTTTTGTCAACGATTTATTGATTACTTTCTGCCAGGCGGAAGCCGCCACTCGCCGTCGTCCGCTTTCTGGCAGAGTATGACCATGCTCACTGTTATTGGCGAAGGCCTTGTTGACGTTGTCCAGCGCGCCTCGGGAATCGAGGCCCACGTGGGCGGCAGCCCGCTCAACGTCGCGGTGGGCCTGGCCCGCCTTGACCACCCGGTGCAGTTCATCGGCCGCTACGGGCGGGACGCCTACGGCGACTCCGTGGCCGCGCACCTCCGCGCCAGCTCCGTCATGCTTCCTATGGGCCCGGATGACCTGCCCACCAGCGTGGCCACCGCCCTGATTGACGACGACGGCGCCGCCACCTACACGTTCGACCTCGCCTGGGAGCTTCCCGGCATCGCCGACCGGCTGGGCTTCATGCTGCAGGGCACCACCCTGCTGCACACCGGTCCATCGCCACGATGCTGGCGCCGGGCGCAACCGACGTCCTCGCCGCCGTCGAATACGCGCACCCGTCCGCCACCATCAGCTTCGACCCCAACTGCCGGCCGAGCATCATCACGGACGTCGATTACGCCCGCCGCCACACCGAAAAGTTCGTGTCCCTCGCGGACGTGGTCAAGGCCTCCGACGAGGACCTGGCCTGGCTGTACCCCGGCGAGGATGTGCTGGAATCGGCCCGGCGTTGGATGACCCTCGGCAGGACCGAGCGGCCGGCCATGGTGGTGGTCACCCGCGGCGCGGCCGGCCCGTGGGGCATCACCGCCGCGGGCGAAGCGGAATGCCCGGCGCCCAAGGTGGACGTGGCGGACACCGTGGGCGCAGGGGATTCCTTCATGGCCGCGCTGCTGTCCGGCATCGTGGACCGCGGCCTGGACGGTGCCCAGAACCGCAAGGACCTGCGCGAACTGCCCGCCGAAAGCCTCGCCGAACTCCTCGAGCACGCTGCCAGGGCAGCCGCCGTCACCGTTTCCCGCCCCGGCGCCAATCCGCCGACGCGGGCTGAGATGAACGGGAGCGTGGCCTAGTAAGGGCTCAACCCCGGCGTTCCCATCCGTTCCGTGGATACCACCTATCCCAAATCCATGATTCCTGGATAGTCCCAGCCTTGCCACAGTGAGGGAAGTCACTTTTCGGCGCGCAGGCCGCGCCGATCCCTCCGTGACCACCAAGGCTAAGGAAAATTCAATGGAGAATATTCAGCTCACGGGTACAGCCAGGACTGAAGCGCAGGGAACGTCAGGGACGCGTAAAGCCGGACGGCTGCAGGCAACCCTCCTGGTTGCCGGCAGTTGCATGCCGGTGCTGGGCGCCGTTCTTTTGGCGCCAATCCTTCCCACTTTAAGCCGGGTGTTTGCAGACACGCCCGGCGTCGCCATTCTGGTGCCCCTTACCCTGACGTTGCCGGCCCTGTTCGTGGCGCTTTTCTCGCCGCTGGCCGGCTACGTTGCGGACCGGGTGGGCCGTAAGCAGCTGCTGGTCTTCGCCATGATCGCCTACGCGGTGTTCGGGACGGCGCCGCTCTGGCTGGACACCCTCGAATCCATCGCCATATCCCGGGTGGGCGTCGGAATTGCGGAAGCAGCCATCATGACCTGCTGCACCACCCTGATCACCGACTATTACGCAGGGGAACAGCGGAACAAATACCTCGGCCTGCAGACCATGGTGAGTGCGCTCGCCGCCACTGCATTCTTCGCCCTCGGCGGCGCCCTGGGCAGCATCAGCTGGCGGACGCCGTTCTGGCTCTATGCGGTCAGCGCCGTGATCGTTATCCCCATGATTGTCAAGCTGTGGGAGCCGGCGAAGACACTGGCTCCAACTGCGGCAAAAACGCCTTTGCCATGGCGGCAGATCGGTGCTCCGGCCGCAGTGACGCTGTTCGGCGGAATCGTCTTCTACGCCCTCATCGTCCACCTGCCGTACGTCATCACGGGACTCGGCGTCGCCGACGCGGCCCTCATCGGACTCGCCGCCGCAATTGCATCCCTCGCCACGGCGGCAGGTGCCATCTCCTTCCGCTTCCTCGCGAAGCTGGGTACGCGGAACCTCCTGGCGCTCGCCTTCGGGCTGGCCGCCGTCGGACTCTCCCTGGTCTCCGTCGCAGGCAACGTGCCGCTGGCCATCGCGGGGGCGGTGATTGCCAGCGCGGGAACCGGCGTGCTGCTGCCCACCCTGCTGACCTGGGCCGTCAACGGCCTCGAATTCCAGCAGCGGGGCCGCGGCACGGGCATCTGGACCGGGACGCTCTTTATCGGCCAGTTCCTCACCCCCATCGTCCTCGGCGCGGCAGCGGCAGCAGCGGGCAGCCTCAGCCTTGCCCTGGGCGGGCTGGGCATCGCGTGTGCGGTAGCCCTTCTCGCCGTCCTGGTGCGGGGACCCCGGATGGTGCCTGTGGGTGGTTAGGGCGGCATAAGTCCGGCCCGGATAACCTGAGGGTATGAAGAACCTGGACCTGAACCTGCTGCCCCAGTTGCAGGTCCTGCTGGAGTTGCGCAACGTCTCCCGGGCAGCGGAGCGGCTGCAGCTCAGCCAGCCGGCCACCAGTGCGGCGATGGCAAGGCTTCGGCGCCACTTCGACGACGAACTGCTGGTCCGGAACGGCCGCACCTATGACCTCACGCCCTTTGCGCAGTCACTGGTCCCGCTGGTGGATGAGGCCATGCTCCACATCCAGCGAGCCACCAGGGTCCGGTCCGGCTTCGATCCCGCCACCAGCGAGCGGGAATTCGTGATCGCCGCGTCGGACTATGCCGCGGCCCTGATTGTGGGTCCACTGCGGGGCATCCTGCGCCAGGAAGCCCCGAACGTGTCAGTGGATTTCGTCCCCACCGCCGCGTCCGGGATCCAGGGCCAGATGGCCGACTACTCAAAGATCGACCTGCTCGTGGGGCCCATCGGATACCACATGCAGGGTGCCAGCAAACAGGTCTTCCGCGACAGCTTCGTGGCCATCGCGGACGCCGGCAACCCCCTGCTCAAGCAGCCGCAGCTGACCCTGGCGGACCTCGCCACCATGCCGCACGCCGTCGGTTATTTCGGCGAGGGCATCAGCACCCCGGCTGACAAGCTGTTCGAGTCCCGGGGCGTCCAGCGCCGGGTGGCGGCCGTGGTGGCCGGTTTCCTGTCCCTGCCGCTCTTGGTGGAAGGCACGGACCTCGTGGCCATGGTCCCGCGGATGCTGGCGGCACGGGCCCAGCGCGGCGCGGAGATCACCGTCCTGGAATTTTCGGAAGACGTTGAGGCTTCCCTGGTGGAGGCCATTTACTGGCACCCGTCCCAGGCGGAGGACCCCGCGAATGTCTGGCCCCGCTCGGTAGTCCAGCGTTCCTGCTCACGGCTCCACGAACTTTTCCCCGTCACGGCCCACCCTGTAACTATCAACGCGGCGGATTAGCAGGTAGGCCGGACCGGCACGGCCGGCGGCCAGGGCAGGGCCGCCGCGCTCGCCTCCGCGGCGGCAGGCGCCGTCGTGTGATGGGCTGCGACATGGATGACGACGGCTCCTAGTTGGGGTGCGGGGGAGGGAATGGTCAGCGCAGGGCGTCGGAGATTGACTTGGCTCCGCCATGCCCGGCCTGACCGCCGTCCACGGGTAATTCCGCGCCGGTCACGTAGGAGGACAGGGGACTGAGGAGGAAGAGCACGACGGCGGCCACCTCTTCCACGCTGCCGGTGCGGCCCAGCGGGGTTTCGGCCAGGGTGGCCTGCCGGAACTCCGGTTTGGCTCCCTGCGTCATGGGGGTCTCGATGAAGCCGGGATGGACGGTGTTCACCCGGATTCCGCGCCGGCCAAGCTCCATGGCCGCCACCTGTGAGAGCCCGCGGAGCGCCCACTTGCTGGCCGTGTACGCCACCGGATAGTGGGCGGTGAGGCCCGCGACGGAGCCCACGTTCACGATCGATGCCCCGCCTGCCATCAAGGGTGCCAGGGTTTGGATGCCCAGCAGTGCTCCGGCGACGTTGACGTCGTATACCTTGTGCAGGTCCGTCGCCGAGGCGTCCAGCAGGCGGCTGCGCTGGGTGATGCCGGCGTTGTTCACCAGGCCGTCCACGGCCCAGCCCTGGGACCGGATCCAGTCCCCGAGCCCGGACCATCCGGCGGCGTCCGCAACGTCCAGCTGGCGGTAGAGCAGGGAACCCTCCGGTGACGGGGATGCACCCGCGAGTCCGGCGGGCATGCCGGCCGGCAGGTCTGTGGCGATGACGCGTACCCCGGCCTCCGCCAGCATCCGCGCCTCGGCCGCACCCTGGCCCTGCCCGGCGCCCGTCACCACCACCGTCCGTCCGGCGAGCTGCAGGGACAGCACCCTAGGACCCGGCCGAAGCCGGCTGGACGGTCCGGTTGCGCGGCCGGGGCCGGGCTGCCACCCGGGTCACGGCCTCGCGCCGGCTGCCCACCGTGTTTTCGATGGTGCCGATGCCTTCAACGGTCATCCGCACCACGTCCCCGGTGGTGAGCGGCGGGGGAGTCTGGGACCCGTTCCGGCCCCAGAGTTCTGCCAGGCAGCCGCTGCCGCAGGTGCCGGACCCGAGCACGTCGCCGGGCTTCACCACGGAGTCCTGGGAGGCGTAGGCGACCAGTTCGGCGAACGGCCAGCCCATGTTGGAGAGCAGGTCCTGGCCGATCTGCTCTCCGTTGACCTGCACGGACATGGAGATGGGCAGGAAGCCTTCGGCGTCGTGCCGGTCCTCGAACTCGTCGGCGGTGACAATCCAGGGCCCGAGCGCGTTGGCGAAGTCCTTGCCCTTGCACGGTCCCAGGCTGACCTTCATCTCGCGGCGCTGCAGGTCCCGGGCGGACCAGTCGTTGAGGATGGTGTAGCCGAAGATGTGCCGGTGCGCGTCCGCTGCGGACAGGTTGCGCCCGTCGCTGCCCGGCACGCGGCCGACGACGGCGGCGACTTCGGTTTCGAAGTCCAGGTCCGTGCAGCCTGCCGGGATGCCGATCACCTCACCGGTGCCGGTGACGGTGTGCGGGTTGGTGAAGTAGAACGTGGGGGCCTCGTACCATTCCGGGACCACGCCGGCGGCGCCGTCGATGCTTTTCCGGACGCCCTCCACGTGCTCTTCGAAGGCAACGAAGTCCCTGATGGTGGCGGGAACCAAGGGTGCCAGGAGGGTCACCCCGGCCAGCGGCACCGGCGGCGCAGAGCCCACGGTCTCATCCGCCAGCCTCAGGGCCTCGGCCAGCCCGGCCTCGAGGAGCGTGTTGACCGTGTGCTCCGGCGGCAGGGCGTAGCAGTTGCCGCCCTCCACGAACCCGGACTGCGTCCCGCCGTCGTCATTCCAGCGTGCGATCTTGACCATGCGTCGTCTTCCTTAGGCGGTGGGTCGGGCGGTGAGGGCGGCGGCCGCGGCGATGCCCAGCGTGCGGGCGTTGCCGCCCAGGACCTGTGCCTCGTCGTCGGACGCCAGTCCGGCTTCGCGCACCTCCGTGACGGGGCTGTCGGAGCCCATGTCGAAGGGGTAGTCGGAGCCCAGCAGTACTTGTTCGGGACCGGCGGCAGCCACCAGGGCGCGGAGCTCTTCCGGGCTGTGCACCAGGGAGTCGAAATACAGCCGCTTCAGATAGGACGACGGCGGCTCGGCGCACCCGCGTGCCTCGGGCCGCACCTTCCAGGCGTGGTCCGAGCGGCCCAGCTTGGTGGGCAGGTAGCCGCCGCCATGGGCTGCCAGGACTTTCAGGCCGGGGTGCCGGTCCAGGACGCCGCTGAAGATCAGGTGGGACAGCGCCACCGCGTTTTCGGCGGGTTGGGACACCGTGTTGGCCAGGTAGAACCGGTCCAGCCGTTCATCCAGCGAGCAGCCGAAGGGGTGCAGGAACACCAGCGCGCCCAACTCTTCGGCCCGGGCCCAGAACGGCTCGAGCCGCTGGTCCGAGAGCTCGACCGTGCTACGGTCCGGATCGTCCGGAGTGGCGGCGAACGAGCCGATTTCCACGCCCAGCAGCCCGCATTCCAGCACCGCATGGTCCAGCGCTTGAATCATCAGTTCCGGATGCTGCAGGGGCACCAGGCCCAGGCCATGGAGCCGGTCCGGAGCCCGGTCCACATACTCCCGGACTGCCTGGTTGGCGCGGCGTGCCAGCTCCAGCGACAAATCCCTGCCGGCAAAGTAGTAGAAGTGCGACGGCGACGGCGAGACCAGCTGCACGTCCACCCCTTGGGCGTCCATGTCCTGCAGCCGGCGGTCCAGGTCTGTCAGCTGTGGCCAGCGTTCCTTGATCATCTTCCCGGAGGCGGCCATGGACGCAGGGCCGTTGCGCCGCACCTCCAGCTCCTGGTGCGTGGCGAACCCGGCCGGGTCCTGCTCGGCGACCAGCTGCTGCAGGGCCGGGAGCAGGACGTGCGCGTGGACGTCGACCGTGGGATGGGTTTCGGCGGGGCGGGCGCTCATGCCGGGTTCTTCAGCATCGAGGACAGCGAGTGCATCAGCCCGGGAACGTCGGCGTCGCGTACGCCATCGAGCATCCATTGGCCCAGCTGCACGGAGGCGTTGACTACCGTCCGGGCGCGGTCCAGGCGGCGGTCGGTGAATTCCTTCCACAATGTCTCGGTCAGTTCGTCATGGCTGGTGAGCAGCTCGGCCAGCACGGCGGCGTCCTCGAGGGCCATGGCAGCGCCCTGGGCAACGGTGGGCGGGCAGCTGTGTGCGGCGTCGCCGATGATGACCGTCCGGCCGCGGTTCCAGGGCCCCTCCACGATGTGGGTGGTGAACTTGGTGTAGTTGATCCGTGCTGTCTGGTCCAGGTTTTCGCGGATTTCCTTCCACGGGCCGCCGTAGGCTGCGGCGAGCTCGGCCATGATGCGGGGGCCGTCCTCGTGCTTGCGTTCCTGGGCCTTCTCCACCAGGTAGGCGTAGATGGTGTCCGGGCCCGTGGGGCAGTACCCGGCAATGAAGCAGGGGCCGCCGTAGGTGAGGTCCGTGCGGACCACTTCCTCGGGCCGGGGCACGAACGCCCGCCAGATGCCCATGCCGGTGGTGACGGGTTCGACGTCGATGCCGATGGCCTTGCGGACGGCGGAGTGCAGTCCGTCGGCGCCGATCAGGAGGTCGTATGTGGCAGAGCCGCCGTCGCCGGTGCTCACGGTGACGCTGCCGCCGTCGTCCTTGATCCCGGTGACCGACTTGCCGTAGGTGATGGTTGCCCCCGCCTGGAGGGCGCGTTCGCGGAGGATCGCGGTGAGCTCGGGGCGGTACATGCCCATGGTGGCCGGAAGGTCCTCGCCGCCGGTGCGGATGTCCTCCAGCACCGCCAGGACGGTGCCGTCGGGGTCCGGGGCGCGCAGGCCCAGCGTGCTGAAGCCGAAGCCCTTTTCCTCCACCTTGTCCCAGACGCCGAGCTGCTTGAGGATCCGCAGGGCATTGCCCTGCAGGGTGATGCCGGACCCGAGGGTCTGCGGTTCGGTGGCTTTTTCGAGGACTTCCACCGTGATGCCGGCGTCGGCCAGGAAGATGGCGGCGGTCAGTCCCGCGGCTCCCGCTCCGACGATTCCGACGTTCTGTACTGCTGCCATCGTTGACTCCTTTGTATGGACGGCGTTACTGCTGATTATTGTGCTGACGGTGGCCGGAGGCTACCGCAGCGCGATGGGGTTCACGGGGGAGCCTACGGCGCCGGTGATGGGCAGCGGGGCTGCGGTGAGCAGGAAGTCGTACCTGCGGTCTGCGGCGCAGGCTTCCGCCAGCGCGTCCGGGTCCCACATCTCGCCAAGGAACAGCCCCAGGTTGGGAATGGCGATCTGGTGCAGGGGCTGGAAGGCGGCGTCGAATTCGTTGGGCCGGACCTCGAAGCCCCAGGTATCGGTGGCGATGCCCGCGATCTCCGAGGAGTGCAGCCATGGGGCGGTGCTGAAGGACAGGCCGGGGGCGGACCCGCCGGCGTAGTCGCCCCAGCCGTCGCGGCGCGCCCTGGTGTACTGTCCGGTGCGGATCACCACGATGTCCCCGCGCCGGACCTGCGAGCTGGGTCCCTGCAGTGCGATGGTGCGCTCCAGGTGTTCAACGGTAATGGCGAAGCCGTCCGGAAGTTCGCCGTCAGTCCGGCCGAGGTCCGGGCCCAGGGCGCGTCCGACGTCGAGCAGGACGCCGCGGGTGACGATCTTGGCGGCGGCGGTTTCGATGCCGGTGACCAGGTCGCCTTCAGAGGTGACCACGTCGCCCGCGGCGCGGCCGTTCCAGGCCTTGCCGCGGTCGAAGATGTGGCCCAGGCCGTCCCACTGGGTGGAGCACTGCAGGGGCATCGCGATGACGTCGTCCGCGCCGCCGAACCCGTGCGGGAAGCCCTGGTTGCCGCGTTCGGCGTCCACACCCGTGTCCGTCATGGTGTGCACGGGGTTGGTCCGGCGCCGCCAGCCTTTTTGCGGGCCGTTGGTGTCGAACGGCTGGGACAGCGAGAACGCCTCGCCGGTTTTGACCAGTCCGGCGGCCTCGATGCGTTTGCCGGCGTCGATGAAGTTCAGTGTGCCCAGCACGTCGTCCTCGCCCCAGCGGCCCCAGTTGTTGTACTTGTAGGCGGCAGCGGTGATGCTGGCCAGTGCGTCGTCACGCCGGATCACCGGGGAATCGTTGGATTCCCCGGTGCCGGTGTTTACAGCTGTGTCCTGGCTGGTCACTGCTTGCTGCCTTCAGTTGCGGCTTCGTCCCTGCAGTGGATGAGCTGGGTGCCCAGGCCGGTGATGGTGCCTTCCATGACGTCGCCGTCCTTCAGGAGCCGGCCCCAGTGCTGGCCGTTGCCGGCGGGACTGCCGGTGAGCACCAGGTCGCCGGGGCGCAGCGGCATGATCTGGGAGGCTTCGCTGACCAGCTTGGCCACGCCGAAGATCATGTCCTGGGTGGATTCGTCCTGCATGGCCTTGCCGTTGAGTTTGAGCGTGACCTGAACGTTCTGCGGGTCGCCGAAGAACTTGGCAGGGACCAGCAGCGGGCCGGTGGGCAGGAAACCGGGGGCGTTCTTGGCGCGGTACCAGTCGGAGCCGATGGCGGGCATGTCCTTGCGGAAGACGTATTCGCGGGTGGTGATGTCGTTGACCATGGTGTAGCCAAAGACGTGCTCCAGGGCCTGTTCGGGGGTGACCCGGAAGGCTTCCTTGCCGATGACCGCTGCGAGCTCCAGTTCCCAGTCGTGGGTCTTGGAGTAGGAGGGCAGGGTGAGGTCGTCCGTGGCGGAAGCGATCGCCGTCGGCAGCCCGATGAAGAAGTACGGCGTGCCCTGGCCGGCGCGCTTGTCCATCATGGCGGCAGTTTTGGCGCGGACTTCCTCCTCGTCCTCGCCGGGTTCGCGGTGTGCGGCGGCGAGGTCGATGACGTGCTTGCGGTAGTTGGCGCCGGTCTGCAGGACCTGGGCCGGTTCCACCGGGGCCAGGATGTCGACGGCGGCAAGCGGCAGGCCGGTGTCCTCACCGGCGGAGGCGGCCAGGGCGTCCAGCCGGCCCTCGGTGGTGTCCCAGTGCTGGATCAGGGAGTTGATGTCCCCGTCCAGCGGCAGGACGCGGTCCTTGACCAGCAGCCCGGCCCGGGCCTTGCTGTCGCCCGGCTCCTGGAACCGGACCAGGGCGTAGGTGGTGTCGGTCATGGTGCCCTTAGCCCCGGCCCTGCTTGGCGTACGGGTTCAGCAGCGCTTCCTTCATTTCCGGGGAGGCACCTTCCTCGGTGGCGGTGAAGCCTCGGCCGGCGGGAAGGATTCGGTCATGGAGTGCGGCATGGCGCCGTTCTTGTAGAAGTTGTTGGAACCGAGCGAGGGCTTCCAGGTGTTGGGCGCCCAGTCCGGGACGTAGTTGCGGTAGCCGCCGGAGTTCAGTTCCACGCGCAGGCCGGACGGCTCGCGGAAGTACAGGAAGTTCTGCTCGCCCACACCGTGGATGGAGGGGCCGTATTCCATCGGGGTGCCGTTCTCCATCATGACGTCCGCGGTGCGGAGCAGGTCCTCGTGGGTATCCACCCAGAAGGCGATGTGGTTCACGCGGCCGGCACGGCTCGAGGTGTCCAGGACGACGCCGAGGTCGTGGGACTTCTCGTTGGTGGTGAGGACGGAGAACACGGTGATGGGTGCTTCGTCCAGCTCGACGAAGGCCATGACGCGGAAGCCGAGGGCCTCGCTGTACCACTTGGCGAAACCGCGCACGTCCTGGGTGGCCACGGTGACGTGGTCCAGGAAGCGGGGGGCGGCTGCGTGGCTGCTGCGCTTCTCCGGGCGGTCCGGGTAGGTGGACTTGAACCCGGGCTCGGCAACGAACTTTTCAACGTCGAAGAACAGGCGCATGTGGTGGCCGTAGGGACCGGTGAACTCGTAGGCCTTGCCGTAGCCGTGGCCGCCGGCAGTCCAGGTGCCCTGCACGCCGCTGGCTTCGATCCGCTGTGCTGCTGCCTCGAGGGCGGCCTGCGAGCTGGTGCGCCATGCCATCCGGCCCAGGCTGGCTTCCTCGCCGTGCGTGACCACCAGGCTGTAGCGGTAGTAGTCGCCCCAGCAGCGCAGGTAGACCTTGCCGTCCACCCGGTCAATGATGCGCATGCCGAACTTTTCCTCGTAGAACTTGGCTGAGGCCTCTACGTCGGGTGTGGTGATCTCGAGGTGGGCGAGATGGGAGAGGGGAGTTTCCACGCTGAATTCCTATTCCTTCTGGATACTGGCTGCCGTGCAGGTTCCTGCAGGTCCTGTAACTACTGTGAGGCAGCTCATGTATTCGGGGAAGGCGAGGTTTTTGATAGCAAGTATCCATGGCGCTGATACCAGAAGTCCCTGCCGCCCAACCCTCTCCCACCTGGTGCGCATAAAGCAGTGACGCTCTCTCACCGTCCGTTGGAAAGTGAAAGAGCGTCACCAAAATCAGTGCAGGAAGTGGGAGGGTGTCACTCCTTGCCGAGGCCTGCCGCGGAAGTCTTCCCGTCCGTCACCTCGTTGAGCGCGGCGAGGTCGAAGATGCCGCTGATGTCAGCCTGCTTGGTGGTCCCTGCAGTGACGCCGTCGGCCAGGAGCTTCTGGTAGGTTCCGGCCAGCGGGTCCACGGTGAACACGATGTTCTTCAGCGAGCGGTCGATCACGTCCGCCTTCAGCTCCGCGCCGGCGGCCTCCTTGAGGGCGGCGTTGATGACCCTGGCCTTTTCGCCGTCGGACGCGCCGTTCAGCCAATCCACCGACTTCGCGTGGCCCTTGAGGAGGGCCTTCACGGTGTCCGGGTGCTCGGCCGCAAACTTCTGGTTCACGATGAGGATGGTGGTGGGGAACTCGCCGGGCTTGCCGGAGAGGGAGCCGTCCCAGAGGTCCTTTTCGTCGACGAGCACCTTCGCTCCGGCGGTCAGTACGAGGCGTGACGCCCACGGCTCGGGCAGCCATGCGCCGTCGAGTCTTCCGTCCTGGAACAGCTTGAGCGTCTGCGCGTTTTCGGTCGGGTTGATGGCCACGTCGCCGCTGCCGTCCACGTTGGTCTTGTATCCCTGGGCGGAGAGCCAGGCCCGGAGGGCCACGTCCTGCGTGCCGCCGAGCTGCGGCGAGGCGAGCGTCTTGCCCCTGAGGTCCGCCGCGGAGCTGATCTCCGGCTTGACCACAAGCTGGGCGCCGCCGGCAGCAGCGCCGGCGATAATGTGGACCGACTCGCCCTGGCTCTTGACGAAGGAGTTGATGGCCGGGTTGGGGCCGATGTAGGTGGCGTCGATGGCGCCGGCGTTCAGCGCCTCGATGGCGGCGGGCCCTGCGTTGAACACCTGGGTGCTGAGTTCGGTGTCCCCGAGCTCCCGCGCGATGTGGCCCTGGCTCACGCCCACCAGTGCCGGAGCGTGGGTGACGTTGCCGAAGTAGCCGAGCTTGAGTTCGGCCGCGGGGTTTCCGGCTGGAGCGGCTTCGGCGGCCGGAGCAGTCGCGGAGTTGGTGCTGTTGACGGCGGAGGCGACGGCGGCGCCACCACCAACGAGGGCGAGGACTGCTGCCGCGATACCGATCTTGAGGCCGAGGGGGCGCTTGGGTTCTGCCTGGCCGGCGACGATGCGGGTGGAGTTTCCCGCATTCTGCGGGTTCTTCTCTGTTGGTTCTGACATGGAATTCCTTTGCTGGGTCTGATGCGTTGAGAGTACGGAGCGCCCAGCGGCCCCACAATCGTTCCTGTAGCAGGCGTTCACGGGACGACGCGGACGCTCAATGCGGCGTAGCGGAGCGTCAAGAAACGTCGTGCTTCGTCTTTTTGGGACGGTCTGCAGAAGGCGGGAATGGCGCTCAAACTTTACCGTCCGGATGGTAAAGTTTGAGGGTGAGAGAGAGTCAGCGGCCCCAAATCCTTGAAGCGGGCCTGCGCGTGGCGGCGCGCAACCAAGGTGCCGCCATCACCCTGGATGCAGTGGCTTCGGAGGCGGGGGTCACCAAGCCCGGGCTGATGTACCACTTTCCAAGCCGGGATGCCTTGATGGTCGCCCTGGTTGAGTACGCCGCCTGCCAGCTGGAGCGCAGGATGGCGGCGCTTCTGGGCGGCAGCGACGGAACGGTGGAGGAACGGTACCGGTCCTATGTCCAGGCAGCGGCTGACGGGCAGAACATGCGTGCGGAGTGGGCCTTGTGGTTCCACTCCTCATGCCGGGCCGAGCTGCAGGAAGCCTGGTCCCGGCACCTCGACCGCTGGCTCCTGATCCCGGAGGGGATGCCACCTGCACGTCGGGCGAGGCTTCTGACTGCCCGGCTGGCGGCGGACGGACTGTGGGCGGCCCAGGCCAGCGGCGTGGGTGCCCCCGGCAAGGCTGACGCGGCGGCAATCGTGGCCCACATCCTCGGCCTGATCGGCGAAGGGGGAGCGGAGTGAAGCGGTGGCTCTACCTCGCGGAGCCGTCGTCGCGGAAGTCAGTGCCACCCTGGCCCTGAAGGCAGCCCTGGAAACGCCGGGCTGGTACGTCCTGGTGGTCGCCGGCTATGCCGCCGCCTTCTTCCTGCTGACCGTCTGCCTGCGCCTGGGAATGAGCATCAGCGTTGCCTACGGCGCCTGGGGCGCCGGTGGTGTCACCGCCACTGCACTGTTGTCGGCCGCGATCTTCGACGAGCCCCTGACCTGGCTGATGGGCTGTGGCATCGCGCTGATCCTGGCGGGAGTCATCACCGTGGAAGCCGGATCGCAGAAAGCCCACCGTGAAAGCCGTACGGAGGAACAGGCATGACCTGGTTCTTCCTCGGCCTGGCAATTCTTACGGAAGTTGCGGCAACCATGTCCCTGCGCGCCTCGGAGGGCCTGAAAAAGAAGGCGTGGCTGGTTCCCATCGTGTCCGGCTATGTGGCCGCTTTTGGGTTCCTGAGCCTGGCGCTTGACCATGGAATGCCCCTTGGCGTTGGATACGGCATCTGGGTGGCCTGCGGCGTGGCGCTGACAGCGGTGGCCAGCCGCGTCCTGTTCAAGGAACCGCTGACGCCAACCATGGCCGTCGGGATCCTGCTCATTTCCGCCGGAGTGCTGGTCGTCGAAATCGGTGCCGGCCAGGCCCACTAGGAGAGCCCCCGCCCGGCGCCCGGGATGCACCGCCTGGTGTTTCCCCATATTCTGGCCGGGTGGACACAAGCACCGTGAACTCCGGCGAACAGGTCGACCGGCAGGCCCGCATCCTCGAGGCGGCGCTGGACCTCCTGTCGCGCCACGGCATCTCGGGTGTGAGCATGCGTGCCGTGGCCCGTGAAGCCGGGGTGGCGCTGGGGCTCGTGAACTACTACTTCGAGGACAAGACGAGCCTGATCCGCGCTGCGCTGCACCGGATCGACGAACGCGACCTGAGGCTGGTGGCACCCGACCCCGCGTCACCGCCGGACGAACAGCTCCGGAAAGCCCTCCGGCGGGTCGCCGACCCGCAGTTCCTCACCACCCAGCACCTGTCCCTGCGCCTTCACCTGTGGGCACTCGCCCAAGCCCATGAGGACTTCGCGCACATCAACGCGGCAGCCTTTGACCGCTATCTCAAGGGGCTCGCTGCCCTGCTGGCGAATGCCCGGCCCGAGCTGTCCGCCGACGTATGCCTGGAGCGGGCGGCGGACATCGTCGTCGTGCAGAACGGCATGTGGCTGACAGCCCTCCTGGGCGTGGACGAAGCTCGATCCAGCGGAGCATCGCCCGGACTGAAGAAATCGCCTTCGCAGCCTAGTCTCCGGTTGCAGGAATAGGGCGGGCTGACCAGTTTCCGCCGCCCTTGGGCGCGCCCGAATCTCCTTCCGCGCCCGCGTCACATTTGAGCCAGGAGCGGTACAACCTGCCCGAAAGGTGTCTCGAAAGACGCGGAAATCCGCGGTATCCAAGCCTGCCCGCGTTACGCCCTTGTAAATTTTGAACGTTTGTCCAGCAGACCTATTGAACACTCGTTCAAACTGGATTATTGTCCTTGGATATGACCTGCACCACACAACGGGAGCCCTTCTTTCCTGGAGGGCTTCACCGGCGAAGCTCCTCCGCCACAGCCTGACCACTGACCCATTCCCTGGACGGCCACCCCGACATGCGGGAGGCCTGCCCCAGGCAGAAGGAGATTTAGCAGCATGACAAAAACCAGTTACGACTACGTCATCGTCGGCGGCGGAAGCGCGGGTTCCGTGCTCGCCAACCGGCTGAGCGACGGCGGCCGGGCCAGCGTCCTGGTCCTTGAGGCCGGGCGGAGCGACTACCCCTGGGACCTCTTCATCCAGATGCCCGCCGCGCTCACCTTCCCCAGCGGCAACCCGCTATATGACTGGCGCTACGAGTCGGACCCCGAGCCCTACATGGGCGGCCGCCGCGTAGCACATGCCCGCGGCAAGGTCCTGGGCGGCTCAAGCTCGATCAACGGCATGATCTTCCAGCGCGGCAACCCCCTCGACTACGAACGCTGGGGTGCCGACCCCGGCATGGAGACCTGGACTTCGCGCACTGCCTGCCGTACTTCAACCGGATGGAAAACGCGCTCGCCGCCGACCCGGACGATGAACTCCGCGGGCATGACGGTCCGCTGGTCCTGGAACGCGGTCCAGCCACGAACCCGCTCTTCCAGGCGTTCTTCAAAGCCGCGCAGGAAGCCGGCTACCCGCTGACGGACGACGTCAACGGCTACCGCCAGGAAGGCTTCGCGGCCTTTGACCGCAACGTGCACAAAGGCCAGCGGCTCTCGGCGTCGCGCGCCTACCTGCGGCCCAACTTCGGCCGGAACAACCTGACGGTCCTGACCCGGGCACTGGCCACCAAGATCAACTTCACGGGCAACGTGGCCACCGGCGTCACCTACCGCCGCAACGGCAAGACCCACCAGGTGAACGCGGGCGAGGTGATCCTGGCCGGCGGCGCCATCAACACCCCGCAGCTGCTCCAGCTCTCCGGCGTCGGCGACGCCGCCCACCTGAACTCCCTGGGCATCAACTCCGTGGTCAACCTGCCCGGCGTCGGCCAGAACCTGCAGGACCACCTGGAGGTCTACATCCAGCACGCCTGCACCCAGCCGGTGTCCATGCAGCCGGCCCTGGACGTCTGGCGCATGCCGTGGATCGGCATGCAGTGGATGTTCGGCCGCAAGGGCCCGGCCGCCACCAACCACTTCGAGGGCGGCGGCTTCGTGCGGTCCAACGAGGACGTGGCGTACCCGAACCTGATGTTCCACTTCCTTCCGGTGGCCGTCCGTTACGACGGCCAGAAGGCGGACGCCAAGCACGGCTACCAGGTGCACATCGGGCCCATGTACTCGGACGCCCGCGGCACCCTCAAGATCAAGTCCACCGACCCCACCGTGCACCCGTCCATGGTGTTCAACTACCTGTCCACCGACCAGGACCGCCGTGAATGGGTCGAGGCGATCCACGTGGCCCGCGACATCCTGGGCCAGTCCGCCATGAGCCCCTTCAACGGCGGTGAACTCTCGCCCGGCCGTGCGGTGCAGACCGACGCCGAGATCCTGGACTGGGTTGCCCGCGACGCCGAGACGGCGCTGCACCCGTCCTGCACCGCCAAGATGGGCCCGGACTCCGATCCGATGGCCGTGGTGAACCCCCTGGACATGACCGTGCACGGCACCCGCGGCCTCCGCGTGGTCGACGCTTCGGCCATGCCCTATGTCACCAACGGCAACATCTACGCCCCAGTCATGATGCTCGCCGAAAAGGCGGCGGACCTGATCGCCGGCAAGGCACCCCTGGCGCCGCAGCACGCGGAGTTCTACCGGCACGGCATCAGCCCGCTGGAGCGGAACGCCGCCGCTGCCCCGGCAGGCAGGGCCTAGGCATGATTGATGCACAGGAAAAGGAGCGACCATGACCGCCACCGTTGAGCAGGCAAAGCAGGCCGGCCAAGCGCAGGACACCATCAAGGGCCTGTACATTGACGGCGCCTGGCAGCAGGCGTCCGACGGCGGCACAACAGTCGTGCGCTGTCCCGCGGACGGCAGCGAGGTGGCAGTTGTCGCCAAGTCGACGCCGGAAGATGCGGAGCGGGCCATCGCCAGTGCACGTGCCGCGTTCGACGGCGGCCCCTGGCGCCGGCTCACCGACCTTGAACGCGGGGCGGTCATGCTCCGCGTGGCCGACCTGCTGGAGCGGGACAAGGCCGCCTACGCCCGGGCCGAGGCGCTCGACACCGGCAAGCGCCTCGTCGAAGCCGAATACGACATTGACGATATCGCGGCCTGCTTCCGGTACTACGGAAAGATTGCCGGACTCGACGCCGGCCGGGTGATCGACACCGGCCGCCCGAACGCCATCAGCCGCGTGGTGTACGAGCCGCTGGGCGTCTGTGCCCTGATCGCCCCGTGGAACTACCCGCTCCTGCAGGCCGCCTGGAAGGTGGCCCCGGCCCTCGTCGCGGGAAACTCGTTCGTGCTCAAGCCCAGCGAGCTCACGCCGTCCACCGCCATCCTGCTCATGGAGACCCTCGCCGAAGCCGGGGTTCCCGCCGGCGTCGCAAACCTGGTGACCGGAAGCGGGTCGAAGGTGGGCGGCCCGCTCAGCTCCGACCCGCGCGTCGACCTCGTTTCCCTGACCGGCAGCCTGGCCACCGGCCAGACCATCATGGCCGCCGCCGCGGAGACGGTGAAGCGCGTCGCCTTCGAGCTCGGCGGAAAGAACCCCAACGTCGTCTTCGCGGACGCGGACTGGGACGCCGCCGTCGACAACGCCCTGACCGCCGTGTTCCTGCACTCCGGCCAGGTCTGCTCGGCAGGGGCGCGGCTCGTCGTCGAAGAGTCCATCGCGGAGCGGTTCGTGGCTGAGGTGGTGGAACGGGCGCAAAAGATCCGCATGGGCGGGCCGTTCGACCCCGACGCCGAGACGGGCCCGCTCATCTCCGCCAAGCACCGGGACCAGGTCCACGCCTATGTCCAGGCCGGCATCGCGGAGGGCGCCGAGCTGCTGTGCGGCGGCTACATCCCGGACGAGGGACCGCTCGCGGACGGCTTCTTCTACCCGCCCACGGTGCTCGGCAACTGCCGTTCCGGCATGAGCGTGCTGCAGGAGGAGTCATTCGGCCCGGTGCTGACCGTCGAAACGTTCCGGACCGAGGACGAGGCCGTGGCCATCGCCAATGACACGGAGTACGGCCTGGCCGGCGCGGTCTGGACCTCGGACGCATCCAAGGCGCAGCGTGTTGCGGGCGGCCTCCGGCACGGAACAGTATGGATCAACGACTATCACCCGTACGTCCCGCAGGCGGAGTGGGGCGGCTTCGGGAAGTCCGGCATCGGCCGGGAGCTCGGCAGCGCGGGACTCAATGAATACCGCGAGGCAAAACATATCTGGCAGAACATCCACCCCGCACCCAGCGGCTGGTTTGGCCCATCTGCCGGCGCCGGGGTGGGGGCCGCCGGCTAGCAACAGCATTTGGGGGAAACGGCCGGGCGCTGCAGGCGTGGCGCCCGGCCACCGATATCACCCGCGTCCAATGGCGGCCGCGGGCCATCACCATCGTGCTTTTCTCATCTAGGAGTTCGGATGTTGGAACCCAGCAAGAGTACTGATTCAAGTGGCATGGACGAGTTCGGCTATGCCCAGACCCTGGACCGCAGCATTGGCAAGTTTGCCAGCTTCGCGGCCGGCGTCAGCTACATCTCCATCCTCACCGGCGTTTTTCAACTGTTCTACTTTGGCTTCTCCATGGCCGGGCCGGCCTACGCATGGTCCTGGCCCATCGTCTTCGCCGGCCAGCTCATGGTGGCCCTCTGCTTCGCCGAGCTGGCCGGCCGCTATCCGGTGGCCGGATCGGTCTACAACTGGGCCAAGCAGCTCTCGTCCGGGACGTTCGCCTGGCTGGCCGGCTGGCTGCTGCTCATTTCCTCGATCGTGGCGCTCGGGGCCGTGGCCCTGGCGCTGCAGCTGACCCTGCCCCAGATCTGGTCCGGTTTCCAGATCATTGGAGACGGCACCGGCACCTACGATTTCGCCCTCAACGGCGTGCTGCTCGCCAGCATCATGATCTCAATCTCGACGCTCATCAACGCCTTCGGTGTGAAGCTGATGACCAAAATCAATAGCATCGGCGTCTTCGTGGAACTCGTCGCCGCCGTGCTCCTCATCCTGGCCCTGGGCTGGCATGTGGTGCGGGGACCGGAAGCCCTTTTCAGTACCGAAGGGTACGGCATGGACCACGACCTTGGCTTCTTCGGGGTGTTCCTCATCGGCGCCATGGCATCGGGGTATGTGATGTACGGCTTTGACACCGCCAGTTCCCTCGGCGAGGAGACGAAGGATCCCAAAAAGACCGCCCCCAAGGCCATCCTGCGGGCAATCACGGCGTCCTTCATCCTCGGCGGCCTCATTCTCCTCGGCGGGCTCCTGGCCGCCCCGGACCTGAACGACCCCAAGCTGGGCTCTGCCGACGGCGGCCTGCAGTACATCGTGCTCTCCGTGCTGGGAGGCCCGTTCGGCAAGGCCTTCCTGGTGTGCATCGTCGTCGCCGTGTTCGTCTGCACCCTCGCCGTCCACGCCGCCGCCATCCGCATGATGTTCGCCATGGCCCGGGACAACAACCTTCCCTTCAGCCGCCAGCTCAGCAAAGTACACCCGGAGCGGAAGACGCCCACAGTGGCGGCCATCGTCATCGGACTCATCGCCATCATGCCGCTGATCGTCAACGTCTCCCAGCCCGCCATTTTCACCATCTTGTCCAGCATCAGCATCGTCCTGATCTACCTCTCCTACCTGCTGGTCACGGTCCCGCTGCTCCGGCGGCGCTTCCTGAAGAAATGGCCGCTGTCCGACGCAAGCCACGGAAAGGCCGGGTTCAGCCTTGGCAAGTGGGGTGTCCCCGTGAACATCCTCGCGGTCCTGTGGGGCGGTGCCATGACGCTGAACCTGATCTGGCCCCGGCCCGAGATCTACAACTCCGTGCCGCCGTTTGAGTGGTACCTGCAGTGGGGCGGCGTGATCTTCGTGGGTGCCGTCGCCATAGGCGGGACCCTGCTGTACCGGCTGAAGATCCGGCACCAGACAGGTGTCCTGGCCGAGCATGCAGCCGCAGCCAGGCCCGCGGCCGCCCAGCCCGCCGCCGCCCAGTCCGCCGCCGAGGTCCGCGATCCGGATGCTCCGGCGGAACCGCAGCTGGTCTCAGCGCCCCTGTCCAACCCGTAGCACTGGTCAACCCATAGCGAAGGTATTGATGGGCGTCCCCTCCACCATGGAGGGGACGCCCACAGGCATTTCCCGGACAGATGGACCTAACATGTCCCACATGAAGGTTGCCCGAGAGGCCCGCTCTGCTGCCGTAGTCATCAACTCCGGATCACGCCGCGGGGCGGCCGCGCGCGAACTGGCGGTGGAGGCGCTGCACAAGGCAGGTGTGCCGGTCTCCGCAGTGCATCACGTGCATTCGGGGGCCGAGCTGGCCGGGACGCTGGACCGGGTGCTTGCCGACGGGCATGACCTGCTGGTTGTGGGTGGCGGCGACGGGACGGTTTCCTATGCCGCCGGCCGGATCGCCGGCACCGGGGTGGTGCTCGGCGTCCTTCCGCTCGGCACCGCCAACGACCTCGCCCGCACCCTGGAAATCCCGGACAACCTGGCGAAGGCATGCGCCGCCATCGCGGGCGGGAAAGTGGTGGACATCGACCTGGGGCGCGCCAACGGGCAGCCCTTCCTCAACGTCGCCTCCGCCGGCCTGTCCGTCCAGGTGACCGAGGCGCTCAGCCCCGGCCTGAAGCGGCGCCTGGGGCCGCTGGCGTACGGCATTGCCACCCTGCGTTCGTATGCCCGGCACAAGCCGTTCCGCGCGCGGCTTGAGTTCCCGGACGGGGACCACGAGCCATTGCAGCTTGAGGGCCTGCTTCAGGTGGCGGTCGGCAACGGCAGGCACTACGGCGGCGGCAACACGGTTTCGCCCACCGCCGGGATCGACGACCACATCCTCGACATCTACGCCATCCTGGCGGCGCCGCTCCGGGAACATGTAAAGATCGCCCGGCTGCTCCGGGATGGGAGCTTCGTGGAGCACGACCGGGTGTACCACCTGACCAGCCGGTGCGTCCGGCTGGTCACCGAACCGCCGATGCCCGTGAACCTCGACGGCGAGATCGCGGCCGTCACGCCCGCCGACTTCACCATCCAGCGGAACGCCGTCCACGTGGTGGTGCCGCAGGCCAGCGCCGGTGCCACGCTCGACGGACCGTCCGCCCTGCCGGAGCCCCCGGCCTGAAAAGCCTCAGGCCGCCTTCACCAGCGGGAGTTCGTCCCAGTGCGTGGTGTACCGGGGGGATTGCATGCCGCGCTTCATGGACCAGTCCACGCCGCCTTTGATGCCACCGTGGCCAAGTCCGATGGAGCCGTGCCCGAAGCGGCGGCTCACATCCTCCAGGAGCGGGCCGATGCCGCGCTCTTCATGCCGGTTCTCGAAGGGTTCCAGGGGAGACTGGTTGCCGGTGGGGCGCAGGTCGGTGAGCATGAGGCCGGCCTTGGCGTATTTGAGCCCGTTGCGGATGTGGGGCAGCAGGGCATGCGTGGCCTTGGTCAGCAGGAGCGGATCAGCCGTGGGCATGGGAAGGGACAGGCACACCGAAGGGTAGGCCTGCTCGTGCTGCCTGAACGGGGACGTGGCGGCGAACGCCGTCAGGACTTTGGCCTGCAGGCCGTGTTTTGCGAGCCTCGCGCTCGCCTGCTGGCCATAGATGCTGAGCACCTGGCGCATGCCGTCGACAGTGGTCACCGGCGTGGAGAAGGAGCGGGAGAAGATGAGCTGGTCCCGGCCCAGGCGTTCCTCCTCCATGGGAATGCAGGGAATGCCCCGCAGCTCCAGGACCGTGCGCATCACCACCACCGAGAACTTGTCGCGGATGACCACAGGGTCGGCCCGGACCAGGTCCAGCACCGTGAAGATGCCGAGGGCATTCAGGCGCCTGGTCAGCCGGCCCGCAATGCCCCACACCTCGTCCACGGGAAGCCGTTCCAGCAGGGACTCCTTAACTGGTGCGGGTACGGCCTCCCAGTGGCACACCCCACCGAAGGAGGCGTTGTTCTTCGCCCACTTGTTGCACAGCTTGGCCAGCGTCTTGGTGGGCGCTATCCCCACGCAGACCGGGACGCCCACGTTCCGCCGGACCTCGGCCTTCATGGTCCGGCCGAGCGCCAGCAGCTCTTCGGGCCGGCCCTTCACGCCCAGGAAGGCCTCGTCGATGCTGTAGACCTCCAGCCACGCCGAATGCCTGCCGAGCAGCTCCATGACCCGGGCGCTGATATCGCCGTACAACTCGTAGTTGCTGGACCTGGCCACCAGGCCCCACTCCTTTGCCCGGGGCGCGAGTTTGAACCAGGGGTCCCCGGTCCGGATGCCCAGCGCCTTCGCCTCGGGGGAACGGGTCACCGCGCAGCCGTCATTGTTGGACAGGACGATCAGCGGCCGCCCCTCGAGCGACGGATCGAAGGCGCGCTCGGCCGAGGCGTAAAAGCAGTTCACATCCACGTGGGCGATCTGCGGCATCTGCCGCATCAGGACCGGCTTGGGCATGGCCCTCCTTCCGCGGTCTGCAGGTCACACATGGTGCAGGCACCTGGTGGCCACGCCCCACACCGTCAGCTCGGACAAGGCGGGGACCCGGATGTCAGGGTACTTCGGGTTCTCCGCCTGCAGCACTACCCCCGTGGGCGTGATGCGCAGCCGCTTGACCGTCAGTTCTCCATCCAGCACGGCGACCACCACCGAGCCGTCCTTGGGCTCAAGGGCCCGGTTCACGATCAGTTCGTCGCCGTCGCTGATGCCGGCGCCCTCCATCGAATCGCCGGTTACGCGCACCACGAATGTGCTGGTGATGTCCTTGATCAGGTGCGCGTTCAGGTCGATCCGGCCATCGAAGTAGTCCTGCGCCGGCGACGGGAAGCCGGCCGCAACCGCGACAGGGGAGATCAGGACCGACAGGTACGAGGCACCCGCATCTATCACGCGGGGACCAATAATAACGCCCACAACACACCCTTATTCGAAAATATGTTCGATTAGTTCAGTGTAGCGCTGCAGGCTGACAAGCGGACCTCCCGGCTGCGGGAATCATCCCCTTGGCCGCCGCCACGTAGACTTGTTGGATGCGGTTGGTGGCAAGCGATATTGACGGAACGATCCTCGGGCACGACGGAAAGATCAGCGACCGCACCGTCCGCGCCTTCCACGCCTGCCGGGACGCCGGCGTCGAACTCGTTTTCGTCACCGGCCGGCCGCCCCGCTGGCTGCATCCGCTCCAGGACCAGCTGGGCCATACCGGGACGGTCATCTGCTCCAACGGGGCTGTGGTCTGGGACCTCGAAGCGGATAAGCTGGTCTCCGCCCGCACGCTCGGCATCGCCGCGGTGCTGGAAATCCGCCGGATCATTAAGGACCTCCGCCCGGCTGCCCTGTTTGCCGCGGAAACGCTGACCGGGTTCCACCTTGAGCCCGGGTTCATCGAAAACGAGTCGAGCGAACTGCTGTCGCAGTTCACGCCGGCGCCGCTGCGGGAAACCCTGGTTGGCGATGACAGCGTGGTGAAGTTCCTCGCCATTGTCCGGGACGGCACTCCGGACGACTTCCTCGCCGAGGTGCGTCCCGCCGTCGAACATCTCGCCGCCGCCACGCACTCCTCGCCGGGCGTGGCCATGCTGGAACTGTCCCTGCCGGGCGTGAACAAGGCCGTCACCCTTGCCGAATACGCTCGGGCGCTGGGCATTGACGCCTCCGACGTGGTGGCCTTCGGCGACATGCCCAACGACATCGAGATGCTCCGCTGGGCCGGGCACGGCTACGCCATGGCCAGCGGCCACCCGGAGGCCATCCGCGCGGCGGGCCAGCGTGCGCCGCACTTCGACGACGACGGCGTGGCCCAGGTCCTGGAGGCGCGCCTCGCTTCCCTGGGCGCCCCGCGTTCCTGATTTCCGCGGCCGCCGCCGTATTCACAGCTGGCGCTCACCTCGCGTTCACCTTTGCTCCGTAGCGTGAAGCCCGGAGAGCAGACTCCTCTCCGGCAGGCCGAAGGGGTAGGGATGGCACGGAATACCAAGCGCGATACCGCCGATGCACCACTGCGCAGGGCAACGCCTGCGCCGCACTGGAAGAAGCTGCGGCAGGGCGACCGCGTCCGGGTCCTGCTGACCCCCGGGTTCGAAGCCGGCGGCGTGGTGGACGCCGTCACGCCGGACAACACCGTGGTGTGGATCAATCTTGACGGCGGCCGCGGCCGGACGCTGCTGCACTGCGGCGACGGGGTCGAGATCCTGCCGTTCGAAGACTGACCCGGGGCGGCGCCAAGGGTCCGGCCAGCTCGGGTACGCTCGCACTGTGACCCTGCCGTTCTTCGCCAATCCGGATGCCGCCGGCAACCAGCTGCCCATCGCGATGGCCCACCGCGGCTTCTCCCTTGAGGGGCTGGAGAACTCGAAGGCCGCCTTCCGGGCCGCCGTGGACCTCGGCTACCGCTACCTGGAGACGGATGTCCACACCACGTCCGACGGCGTGCTGCTCCTTTTCCACGATGACACGCTGGAACGGGTGACGGACGGCAGGGGCAAGGTTTCGGAGCTGACGGCGGCGGAGGTTGCCCGGGTGAACATCGGCGGCCGTGAGCCCGTCCCGACCTTCGACGAACTGGTTCCGGAACTGCCCGGCATCCGGCTCAACCTGGACGTCAAGGACTGGAGCTCCGTCAACAGCACGGCGGCCGCCATTGAGCGCCACCGGGTGCATGACCGGGTGCTGGTCACCAGCTTCTCGGACCGGCGGCGGCGGGCGGTGCTGAAGCTGCTCAGCCGCCCGGTTGCGGCCTCGGCGGGGGTTACATCGATCGCTCTTTTCACGTGCCTGGGCCCGCTGCTGCCCGGACCTGCCTTCCGCTGGCTGATGCGCCGCGTCCTGTCCGGCGTCCACGCACTGCAGGTTCCGGCCCGCCGCGGTGGCATCGAAGTTGTCACCCCCGGGTTCGTCCGCCGGGCGCACGGCCTGGGCCTGGCGGTGCACGTCTGGACCATCAACGATCCCGCGAGATGCGCCGCCTGCTGGACCTCGGCGTGGACGGCCTTGTCACCGACCGAGGCGACCTGCTCAAGGAGATCCTCGTCGAAAGAGGCGGGTGGCCGCCCGGGCCGCCCGCCTGATCCGCTGTTTTACCTGGTGCTAGCCCCGGCCTGTGCTGGTGGACGGGTCCTGGTCGCCCTCCGTCGGGTCGGCGCGCAGCTCGTCCGGGTTGCTGTCCGGCAGCCCGCCCGCAACGCCGCCGGGCCCCCGTTTCCTGCCGCAGCCGCCCCACCCGCGGCGGCGGCACTGCCTGTCAGCCCGTCGTCGCCCGTTCCACGGCCTGCTTCCGCCCTGTCATTGTTCGTTTCGTCAGTGTCCCCGCCAAAGGGGCTCTCGGAGACCGGCCCGGGAGCCGGCCCGGTCTTCAAGCCCGGCGCCTTCTCCTTCTCCGCCTCCATTGCATTGGACCCCTCGCTGATGGAGGAGTGGACCTCCACGTCGTCATTGGGGTCCGTGGGGTCGGGAACGTTCATCTTCTCCGTGGGCTTCGATGTACCCGCCAGGTCCTCCATGGCGTTCTCCGCTGCCTTGCCGATGCTGTCGCCGATTCCCATCTCTGTTCCTCCTGACATCGTGCGTGCGGGCGCCCCAGCGGCCGCCCGGCCCTACCCCTCCAGAATTATCAGCATGCTTACAATTAGTCCAGAGCTGGGGTGAAGAACCGCGGCCGGGAAGGAAGGACACGCACCATGAGCAGCTACCATCCGGAAAATGATCCCGCCAATCCTGACCAGCCGGGCAGGGGCCACACTGACGCCCAGGCAGCCCCGGGCAAGGATTCGGCAGGCTCGGCGAACCCGGACCCTGCCGAAGGCAACGTCACCGGCCTGGAACCGGGCGGGGGAGTGCCGCCGGGTGAGACGCCTCCGGCGGAGGACCAGATGAGTGGCGACCAGGGCCACGACGAATAGGGCGCGCACAGCACAATACGCGCACAACACAACAGTGGACCGGTGGCACGCATGCCTGCCGGTCCACTGTCCGAAGATTCAGCTCAAGGTGCGTCGTTTCCCTGGGGATTGAGCGTGGCCTGGTCCGGCCCCACGAGCTGCCGGTTCAGGCCGTCCGCGTCCAGCCGGGTGTTCCAGGAAACCCAGTCCTTTGGCCGGACGGACGGGCGTCCCAGCAGGTAGCCCTGCCCCGCATCGATGCCCAGTTCGGTCAGGACTTTCAATTCCCCAACCGTTTCGATGCCCTCCGCCACGAGGGTTGTGCCGATCTGCTGGCTGAAATCCACCAGACAGGCGGTCAGGGCGCGCTGCAGGCCGTCGTTGTCCACGTCCCCGATCACGTCACGTCCCACCTTGAGGAAATCGGGGCGCAGGTGCACCATGCGGCTCAGGGCGCCGGCCCCGGAGTGGGTGTCGTCCACGGCGATCCGCAGGCCCTGGTCGCGCAGCGGATTGATCGCGGCGATGAACTGCGCGTATTCCTCATCCGGAATGGTTTCCGTGAGTTCGAGGACAATCCGGTTGATGGGAAGGTCAATATGTTCGAACAGTTCCGGCAGCCGCGGGTCCAGGCAGGACGTGGGGGAGATGTTCAGCGACACGAACAGGTGCGGCGGAAGGTCCCTGGCAGCCGCTGCCGCGGATCCGAGGGCCGAGAATTCCAGGTTGGCGCCCAGGCCCACGGCGGCAGCTTCGGCGAACCACAGCTCGGCCGCCGCGCCGTCGTCACTGACGAAGCGGGACAATGCCTCCACGCCCACCACGTTTTTGTCGCCCAGCCCGTAGATCGGCTGGAAAGCCGTCATCAGCATCTGGTTCTCAAGCAGCGCGCTGATCCGGGACATGCTGCGGATGGCATCAATCTGCTCGGCGAGTTTGGGCGGGAGGGCGGCGGGAGTGAGGCGCATTTCCCGTGCGGTCTCCAGCGTTTCAACAGTGTTGGCATCGCTGCGCCGCGTTTCAAGAAGGTATTCCAGCAGGGCCCGTTCGGGCACCCCCGGATTCTCGTCGAGGCTGTTGCTAAGGCGCTGCCGGACGGCCGCGCCGGACGGATCTGTTTCCGCCAGTACCGCGGCAATAATTCCCCATGCCTGTACACGAACCGACATTAGCTACGCCCCCAGTTGACGAAGTAATGACCCAGTGGCCCAATTAATTTTCAATTTATGAACGCCTTTTAATTCCGGTGCTTCTGTGAATCCCCAGCTCTAGCGGCCAGGAAAACCAGACACCGCACGATGATCGTATATCGGCAGCACCAAAAAACGCAGGGGTTTGCGGGAGTTTTAGCAGTAATTTGGGTACCTTGCGGTAACTTGGCGGGTCAGGGGTTGGCGCCTTCGGGCTGGTCGGCCAGCAGCAGCGGGATCTGGTCGGGCGGCACCGGCCTGCTGAAGTAGTAGCCCTGCGCGCTCAGGCAGCCGAGCCCCCGCAGGATCCCGGCCTGCTCGGCGGTTTCAACGCCCTCCCACACAGCCTCCAGCCCGCATGCACGGACCAGCTGCAGGACGGCCGCCACCAGCGCGGGCTGGCTCGGATCCGTGCCCAGGCCGGTGATCAGCGAACGGTCAACCTTCACCCGGTCCACCGGGAGCCGGCGCAGATAGCTGATGGAGGAGTAGCCGGTGCCAAAGTCGTCGATTTCGATTCCCACCCCCAGGCCGCGCAGCCCGGCCAGCGAGTAGCGGTCCAGTTCGTTGCCCTTGACGATGGCCACTTCCGTCAGTTCCAGGACCACCTGCTCGGGCCGTACCCCGGTTTCCTTCAGCACATTCCGGACATCCTCGATGAACTGCAGGCTCTGCAGGTCCGTGGCGGAAATGTTGATGCGGACGGAGAACCTGTTGTCCACCAGGGAGGCGGCGATCCACGACCGGAGCTGGTGCACGGCCGCCCGGAGCACCCACAGGCCAAGCTCGGAAATCAACCCGGCTTCCTCGGCCAGCGGTATGAACTCGTCCGGCATGATGAACCCGCGGGTGGGGTGGTTCCAGCGCACCAGCGCCTCCACGCCCTCCACCCTCCCTGTGGCGAGCTCCACCACAGGCTGGTAGTAGAGCGTCAAGCCGTCGCTCTTGATGGCGGCGCGCAGGTCTTCCACCAGCTGGCTGCGGAGCCTGCGCATCAGCAGCAGCGCCGGCTCGAAGCGGTGCAGCCGGTTCTGCCCCTCCGCCTTGGAGGCATACATGGCGACGTCGGCCTCCATCAGCATGTCCTCGGGGGTCTGGCCTTCGGCGCCCGCACTCAGCCCGATGCTGGCCCCGCAGCGCACGCTCCGGCCGGGGAGTTCGATGGGCTGCTTGAGGGCTGCGAGGATCCGGTGGCCTACGACAGTGGCCTGGTCCGGGGTGGCGGACGGCATGACGATGGCGAATTCGTCCCCGCCCAGCCGGGCCACGACGTCGTCCGCCCGCACCGCGCCCCGGAGCCGTTGCCCCACGGTGATGAGGACCTGGTCGCCCGCGGTGTGGCCCATGCTGTCGTTGATGGATTTGAAGGCGTCCAGGTCCATGAGCAGGAGCACCGGCCCCTCTTCGGGAGCGGCCCCGGCGTCCAGTGCCGTCTTCAGGGCGTCGATCAGGGCGGAGCGGTTCGCCAGGCCCGTGAGCGGGTCCTGCATGGCCATTTTCTGCATCTCAAGGTGAGCCTCGTGCAGGAGTTGGGTCCGCACCTGGACCCGCTGCTCGAGCTCTTCGTAGATGATCTGCAGGTCCTCCGCCAGCAGGTTGGTACCGGTGATGATGGCGTCCAGCTCGTCCCGCGCCGGGGACACCTCTATCCGGGAGCTGAGGTCTCCCGATGCCAGCCGGACAATGCCTTCCAGCAGCTGGGAGAGCCGGGGATCATTGTCCGCGAACATCAGCTTTCCTTCTTCCCCCGCTCAGTTGGCCCGGGACCGGTCGGCATCCAGGGGGAGGCTGACGGTGACGGTGGTGCCGGCGCCCAACGTGGACGCCACGTCTATCTTCCCCCCATGCCGCACCACGATGTCCTTGGTGATGGCCAGTCCCAGGCCCGTCCCCGGGATCGCCCCGGACATGGCGTTGGAGGCTCGGTAGAACCGGGTGAACACGTGGTCGATCTCGTCGCTGGAAATGCCGATGCCGGTGTCGGCCACGCTGACCGTTGCCCAGCGGGTGCCGTCCTCGGCGGCGTGCGACTCGCTGCCCACCTCGATCCGTCCACCGCTGGGGGTGAACTTGATGGCGTTGGATACCAGGTTGGTGAAGACCTGCTGCAGCTGCACCTCGTCGGCCAGGATCTCCGGATCCTCCGGCACCGGGTCCACCTCGATGGTCACGTTCTGCAGCTTGGCCAGCGGCCGGAGCGCCGCCGCCACCAGGTCCAGGGTCTGTCCCAGGCGCACGGGGGTGAAATGCATCAGGCTGTCATCCAGGCCGTTGCGCGAAACGCTCAGCATGTCCTCGATCAGCGACCGCAGCCGCTCCGTGTTCCGCACCACGATGTCCAGCATCTGGTGGACCTCGGGCGAGACCGGCTGCTCGGTGCTTTCCTGGATCATGTCCAGGTACGCCATGATCGAGGTCAGCGGTGTGCGCAGCTCATGGTTCACGGTGGCCAGGAAGTCCGTCTTGGCCTTGTCCAGCTGCTGCAGCTGCTTGACCACCTGCTGCTGGCTGCTGATCAGGTGGCTCTGGATCAGCCCGTACGCGGCGTTGCCCGCCACGTGCTGGATGAGGCCAAGCTCCGCACGGGACCACTGGCGCCGCCGGTCACGCATGGCAATCCAGATGATTCCAAGCGAGGAATTTCCCTCCCCAATGGGCACTGCGAGGGTGGAGAACGTGCTGGAAAGGCCCGACGCCGTTCCCCCGCCTTCGCCGGTCCGCGCGCCCTCGGCAGGGGGGTCGTCCGTTTCGGGTGCGTCCGTGGACATGGTTTCCGCACCGGCCCAGAGCAGGTCCGCCGTCCGGTGCGCCTCTTTCCCGTCCGGCAGGACGCCGGGGGGCAGCGGCTGCAGTCCCGGGGCGTCCCAGGTGGCGGTGATGCGCGGAACCCGCTCGTCCTCGAAAGTGGCCAGCAGGACATGGTCGGCCTTGAAGGTCCGGCCGAAGCCTGCCACCACATGGTTGGCGATCTCCTGTGGATCGTTGGTGGCGCGGACCGCAGCGGAAACCAGCCGGAGCTGTTCGCGCAGTGCCTCGGCCCGCTGCCGTGAGGCGTTCCGCCTTGCCACCAGGTCGATCAGGGCGGAAGCCCGGTGGACGAGCTCCCGTGGGGCCGGCGGCTTGGTGATGCAGTCATGGATGCCGGAGGGGCGGGCGGAGGTTTCGGCGGGATTGTCCAGGTCCACCATCAGCAGGACCGGCGCTTCGGTTCCAATGGCAGGAAGCAGCGACGCGTCCGCAATGATGACCGCCGGCTTGCCGTCCTGCAGGAGTGCTGCCAGTCCGGCTGCGTCGGTCGCGGACGTCACGCAAAAGCCCGCCTCTTCAAGGGCGGAGGCGTTCCGCGCGAGCCGCGCGGCGTCGGGGTCCGCCACCACGGCGGCGCGTGGCACGCGCAAGTCACACGGCGAATCAGCCGCCACAATGACCCCTTCCCTCCCAGTTGAGTACATTGTAGGGGGATGCGGGACGTGTGGCTCCAGAAAAATCGTGCGGAGGGACAAAGTGACAGAGCAACCGGAAGGATCCACCAAAGGAGATCTGAGCCTGGATGAGGGCGGGATCCTCCAGCTGCGGTGGCCGCGGGGCGCTTCGATCAGCGAGGCCGACGCCGAGAACGCCATGGACAGGGTCAACGACCTGTGCGGTGAGGACCGGCGTCCCATGCTGGTGGACATGGCGACGACGGAACGGGTGAGCCGGGGAGCGCGTGCGGTGTTCGGCCGGCCGTGCCAGGCCTCCCGCATCGCGCTGCTGGGTTCCTCGCCCGTGGACAAGGTCATGGCCAACTTCGTCCTGGGAGTGAGCAAGCTGCCCTGCCCCACCCGGTTCTTCACCTCCAGGCAGGAAGCCATGGCATGGCTCACCCTGGACGGCGGCCCCTCGGCCTGAAATACCGCTCAATCCGGGCACGGGCGGCGGAAGGGACGCGCCGCCGTCGTAAGATCCGGCCTCAATGCCCGGCAATGGCGGGCTGTGTGTGCTCCGCGACATATATTTGACCGGTGTACTCCCCAGCGAAGCCCTCACCCGCCAAGTCGCTACTGTCTGCCCTGCGGAAGTACCTGCTGATTCCCAGGCTTGTCCGGCTCTCCCGCTCTGCACCCAAGGACCGGCCGCTGGCGTGGGACCGGTACTGGGCGGGAATCAGGGCAACGGGCGTGGGCGGCGAGGTGCTGTGGGATGCCGGGACGGACGACGAGTTCCTTGGCTACAAGGATGTCCTCCTCCGCTACCTGGACCCGGAACTCCCGGTGGTGGACGTGGGCTGCGGGCACGGCAGCTTCACCCGTGCGCTGGCGGGAATTTTTCCCGAGGCCGTCGGCGTGGACGTCTCCGAACACGCTGTCAGGCGGGCCGCGGCGGAGTCCGGTGAAACCGGCAACGTCCGCTTCGAGGTGCGCGACATGACCGCGCCGGGGGCGGAAAAGGGCTTCGACGGCGGCGCCAATGTCTTCATCCGCGGCGTTCTCCATGTCCTCGAGCCGGCTGACCAGGCGGCCTTGGTGGAAAACCTCCGCCTTCTCGCCGGGAAGCGGGGCACCGTGTTCCTGGCTGAAACCAACTTCCAGGGCAACCCCGTGGACTACGTGACCCATCTGGGCGCCACCATGCAGGGCATTCCCGCTCCGCTCGAACGCGCCATCAGGGGCCTGCCAATGCCGGGCCACTTCGGCCCCGGGGAAAGGCAGCAGGTACTGCCCGCCGAAGCCTGGGAGCTGCTGGAGGACGGCGAAGTGGCCATCGAGACCAACCCCGCAACCGGCGTGGACGGGCGAAGCCGGGTGCCCGGGTACTACGCGGTACTGCGGCCGCGGGGTTAGCCGCCGAAACCGGTCCTTCCACCGTTGTGGGAAGCCGCTGAAACCAGCCAATCCCCTTGACACATGGCCGGATCCGGAGGCTACATAATAAGTAGACTTATTAGTTCCAGCCTCTGGGGAAAGGAAGGCCACCATGGCGGAGGAACCGCCTGCGAGTGCTGCGGATCGACTTCGGCGGCGACAGCGATAAGCTCCGCCACATCAGCCGGGACGAATGGTTCGAGACCTTCGACTCCCGGCGCCTCAATTACATCCATCAGAAACAGCGTAGCGACGGGCAACAATCCACCTTCTTTTGGTTGGAAAACCCCAACCGCGAAGATGCCTAAGCCGCACCGGCGCCCCCATCGTTTCAGCAGCACCGGAGCACATCCGGCGCCACTTCGGCGACGGCGGACGCAAGACCACCAGGAACCAACAATGCGAGAACTCATACCGTCAGGCTCCCTCCGGGGCATGCTGCTGCCACCCACTTACGGAAGCCACGTCACGGACTCCACCGAATTCACCGTCCTGTCCGTCGAGATCTGGGACACCGGGCTGGTGGTAAATATCCAGATGGCATCCGAAGGGGGACCGCAGCCGAACATCATCCTGCAGGACCATTTTGGAACCCAATACAGGCTCAAAAACTCGGCAATCCTGGGCTCGCGGAACCTGCAGGTCTTCACCCCCTCCGTGCCGCCGGGCACCCGGAGCCTGACAGTGAGGTCCGCGGACGACACCGACCGGCCTGTGGTCACCTTCGCCGTTCCGCTCATGGCCGTCAAGGACGAACCGGACGTCGCAGCCGCCCGGCGCTTCCCTCCCGAGCCGGAACTGCGCCGACCCGCCTGACCCGCCCCGCCTGACCCCGCACCACCTTCCAGCACCTGACCTACCGAAAGGCTTGCCACGATGCAGGACACCAGCAGCTTCGCGCCCGCCACCGCCATCGTCACCGGCTCGGACTCCGGGATCGGCAAGGCCACCGCCGTCGCTCTTGCCAGGGCTGGCATGGATGTGGGCGTCACCTGGCACTCGGACAAGGCCGGGGCGGAGGGGACGGCTGAAGAGATCCGGGCCGCGGGCCGCAAGGCTGTCGTCCGCCAGCTGGACACCACCGAACTCCGGTCCGCGGGTACCGTGATCGACGAACTCGCGGACGAGCTGGGCGGCGTGGACGTCTTCGTCAACAACGCCGGTACCGGCGAAAGCACCAAGTTCCTGGACATGGACCTGGACCGCTGGATGCTAACCCTGGACACCAACCTCAACGGTGCCTTCGTGTGCCTCCAGGCCGCCGCCCGCCGCATGGTCCGGGCCGGCAGGGGCGGCCGGCTGATTGCCGTCTCCAGCGTGCACGAATTCCAGCCCCGCGTGGGCTCCTCCGCCTATGACGCATCCAAGCACGGGCTTGGCGGACTCATGAAGACCCTTGCCCTGGAACTGGCCCAGCACGGAATCACCGCCAATACAGTGGCGCCCGGCGAGATTGCCACACCCATGACCGGGCAGGAGGACGAGGACCCCACCACGAAGGACCGCCCGGGCGTGCCCCTCGGCCGGCCCGGCGATGCGCGGGAGGTCGCGGCCGTCATCGCGTTCCTGGCCTCCCCTGCTTCCAGCTACGTCACCGGCGCGGCCTGGGCCGTGGACGGCGGCATGCTCCAGATGGGGCCGCAGGCCGGTTCCCACATCACCAGCCACGAGTGGCGCGAGGGGTAGGCTGCTTCCCTCCGTATTACGTCGGGGCAAGCGCTTTCCGTCGGCTTGCTGGCATGATGGAGCGCATGCGCATCCTTATTGCTCCGGATAAGTTCAAGGGCTCCCTGACGGCTGCTGAAGCCGCAGCGGCCATCGCGGAAGGGGCCTGCGGGTCTACCCCGACGCCGTGGCCAACCAGTTCCCGATTGCCGACGGTGGTGAGGGCACCCTGGAGGCGGCAGTTGCTGCCGGATACGAGGAAAGACTCAACGCCGTGGTGGGCCCCGTCCTCGCCCCGGTCGGCGCCGCCTGGGCCATCCGGAAGTCCGGCGACGGCGCGGTTACCGCCGTCATCGAAACCGCGCAGGCCTCCGGCCTGGCGGACATGGAGCCCACTCCGGACAATGCGCTCCGCGCGCACAGCTACGGGTGCGGCCAGCTCATCGCCGCCGCCCTGGATGCCGGCGCCACCGAGATTGTTCTCGGGCTGGGTGGCTCAGCGATGACCGACGGCGGCAGCGGCGCGCTCCGGGCACTCGGCTGAAGCCCCTGGACTCCGCCGGCAACGTGGTGCCACTGGGCGGCGGATCGCTCGCCGACGTCGTCTCGCTGGATACCAGCGGACTGGACCCGCGCCTTGCAGCCACCACCTTCCGCATCGCCGTGGACGTCCGCAACCCCCTTTACGGCCCGCAGGGGGCCGCCCACGTCTTCTCGCCGCAGAAAGGTGCGGACCAGGACGGCATCGAACTGCTCGACGCCGGGCTCCGCAACTGGGCCTCGGTGCTGCGGGAGGCGACCGGCCGGGACGTCAACGTTCCCGGCGCCGGCGCCGCGGGCGGGTTCCCGGCGTCGTTCCTTGCCTTCACCGGTGCCGCGCTGGAGGGCGGCTTTGCGCTGGTGGCGGGACTCACCGGACTGGCCGACCAGCTGTCCGGCACTGACCTGGTCATCACCGGCGAAGGGTCCATGGATTCGCAGTCCCTCACGGGCAAGGCCCCCATCGCGCTCGCAGATGCGGCGCGGGAGAAGGGCATCCCAGTGATCGTCGTGGCGGGCCGGATCCTGGTGACCCTCGAGGACCTTGCCGAACACGGCGTGGTGGCCGCGGCGCAGCTGCTGGACGTGGCCTCCAGCCCGGCAGACGCCGTTGCCAACGCGGGAAAGTACCTGGCCTGGGCAACAAGCCAGGTGCTCGAAGGGGCCTAGGTTCCCCGGCTGCCCTGCTGGGGCTCCGGCGCCTGGCCCTGCCCGTCAGCCGACGATCGTAGCGCTGCGGCGGCGCCAATACCCGCCAGCTCAGGAGCCAGTTTCGTAGTGCGGTTCGGCAACAGGCTTGGACTCGGGCGAGCCCTTCTCGCGGAGGTACACGGACGCACCCACCAGCACGGCGATGGCCAGGAACTCGCTCTGCCAGTTCTGGAAGGACTCGAACCAGAAGCGGCTGGTCCCGATGTACTGCAGGAACGTGACGGTGGGCTCGCCATGGCTTTGCTGTTCCTCGTTGTAGGCCTCGGTCCCGCCCAGGGCATGGGCCGTGAAGGATGCCAGGAAAAGCGCGAACATCAGGATGGACAGTGAGTGCTCGTAGAACTTGAGCACCATACCTCCGCGTTTAACCGGCCACGGCGTTGCCTTCTTGATGGCTGCCTCCCTGGGGTCCTCGTCCTGCGGGGCTTCCTTGCCCATCGGCTTGGACTCCGAGGATCCCTTCTGGAACAGGAAGACCGTCAGCACCACGTAGAGGGCCATCTGCAGGAACTCGGATTCCCAGTTTTCGAAGGTGGCCTCCACAAACTCACCAGTGCCCAGGAACTGCAGCACCGAAACCCCTGCCTCGCCGTGGGCCTGCTGTTCCTCGCTGTAGGTTGCGGCGCCGGAGAGGATCATCCCGCCAAAGAAGATCAGGAACAGTGCCAGGTTCACCAGCAGCAGTCCGTGCTCTTTGGCCCATTTAGCCATCGCTGTCCCGTTCGGTGGATGGTTTGCCGTTCGCCGCTGCACGCCTGTTCAGGTGCAGGGGAACATAGACCAGCAGGACCAGCAGTACGCCCAGCAGTGCACCTCCCGCGGTGAGGCCGGCGGACCGGTCCAGGGTCACGTCGAAGACCAGCGCGGCGGTCCCGGCGCTCAGGAGGCCAACCCCGCCCAGGGCGATCTTGGTGATCGTGTCCGCGCTTGAGACGAGGGTTTCCTTGAGCCGCTTCCGGAAGAGGCGCCGGTGGACGCTGACCGGGAGGAGGATGAATGACGTGGTCAGGGCTGCGACCACCACGTTGGCCAGGTACAGGTTGACCTGGAAGTCGTCCAGGTCCTCAAACCGCTCCTGGAAGGGGAGTGTGAGCAGGAAACCTGCCAGGATCTGGACGCCGGTCTGCAGCACGCGGAGTTCCTGCAGGAGCTCGGCCCAGTTACGGTCCAGTTGTTCCTCGCGGGTCTCGTTCCGCCCCGTTCTGCCGGTGTAATCCTCCACCTCTGACATTGCTTCTCCTTCCTGCGACAGCCAGTCCTTGGTCCCTTTCTACTCCCCAGGTACCCAGAAGCAAGGCAGGCATTGCGTCACGACCATCATTTGATAAGTTTACTGATTATTCGTACCAATCGGTGGACTTGTTCCTCCGGCCGGGATAGCTTCGAAGGGCCGGTGCTCCGGCCCTTCGAAACCGGTACAGCGGAACCGACACAGGGAGGCGGACTATGAGCGGCAGCGACAAGCAGACAGACCAGCCAAAGGACCCCCGGGGCGGCTACCACTCGGGCCCCTTTCCGGAGCAGGAGCAGAAGCAGCCCGGCCTCACGGCGCCCATGGATCCCAAGCCGGACCACGGCGAGCTCAGCTACGAGGGGCACCGAAAGCTTGAGGGAAAGGCCGCACTCATCACCGGTGGCGATTCCGGGATCGGCAAGGCCGTGGCCATCGCGTTCGCCCGCGAGGGGGCCGACGTCGCTATTTCCTACCTGCCCGAGGAGGAGGACGACGCCCAGGACACCGCCGACTGGATCCGGAAGGCGGGCCGGCGCGCCCTCCTGTTCGCCGGTGACGGGCGGGAGGAAGAGTTCAGCACCCGGATCGTCGAGGAAGCGGCGGCTGAGTTCGGCCGCCTGGATGTGGTGGTGCTGAACGCGGCCTACCAGAAGAACCGCGAGAGCCTTGAGACCCTGCCCACGGAGGAATTCGACCGGGTCTTCAAGACCAACCTCTACTCGCTGCTGTGGAGTGCGCGGGCGGCCGTGCCGCGCCTCAAGGCAGGCGCCTCCATCATCACCACCGCATCGATCCAGGCGTTCAACCCGTCGCCCGGCCTGATCGACTACGCCATGACCAAGGCGGCGCAGGTGGCATTCACCAAAGCCCTTGCGCAGGAACTGGGCCCCAAGGGCATCCGCGTCAACGCCGTGGCCCCCGGCCCCATCTGGACGCCACTGATTCCCGCCACCGAATGGCCGGACAAGCTTCCCAAGTTCGGCCAGGACACGCCCCTGGAACGCGCGGGCCAGCCCGCCGAGCTGGCGGCCGCCTACGTGCTGCTGGCCTCCGAGGACGGGTCCTACATCTCGGGGGCAGTACTGCCGGTGACCGGCGGCAAGGGACTCTGAGCACACGCCGGGACCCAGGCCCCCAAGCCCCTTTCAAACCGCAAACCCAACAGGAGGAACCATGACGCAGGAAAACCAGCACGCGCAACCCGAGTCGGATCCCGGCGGCTACGGAACCCCCACCGCCGAGCAGGAGATGGGCGGAAGCCAGGGCGCCGGCGGCTCCGCCGGCAGCCAGGCAGCAGGCAGCGCCGACACCAACGAGCCACAGGCCGGCGCCGGCACGGAGCCGGTCCCGCACGACATGGACCTTCCCTCCAGCGCCGCCGAGATCGACGAATCCAACGATGACTCGCAGGGCTCCGCGCCGGTCTCCTCCGAGTCCGGCCAGGAAGCGGCGGGCATCCCGGACGGCAGCGGCAACGACCTTCCGCAGGAAAAGTCGCCCAAGGATGACGGCGGCGAGAGCTTCGACGCCGGCTGAGCCAATGTGAGCGCGGCGCCTGCATGAAGGCAGGCTGCACAGCCACGGGGCCCCTGTTCCGTTTCCTCGATTCGAGATGCGGGACAGGGGCCTTTGCCTTGCCGCCGGCATACATGCCCGCGGTCTGGGTAAAGGACATTCGAAACCCATTCACCAGTTGCCGGCCCTGCCCGCCGGCACCAGGAGGAACTGTGAGCAGGAGATCGTCCGAACAGTGGGCACGCCCGGCAGGCATGCCCGGCGAGGTAGCCGTCGACGTACTGGTGCCAACCTGCAACCGCCCGGCTGAACTCGCTGTCACCCTCGCCGGACTCGCCGGCCAAACCGACCCCGCGTTCGCCGTCGTCATCAGCGACCAGTCCACCGGGGACCCGGGGTGGGAGCATCCCGCCGCTGCGGCCATGGTGCGGGTCCTGGAGGCGCAGGGGAGGCCGGTCACGATGCTCCGGCACCTGCCGCGGCGCGGACTGGCCGAACACCGCCAGTTCCTGCTGGAGCAATCCACCGCGGACCAGTGCCTTTTCCTTGACGACGACGTCTGGCTGGAGCCGGGTGCTTGGCCAGGCTGAGCGGGGCGCTGGACGAGCTCGCGTGCGGTTTTGTGGGGATGGCGCCCCAGGGGCTGTCCTACCTGAATGACAGGCGCCCTGAGCAGACAGCCAATTTCGAAGCCTGGGAGGGGCAGGTGGGTGCGGAGCGAATCCGCCCCGGCGCCCCCGGCTTCGACCGCTGGCCGCTCCACAGTGCGGCCAATCTCAGCCACCTGAGTGCCGAGCTGTCCCTGCAGCCCGGCCAGTGGGTGCCATACCGGGTGGCGTGGCTGGGCGGCTGCGTGCTCTACCGGCGGGAAGCACTGAACGACGCCGGCGGGTTCACCTTCTGGGCGGACCTTCCGGCTGACCACGCGGGCGAGGACGTCCTGGCCCAGTGGCAGGTTATGGAGCGGTTCGGCGGCGCCGGTATTTTGCCGTCGGGGGCAGTCCACCTGGAGTCGCCCACCACGGTGACGGACCGGCGCGTGGAGGCCTACGACGTGGTGCTGAACCGGGAATCGGCCTAGGCAGCCCGGCCGTCAGTGGCGGGGCTCGGGGGTTAAAAGGCTCCGGCCCCGGTGGTGTCCACCGGGGCCGGAGTCGATCGGCTATTTCTTGTCGTTGTCCACCACGGAGCTGCCGCCCGGGCAGTCTTCGGGGTCGGGGCATGAATCGCCGCAGTCGTGCCGGGTGACCAGGTCGAACTGGACGCCGCGGTGCTGTTCCACGCCCGTCTTGATGGCCCGCTCCACCACGGAGGTGGCCAGCCGTTTGCGCAGCGAGAGCGGATCCCGCCGCAGGTCCTTGGCCAGGGCGAAGCAGAGCAGCAGCATGACGATGACGAACGGCAGTGCCGCCACAATGGTGATCCGTTGCAGGCCGGACAAAGCCTCGGAGGGCTCATCGCCGCCCGCCAGCAGCATGACTGCTGCCACTGCTCCGGTCAGCGTTCCCCAGAAGATGACCAGGCCGCGCTTGGGTTCGGAGGAACCGTTGGAGCTCAGCGACGACATGATCAGCGATGCAGAGTCGGCACCCGTGATGAAGAAGATGGCAACCAGCACCATGGCCAGGACGATAACGGCCGCCGTGAGCCATCCCGGCATGGAAAGGTTCTTCACCAGGTTGAAGAGGGCACCGTCAAAATCGATGCTCGCCACCCCGTCGGTGACGGTCATCAGGCCCGGCTGGTTGGCCTTGTCCGCTTCCTGCTGGATGTTGAAGGCGGTGCCGCCGAAGATGCCGAACCAGATGACGCTCACAATGCTCGGAACCAGCAGGACGCCGGTAACGAACTGGCGGATGGTCCGGCCGCGGCTGATGCGGGCAATGAACATGCCTACGAAGGGCGTCCAGGAAATCCACCAGGCCCAGTAGAAGATGGTCCAGCCGGACAGCCAGGTCCGCAGCGCTTCGTCGCCGACAGCCTCTGTCCGGGAGGACATCTCCGCAAGGTCGCGGGCGTAGTCTCCCACGGCCGCCGGGATGAGGTTGAGGATGAACAGGGTGGGTCCGGCCACGAAGACGATCATGGCCAGGATGACGGCCAGGACCATGTTGATGTTGGACAGCCACTGGATGCCGCGGCTGATGCCGGATACGGCCGAGGCAACGAAACAGGCCGTCAGGATGGCCACGATGGCCACCAGGACGGGGGTCCCGATCTCGCCCATCCAGCCATTCGACGTCAGGCCGCTGCCGATCTGCAGTGCCCCGAGGCCCAGCGAGGCCGCGGTGCCGAAGAGCGTGGCGAAGATGGCCAGGATGTTGATGAACTTGCCAACCGGTCCTTCGACCGTCCGGATGCCGAAGATGGACGTGAAAGCGGCCGAAATCAGCTGCTTACGGCCCAGCCGGTAGGTGCCGTAGGCCATGGCAATGCCAACCACCGCGTACATGGCCCAAGGGTGCAGGGTCCAGTGGAAGATGGACGTGGCCATCGCCGTCTGGATCGCGTCCGGGGTACGGCCGTCAACTGTGCCGGCGGGGGAGAGATGAAGTGGTAGAGCGGCTCTGCCACACCGTAGAACATGAGGCCAATGCCCATGCCGGCTGCGAACATCATGGCCACCCACGAAACCGTCCGGAATTCCGGCTTCTCGCCGTCTTTGCCGAGCGGGATGTTCCCGAACTTCCCAAGAGCCAGCCAGAGGACGAAGACAACGAACAGGGAGGCCAGGACCATGAAGAGCCAGCCGGTGTATTCCATCACCCAGTTAAGGGCGTCTTTTGATGTGGTGGAGAGGCTGTCCTTGCCGGTGAAGCCCCAGATCACGAAGGCGATGGCGATGACGCCGGTGATCCCGAACGTGGTCTTGTCCAGGATGAGCTTGCGGTTGCGGCGTTCGGAGACGGCCTGTTCGGTCTTGGTCTGTCGCAGCTCCTCGAGGATCTGCTCGTACTCCTCGTTCTCGGGCAGGACGGTAGTTTCGGCCTCGGTCTCGGCGGGATCGATGGGGGACGCCGTGGCGGAGTCCGGAAGGGTTGGATCAGGCAACGGATCGCTGCCTGACGGTTTCTTGGGTTGTGGGGACTTTAGTTCACTGTTGATGGCCATGAGCGGGTCCTTTGCTCGGCGAGTCATGGGCTTGCGATTAGGCGTGGGGTATCAAGCCGGAGATTTCCGTTCGGAAAAGGCTTTGGGGGGCATGCCTTGTGCATTGATGCACCTCTTCGGTTGAGAAACGTGGTCGCACTAGGGCTGGAAGCCCGTCGGGGAGGTGTTCCGCAAGAATCAACAGAACTCGCGCTAAGCAACAGAGTGAACCAGGCCACATTGAAAGTCAAGGGATTTCGGCCCATGACACAAATCTTTAACACTCGTCGTTGCGTAGGTCACACTGTTGCTTATTGTGGTTCAGGTTGCGCTAGGAGAGGCTAAGGACCGCGGCACAGCGGCGCTGCGCTAGGCAAAACTTTCCTGCCGGACCGCCGTCGCTGGCCGTCCCACCCGTTCGCGTCCTGCATAGACGTTAAAGCTGCTCCCCCGGCTGAAGCCCACCAGGGTCACGCCCGTTTCGGCGGCCAGGTCGGCGGCCAGGCTGGAGGGTGCGCTGACTGCAGACAGGACCGGAATTCCCGCCAGGGCGGCCTTCTGGACGAGCTCGAAGGATGCGCGGCCGGAAACCTGCAATACGGTGCCACTGAGCGGCAGCTGCCCCTCCCTAAGGGCCCAGCCCACCACCTTGTCTACGGCGTTGTGCCGGCCAACATCCTCGCGGAGGCACAGCAGCTCCGCTTCCGGCCCATCAACCCTGAACAGGCCGGCTGCGTGGACGCCGCCCGTCTTGTCAAACACGGCCTGCGCTGCCCGCAGCCGGTCCGGCAGGCCCGCCAGGATGTCAACCGGGACCCGGAGGCCGTCCTCTGCCATGTGGAAGTGGATAGCCTTGCGGACCGCGTCGATCGATTCCGTCCCGCAGATGCCGCACGAGCTTGAGGTGTACACGTGCCGCATCGTGTCGGGCATCGGCACGTCCGGCGCCAGCTGGGCGTCCACCACGTTGAAGGTCTGGGTTTCCCCGTTCCCGCCGGCGCAGAACCGCAGCGAGACCAGGTCCGCATGGCGCCGGATGACGCCTTCCGAGACGAGGAAGCCGGCTACAAGGTCGAAATCGTCCCCGGGGGTGCGCATGGTGACGGCGAACGAGCGGCCGTTAAGGCGGATCTCGAGCGGTTCCTCGGCGGCCAGGACATCTTCCTTGTGCCGCACCGGGTACTCGCTGCCTGACCCGTCCAGGTGGAAGCGGTGGATTTTGCGGCGCTGGGTCATGCGGGTCATGGGATGCTCCGTCCTTGGGGGTTCGTGCCGGGAACCATGTCCACTCCGGGGCTCCAGGGGAGCGGAAGCACCGGGACGGGCTGCCCCGAGTCCACGCCGTCCGGCGGCACCACCATGACTCCCTCCGCCCAGGCAAGCCCGCGCATCATGCCCGGGCCTGTGTGCTGGACAGGAAACGCCAGCCCCGACAGGATCCTGCAGGGGACAAGGCGGGTGCGGCCCGGGTCCGGTGGCATATCGCTGCCGGACAGCACGTCCGTCGCGGCGGGCAGGGGGCGGCCGCCCAGGGCGGCGATCAGCGGGGCCCCGACAGTCAGGAGCGCCATCATGGCGGCCAGGGGGTTGCCCGGCAGCCCGGCCACAAACCGCCCGTCCGGAAGTTCGGCCAGGACGGCAGGGTGGCCGGGGCGCATGGCGATGCCGTCGAGCAGGATGCGTCCGCCCAGTGAGCCAATGGCGGCACGGAAATGGTCTGTACCTGACCGTCCGGTCCCGCCCGTGGTGATGACGACGTCGGCCTTGCCGCCGTCGGGCGCTGTGGCGGTATCAAGGGCGGACAACCACTCGCTGAAGGAATCGCCGATCCTCGCCGGACCGCCGGCAATGCCGCCCAGCTGCGAAAGTACTGTGCCCAGCTGCGGGCCGAAGGTATCCCTGACCTCGCCCGCCGCGGGGACTCCCTGCGTCACCACTTCGGAACCGGTAAGTACGACGGCGACCGACGGCCGGGCCCGCACCAGGACTTCATCGTGCCCCGCCACAGCGGCCAGGGCGATGCGTGCCGGGTTAAGGACGGTGCCGGCGGGCAGCAGCACATCGCCTGCCAGCGCCTCCTCGCCGGCAGGACGGATGTGTTGTCCGCGGCGCGGTTCATCCGCCCGGGCGCCGGGACCGACGCTGAGGAGCAGGCTCCCGGAGGGCCCGGGGACCACCTCACCGCTCTCCTTGCGCAGGATGGCCTGGGCGCCCGCAGGGACCAGCCCGCCGGTGGCGATGACCCTGGCATGGTTGGGTGCCAGGCGGCCGTAGGTTGCCAGGCCCGGGTGCGCCCCTGGCTGCTGCGGGTCCGGAAGCAGCCAGGGGCCTGCGCCGTTGACGGCCCAGCCATCCATCGCTGAGGACGCGTAATGCGGCAAATCCTGCAGCGCCGTGACGTCCCGGTGCAAGACCCGTCCATCAGCGTCCGCCAGCGGAACCCAAACCGGCGGAAGCGGGCCGGCGCACTCGTACGCCAGCCTCCGGGCCTCGGCCCAGGAGGGGGCCGCATGGCAGGGGTGTGCGTGGCCTGCCCGCGGGCCGGCCATAGTTTCAGTGATGAGCATCGGTGCTCCTTCCCTTTCGGATGGATGCCGGAGCCGGCCGGGGTACGGCAATGGCCCCGTTATCCGTAAACGGTGCTTCGATGAGGAATACCTCCCCAGGTTTTAGGCCCACCGAAGCACCGTTTACGGATAACGGGACCATCAGGCCCGTCTTGATTGGGTTGATCTGCCCGTCGTTCCTTCCGCGGCTGGCCTAGCCCGCGGCTTCAAGGACAAGGGCCGGCGACTGCAACCGCGCCGCCTCCACGGTATGGAGGAGCAGCAGCGCCGTGGTGACCGAACCCACCCCGCCCGGGACGGGGGTGAGGGCGGCAGCGACGCCGCTGACGCTTGCCTCATCCACGTCACCCACGAGGGAGCCGTCGGGAAGGACGTTCGTGCCGACGTCGACCACTACGGTCCCGGGGGAGACGTGGCTGCCGGTCAGCAGGCCTGTCCGCCCCGCGGCGACCACCACCACGTCCGCCTCCTTGGTGTACTTCCCAAGCGGCCCGGACCTGGAGTGGCAGACCGTGATGGCGGCGTCACGTGCCAGCAGGAGGAGGGAGAGCGGCTTTCCCACCACGGCCGAACGGCCTACGATCACCACGTTCCGGCCTGCCACCGGAATGGCGTAGTGGTCCAGGATTTCGACGACGGACCGCGCGGTGGCGGGTGCGAAGGCCGGCTGGCCCACCGCCAGGCGCCCCAGACTGAGCGGGTTCGCGCCGTCGATGTCCTTTTCGGGTGCGATCAGTCCCACCAGGGAATCTGTGCGCACGCCCTCCGGCAGCGGTGTCTGCAGGATGATGCCGTTCACCGACGGTTCGGCACTCAGGTCCCGCAGGACACTGGCCAGGACCTGTTCGGTGGCGTCGTGCCCGAGGTCGATGATCCGGCAACCAATTCCTGCACGTTCGGCTGCCCGCTCAATTGAGCGGACGTACCACTTGGTCGACTCGTCGTCGGTGGCCATGACCACGGCCAGGACGGGACGGACGCCGTCGTGCTCCAGGGACCGGATCTCCTGCTGGACCCGTTGCCCGATGATCCCGGCAAGCTCCTTGCCGGACAGGGTGGCAGTAGTCAATGGAGGATCCTTTCACGTACGCGGGCTGCGAGGGAGTCGGCGGCGAGCACCACTTTGTCCTCGAGGCCGTCCGTTTCCTGGGCGAGCTGCGCACGCGCGCCGGGGTCCTTGACGGCCACCACGTTGATGTCAATGTTTACCCGTGCGGTGGTTGCCGCCGCACGGGCGGCATCCGCGGCTGCGGCAACATCGCTGATCACGTTGGGATTGGCCACGTCGAACAGCTCGGTTGCAAGCTCCACCACGGACCCCGCAACACCGATCAGGCTGGCTGGTGTCCTGGCTGCCTGGACAAGGGCTTCCTGGATGGTGGCGGCACGGGCCGCCTTGAGCTCCGGTGGTTCCGAGGGGAGCTTGTAGGCATCGATGACGCCTTGGAAGGCAGCTTCATCCGCATCCGCCAGGCCCAGTGCCTCGAGCACCAGGCCTTCGGCGGCTTCCGTGACGCGCTGTACCAGGGCCGCGTGCTGCTCATACTTCGCGCCGGTGGAGTAACGCGCCACCATGGCCACAAGCGCAGCGCCCTGGGCGGCGTGCAGCGCGGCTGCCGCGCCGCCGCCCGGCGTGGGCTGGCGTGAAGCCAGCCGCGTGAGGTAGCTGCTGATGGTCTCCGAGCCGATGGTTGCGGCCCCGGCCGTTTCCGTTCCGGTCAT